>NZ_JBEOST010000020.1:0-134118 GCF_040303145.1 Streptomyces sp. NPDC096079
CGGCAGCACCGCCACGATCGTCCCGCCCGCGACGGCGATCGACGCCGCACGCGTCCCCTCCGGGGTGATGACACGCGTCGAGCGCAGGACCAGGTTGACGTCCACCCGTACCCCAATCTTCTGGCGATCCGCAGAGGGAGCGAGAAATTCAACGAACTGTTGAAAAGGAGTGTTCACTTCCGGGCGACGGGTCGTCAAGGGCACACTTCCAGCATCGGGCGCTGGTGAACCCTCCTTAGAGGTTTCCACAAAGTGGAATGAAAATTCCGTACAGTAGAACGTATCTCTGCACATGCGGGCCAGACCCGGAGGACTCCGGGCCGCCGTCGACACCGGACAAACACCCCCTGACCGGCGCTGACGCCGGGACCGGGACCGTGTGCCCCGGCGGACGGCCCGGTAGGCTGCTGCCTTGCCCGCCTGCCCCGAAAGGACCGTTGACGTGCCGACGTCCAGCGCCAGCACCACCGACGCCGCCAAGCCCGCCGCCGCGAGCGGTGGCGTCCAGTCCCTCGAGCGCGCCTTCGACCTCCTGGAGCGGATGGCCGACGCCGGGGGCGAGGTCGGGCTGAGCGAGCTCTCCGCCAGCAGCGGACTCCCGCTCCCCACCATCCACCGCCTCATGCGCACCCTCGTGGCCTGCGGCTACGTGCGCCAGCAGCCCAACCGCCGGTACGCGCTCGGCCCCCGGCTCATCCGGCTCGGCGAGTCCGCCTCCCGGCTGCTCGGCACCTGGGCCCGCCCCTACCTGGCGCGGCTCGTCGAGGAGACCGGCGAGACCGCGAACATGGCACTGCTCGACGGCGACGAGATCGTGTACGTCGCGCAGGTGCCGTCCAAGCACTCGATGCGCATGTTCACCGAGGTCGGCCGCCGGGTCCTGCCGCACTCCACCGGCGTCGGCAAGGCGCTCCTCGCGCACACCCCGGCGGAGGAGGTGCGGGCCCTGCTCGCCCGCACCGGCATGCCCGCCGCCACCGAGAAGACGATCACCACCCCGGACGGCTTCCTCGACGCGCTCGTCGCGGTCCGCGAGACGGGGTACGCGGTCGACGACAACGAGCAGGAGATAGGAGTCCGCTGCCTCGCGGTCTCCGTCCCCGACTCCCCCACCGCGGCGGCCATCTCCATCTCGGGCCCGGCGGGCCGGGTCACCGAGGCGGCCACCGAGAAGATCGTCCCGATCCTCCAGGAGGTCGCCCGCGAGCTGTCGGCGGCCCTGGCGAACACCTCGGGCAACGGCCAGGGCTGAGGCCGGGCCCCGGGGCCTGTCGCGAGCCCTGCCCTTCGGGCGGACGACGGGACTTTCCGGACAGGCCCCAGCGGCGGGAACGGCCGGGCGCGCACCACCCGGAGTGGTGCGCGCCCGGCCGTTCCCGTACCCCGCCGTCGGCCCTCAGGCCCGTACCGCCTCCGTCAGGCGGCCGTCCTGGACCGTCACCGTGCGGTCCGTGCGGGCCAGATGCGTGCGGTCGTGGGTGACCAGGACCGTCGCCGTCCCCCGCGCCACCGTCAGGCCGGCCAGGAGGTCCATGACCGCCGCCCCCCGCTCGTGGTCCAGCGCGCTCGTCGGCTCGTCGACCAGGAGCACCGACGGCTCGTTCATCAGCGCCCGCGCGATGTTCACCCGCTGCCGCTGACCGCCCGACAGCTGGTGCGGCCGCCGGTGCGCCCGGTCCGCGAGGCCGACCGCGTCGAGCAGGTCCATGGCCCGGCCCCGGACGGCCTTGGGCGCGCGCCCGGACAGATGGGCCATCACCTGGAGCTGCTCCACGGCGCTCAGCGAGGGCAGCAGGTTCGGCTGCTGGAACACGATCCCGATGTGCTCCCGGCGCAGCTCCGCCTTGGCGGCGGCGGTGAGCGGGCCCGTCTCCGTACCGGCGACGACGACCCGCCCCTCGTCCGGTGTCACCAGGGTGGCGGCGACGGCGAGGAGGCTGGACTTCCCGGAGCCGGACGGGCCGACGACGGCGGTGAGCGTCCCGGCGGGGACGGTGAGGGAGACGGCGTCGAGGGCGGTGAGCCGGCCGTCGCCGTCGGGGTAGGTCAGGGTGACGGAGTCGAGGACGAGGCTCATCGGGCGCTCCCGAGGGCGGTGAGGGGGTCGACGGCGGTGATCCGCCGGATGGACAGGGCGGCGCCGAGGACACCGAGGACGACGATCACGGCGGCGGGCCCGAGGACGGTCAGCGGTTCCAGGACGAAGGGCACGTTCCCGCCGCTGACGAGGGCGCCGATGCCGACCGCGAGCGCCGTGCCGAGCAGGGTGCCGGCGGTGAGCATGAGGACGGCCTGCCCGAGCGCGTCCTTCAGGAGGTACGGGGTGGAGGCGCCGAGCGCCTTGAGGACGGCGACGTCACCGCTGCGCTGGATGGTCCAGACGGTGAAGAAGGCTCCTATGACGAGCGCGGAGATCGCGAAGAGGAAGCCGCGCATCAGCTGCAGCGAGCCGTTCTCGGCCTGGTAGGACCCTATGGCGGTGAGCGCGCCGTCGAGGGTGCGCGCCTCGGTGCCGGTCGCCCTGTCGCCGGCCGCCCAGTCGACGCCGTCGCCGCTCAGCGCGACGACGGTGGCCTGCTCCTGCGGGGTGGTGCCGCTGTGGCCGAGCTTCTGCCAGTCGTCGAGGGAGGTCCACACGACGGGGGTGTGGCTGTACGAGGCGTCGCCGGAGACGGCGGTGACGGTGACCTCCAGCGGGCCGAGGCGGACGCTGTCGCCGGGGCGCACGGCCAGTTCCTCCGCGGCCGACTCGGACAGGACGGCCCTGCCCGCGCCGACCGGCCCGGGGGCGAGGCCGACGTCCGGTTCCGAACCGAAGGCGGAGACGGCCGCGGTGCGCTCCCCGGCCGCCGCGTTGAGGGTGCGGATGCCGAGCGGATCGGCCTCCGTGACTCCGGGCCGCTCCGCCCAGCCGCGCCACTGCTCCTCCGTCACCGTCGAATTGGTGAAGGAGACCGACTGCCCGGACGGCGGCGCCGCGAAGGCCAGCCGGTCGGCGGGCAGACCGGTGATCGCGGAGATGTTCTCTCGCGCGAGTCCGGCGGTCAGCCCGGACAGCAGCCCCACGAGCAGGGTGATCAGCACGATCACCGTGCCCATGAGGGTGAAACGCCCCTTGGCGAATCTCAGGTCTCTCCATGCCACGAACATGCTGACCAGAGTGGTCGGCGAGGGGCCCCGCGGGCATCGCGCCACGGATGGCTCCGCAATCAAACTTTCGGTTGAGTCCGGATTGTCTCCCGCTGTCTACGCTGGTGGGACCATGGATCCCCGCTCCCTCACCCCCGCCCTGCGCGCCCTGCGCCTCTGTCTGCACCTCCTCATGGCGGGCCTGCTCGTCCTGGCGGCGGTAAGGGCGCACGCGGCCGCCGGGACGGTGATGGCGGTGGTGACGGGCGTGGTCTACGCGGCCGGCTCGTACCTGCCGTCCGTGCGGAACTCGCAGCGGGCCGCCGCCGTCTGGCTGGCGGTCCTCGGGGCCTCGTGGCTGGCGCTGCTCTGGCTGACGCCGGAGGCGCTCTGGCTGGCCTTCCCGCTGTACTTCCTCCAGCTGCACCTGCTGCCCACCCGCTGGTCGCTGCCGGCGGTGACGCTGACCGCCGGCGCGGCGATCCTGTCGTACGTGGGTCACGGCGCCGCGCTCAACCCGGGGGTGTTCATCGGGCCGCTGCTCGGCGCGGCGGTCGCGGTGGCCACGGTCCTCGGTTACCAGGCCCTGTACCGGGAGAGCGAGCGACGGCGCCGGCTCATCGAGGAGCTGATCGCGACACGGGCGGAGCTGGCGGCGGCCGAGCGGCACGCGGGGACGCTGGCCGAGCGGGAGCGGCTGGCCCGGGAGATCCACGACACGCTCGCGCAGGGCCTGTCCTCGATCCAGCTCCTGCTGCGGGCGGCCGAGCGGATCCTCCCCGCGGACTCCCCCGCCGCCGGTCACATCGGCCGGGCCCGCGAGGCGGCGCAGGACAACCTCGCGGAGGCACGGCGCTTCGTCCGGGAGCTGGCGCCGCCGGACCTGGAGCACGGCTCCCTCAGGGCGGCCCTGGAGCGGCTGTGCGAGCCCGGCGCCGGGGTGTCCCCGGGAGCGGGGCCGCGGGTGCGGTTCTCGGTGAGCGGCACGCCGGCCGAGCTGCCCACCCCGTACGAGGTGGCGCTGCTGCGGATCGCGCAGTCGGCGCTCGCGAACACGGTGCGGCACGCCTCGGCCTCGCGCGCGGAGATCACCTTGTCGTTCATGGACGCGTCGGTGACCCTGGACGTGGTCGACGACGGCCGCGGCTTCGACCCCGGCTCCGTGCGCCCTTCCTCGGACGGCGGTTTCGGCCTCCCGGCGATGCGCTCGCGGGCGGAGTCCCTGGGCGGCACGTTCACCGTCGAGTCGGCGCCCGGCCAGGGCACCGCCGTGGCCGTCTCCCTCCCCCTCCCCGCTGGAGCCTGAAGCATGACCATCCGACTCCTCCTCGCCGACGACCACCCGGTGGTCCGGGCGGGCCTGCGCGCGGTCCTCGACACCGAGCCGGACTTCGACGTGGTCGCCGAGGCCGCCACGGCCGAGCGGGCCGTGGAGCTCGCCGCCGCCGGGGACGTGGACGTGGTCCTGATGGACCTGCAATTCGGGCGCGGGATGCACGGCTCGGAGGCCACGGCCGCGATCACGGCCGCCCCGGGCGGCCCGAAGGTGCTGGTCCTGACGACGTACGACACGGACGCGGACATCCTGGCGGCGGTGGAGGCGGGCGCCTCGGGCTACCTCCTGAAGGACGCGCCGCCGGAGGAGCTGGCGGCGGCGGTCCGGACGGCGGCGGCCGGGCAGTCGGCGCTCGCGCCCGCGGTGGCGCACCGGCTGATGGACCGGATGCGCACGCCGGCCGAGGCCCTCACCAAGCGCGAGCTGGAGGTGCTCCAGCTGGTGGGCGAGGGCCTGTCGAACCAGCAGATCAGCAAGGCGCTGTTCCTGAGCCAGGCGACGGTGAAGTCCCACCTGGTGCACGTCTTCGCGAAGCTGGGCGTGGACTCGCGCACGGCGGCGGTGGCGGCGGCGACGGCCCGCCGGCTGATCAGGCGGTGAGGCCGTCGGGCCGCTCCTCGGCCGCCGAGGCGGCCCTGGCGCCCATCAGGTCCTGGAGGGTCCGCATGCACGGCAGGCAGTGCCGGTCCGTCGGCACGCCCTCCGTACCGCGGTCGACGGTCTGACCGCAGAGGCTGCTGACCGCCTCCTTGGCGATCACGTGCCAGACCAGAAGTCCGCTGGAGTGGTCGGGCGCGATGTGCATCTCGTACATGGCAGGTTCCCTTCTCCGGGGGTCCGGGTCCCACCCAACTCGTGCCCGGCGGCACCGGCACGGCGACCAGGTCAAGCGGGTGAAACGGAAGCATTCGGACCCCCGGGGGAACCCCCGCCCCCCTCACTTGGGCTTCGGGGCGGTCCGTCGGGACGCGGACGTCGCGGGCTTCCCGGCCCCGGGCCCCTTGACCTCCGCCTTCTTCGTCGCGGGCGTCTTGGCCGGGGGCTTCTTGGGCTCGGGCTTCTTGACGTCCGCCTTCTTTGGCTCGGGCTTCTTCGCCTCAGGCTTCTTGGCCTCCGGCTTCTTCGCCTCAGGGGCGGCGGGGGCCCGGGAGTCGCCGTCCATCCGCCACTTCAGCTCGATCTCCAGCTCGATCTCGCCGTCCTCGACCTCGAACTCCACCTCGGCGCGGAGCATGTCGGGGATCTTCAGGCTCAGCACACCGGGCCCGAACGCGAGCTCGGCGTCCTCGCCCGCCCTGAGCGCGGCGGCGAGCGTCTCGAGCTGCTCGGCGGCCTCGGTACGGGACAACGCGCTCTTCTGCTCGAACTTCAGGTCGCTCACAGCTGCCTCCCGCCGGCGGAGCCGCCCACGTCGTCGCCCCGGTCGACGCACAGCGCCCAGATGATGAACCCGGACATCGCGATCATGATGACGGACCACCAGGGGTAGTACGGCAGCGACAGGAAGTTGGCGATGATGACGAGCGCGGCGATGCCCACTCCGGTGTACCGCGCCCAGGCGGCCGCCGTGAACAGCCCGAAGCTGACGAGCAGGGCGACGATGCCGAGGCAGAGGTGGATCCAGCCCCAGCCGGTCAGGTCGAACCGGAAGACGTAGTTGGGCGTGGTGACGAAGACGTCGTCCTCGGCGATCGCCATGATCCCGCGGAAGATGCCGAGCAGACCCGCGAGGGCGAGCATGACGCCGGCGAACATCCGCAGGCCCCCGGCCCACGCGTGCTTCGCCGATGACGCGGGGGCGCTGTGCGTGCTGGTCATCTCAGTCTCCCCTTTCCTTTCCCGGGACCCGTCTCACGGACGGGGGGTGGTGGTGTCGGCGGGCGTGGACGGACGGTCGTCGCTCAGGACGATCTCCTTGGCCCGGCGGAACTCCTCCTCGGTGATGTCGCCCTTGGTGCGGAGGTCGGAGAGCCGGGCGAGTTCGTCGGCCCGGCTGGGAGCGGCGCCGGCGCCGGTGCCGGCGGTCTGGCGGACGTAGGCGTCGAACGCCTCCTGCTTCTTGACGGCGTGCTCGACCTCCCGGTGGCCCATCTCCTTGCCCCGGGCGATGACGTAGACCAGCACGCCGAGGAAGGGCAGCAGGATGACGAACGCCAGCCATCCGGCCTTGCCCCAGCCACCCATGCTGTGGTCCCGGAAGATGTCGGCGATGATCCGGAAGAGCAGGATGAACCACAGCACCCACAGGAAGAACCACAGCATGGTCCAGAAGGCGCTCAGCAGGGGGTAGTCGTAGGCGAGATACGTCTGTGTGTCCATGTTCCGCTCCGTTCCGGGTCCTTCTCGTTCCGGGCGTCCGCCGCTGTCACTCCGGCAGCCGTCGCAGTTCCACCACGTGGAGTCCGAGCGACTGGATGCGGGCCAGCAGGCCGTACAGATGGGCCTCGTCCACGAGCGGGCCGTACAGCACCGTCTGACCGGAGATCATCGCGTGCTCCAGCTCGGGGAAGGAGGCGATCAGCGTCTCCGACATGAGGCCGTCGACGCGGATCTCGTACTGCATGGCGTGCCCCTCTCGGGGTGGCTTTCACCTGGCCGTTCATGCCCTTGCTCCGATGGTGCGGTGCCGTGTGCCCGTCCGCCTCACCCGTCGCGGGTGAGTCACGGCCCGGTCGGCCCGGGCTCCCCCGGGGCGGAGCCCTCGGCGTCCCGGCCGCGCCCCGTGCGTCCCGTCCCGGCGGGGCCGGGCAGCCCGCGCGTCACCAGGAAACTGGCCACGGTGATGCCCCCGGTCGCGAGGACGGCGGCCTTGAGGCCGTCGAGCTGGGCCGAGGCGTACGAGTCGGTGACGGCCTCCACCTCGTGCGGTGGGAGCCCCGCGTCCTCCGCGGCCGAGCGGACCTGGTCGGTGGGGACGAAGTTGATCCCGGCCTCCAGGGCGACGCTCGTCTGCTGCCGGGCCGCCTCCGAGAGCCGCGGGTCCTGCTCGACCTGGTGCGTGAAGGCCTGGGCGAGCGCGCCGATCAGAAGCGAGCCGATGAGGGCCGTGCCCAGCGCGGATCCCAGGTTCTGGGCGGTGAACTGCAGGCCTCCGACCTCGCTGCGCTCCTCCTCCCCCGCGCTCGACTGGACGACGTTGCCGAGCTGCGAGGCGAGCAGTCCCGTGCCCAGGCCGAGGAGCGCCATGGCCCAGAAGAACTGGGCGTCGTCGAGGTCGTAGTCGAGGGTGGCGACGAGCCAGCCGATGGAGACGAGCAGCACCAGCAGGGCCAGTCGTACGATCCGCCGGGCGCCCGACTTCCGCCCGAGGCGCGCGCCGCCCATGGAGGCGATGAGCATCGTGACGGAGACGGGCAGGAGCCGCAGTCCCGTCTCGAAGGCGTCGAGGCCCTGCACCACCTGCAGGTACAGCGGGATGGTGAAGAACAGCCCGAGCAGGATGAGGTTCTGGCTGAGCAGGCTCATCAGGCCCGAGCTGAGGACCGGTCTGCGGAACAGGGCCAGGTGGACGAGGGGGTCGGCACCGCGCGCCTCGCGCCGTTCCTCCCAGACCCGGAAGAAGAACAGGACCAGGACGCCGGCCCCGATCACGAACAGCGTCGGGGCGAAGCCGAGGACGGTGAAGGGCGGGTTCCGCGGCTGCACCCATCCCCAGCTGCTGCTCTGCAGCACGCCGAGGACCCCGAGGCCCAGCCCGGCCGCCGAGAGCACGGCGCCGAAGACGTCCAGGCCGGGCCGCCGGCCCGCCGCGGGCCGCTTCGGGATCACCTTCTGGAACAGGAGCACGGCCAGCACGACCACGACCTCGCCGGCGAAGACGAGGCGCCAGGTGAGGTACGTCGTCACCCAGCCGCCGAGCAGCGGTCCGACCGCGATGCCCGCCCCGGCCAGGCCGCCGATGACGCCGTACGCGACGGATCGGTCGCGGCCCCGGTACGACTCGGCGACGAGGGCCGCCATCGACGGGAGCACCAGCGCGGCGCCGAGTCCCTCGATGACCGACCAGCCCAGGGCCAGGACCCACAGGGTGGGTGCGACGGAGGTGATGGCCGATCCGACCCCGTAGACCGCCATGCCGATCAGGAAGACGCGGCGACGGCCCAGGATGTCCCCGATCCTGCCTCCGATGATCATGAAGGCGGCCATGACCAGGGCGTACAGGGTGATGACCGCCTGGATCGCGGTCACCTCGGTGTCGAAGTCCTCGACCAGCTGACTGATCGAGACGTTCATGACGGAGGTGTCCAGCACCATCAGGAACTGGGCGGCACCCAGCACGATCAGCGCGTACCAATGTCTCACTGTCGTCACCTCACCCGGCCCTGACCTCCGGAGTCACCGGCGGCGTGGGGTGCGCGCACCCTCGTCGCCATCACACCCGAGACGGACGCCGGGCGCCTCACCCGCTGCGGGTGACGCCCGCGTCCCGGCCTCCGGGACGTCCGGTCACAGCATCCCCAGCTCGCGCGCACGGCGGACCGCGTCGTTGCGCCGGTGCACGGACAGCTTCCGGTAGACGCTCTTGAGGTGGGTCTTCACGGTGTTCACCGACACGCACAGATCGGCCGCGATGTCCTCGGTCGACATGGCCCTGGCGAGCCGCTCCAGGACGTCGTGCTCCCGCTCGCTCAGCTCCTCCGGCGGCGTGTCCGGTCCGGCGGCGCCCGGGTCCTGCCCGTCCGGCTCCCCGGGACCGGGTACGAGCCATCCGGACGCCAGCGCCCGCAGGGCGGGCTCCGCCAGGAACCCGTCGATCCAGGGCCCGGCGGTCCGGAAGGGGCGCCTGAGCTCGTCGCGGCGGGCCTCGGCGAGGGCGGTCGCGAGCTGTCTGCGGACGGTGGCGCGGTCCCCCTCCAGCGCCGCCGCCCGGGCCCGTACCAGCGCGGCCGGTACCGCCACCCCGGGTCCTTGCCGCCTGCGGGACGCGAGATCGTCGAGGAGCCGGAGGGCCGTGTCGGGATCCCCGGCGGCGAGCCGGGCCCGCGCCATGCCGACGGTGCACGGCGGCTGGCCGCCGGCGACCTGCCGGAGCGCCTCGACGGCCCCGTCCGGGCGCCCCTCGGCCAGGTGGGCCTCCGCCGTCACCAGAGCGGCGGTGCCCCGCGCCCAGGGCGAGTCGTCCGAGGCCGGAACGGGCCGTGCCGCGACGGCCAGGGCGTCCTGCGTCCGGCCCCGGGCCAGCAGCACGCCGGCGGCGACGGCGCGCCGGGCCGCCGCCGGCACCGGGTCCACCGGCCGCGGGCCGGGCGCCCCGGCCAGGAGGGCCTCGGCACGGTCCACGTCGTCCCGGCCGAGCGCGACCGCGGCCAGGACCAGCTGCCCGAGTCCGGAGCCCCACGGCTGGGTCAGGCCGTAGCGCTCGGCCTCGGCCGTCATGGCGAAGACCATGCGTTCCGCCTCGCCGGGCCGCCCTTCGAGGTGGTCGACGAGCGCCAGGTGTTCGAGTGCCTCCATCCGCGGGAGCACCGTCGACGCGGTACGGGGACCACGGGCCACGGCGGTGAGGGCGGCCCGGGCCTCGTCGAAGCGTCCGGCCCAGAGCGCGGTCGATCCCGTGTGGGTCAGCAGCAGGGCGTGGAGTTCCGGGTGTCCGTCCAGGAGCCGCGGGGACATCCGGGGCATCAGTTCCCTTGCGGAGCGGGCGGCCCGGTCGGCCAGGCGCGCCGAGCCGGCCAGCCGTCCGGCCAGCGCCTCCAGGAGGGCGCAGCTCAGCCGGGCGGCCGGGGAGTCGCCGCCTTCGGCCGCGAGCTGTTCCTCGGCTCGGCGCAGGTGCTCCAGGCCCCGGCCCAGCTCGGCCCGGGACAGCTCGCCGGCGGCGCGGACGAGGTGCGTGGCCGGGTCGGGCGCGTCCCCTTCCGGACCGGCGAACCAGTCGTCGGGCTCCACCGTGTCCAGGCCGGTGAGGAGCCGCCCGATCTCCATGTCCTCGACGAGGACGTGGGCGATGTAGGTCCAGTCCCGGGCGGCGGCGCCGTGGACCAGCGTCTCGGACAGGGTTCCCGAGCGCCGCAGCCAGTGCGCGGCGCGCCGGTGCAGCTGCTCTTCGAGGCCGGGGGCGCGCCGGCGCAGATGGGCGAGGAGGATCTCGCGGAAGAGGGGATGGAGCCGGTACCAGCCGTGCCCGAAGTCCACGACGAAGGCGTTGGCGCGGTGCAGGGCCGCCAGGATCGTCGCGGCGTCGTTCCGCCCGGTCAGCTCGTCCGCGAGCTCCGGACGGAAGCGGTCCAGCACGCTGATGCGCAGCAGCAGGTCCTGGGTCTCGGGGGTCTGCCGTTCCAGCACCTCGGCCAGCAGGAAGTCGGCGATGGTGCCCCGGCCCGCCTCGAACTCCTTCAGATAGAGCTCGGGGTCCGGGGTCGACCGCGCGGCCAGGGCGCTCAGCCGGAGTCCGGCCGCCCATCCGCCGGTGCGCTCGACCAGTGCCCCGGCCACCGGGGCGGCCAGCGAGAGGCCGTGCCGCTCCAGGAGTTCGACCGCCTCCTCGGTGGTGAAGGCCAGGTCGGCGTCGCGGACCTCGGTCATCTCACCCGCGAGACGGTAGCGGTGCAGCGGGAGGAGGGGTTCGGTACGGCTGACGAGGACGAGGCACAGCCCCGGCCGCGCGTGGCGGAGCACGAACTCCAGCTGACGTGCGACCTCGGGGTCGGTCATCCGCTCGAACTCGTCGATGACCACGACGACGGGCCGGTCGCGCCCGGAGAGTTCGCCGGCGAGCCGGCTCAGGAGCGTGTGGTGCGCGCGGGTCGCGTCGGAGGGGAAGCCGATGGCCGCGGGGACGGGCACACCGCCGGCGTCGAGGGCCTGGAGCAGCTGTGCCCAGAACATGCCGGGGCCCTCGACCGCCGCGTCGAGCGTGAGCCAGGCGACCGGCCGGCCGAGGTGCGCGGCCCAGTCGGCGACCAGGAGGGTCTTGCCGGCCCCCGCGGAGCCGTTGACCAGCGTGAGCGGGGTCCGCAGCGCCTGGTCGAGCTGTTCGACCAGCCGGTCGCGGCGCAGGAACGAACGGGGGCGTTCCGGCAGGGCGAAGCGCGTCCGCAGGAACGGGTCGCCGAGCGGGTCGGCGCCCGCGGGGGCCGGTGCGTCCCGCGGGCCCTCGCGATCCGTGGCCGTCATGTCCTCCACCGCCTTCCGGGCGGGCCCGCAGCGGCGATGCCCTTCCCTCAGGATGGAAGTCTTCTCCATGGATCGGCCACCGCACGGAGTCCTTCGGTACCCCTCCCGGGTACCGAAGGGGTACGGTCTCGCGGGACCTCCGGGCCGAGCCCGCGGCCGTCGGCCCGGGCGCCGCAGCCCGGTCGCCGGGCTACCGTTCGGGCTGCGGCGGCCCGAAGAGCTCGACGGCGCGCCGGACGCCCGCGAGGCCCTCGGCGAGCGCGCTCACGGAGCCGACGGAGCCCGCGACGAGCAGCAGGGAGCGGCGCAGCCGCCGCACCTCGGGGTCGCCGCTGAGCGCCATGGCGTCCAGGGCGGCGAGCTCGTCCTCGGCGATGCCACGGTCGGCGAACTCGACCCGGTGCGCGGCCAGTTCCCGCCGGAGCCGGGACACGGCGGACCGCAGTTCGGCCACCCTGGGGTCCACGCCCTCGCCGGTCACTCGCCTCTGCCCCACGCTTCGCAACATGGTTCTCCCCCCGCACAACACTGTGCGCAGAACTCCGTACGACGAATACTCCGGGCACTCCGAGCCGACCCCCCGGGCGGCGGGCGGGCGCCATGAGTGGGGGTCAGTTAACTCCTTCGCCACCCCGGCGCGCCACCCTTGGCGGCGGGAATTCAGGCGACCGTGTCATTCCGCCTGATGAGGTATGCAGATCCCATGACAGTTGCGGAAGATCGAACCCCCGTCGTCGCCGGCCTCCTGCTCGCCGCCGGGGGCGGGCGCAGGCTCGGGGGGCGGCCCAAGGCGCTGCTCGCGCACCGGGGGCGGCCGCTGGTCGAGCACGCCGTGGGGGTGTTGCGCGCGGCCGGCTGCGAGGTGGTGCACGTGGTGCTCGGCGCGTCGGCGGAGCTCGTACGGGAGTGGGCGGAGCTGCCCGGGTGCGTCCTGGTGGACAACCCGGAGTGGGCCCAGGGCATGGGGTCCTCGCTGCGGGCCGGGCTCGTCTCGCTGGCCGCCGATCCGCGCGGGGTGGACGCGGCGCTGGTCCTGCTGGTCGACCAGCCGGGGATCGGGGCGGAGGCGGTGGCCCGGGTCCGGGCGGCGTACGGCTCGCGGGACGCGCTGGCGGCCGCCTCGTACGACGGGGTGCGCGGCCATCCGGTGCTGTTCGGCGCCGGGCACTGGGCGGGCATCGCGGAGTCGGCGGTGGGCGACCGGGGGGCACGGGACTATCTGGCGGCGCACCGGGATGCGATCACCCCGGTGGACTGTTCGGATGTGGCCGAGCCCTACGACATCGACACGGAGGCGGATCTGTCCCACCTGGAGTGAACGGTCTGGCACCGAGCGCCATGTTCTGTCGATCCGGAGAATCTCGACATCAACAAACCATTGAACTTCCACCATGAGGAAACTAGTATCCACTGTTCAGAAGCGCCTGCTCGTTCAGAAGGCGCTCGCGGCCGTATCTCGGCGCCTGCGGCACTGCGTGCCGTCCCGCGACGCCCGGCGGCCGCCTGGCACCGCCCGTGAAGTCCGCTGAAGGAAGTGACAGTTCATGTCCGCACCAGCGCCGTCCCCCCTGGCCGTCGTCGATGCCGAGCCCCTCCCGCGTCAGGAGGAGGTGCTCACCGAGGCCGCCCTGGCCTTCGTCGCCGAACTGCACCGGCGGTTCACCCCGCGCCGGGACGAGCTCCTCGCCCGCCGAGCGGAGCGTCGCGCCGAGATCGCCCGTACGTCCACCCTGGACTTCCTTCCGGAGACCGCCGCGATCCGCGCCGACGACTCCTGGAAGGTCGCGCCGGCCCCGGCGGCCCTGAACGACCGCCGTGTCGAGATCACCGGCCCGACCGACCGCAAGATGACGATCAACGCGCTCAACTCCGGCGCGCGGGTCTGGCTCGCGGACTTCGAGGACGCCTCCGCGCCGACCTGGGAGAACGTCGTCCTCGGCCAGGTCAACCTGATCGACGCGTACACCCGGAACATCGACTTCACGGACCCGCGGTCGGGCAAGTCGTACGCGCTCAAGCCGGCCGACCAGCTCGCCACGGTCGTCATGCGGCCGCGCGGCTGGCACCTGGAGGAGCGTCACCTCACCTTCGACGGACGCCCGGTGCCCGGCGCGCTCGTCGACTTCGGCCTCTACTTCTTCCACAACGCCCAGCGTCTGATCGACCTCGGCAAGGGCCCGTACTTCTACCTCCCGAAGACCGAGTCGCACCTGGAGGCCCGCCTCTGGAACGACATCTTCGTCTTCGCCCAGGACTACGTCGGCATCCCGCAGGGCACCGTCCGCGCCACGGTCCTCATCGAGACCATCACGGCCGCGTACGAGATGGAGGAGATCCTCTACGAGCTCCGCGACCACGCCGCCGGCCTCAACGCGGGCCGCTGGGACTACCTCTTCTCCATCGTCAAGAACTTCCGTGACGGCGGCGCCGAGTTCGTCCTGCCGGACCGCAACGCGGTCACGATGACGGCCCCGTTCATGCGCGCCTACACCGAACTCCTCGTGCGCACCTGTCACAAGCGCGGCGCGCACGCGATCGGCGGCATGGCGGCGTTCATCCCGTCCCGCAAGGACGCCGAGGTCAACAAGGTCGCCTTCGAGAAGGTCAAGGCCGACAAGGACCGCGAGGCCGGCGACGGCTTCGACGGCTCCTGGGTCGCCCACCCCGACCTGGTCCCGATCGCGATGGCCTCCTTCGACGCGGTCCTCGGCGACAAGCCGAACCAGAAGGACCGCCTCCGCGAGGACGTCTCCGTCGCCCCCGGCGACCTCATCGCCATCGACTCGCTCGACGCGAAGCCGACGTACGACGGCCTGCGCAACGCGGTCCAGGTCGGCGTCCGCTACATCGAGGCCTGGCTGCGCGGCCTCGGCGCCGTCGCCATCTTCAACCTGATGGAGGACGCGGCCACCGCCGAGATCTCCCGCTCGCAGATCTGGCAGTGGATCAACGCCGGGGTCGTCTTCGAGAACGGCGAGACGGCCACCCCCGAGCTGGCCCGCAAGGTCGCCGCCGAGGAGCTGGCCGCGATCCGCGCCGAGATCGGCGAGGAGGCCTTCACCGCCGGCAAGTGGCAGCAGGCCCACGACCTGCTCCTGCACGTCTCGCTCGACGCGGACTACGCCGACTTCCTGACCCTTCCCGCGTACGAGCAGCTGGTCGGCTGACTCGACCCGTACGGCTGATTCGGCTGCCCGCACAGCTTCCGACAGCAACCTGAACAGGGCTCCGCCCCCGGTGTCGCACAGCACCGGGGGCGGAGCCCTGTTCCCGTCCCCGTGCCCCTGACGCCGGTCCCTGTGGCCGCACAGGTGACGTGACGGAACCGAGATATGCAGCTACCTAGCGGTAACAAGTCACGCCGTGCGAGATTCCGCCATGCCACCGGCCGGCGGCTGTCCCCCACGTCACTGCGTCACCGCATACCGCAGGAGCACAGCCATGCCTTCGACCCCCCACCGTGCGCTGCGCGCACTCCTGGCACTGTGTACCGCCGCCGGGCTCGCCTCCGTCGCCGCCCCCGCCGCCCACGCCGCACCCGGCACGGGCCCCACCGCCGTCGTCGCCATGGGCGACAGCTACATCTCCGGCGAGGCCGGCCGCTGGCTGGGCAACAGCCTCACCAACTCCGGCAGCCGCAACGGCACCGACCGCGCCTGGACGGGCAGTTCCTACGACCCCTCCCGGGTGTACGGCACCACCGCGGGCGGCTGCCACCGCTCGGACACCTCCGAGGTGCGCAGCGCCGGCCCGATCGCGAGCTCCCTGGTCAACCTGGCCTGCTCGGGGGCGACGACGAAGAACGTCTTCCGCGCCTCCCAGGGCGGCCAGGCCTACAAGGGCGAGGCCCCGCAGGCCGACCAGCTGGCGGCCGTCGCCGCCGCGAACGACGTCGACATGATCGTCCTGTCCATCGGCGGCAACGACCTCGGCTTCGCCGACATCATCACCACCTGCGCCACCGACTACATCGTCTGGTACTCGTACTGCCACGACGACCAGCAGGCCGAGGTCGACGCGCGGATCGACGGCGTGATGGCCGACGTCGGCCGGTCCGTCGACGAGATCCGGGCCGTCATGACCACCGCCGGATACGCCTCCTCCGACTACCGGATCGTCCTCCAGTCGTACCCCTCCCCCATCCCGCGCGCCGCCGAGAACCGGTACGCGGAGAGCGGCTGGGCCCGCACCAACACCGGCGGCTGCCCCTTCTGGAACGCCGACTCCGACTGGGCCCGCGACTCCCTCGTCCCTCAGCTCGCCGGGCGCCTCAAGGGCGTCGCCACGGCCAAGGGCGTGCAGTTCCTCGACCTGCGGGACGCGCTCCAGGGCCGTGAGGTCTGCGCGAAGGCGAGCAAGCAGGTGACGGCGAGCGTGCCCCCGTCGGCGACGTCGAGCGAGTGGGCGCGCTGGATCGACAGCCAGAGCACCCAGGGCCTGGTCCAGGAGTCCATGCACCCCAACGCCTACGGCCAGCAGGCCCTCGGCCGCTGCCTGGCCCTGATCGCCGCCCGCCCGACGGGCCACCAGAGCTGCCGGAACACGGCGGGGTCGGGGCCGTCGGGGATGTACCTCACGGCCGGCTGACGGCAATCGTCACGGGAGCGTGATGCCGAGCGGGCGCAGCACCCGCTCGGTCTCGTGCCGGTCCGCCGCGGCCATCGCGCGGACCAGCGCGGCGGACCCGCCGGGCCAGTCGGCGGCCGCCGCGTCGAAGGCGGCGCGCCGGGACTCCAGGGGCCCCTGCTTCGCCGGCAGCGCGTCGAGGACGCTCAGGGCCCGGGCCGAGGTCCGCACCTGGATCGGGTCGGCCGGCTCGTCCCGGTCCCGCAGGGCCGCCAGGGCGTACGCGCCGACGACCGGGTCGCGGAGCGCGCCGCGCAGGGCGTCGGGCGGGGCGCTCGCCGTGTCCAGGACGGCGAACAGCCCGCGGGTGGCGGCCGCCTCGGAGGTCCCGGCGTGGACGGTGCCCAGGGCGGCGAGCAGCCGGGACCATGCGTCGGCGGTGTCCCCGCGCGCGTGGAGCCAGTCGGCGAGCACGCGCGCGGCGACGGACGCGGACCAGCCCCCGGCGGCGGCGACCACGTCCGGCGCGGTCCACGCGGCGGCCTCGGCCGCGTCGGGCGCCGCGACCCCGCGGACGCCGAGCAGATAGCGGACGGCGCCCGCGCCGCGCGGGGTCAGTCCGAAGGCGTCGCCCGCGCGGAAGACGAGGCCGGTGGCGGCGAGGCGGTCGAGGGCGGCGGCGAGGTCGCGGGCCGGCGCTTCGAGCCGGACGCGGTCCGCCTCGTTCAGGTCCGCCGTCCCCAGGAGGCGTACGAGTTCGGGCAGGGGCGGGGTGGCGTACGGCTCGGATGCCGCGTCCGGGACGGCCACGGGCAGGTCCTCCAGGGCCGGGTCGACGGACCAGTCCTCGTACTCGGCGGCCTTGCGGGCGACGGAGTCGGCGGAGCAGCCGCGCTGGTAGATCGCGTAGAGCAGGTGCGGCGCCTCGCCGCCGTAGGGCTCGAACTCCTCCTCGGCGAGCTCCTCGACGGCGGCGATGAGCGTGTCGGCGTCCTCCTCGACGGGCCCCGCCTCGATCGCGGGCGGAGGGGGTACGGGGGCGGCGGGGTCCCCGTAGTAGTCGAGGTGCTCGTCGAGGAGCGCGTCGGCGAGGACGAGGTGGGGGAAGGCGTCGGGTCCCGGTGCGAACCGTGCGTACGGCCCGGCGAGCTGTTCGGCGAGCCCGGCGGCGGTCCAGCGGTCCAGGAGCGCGGCGGCGAGCTGTCCGATGCCGGTCGCGACGGCGTGGTCGGTGAGCAGCGGCCCGGAGGGCGGGGGCGCCTCGGTGTCCCGGACGTACGCGCGCGTGAGCGCCTCGGAGAGCAGGACGTCGGCGAGGGCCGTGCGCCCCATCAGATGGGCGCGGCGCACCCCGTCGGGGAGCGGCGCGCCGTCGAGGGCGGCGAGCCGGCGCCGTACGTCCTCGGGGTCGGCGAGGTCGGCACCGCAGGTCCGCAGGAGCGAGGCGTACCAGCGGTGCCAGGTCAGGTTGCCGGGGTCGTTCATGGCGCGCTCGAAGTCGGGCGCGGACTCGGCGAGGACGCCGGCGATCCGCTCGCTCCGGCCGCCGTCGAAGCGGGCGGCGAGCGCGCCGAGGACGGCCGGGTAGGCGGCGAGCTCTCCGGGCGGTGCGTAGACGAAGGTCGGCAGGTCCTCCACGAGGAGCTGGCGCACGAGCGCCGGCGTGGGTTCGGGCATCCCGGTCGCGCGGTCGGCGCCGCGGAGGGCGAGCAGTCCCAGGACCGCTTCGGCGGCCCGCGCGAACGCGGGGTCACGATGCTCGGGCGCTCCGTCGAGGAAGCCGTCGAGCCCGGTGTTGGTGAGAACGGTCCCGGCCACGCTTCCCAGGGTAGTTCCGGGAGCACGCTTCCGGCGTGCAGGGCCGGGGGTCCAGGAGTGTCGGCGCGGGCCGGGCGGGGCGGGTCGGGGCGGCGTCCGGGGGTTGCGGTGGGCCGGACGGGAGTTCAGCGGACGACCACCGTCCTCGGTGCCGAGAAGTCGCCCCAGGTGCCGTCCGGGAGCTGGGCGCGGAGGGTGACGGTGTAGCGGGTGCCCGGGGGGTCCTGGACCGGGAAGGTGTAGGTGGCGCGGCCGGGGGGCGGGGTGGTGCCCCAGATGATGGTGGTGGTGAAGCGGCCGTTGAGGTGGAGTTCGTGGTGGGTGACCGGGGCGCCGGTCCTCGGCGGGGTCCAGGTGAGGGTGATCTCGCCCTGGCCGGCCGTGGCGGTGAGGTCGCGGGGGGCGGTGTTCGGCGGGGCGCCGGGGGACGGGGCGGTGGTGAGGTCGGCCGGGGTGCTGTCCGGGGAGGAGTTCTCGGCCGCGTCGCGGGCGCGGACCGTGAAGGCGTAGGCGGTGCCGGGGCGCAGCCCGGTGAGGCGGGCGGTGGTGGCGGTGCCGGGGACGGTGTGGACGCGGGCGTCGGCCTGGTAGACGTCGTAGGCGGTGACCCGGGTGTCGTCGCGGGCCGGGGACCAGCGGAGGGTGGCGGCGCGGCTGCCGTCGGCGGTGACCCGGAGGCCGGTCGGCGCGGTGGGGGGCGTGCGGTCCTCCGCGGCTGCGGGGAGGGTGGTCGCGGTGACGGTGGCGCTGGGGGGCGAGACGTTGCCCGCGGCGTCGCGGGCGCGGACGGTGAAGCGGTGGCGGGTGGCGGGGGTGAGGCCGACGACGTCGGTCATGAGGGTGGTGGCGGGGACGGCCTTGACCTCGCGGCCCTCGCGGTAGACGGCGTAGCCGGTGACGGCGCGGTCGTCGGCGGCGGCGCTCCACATGACGTGGACGGTGCTCGCGCTGCCGGCGGTGGCGGTGACTCCGGTGGGGGTGGTGGGCGCCGCGGTGTCCTTCGGCGCGGGGTCAGCGGCGCCTTCGCAGGCGGTGAGGGTGAGCGCCGTCGCGAGTGCGAGTGCGGTCAACAGGCTTGCGGCGAGCGGGCGTTGCACGGGCCGGCCTCCGTCCGTCGAAAAGGTCCAGACCTATATCGCACAGGGGGTGCGGGGCCGACAAGGGGGGCGTTGTCAGTGGGGTGCGCTTCACTGGAATCGTCACGCTCCGTAGTCGACCCAGGGGGGAATCATGACGGACCGTACGACCTATGTGGCGCTGGCCGGGATGCGCCGGCGCGGCTGGACCGACGCGATGGTGCGGGACCTGCTCGGCACGCCGGACGTGCAGGGCCGCGATCCGCGCCGCTGGTCCCTCGCCCCGATGCGGCTCTACCTCCTGGCCCGGGTGGAGACGCTGGAGCGGACGCCCGAGTTCACCGAGGCGGCGGCGCTCTGCCGGACACGGGGCGCGGGCGCGGGCGTCCACGCCGAGCGGAGGCGGGCCGCCGTCCTGGCCGCCGTCCGCGCGGAACCGATCGAGGTGCCGCTGCTGCCCGGTCCGGAGCTGGAGCGGCGGGCCGTACGGCACCGGCATCTGCTGGGGGCGCGGAGTCCCGGACCGAACCCCGCCGGATCGCTGCTGCGCTGGCAGGTGAGCTATCTGCGGCACGCCCTCGCGCGGTACGAGTGGCTGCTCGACGGGCTGTACGGGGAGACCGGCCGGGGCGAGGCCGAGCGGCTGCTGAGGCGGCGGTTGTACGAGGCGATCGCCGCCGCGTACCCGCGGCTGGCCCCGGAGTGCCGGCGGCGGATCGAGGTGGAGCGGTGAGGCGCCCGCCGGGTGGGCGCGGTCAGCCCCTGGACCGGACCGCGAGCAGGCGGGTGACGGCGCGGCAGGCCGCGGGGATGGGGGCGACGACACGGACCGCGCAGCGGGCCTGGAGCCGTTCGGCGGCCTCGCCGAGCGGGCCGCCGCCGATGACGACGGCCTCGGCACCGTCCCGTTCGGCGCAGGCGCGGACGGCGCGCTCCAGCCGGTCGAGGAGGAGTTCCGGGTCGGCGGAGAGCCGCTCGGGGGCTCCCGCGGTGAGCCGGAGTCCGGTGTACCGGTCGGCGAGGCCGAGGGCGATCACCCGGGCGTGGATGGTGTCGGCGAGGAGCGGGGTGGTGGTGGCGATGCCGAACCGGGTCCCGTCGGCGGCCGCCTCCAGGAGCGCGGCCTCACCGATCCCGACGACCGGGACCGTGGACGCCGCGCGCAGGGCCGGGACGCCCGGGTCGCCGAAGGCGGCCACCAGGAGGGCGGCGCAGTCCCCCTCGGAGGCGGCGCGCAGGCCCGCCGCGAGGACCTCGGGCGCGGCGGCCCGCAGGGACTCGGGGTCGGTGAGCATGCGGGGGCCGCGGGCGACGGTCACCCCCCGGACGGGGAGGGCGGGGCCCAGGGAGCGGCGGGCGATGGCGGTCATCGTCGCGGTCGTGGCGGCGGAGGTGTTGGGGTTGATGAGCACCACGGCCCCGGGCCCCGCGGCGTGCGCGGGGACCGGGGCGGGCGGTGGGACGAGGAGCGGGCTCAGTGGACGTGCGCCGCCTTCGCCGAGGCGCTGCCGGAGATCTCCTTGCCGGGCTCCATGGGCGCGGTGACCTCGTCGGCGTCGCGGCCGCGACCCAGGTGGTTGAAGACCACGTTGAGCAGGACGGCGGCGACACAGCCGGTGGAGATGCCGGAGTCCAGGATGATCTGCGCGGTCTCCGGGAAGGCGTGGTAGAAGTCGGGCTTCGTGATCGGGATGATGCCGACGGCCAGCGAGACGGCCACGATCAGCACGTTGTTGTCCTTCTCCAGGCCGGCCTTGACCAGGGTCTGGATGCCGCTGGCGGCGACCGAGCCGAAGAGGACCACACCGGCGCCGCCGAGGACGGGCCGGGGCACGACCGAGATGAGCGAGGCGGCGACCGGCGAGAGGCCCATCAGGACCAGGAAGCCACCGCCCGCGGCCACGACGAAGCGGCTGCGGATCCTGGTCATGGCGACCAGCCCGATGTTCTGGGCGAAGGCGCTGCACATGAAGCCGTTGAAGAGCGGGCTGATCGCGGAGCCGAGGGTGTCGGCGCGCAGTCCGGCCGCGATGGTCTTCTCGTCGGCGGGCCGTTCGACGATCTCGCCGAGCGCCAGCATGTCGGCGGTCGACTCGGTCATGGAGACCAGCATGACCACGCACATGGAGATGATCGCGGCGAGGGCGAACTGCGGGGCGCCGAAGTGGAAGGGGGACGGGAAGCCGACGATGTCGGCCTCCTGCACCGGGCTGAAGTCGGTGACCCCGAAGGGTATGGCGATGAGCGTGCCGAGGACGAGGCCGACCAGGACGGCGACCTGCTTGAGGAAGCCGCGGGTGAAGCGGCGGAGCAGCAGGACCACGACGAGCGTGATGCCGGCGAGCGAGAGGTACGTGGTCGAACCGTAGTCCTTCGCCGCGGGGTTGGGCCCCTGGGCCCAGCCGAACGCGACCGGGAGGAGGGAGACGCCGATGAGGGTGATCACGGAGCCGGTGACGACCGGCGGGAAGAAGCGCACGAGCCGGGAGAAGAAGGGGGCCGCGGCGAAGCCGAGGAGTCCGGCGACGATGATCGCCCCGAAGATCACGGGGAGCGCGTCGGCCTTGTTCTCGGTGGTGTCGACGATCGCCAGCATCGGCGCGACACCGGCGAAGGTGACGCCGTTGACGAACGGCAGCTTGGCGCCGATCTTCCAGATGCCGAGGGTCTGCAGGAAGGTGGCGAGGCCGGCGGTGAAGAGGCTCGCGCCGGTGAGGAACGTGAGTTCGGTACCGGAGAGGCCGACGGCCGCTCCGACGATCAGGGGCGGGGCGACGACGCCCGCGTACATGGCGGCGACGTGCTGGAGGCCGCTGGTGAGCATCTTGAGTGGGGGCAGCGTCTCGTCGACCGGATGCTTCTCACGGTCGTCGGGGGCGGAGCCTGCGTCTGGTGCATTGCGAACCTGGGGCTTGGCGGCCACGGCGGTTCCTCCGGTCGGTTACACGTCGGCGGCGACGAGGGGTTCAGGGAGGTGGTGCGATGCGGTGCGAAGTGCAGGAGGTGCGGCTCGGTGCGGGGTGGAGCGAGGTGCGCGCGGAGGGGGTGCGACGCGGGGACGGGCGCCCGGTGTGGGGGTGCGGGCGCGCTTCACCGTCCCGGGTGGTGCCGTACGACTCTTGCGTACGGCACCACCCGGTCGGGCTGCCGCGGACCCCGCTCGGGTCCGCGGCGACCGACCGAGGGCCGTCCCCCTCGGTCGGACTCCATGGGGAGGGTCAGCTCTGGGCCGTGATCCGGGCCAGGCGCTGGGCCTCCGCGCGCGCGTCGCGCGCGATCTGCTCCTCGTCGGCGAACAGGAGTCGGTTGTTCTCGACGATCTGCTTGCCGTTGACGAAGGAGGCGGTGACCGGGGCCGCCGCGCCGAAGACGACGGCGGTGACCGGGTCGGCGATCGACGAGTGGCCGAGGCCGTCGATCTTCCAGAGGACGAAGTCGGCGAGCTTGCCGGCCTCGAGCGAGCCGATGTTGTCGGCGCGGCCGAGGACCTGCGCGCCGCCGTAGGTGCCGAGGCGCAGGGCCTGGCGGGCGTTGAGCGCGGCCTCGCGGTGGGCGCCGAGCCGGTTGATGAGGAGCGCGTTGCGCAGCTCGGTGTGGAGCTCGCCGGACTCGTTGGAGGCGGTGCCGTCGACGCCGAGGCCGACGGGGACGCCCGCCTTGAGCATGTCCGGTACGCGGGCGATGCCGGCGGCGAGACGCGCGTTGGAGGACGGGCAGTGCGCCACACCGGTCTTGGTGCGGGCGAAGGCCTCGATGTCGGAGTCGTTCATGTGGACGCAGTGCGCCATCCACACGTCCTCGCCGAGGAAGCCGGTGGACTCGAAGTAGTCCGTCGGGCCCATGCCGAAGAGCTCGTGACAGAACTTCTCCTCCTCGACGGTCTCCGAGCCGTGGGTGTGCATGCGCACGCCGAGGCGGCGGCCGAGCGCGGCGCCCTCGCGGAGCAGGTCCGTGGAGATGGAGAACGGCGAGCAGGGGGCGACGGCGACCTGGGTCATGGCGTCGAAGGAGGCGTCGTGGTACTTCCGCACCGTCTCCTCGGTCGCGGCGAGCGCGCCCTCGGTGGTCTCGACGGCGAAGTCCGGCGGCAGGCCGCCGTCCTTCTCGCTGCGGTCCATGGAGCCGCGGGCCAGGGTGAAGCGGACACCCATGTCGGCGGCCGCGCCGATGATGGCGCCGGAGAGGTCGCCGGAGCCCTGCGGGTACACGTAGTGGTGGTCCATGGCCGTGGTGACACCGCCGCGGGCCATCATCGCCAGGGAGCCCTGGGCGGCGACGCGGACCATCGACTCGTCGATGCGCGACCACGTCGGGTAGAGCGCGACCAGCCAGTTGAAGAGGTTGTGGTCGGTGGCCAGACCTCGGGTGATCCACTGGTAGAAGTGGTGGTGGGTGTTGATCAGGCCGGGCGTCACCAGGTGACCGGTGGCGTCGATCCTGCGGACCACGTTCTCCAGGCCCTCGGGCGCCTTGCCGGCGCCGAGGGACTCGATCTTGTTGTCGGCGACGACGAGGTAGCCGTTGGCGTACTCCGTGTCGTTCGCGTCGACGGTCGCGATCGCCGCGTTCTCGATGACGATGCGCTGGGCTGCCGAAGGTGCTGCCATGGCGGTGCTTCCTTCATTCCTCGGGGATGGTTCGGGCACGGCAGGACCCTAGGAGGATTTGAGTGCCGGAGCCGCGTGACGGCTCCGGGTGCCGAGATGGTGGAAGAACAGATTGAGCAGGACGGCGACGAGCGCGCCCGCGCTGATGCCGGAGCCGAGCACGGTCTGCGCCCAGGCGGGGAAGCCGGCGTAGAAGGTGGGCGCGGCGAGCGGGATGATGCCCGCTCCGAGCGCGACGGCCACCAGGATGATGTTGGAGCTGTCGTCGAGTCCGGCCTCGGAGAGGGTACGGATGCCGCTGACCGCGATCGAGCCGAAGAGGACGATGCCGGCGCCGCCGAGGACGGGCATCGGGACCATGGAGACGACCGCCCCGAGGACGGGGAAGGCGCCGAGGACGAGCAGGGCGCCGCCGGCGACGGCGACCACGTACCGGGAGCGGACCCGGGTCAGCGAGACGACGCCGACGTTCTGCGCGAAGGCGGAGGTCGGGAAGCCGCCGAACACGGGGCCGAGCAGGGTGGCGATGCCGTCGGTGCGCAGGCCCCGGGTGATGGTCTTCCCGTCGCTGCGGCGGTCGCAGATCTCGCCGAGGGCGAGCATGCCGGCGCTGGACTCGGTCATGAGGACCAGCATCACGATGCACAGGGAGAGGATCGCGGCGGGCTGGAACTCGGGGGCGCCGAAGGCGAAGGGCGCGGGCAGCGCCGCGACGGGCGCCTCGCGCAGCGCGCTGAAGTCCGCCATGCCGAAGGGGATCGCGGCGAGGGTGCCGATGAGCAGACCGAGCAGCAGGGCGATCTGCTTGACGAAGCCCTTGCCGAAGCGCTGGAAGAGCAGGATGACGACGAGGGTGAAGCCGGCGAGTGCCAGGTACTTCATGGCGCCGAAGTCGGCGGCCGTCTTGTCGCCCCCCTGGGCCCAGCCCACGGGCACGGGCATCAGGGTGACCCCGATGAGGGTGATCACGACGCCGGTGACGAGCGGCGGGAAGAAGCGCAGGAGCCTGCCGAAGAAGGGTCCGACGGCGAGGCAGAAGACTCCGGCGACCATGACCGCGCCGTAGATGGCGGGGAGTTGGTGGCCGGGGGCGCTGGTCTCGGCGATGGCGAGCATCGGGGCGATGCCGGCGGACGAGGCGGCGTTGACGAACGGGAGCCGGTTTCCGGCGAAGCGTCCGAGGCCGAGGGTCTGCAGGATGGTCGCGCAGCCGGCGATGAGCAGGCTGGCCGCGATGAGCCGGGTCATGCCGGCGGCGTCCAGGCCGACGGCCTGGCCGATGATCAGCGGAGGGGTGACGACGCCGGCGTACATCGCGGCGATGTGCTGGAGTGCCGCGGGGACGAGCCGCGAGGCGGGGAGCTTCTCGTCCACCGGGTGGCACTCGGCCGTTGCCGAGGCGGTGGTGGACGGAGGGGTGGAACACGGGCCTTCGGCGTTTGCCGGCCCCTTTGCAGGCTGAGCCATTGTTGTTCCCTCCGGTCCGGTCCACCGGCCCCGCCCGACTGCGGGCGGGCGGGGCCGGTGACGCGGATGCCGCTTAGAGGTTGGTCATGTCGACCGGGATCTGCGCCGTGGCTCCGTCGCGGAGGACGGTGGCCTCGATGAGGCCGTACATGCGGTCGGCGGCGTAGTAGACCTCGTTGTCGTTCTTCAGGCCGAAGGGCTCGAGGTCCACCAGGAAGTGGTGCTTGTTCGGGAGCGAGAAGCGGACTTCGTCGATCTCCGAGCGGTGGTTGATGATGCGCGTGGCCATCTGGTACAGCGTCTGCTGCAGGGAGTACGAGTAGGTCTCCGAGAAGGCCTCGAGCATGTGCTTCCTGGTCTGCTCGTAGGACCGCTCCCAGTTGGGCATGCGCTGGTCGTCGTCGGTCCAGTTGAACCGCCAGCGACCGGACACCTGGGTGGCCAGGATGCGGTCGTACGCCTCCTGGAGCGTCGTGTACTGGTCCTTGATGTAGCCCCAGAACTCCGAGTTGGTGGAGTTCATGACGACGAGGTCCTTGAGGCCGGAGATGACCTCCCACTTCTCGCCGTCGTAGGTGATCTGCGAGACGCGGGTCTCCTGGCCCTTGCGGGCGAAGGAGTGGTTGACCTCGTCGGAGCCGATGAACTTGGAGTTGGCGTCGGAGGAGGCGATGCGCTCCCACGAGTACTCCTCGATCCGGATGCGCGCCTTCTTGATCGGCTCCTGGCTCGTCACGAAGTGGCGGGCGAGGTGGATGCCGAACTGCTCGGCGGACTCGATGCCGTACTCCTTGGCGAACGCGAAGACGGTGTTCTTCGTCGTGTCGGTGGGGAGGCAGTGGGCGTTCGAGCCGGTGAGGTGGACGTCGTCGAGGTCGCCGGAGAGGGCGACGGAGACGTTCAGGTCCTTGATGTGGTGGGTGGCGCCGTCCCGCGTGATCTTGACGACGCGGTTCTCTGCTTTGCCGTACTGGTTCTGGCCGAGAATCGTGGGCATGTCTGCTAGCTCCCTCGGTAAACGGAGTAGCCGAACGGGTTGAGCAGCAGCGGTACGTGGTAGTGCTCGCCCGGCTTGACGGCGAACGTGATCGCCACCTCCGGGAAGAACGCACCGCTGTCCCTTACGCGGGGGGCGTCCTGCTGCGCCTCGGCTTGCTTCTTGGCGAAGTACGTCTCGGTCTCGAAGTCGAGACGCACGTGGGTGGTTTCTTCCGGCAGCGCCGGCAGGTCCTTGCAGCGCCCGTCCGCGTCGGTGGCGGAGCCGCCGAGCGTGACCCACTCCGCGTCGGAGCCGCTGCGGGCCGCGAGCGTGATGGCCACGCCTTCGGCCGGGCGGCCGATGCTGGTGTCCAGGATGTGCGTGGACACCGAGGCGGTGGTGTCGGTGCTCATGCGGAGCTCTCTTCCTCGGAGGTCTCTACGAGACGGGTCAGCCGGATGCGGTTGATCTTGCCCAGTTCGGTGCGGACGATCTCCCGCTCCTGGTCGGGCGAGTTCCCGATCCGGTCCCGGACCGCGTCGCGCATCTGCTCGCCGGTCCTGCCGGTGGCGCAGATGAGGAAGACATGACCGAACTTGTCCTGGTAGGCCAGGTTCAGTTCGAGCATCTCGGCCTTGAGCTCCGCGGAGGCGCCGGCCATCCCGCTCTGTTCGCGGGAGGAGGTCGGGTCCCCGGCCTTCGGACGACCGATCGGCGGGTGCCCCGCCATCGCCTCGGCCAGGTCCTCGGCGGTCAGCTCGGCCATGGCGGCGTCGCTGGCGAGGAAGAGGGCTTCGGCGGTGGTGTACGGGCGCTGGGCGAGAAGCTTGCTCCCCCACGCCGAACTGGAACACACCTCGTGGAGCGTGGCGACGGCCTCGCTGTCCGAGGAGGTGTTGAACCGGGTGAGGCCCGGTGTCGTACCTGAAGTCACGGGAAGCCTCCGTGGCTGTTTTTCGCTGTGCGTCGGACGGGCTGCGGATAGCTAACGCCCTCCGCAACACAACGTCAACACTTTGTTGAAAACTCGGCCACACAAAAGCCGTCGTCCCGACATCTGGACGACGGCTCCTGGCCAAACATGATCAACTACTCGCCCTGAGTGGCCTTTTCCCTGTTCAGGGCGGTCTCCCGGTTCAGGTAGTTGTACACCGTGAAACGGCTGACGCCGAGCGCGCCGGCCACCGTCTCCACGCCATGGCGGACCGAGAAGGCACCCCGTGCCTCCAGGATCCGGACCACCTCCTGCTTCGCCTTGCGGTCCAGTTCGGCCAGTGGCATCCCGTGCCGCCGCTCCATCGCCGCGAGGATGTGGTCCAGGGAGTCCGAGAGCTGCGGCAACCGCACGGCGAGCACATCCTCCCCCTCCCAGGACAGGACGACGTCGTCGCCCTCCGCCTGCGTGGGGACCAGCAGCTCGGCGCCCATGGCGTCCACCAGGGGCTTCACGGCCGCGACCAAAGGGTGCTCGCTCACTTCTCGTCCTCCCCGATCACATTGACCTGGAGCGAGACGCGGGTGGCGCCGGCCGCGAGCGACCTGCGCAGCAGGGCGTCGACGGCGGTGAGCACGGCGTCGGCGCCGCCCTCCGCCGTATTGCCGAAGGGGCCGACGTCGACCGCGTCCAGTTCGGCCGACTGGATGACCTCACGGGCCACGACCGCGTGCGCCGGCGCCTCGTCGAGGTCGAACGGCTCGGTCGTGAACTCCACTCTCAAACGCTCCATGGCCCCACGCTACGGCCCCACCCCGCCCTACGGGAGCCCCGGACCTGCGGGGACCTCTTGACAAGTGCGTGGCCCTCCTTGCAACATTCCGTCAGACAGAAACTTACTTCCGCAATACGGAAGGAGCGCCGCCCCTCATGGGATACACGGACCAGCGCTTCGATGTGAACCTGTCGATCCTCTTCACGGAACTCCCGCTCCTGGAGCGCCCCGCGGCCGCCGCCGCGGCGGGCTTCACCGCGGTCGAGCTGTGGTGGCCCTGGATCGACACCGCCACCCCCGAGCAGAGCGAGCTCGACGCCCTCAAGAAGGCCCTTGAGGACGCCGGCACCCAGCTGGTGGGCCTGAACTTCTACGCCGGGCAGCTCCCCGGCCCGGACCGCGGAGCCCTCTCCCTGCCCGGGGAAGAGTCGGACCGCTTCCGCGCCAACATCGAGGTGGCCGCCGACTTCGCCGCCTCGGTCGGCTGCAAGGCGCTCAACGCGCTGTACGGCAACCGCGTCGAGGGCGTGGACCCGCAGATCCAGGACACCCTCGCCCTGGAGAACCTGGTCCTGGCCGCCCGCGCGGCCGACCGCATCGGCGCGATCCTCCTCGTCGAGACCCTCAACAAGCCGGAGTCGCCGCTCTACCCGCTGGTGAGCGCCCCCTCCGCGATCGAGGTCGTCGACAAGGTCAACGCCGCCACGGGCCTCGGGAACGCCAAGTTCCTGCTCGACATCTACCACCTGGCCATGAACGGCGAGGACGTCAGCGCGGTCATCGCACAGTACGCCGACAAGACCGGCCACGTGCAGATCGCCGACAAGCCGGGCCGTGGCGCTCCGGGCACCGGCGAGCTCCCGCTGGAGCAGCTCCTCGACGAGCTGAAGAAGGCCGGTTACGACGGCTGGGTCGGCCTGGAGTACAAGGCCGCCGACGCCGCCGCATCCTTCGAATGGCTCCCGGCCGAGGCTCGCGCCGCCCGCTGACGCAGGCTCCCTCCCCGTACCACCTTGTTTTGAGAGGCACCCTCACCATGAGCACTCTTCCCAAGATCGCTTGGATCGGCCTCGGCATCATGGGCTCCCCCATGTCCGAGAACCTCCTCAAGGCCGGCTACTCGGTCACCGGCTTCACCCTGGAGCAGGACAAGCTGGAGCGCCTCGCCAAGGCCGGCGGCTCCGCGGCCGGCTCGATCGCCGAGGCCGTCAAGGACGCCGACGTCATCATCACGATGGTGCCCGCCTCCCCGCAGGTCGAGGCCATCTCCTACGGCCCCGAGGGCATCCTGGAGAACGCCAAGCAGGGCGCGCTGATCGTCGACATGTCGTCGATCACCCCGCAGACCTCGGTCGACCTGGCGAAGAACGCGGCCGAGAAGGGCATCCGCGTCATCGACGCCCCGGTGTCCGGCGGCGAGGCCGGCGCCATCGAGGCCGTCCTCTCGATCATGGTCGGCGGCGAGCAGGCCGACTTCGACGAGGCCCTCCCGATCCTGGAGGCCCTCGGCAAGACCATCGTGCTCTGCGGCCCGCACGGCTCGGGCCAGACGGTGAAGGCCGCCAACCAGCTGATCGTCGCGGTCAACATCCAGGCCTGCGCCGAGGCCGTCGTCTTCCTCGAGAAGTCCGGCGTGAACCTCCAGGCCGCCCTGGACGTCCTCAACGGCGGCCTGGCCGGCTCGACCGTGCTGACCCGCAAGAAGGACAACTTCCTGAACCGGGACTTCAAGCCCGGCTTCCGGATCGACCTGCACCACAAGGACATGGGCATCGTCACCGACGCCGCCCGCAACGTCGGTGCGGCCCTCCCGGTCGGCGCGGTCGTCGCCCAGCTCGTCGCCTCGCTGCGCGCGCAGGGTGACGGCGGCCTGGACCACTCGGCCCTGCTGCGCGCCGTCGAGCGCCTCTCCGGCCAGCAGGTCTGATCCCGCGCCCCTTCACCGGGGCCCCTGATTTCCGGTCGGCGGCGGCGCTGACAACCTGTCCTGTCGCGCCCAGGCGTCGCCGCCGACCGGAACACCACACTTCATTTTCAACAAACTGTTGACGTGCTGTTCGAGCCGAATTTACGCTCCTCGCACCGTCAGCAGAGCTCCCGTACGGAAGGTCACGATGTCGAAGCGCGTGCTTACGACCGAGTCCGGCGCCCCCGTCGCCGACAACCAGAACTCCGCCACCGCCGGCGTCGGTGGCCCTCTCCTCCTCCAGGACCAGCACCTGCTGGAGAAGCTCGCGCGCTTCAACCGTGAGCGGATCCCGGAGCGCGTGGTGCACGCCCGCGGTTCCGGCGCGTACGGCTACTTCGAGGTGACCGACGACGTCACCGCGTACACCAAGGCGGACTTCCTCGGCGAGGTCGGCAAGAAGACCGAGACCTTCCTCCGCTTCTCCACCGTGGCCGACTCGCTCGGCGGCGCGGACGCCGTGCGCGACCCCCGCGGTTTCGCCCTGAAGTTCTACACCGAAGAGGGCAACTACGACCTCGTCGGCAACAACACCCCGGTGTTCTTCATCAAGGACCCGATCAAGTTCCCCGACTTCATCCACTCGCAGAAGCGCGACCCCTTCACGGGCAAGCAGGAGCCGGACAACGTCTGGGACTTCTGGGCGCACGCCCCCGAGGCCACCCACCAGATCACCTGGCTCATGGGCGACCGCGGCATCCCCGCCTCGTACCGTCACATGAACGGCTACGGCTCGCACACCTACCAGTGGACCAACGAGGCCGGCGAGGCCTTCTTCGTCAAGTACCACTTCAAGACGAACCAGGGCATCCGCTCCCTCTCCGCCGAGCAGGCCGCCGAGCTCGTCGGCAAGGACGCCAACTCGCACCAGACCGATCTGCTCCAGGCCATCGAGCGCGGCGTGAGCCCCTCGTGGACCCTGTACGTCCAGATCATGCCGGCCGCCGAGGCCGCCGAGTACCGCTTCAACCCCTTCGACCTCACCAAGGTGTGGCCGCACAGCGACTACCCGCTGCAGCGCGTGGGCCGTCTGGTCCTCGACCGCAACCCGGACAACGTCTTCGCCGAGGTCGAGCAGGCCGCGTTCTCCCCGAACAACTTCGTGCCGGGCATCGGTCCCTCGCCGGACAAGATGCTCCAGGGCCGCCTCTTCGCCTACGCGGACGCCCACCGCTACCGCCTCGGTGTGAACCACACCCAGCTCCCGGTGAACGCCCCCAAGGCGACCGTGGCCGAGAACTACGGCCGCGACGGCGCCATGGCCACCCGCCAGGGCTCGCGCTACGACAAGAACTACGAGCCCAACTCGTACCAGGGCCCGGCCCAGACCGACGCCGCGCTCTCCGCGCCGCTCGCGATCCACGGCTGGACCGGCACGCACGAGGCTCCCGCGCACACCAAGGACGACGACTTCTTCCAGGCCGGTGAGCTCTACCGCCTGATGTCCGAGGACGAGAAGAAGCGCCTGATCGCCAACATCGCCGGCGGCCTGTCCCAGGTGTCCCGCGAGGACGTCATCGAGAAGAACCTCGCGCACTTCGCCGCCGCCGACGCCGACTACGGCAAGCGCGTCCGCGAGGCCGTCGAGGCCCTGCGCGAGGACTGACCCGCACAGCAGCACCCAGACTGCGTACGGCACCTGACGGGAGGTCAGCGCCGTACGCGGTCCGGAGCGCCGACCCGGATGAGGGGTGGTCGGCGAACCGGACAAGCGTGAGGACCGCGGCGGCACCGAGCCAGTGCGGTGGTAAGGACGCAGGGCCCCCTTCCTGACCTGAAGGAAGAGGATCACCAGGCGCCCGTCGGCACCGCCGCGGTCCCAACGCCCCCCTTCCGGGGAATCCCGCAACACCCGCAACACCCGCAACACCCGCAACACCCGCCACACCCCAAGACTCCGCCCGGCGACGCGAACGTCCTGTCGCGCCAGCCTCGTGCCGCCGGGCGGTCACCAACGGGAGAGCGCGGAACCAGGTTTACGGTCCCTGGTTCCGCGCTCTTCTTCTTTTTCCGCGCGGGCCAGCAGAAGCGTCACGGTGAGCGAGGCGAGGGCGAGCAGCGCCATGCCCGTGCGCGGCGACGCGTACTGGGCGAGGGTGCCGGCCAGCGCGGCGCTCACCCCCTGGAGGGCGAGCATCCCCGAGGAGTGCAGCCCGAGCGCGTGACCGCTCAGCTCCTCCGGCACCAGGGTCATCAGCCGCTCCTGGTGCAGCAGGCTCGCCCCGTACCCGACCGCCGACACGGTCACGAGGACGAGCACGAGGGGGAGGACGGGGTCGAGGACGAACAGCAGGAACGGGGCCGCGAGCAGCGCCTGGAGCGGGAAGCGGATCCGGCCGCGCAGCCGCGCCGGTACGAAGCGGCCGACGGCGGTGTCCCCCGCCAGCATCCCGAGCGCGCCGCAGGCGAAGAGCAGCCCGGCGCGCTCGGGGTCGTACGGCACGAAGAGCGACTCGCAGCCGACGACGAGACCGTTCGGCACCCAGAGCGCCAGATAGGCCCGCCGGCGGGCGGGCACGGCCCAGAGCCTGCCGTTGGTGCGCCAGGTCTCGGCGACCGACGGCCGCCCGGCCGCGCGCGGCGGACGCCCCCCGAGGCCGAGGCGGGCGGCCGCCGCGGCGGCGAGGTAGAGCCCGGCGCCCGCCAGTACCGCGCCGCGCGGCGAGAGCAGGGCGACGAGGAGCCCTCCGGTCGCGAAGCCGCAGATCTGGAAGACGCCGGCGGCCATGTTCATCACGGAGCGGCCGAGCAGGTACTCCTCGCGCGGCAGGATCTCGTCGAGGAGGCCGTGGCGCACCCCGCCGCCCAGCGAGGCCGCGAGCCCCTCGGCGAGCAGGACCACGAAGACCGCCCAGGTCGGCAGGGCCGGGATCGCCAGGACGGCGGTGCCGAGGGCGAAGAAGAGGGCGATGCCGGAGAGCGCGGCGCGCGGCGGCAGCCGGTCGGCGGCGGAGAGCAGGGTGGTCGCGCCGAGGAGCTGGGCGAGGGAGGGGCCGAAGAGGGCCAGCGCGGAGAGGAACGGGGAGCCGGTCGCGCGGAAGACGAGCGTGGAGAGACCGAGCCCGGCGACGGTCTGGGCGGCGGTGTGGGCGGAGCCGGTGACGAAGAGCGGGGTGAACTCGGGGGTGCGGAAGAGAGCGCGGTAGCGGGGCATGGAGCGGATTCTCGGAGAGCGCCCGGGCCACCGGTAATGTTTCGCGGGGAGGCGAAACGTGGGCTGGTGGCGGATCGGCACGGACACCTTGGCGGGGAGCGGGTTCGTGCTCTCGCCGCTCGCCGAGACGGTCGCCTCGCTCAAGACCCTCCACGCGGGCCGGGCGGCGCACCCGGGCGAGCGCGCCTGGCTCGGCCGGCACCTGCGCGCCTACCGTGAGCGGCTCGCGGCCGAGCCGCTCGACGCGCTGCTCGTACGGGCGGCGATCGGGCCCACCTGGAACGCGGACTTCCTCACCCCCACCCCGCTGGGCGACCGCGAGCGGAGCTTCGACGAGGAGGTCGAGGCCGTGCGGGCGACCCGGCCGGCCGACGCCGTCGACCAGTTGGCCGTCGCGATCGGCGGCCCGGTGCCGGAGCCGCTGCGCTCCGCGCGCGACCTGCCGGAGCGACTCGCGGGCGTCCTGGGCTGGGTGTGGCGGGAGACGGTGCGGCCGGAGTGGGCGCGGCGGCGGCGGATCCTGGAGGCCGATGTGGTGGCGCGGACGGCGCTGCTGAGCCGGGGCGGCTGGGCGTCGGCGCTCGACGAGCTGTGTCCGGGGAAGATGCGCTGGCTCGGCGACGGGCGGCTCCAGGTCAACACCCGTGACTACCCGCCGCGTTCGCTGGAGCGCGGGCGGCTGCTGTTCGTGCCGGTGACGCCGGCGACCGGCTGGGTGTCCTGGGAGGGGACGGAGCGGTACGCGATCGTCTACGCCTGCTCGGGGGTCCTCGCGGACGCGGCCGGACCGACGGTGCCCGAGGCCCTGGGGGCCCTGCTCGGGACGGCCCGCGCCGGGGTGCTCGTACGGCTCGGATCGCCTTTGTCCACCAGCCAGTTGGTGGCCCTCACGGGGCAGGGGCTCGGCTCGGTGGGGCGGCACCTGAGGGTGCTGCTCGACGCCGGGCTCGTCCGGCGCGGGAGGGCGGGGCGCTCGGTGCTCTACGAGTGGACGGAGGCGGGCGCGGTCCTCGTGGCGGCACAGGGAGACCCCCGCCCCGGTGCTCCTCGGGGCGGGGGTCGGTCCCTCTGCTGAGGGATTCGATCAGACCTGGAGGGCCTTGATCGCCGTCGGCGCGTGGCCGGGCTCGGTGGCCAGGTCCTCGAACTCGGTGACGTCGCTCATGTCGACCGTCTTGCTCATGGCGATGTTGGTGATGCGCTCCAGGATGGCCTCGACGACGACCGGGACCTGGTGCTCGACGGCCAGCTTCTTGGCCTCCTCCAGCGCCTCGCCGAGCTTGTCCGGGTCGGTGACGCGGATGGCCTTGACGCCGAGGCCCTCGGCGACCTTGACGTGGTCGACGCCGTAGACGCCGATCTCCGGGGTGTTGATGTTCTCGAACTCGAGGTTGACCTCGAAGTTGATGCCCAGGTTGCCCTGCGCCTGACGGATCAGACCGAGGTAGGCGTTGTTCACGAGGACGTGGACGTAGGGGACCTTGTGCTGGGCGGCGACCGCCAGCTCCTCGATCATGAACTGGAAGTCGTAGTCGCCGGAGAGGGCGACGACCGGGGTCTCCGGGTCCGCGGTGGCGGCACCGATGGCGGCCGGGATGGTCCAGCCGAGCGGGCCGGCCTGGCCGCAGTTGATCCAGTGGCGCGGCTTGTAGACGTGCAGGAACTGCGCCGCGGCGATCTGGGAGAGGCCGATGGTGGTGACGTAGCGGGTCTCCGGGCCGAAGGCCTTGTTCATCTCCTCGTAGACGCGCTGCGGCTTGATCGGGATGTTGTCGAAGTTCGTGCGGCGCTGGAGGGTGGCCTTGCGCTCCTGCGCGGAGGCGGCCCAGGCGGAGAAGTCGGGGAGCTTGCCCGCGGCCTTCCACTCCTTGGCGATCTCGACGAAGAGCTCCAGGGCGGCCTTGGCGTCGGAGGCGATGCCGAAGTCCGGGGCGAAGATCCTGCCGATCTGGGTGGGCTCGATGTCGACGTGGACGAACTTCCGGCCCTTGGTGTAGGCGTCCATGTTGTAACCGGTGTGACGGTTGGCCCAGCGGTTGCCGACGCCCAGGACGAAGTCCGACTCCAGGAAGGTCGCGTTGCCGTAGCGGTGCGCGGTCTGGACTCCGACCATGCCGGCGGCGAGCTCGTGGTCGTCCGGGATGGTGCCCCAGCCCATGAGGGTGGAGATGACCGGGATGTTCGTCAGCTCGGCGAACTCGACGAGCAGGTCGGTGGCGTCGGCGTTGATGATGCCGCCGCCGGCGACGATCAGCGGGCGCTCGGACTCCAGGAGGAAGGACAGCGCCTTCTCCGCCTGGGCGCGGGTCGCGGACGGCTTGTAGACCGGCAGCGGCTCGTACGTCTCCGGGTCGAACTCGATCTCGGTCAGCTGGACGTCCATCGGGAGGTCGATGAGGACCGGGCCGGGACGGCCGGAGCGCATCAGGTGGAAGGCCTGCTGGAAGACGCCGGGGACCTGCGCGGCCTCCAGGACGGTCGTCGCGGCCTTCGTCACCGGCTTGGCGATGCTGGCGATGTCGACGGCCTGGAAGTCCTCCTTGTGGAGCTTCGAGGTCGGCGCCTGGCCGGTGATGCAGAGGATCGGGATCGAGTCGGCGATCGCCGAGTACAGGCCGGTGATCATGTCGGTGCCGGCCGGGCCGGAGGTACCGATGCAGACGCCGATGTTGCCGGCCTTGGCACGGGTGTAGCCCTCGGCCATGTGGGACGCGCCCTCGACGTGGCGGGCCAGCGTGTGGCCGATGCCGCCCACGTTCTTGAGCTCGCGGTAGAAGGGGTTGATCGCCGCGCCGGGGACGCCGAACGCCTGGGTGACGCCTTCGCGCTTGAGGATCTCAACGGCCGCTGCGGCGGCGGTCATACGAGGCATGGGAGTGCTCCTGCTTCGGCCGGGCGGATCCAGGCGGGTGGCTCGTCTCGGGAGACCCGACCGCCTGTTTCCGTAATGCGGAAATACTGTTCTGCTATACGGAAGCAATGTAGGTCGGGCTGCGGAGAACCGTCAAGAGAAGTCCGCCCGCCGGGATCACGGAAGTGGCCGAACACCCTCCCTCCGGGCAGCGGATGGGGGGACGATGGGGCGGAACGACAGGGGGTTGGGCTGTGGGCGAGTCGGTACCGGTGCGCTGTCCGGAGTGCCTGCGCACGCAGGCGTACGCGCCACCCGCCTTCCCCTGCGCCTGCGGCCGCCCTGTCGCCCCGGCGGTGGCCGCCGACGGGCTCGTGGAGCCGATCACGCACCGGAACTGGGCCGACACGTGGGTCACCGTCCGCTGCGGGGCCTGCGGCCACGCGACCGACTGGCCCCACCCGGAGCTGGGCTGCCCGTGCGGGACGGTCCTGCGGATACCGGTACGGAGGGCGGACGAAGGCGGTACGGGACCGGAACCGGCGACCGGACGGGACGAGGCGGACGGGGGCGCCGTCCCCGACGGCCCGGCGGGGACGGGGGGCGCGATGGCCGGAACCCTCGGAAGCCGCCCCGAAGGGCCGGAGGCGGTGGGCGGCGACGTGACCCGTACGGGCGGAGGGTCCGAGGCGGGGCGGGAGCCCGGGGCGCCGACGCCCTTCCCGGTCGTCTCGTCGCCGCCTCCCACGACGCCCGCCCCTCCCCCGTCCCGGGAGACGCCCGGGACGCCTCCGGAGCAGGGGCCGGACGCCGGGACACGCCCGGAGCCGAGGCCGGACGCCGGGACACGCCCGGAGCCGAGGCCGGACGCCGGGACACGCCCGGAGCAGGGGCCGGGAATCCGGCTGCCGTCCGAGGCGCAGCCCGACGGCTCCTCACCGCCTCCCGCCGCCCCGGGGTCCCCCTGGTTCGGACCGGGCCCCGGGGCCCGGGGCGGTGCGGCCGGGACCCCCGGGCCAGGGGCGGACGGCGGCGGGGACGGGCCCGGCCGGCTCGGGGCGGACCCGACCGCGGACCCCGGCACCGGTGCGATCGGCGGCGGGGCCGGGGCGGGGGCCGGGTCCGGTGGGGCCGAGTCCGGCGGGCCCCGTACCTTCGCCGAGCGGTATCCCCCGCACATCCCGCTCCCCGTCACGGCCCCGCGCCCGGAGCCGCGGCGCGGGGCCTTCCGGCCGGTGACCATCCGGACCTCGCGGGACGCGGTCGCCGCGGCGGCCGGATATCTGCGCTGGCTCGGCTACCGTGACGTCGTCCAGCCCGAGGAGCGCCCGGCGTCCGGCGTGGATCTGAGGGCGCCCGGCCTGATCGCCCAGGTCGATCCGAGCACCCGGCCGGCCGGACTGCGGGCCGTCGAGTGCCTCTGGCTGAACGGGCTGACCTCCGCCGCGGTCAGCGTGTTCTTCTCGCTCGCGGGCTACACCCCGGAGGCCCGTTCACGCGCCGCCGAGATCGGTCTCCCGCTCTTCGTCCTCGACCTCACGGGCACCCCTCAGCCCGTCAACCGCGCGGCGGAGGAGCTCGCGGCGGGCGGCACCTGAGCGCGGCGGCCGCACACAACTCCTCGGCATCCGAAATCGGCCATTCACGCGTGACGATCACGCTCCCCCGGGCACAACACCCTCGGGGGGTGGGCGCGATGCCGACGGGGACGTGGTGGTTCATCGGAGCGGCCTGGGGCGAGCTGCTGCTGGCCGCTCTCCTGCTGACCGCGCGCGGAACCCGCAGCCGGGAGGGCGGCACGGCGAGCGCGGGCACGGTGCCCGCGCCGCAGGCCCTCGCCCTGCTGCGCGGCGGGCGGCGGGCGGCGGTCACCGTCGCCCTGGTGGCGCTGCACCAGCGCGGAGCGGTCGCCGCGGGCCGCAAACATACGATTCGGGCCAACGGCGGACCGGGACGCACGCGTGACCCCGTACAGCTCGGCGTGCACGGGGCGCTGCACCGGGCCCTGGCGTTGCGGGCCCTCGCCGTGCGCCCCGAGGTGCGGCGGGCCGTGGACGCCCTGCGCGCCGGGCTGCGCGGGGCGGGGCTGCTGCGACCGCTCGGGCGGCGGCGGACGGCCCGGGTGCTGCTGGGGTGCGTACCGCTGACGGCGCTGGCGGGAGCGCTCGTGACGGGGACGAGGGGCGCGGGCCTCGCCGCGGCGCTCGCGGCGGGTCTTCCGCCGGTCCTGGTGGCGGTGGCGCTGCTGCGGCTGCCGGACACGACCGGGGCGGCGCGGCGGCTGCTCGCCGGCCTGCGGGAGCGGCACCCGCTGCCGGCGCACCGGCGGGAGGTGACGGACGGACGGCTCGTCCAGCTGTACGTGGCGTTGTACGGCGATCCCGCCCTGGCCCTGTTCCTGCCGCGCTTCTCCCGCGACGGCGGCCTCCTGGACCGGCCCTCGGAGCACGGGGGCCCACGCGACGACGACCGGAACCGGCCGTCGGCGGACGGCGGTCCGGGTGCGGGCGGACCGCCGTGCTGAGGCCGCGCCATACTGGCGTATGCGCATCAGAGCGGCCGCTCCGGCCGAACTCCCGCTGCTCCAGGACATCGAACGGGCGGCGGGCGAGCCGTTCCGCACCCTCGGCATGGCGGCGATCGCCGACGACGACCCGCTGCCCCTCGACGTCCTGGAGTCGTACCGCAGCGCGGGCAGGGCCTGGGTGGCGGTGGACTCCGCGGACCGGCCCGTCGCCTATCTGCTCACCGACACCGTCGACGGCGCCGCCCACATCGAGCAGGTCTCGGTGCACCCGGACGCCGCCCGCAGGGGCGTCGGCCGGGCGCTGATCGAGCATCTGGCGGCAGCCGCCGGTGAGCAGGGCCTGGCGGCGCTGACGCTGACGACCTTCACCGAGGTGCCGTGGAACGCCCCGTACTACACGCGGCTCGGCTTCCGCCCGCTCGGCGACTCCGATCCCGCGCTCACGGAGGGGCTGCGGGCCATCAGCCGCGCCGAGGCGGCCCACGGCCTGTCGGTCTGGCCCCGCGTCTGCATGCGCCGGGAGCTGATCTAGGGGGTGTTTCGAAAATCCTGTGCGGTGCCCGCGGTGTCCGGTGCGTGCCCTCGGCGTGCCGGACGAAGGCCCTCGTAGCGGAGCTGCTCGGGTCTTCGGCCGGTGCGGCGAGGGGGCGTGCCGGGCGCCGCGGGTGCTGTGCGGGACTTCCGAGACACCCCCTAGGACCCGTACGTCTGCCGCAGCTCCACCTTCCGCACCTTGCCGCTCACCGTCATCGGGAACTCGGTGAGGATCTCCACCCTGCGCGGGATCTTGTAGTGGGCGAGCCGGTCCCGGCAGAAGGCCGTGATCTCGTCCAGGGTGGGCGGGGCGGCGGGGTCGCGGGGGATCACGCAGGCCAGGATCTCCTCGCCGTACCGCTCGTCGGGGACGCCGACGACCTGGACGTCCGCGATCTTGGGGTGCCCGTAGAGGAACTCCTCGATCTCGCGCGGGTACACGTTCTCCCCGCCCCGGATGATCATGTCCTTGATGCGGCCGACGATCTGCACGTAGCCGTCGTCCCGGATGACCGCGAGGTCCCCGGTGTGCATCCAGCGGCCGCTGTCGATCGCCTCGGCGGTCCTCTCCGGCTCGTCCCAGTAGCCGAGCATGACGCTGTAGCCGCGGGTGCACAGCTCTCCGGCCGTGCCGCGCTCCACCGTGAGCCCGGTCGCCGGGTCGACGACCTTGACCTCGACGTGCGGCATGACGCGGCCCACCGTGCCGGTGCGGCGCTCCAGGTCGTCGTCGCGGCGGGTCTGGGTGGAGACGGGAGAGGTCTCGGTCATGCCGTAACAGATCGACACCTCCGCCATGTTCATCTCGGCGACGACCCGCTTCATCACCTCCACCGGGCAGGGCGAGCCCGCCATGATCCCGGTGCGGAGCGTGGAGAGGTCGTACGCGGCGAAGTCGGGGAGGTCGAGCTCGGCGATGAACATCGTCGGCACCCCGTACAGCGAGGTGCAGCGCTCCTCCTGGACCGCGCGGAGGGTCGCGGCCGGGTCGAAGGAGGCGGCCGGGATGACCAGGCAGGCGCCGTGCGAGGTGGCCGCGAGATTGCCCATGACCATGCCGAAGCAGTGGTAGAAGGGCACCGGGACGCAGATGCGGTCCCGCTCGCTGTAGGCGATCATCTCGCCCACGAAGTAACCGTTGTTGAGGATGTTGTGGTGGGAGAGCGTGGCGCCCTTCGGGAAGCCCGTCGTCCCCGAGGTGTACTGGATGTTGACGGGCTCGTCGCAGGAGAGCGGCTCCGGGCGGAGGTCGCCGGGCGTCCGGGTGAGCAGCTCGTCCCAGGTCGCGTCGCCGAAATAGACGGCCTCGCGCAACTCCGGGCAATCGTTGCGGACTTGCTCGACCATGGCGCGGTAGTCGCTCGTCTTGTGGGCGAGGGAGGCGAAGAGCAGCGAGATCCCGGCCTGCTTGAGGACGTACGCCAACTCATGGGCGCGGTAGGCGGGGTTGATGTTCACCATGATCGCGCCGATGCGGGCGGTCGCGTACTGGACGAGGACCCACTCGGCGCAGTTCACCGCCCAGATGCCGACCCGGTCGCCCTTGCGGACCCCGCTGCCGAGCAGGGAGCCGGCCAGCCGGTCGACGTCCGCGCCGAACTCCGCGTACGTCCAGCGGCGTCCGGTCGGGACGTCGACGAGGGCCTCCCGATCGGGCCAGGCGGCGACGGCCCGGTCGAGGTTGCCGGCGACGGTGTCGCCGAGGAGTTCCGTCGTGGAGGTTCCGTGGGAGTAGGACAGGTTCATGCGAGGTCACCTTCCGCGTACTCCGTGCCGCCGCCCTCCGCCGTCAGCCGGCGCAGCTCGACGCGCCGGATCTTGCCGGAGACGGTCTTGGGCAGGTCGGCGAACTCGATGCGCCGGACGCGCTTGTACGGGGCGAGGACCGCGCGCGAGTGCGCGAAGAGGGCCTTCGCGGTCTCCTCGCCCGGCTCCCAGCCCGCCGCGAGGACGACGTACGCCTTGGGGACGGCGAGCCGCAGCGGGTCGGGCGCGGGGACGACGGCCGCCTCGGCGACGGCCTCGTGCTCCAGGAGGGCGCTCTCCAGCTCGAAGGGGCTGATCTTGTAGTCGGAGGCCTTGAAGACGTCGTCGGCCCGCCCGATGTACGTGATGTAGCCGTCCGCGTCCCGGGAGCCGATGTCGCCCGTGCGGTAGTAGCCGCCCTCCATCGCCTCCGCCGTGCGCTCCGGGTCGCCGTGGTAGCCGGTCATCAGGCCCACCGGGTTGACGGCGAGGTCGAGGCAGATCTCGCCCTCCTCGACGTCCGCACGGCCGCTCACCGGGTCGACGAGGGTGACCCGGAAGCCGGGGCTCGGGCGGCCCATGGAGCCCTCCTTGAGCCGCTGGCCGGGGCTGTTGGACACCTGGACGGCCGTTTCCGTCTGGCCGAAGCCGTCCCGGATGGTGACGCCCCAGGCGCGCCGCACGGACTCGATGACCTCGGGGTTGAGGGGTTCCCCTGCGGCGACGACCTCCCGCGGCGGGGTCTTCAGCTGGCTCAGGTCGGCCTGGATCAGCATCCGCCACACGGTCGGCGGCGCGCAGAAGCTGGTGACGCCGTTGCGCTCCATCTCGTCCATGAGCCGGGCGGGGTCGAAGCGGGTGTAGTTGTGGATGAAGACGGTCGCCTCCGCGTTCCACGGCGCGAACAGGTTGGACCAGGCGTGCTTCGCCCAGCCCGGCGAGGAGATGTTGAGGTGGACGTCGCCGGGCTTGAGCCCGATCCAGTACATCGTCGAGAGGTGGCCCACGGGGTACGAGACGTGGGTGTGCTCGACCAGCTTGGGGCGGGCGGTCGTGCCGGAGGTGAAGTACAGCATCAGGGTGTCGTCGGCGAGGGTGACGCCGTCGGGCTCGAACACGTCCGAGTGCCCGTCGGCGTGCTCGTACCCCAGCCAGTCGACGCCGTCGCCGCCGACCGCGATCCGGGTGTACCGCCCGGGGACGTCGTCGAACTTGGCGGTGTCCTCGGCCCGCACGATCACGTGCCGGGCGCGGCCCCGGTCGACGCGGTCGCGGAGGTCGGCGGGGCCGAGGAGCGGGGTGGCGGGGATGAGGACGGCGCGCAGCTTCATCGCGGCGAGCACGGTCTCCCACAGCTCGACCTGGTTGCCGAGCATCAGGACGATCCGGTCGCCGGCGCGCACGCCCTGGGCCCTGAGCCAGTTCGCGACCCTGTTCGAGCGGGCGGACATCTCGGCGAAGCTCACCCGCGTCTCGGAGCCGTCCTCCTCGACGATGTGCAGCGCGGTCCTGTCGTTGTCCCGCGCGATGACGTCGAACCATTCGAGCGCCCAGTTGAAACGGTCGGGCCGGGGCCAGGCGAAGCCCTCGTAGGCCGTCTCGTAGTCCTCGCGATGCTGCAGCAGGAAGTCCCGGGCGGCCCGGAACCTCTCCGTCGCGCCGGTCGCGCTCGTGGGCGTCATGTGTCCTCCTCATTGCGGGACCTGTCCCGGACATCGTGTAATCGGTGACCCAGGTCTCACTACCCCCGTTCGGGGGTGAAGGAGTGGTTCCGTGCCCGAGATGACGGAAGCGGTCGAGTTGCGGGCGGCCCTGTCGCGGCTGAGGCGCGCCAGCGGGCTGCCCGTCGTGTTCGGCGGGCTGCTCCAGGAGGGGACGGCCGGCCGCACGGTGCGGATCGCGGAGCTGAGCGGGGCCGTGACGCCGGCGCTGCGCGGCCTGACCATCTCGGCCGGCTCGGGCCTCGGCGGGAAGTGCCTCGCGCTGTCGCGGCCGTGCGCGGTGACGGACTACGCGGCGTCGCGGTCCATCACCCACGAGTACGACGTCCCGGTCTCGGCGGAGGGGCTGCGCGCGGTGATCGCCGTCCCCGTCGTCGTGCGGCGGAAGGTGCGCGGTGTGCTCTACGGGGCGGTGCGCGAGTCCCTGCCGATCGGCGAGCGGGTCTTCGACGCGGCGATGGCGGCGGCCCGTGACGTGGAGCAGGCCCTGGCCGTACGGGACGAGGTGCGGCGACTGCTCGCGCCGCCGGCGCCGGGCCCGTCCTGGGAGGAGGTCCGGCAGGCGTACGGGGAGCTGCGCGAACTCGCCCCGCAGGTCGTCGACCCGGCGCTCCGGGAGCGGCTCCTGGCCGTCTGCGGGCGTCTGGCGTCCGCCGCGGGCACCGCCCCGGCGGCCGCCGGCGTGCCGCTGACCCCGCGCGAGGTGGACGTCCTGGCGGCGGTCGCCTCGGGCGCGACGAACGCGACGGCGGCGGAGCGGCTCGGGCTCCGCCCCGAGACGGTGAAGGGCTATCTGCGCTCGGCGATGCGCAAACTGGGCGCCCACACCCGCCTGGAGGCGGTGGTGACGGCCCGACGCACGGGGGCGCTGCCGTAGGGGGGCTGCCGTAGGGGGCTCGTGCAACGCACGCCCCCCTCCCCCGCCACGGTCCTCCGTCCCCTCCCCGCCCGTCAGCTCTCCGCGTGGACGATGTCGTACGGAGTGCCGGGAGGCGTCAGGAGCCGGAGGGTCCGTTCCGCCTCGGCGGCGAGGGCGGCGCGTGCCGCGCGCGTCACGTGTGCGAAGGGTTCGATGGTGAGCGTGGTCCGGTCCTTCGCCTCGTCGAGGTGCCAGATGCCGGCGAGGAAGCCGTCGACGAGGAAGGTGCGGTGCGCCTGGTTGCCGGTCCAGGTGCGGGTGCGGTGTTCGGCGGGGACGACGCGGGTGCGGTCGGCGTGCGAGAGCAGCAGGTTGTCGAACTCGGGGAGGAAGCGGACCGGGGCGGGGACGTCCTCGTCGGGGCGGGGCGCGTCGGGGAGGTCGAAGAGCTCGGTGCCCTGCTCGTCGCGGAAGACGAGCAGCTCGGGGCGGAGCCGCTCGAAGGCGGGACGCAGCCGGGTCAGGCCGCACCAGGTCTGCATGTCCTTGACGGAGGCGGGGCCGAAGGCGGCGAGGTAGCGCCGTACGGTCTCGTCGAGGTCGGCGGCCTCGTCCTCGGGACCGTCGAACCAGGTACGGACGGTGGTGAGCGCGACCCGCCCGCTGCGCCGCCACAGGCCGCGCGGGGTGACCTGCACCAGCAGCAGCAGACAGCGGGCGGCGATGGTGAGCGCCAGTGGGTCGGCGTCCGGCCACTCCCGGAGGAGGTGCTCCCGCAGCTCCTTGGGGGTGCGGGGCTGCTCCTCGACGTAGGCGGTGGCGAGGTCGGCGAGCCGGTCGAGGTCGACGCCGTCGAGCCCCTTGTGGAACATCCTCAGCTCCCGGTCGATCGCTCCGGCCTGCACGAGGCGGCGCAGGCCGACCGCGTCGCGGGCGGTGTGGGTGTGGACGGTGGACCGCAGCGAGACGATCCGGGCCACCCGCCGGGACTCCATCAGGGCGGACAGGTCCTCGGGCCGGAACCCGTCGAGGCGGGCGGCCAGCGCGTAGTACGGGGGCTTGGTGTTCTGGGCCTGGAGGCCGACAAGATGGGCGACGGCCTCCTCGACGCCGAGCGGCGCGGGGCGCAGGAGCAGCTGGCGGTCGAGGGTGGCGCGGTTGAGGGCGCGGGTGCCGAGCACGGGGTGGGGCGTCTTGAGGGCCATGTCCGGCACGCTATCGGGGCTTGCGGACAGATGCGGTCCTGAAGTCCACGTCGACGAGATCCGAACGCTGCGGAATCACCCCATATATCCTGCTCTAGGCCCGCTGATCGAGGAGGTGCACGATGTCCGACCGTCGCCCCCGCGCGGCCTGGCGCCGCCCGGCCGCGCAGTCGCCCGCGACGTCGTCCGAACGGCCACGCCCGGTGGAACCGAGCGTGGTGCAGTCGACGCTCTACCGCGACGGCCGCCGGGTCTCCTCCCCGCTCACGCTCGCGGACACCTTCCGCCAGCTGCGCGAACACCCCGACGGCATGGCGTGGATCGGCCTGCAGCGCCCGACCGCGGAGGAGCTCCATTCCCTGGCCGCCGAGTTCGACCTGCACGAACTGGCCGTCGAGGACGCCATGGAGGCCCACCAGCGCCCCAAGCTGGAACGGTACGGCGACACCCTCTTCGTCGTCCTGCGCGCCGCCCGCTACCTGGACGCCCCCGAGGAGGTCGACTTCGGCGAGCTGCACGTCTTCGTGGGACCGGACTTCCTCATCACCGTCCGCCACGGAGCCGCCCCGGACCTCTCGGCCGTCCGCCGCCGCATGGAGCAGAACCCGGACCTGCTGGCCCTGGGACCCGAGGCGGTGCTGTACGCGATCCTCGACGCGGTGGTCGACGGGTACGCCCCGGTGGTGGCGGGCGTCCAGAACGACATCGACGAGATCGAGACGGAGGTCTTCGGCGGCGACCCGTCGGTCTCCCGCCGCATCTACGAACTCTCCCGCGAAATGGTCGAGTTCCAGCGCGCCACCCGCCCCCTGGTGGGCATGCTCCACGCGCTGATGGCCGGCTTCGCGAAGTACGGCACGGACGAGGAACTCCAGCGCTACCTCCGCGACGTCGCCGACCACGTCACGCACACCAGCGAACGCGTCGACGGCTTCCGCCAGGCGCTGACGGACATCCTGACGGTCAACGCGACCCTGGTCACCCAACAACAGAACGCCGAGATGCGAGCCCTGGCGGAAGCGGGCTTCGAACAGAACGAGGAGATCAAGAAGATCTCGTCGTGGGCGGCCATCCTGTTCGCCCCCACGCTGGTGGGAACGATCTACGGGATGAACTTCGACCACATGCCGGAGCTGCACTGGGCGGGCGGGTACCCGTTCGCGGTGGTGCTGATGGCGGTGGTGTGCACGAGCCTGTACGTGGTCTTCAAGAAGAAGGACTGGCTGTAGCGGAACGCCGGCTCAGAGCGACGTCTCGACTCCGAGGCTTCCGGCGCCGATGGCTCCCCTCAGCACGAGGGCGATCTCCTCGGGCTTGAGGTCGATGCCGTCGAGCCCCTCCAGGGTCAGCGGGACCTCCTCCAGCGCGTACGCGCCGCGGCCTTCGGCACTGAACTCGGGGCCGGTACGGTCGTCGAAGGACCAGGTCGCGATCCGGGCGAGGTAGAAGAGCTGGCGCTCGTCGTCGGTCTCGATCGTGTGGAGGGGGCGGACGATGTCCGCCTTCCCCGCGATCTCCTCGTGGATCTCCCGGTGGAGGGCGGCCTCCCGGGACTCGTCGCCGGGCTCGACACCGCCGCCGGGCAGGACCCAGTACTCGGGGATGCCGGGCCTGGTGCGGCGGATGACCAGCATCGTGTCGTCGGCGGTGACGAGGACGGCACGGACTCGTTCGATCATTTCGGTTCCTCTCCTTGCTTGTTGACCTGCGGTTCGGGGTCGGTCGCTGTCGGCGGCAGCTCGGTGAGGAAGGTACGGAGCTCCTCCGCCTCGGGGACGCCGAGGGCCGTATAGAGGTCGAGGGCCTGTCGGGCGTGGTCGTGGGCGAGGTCGATGCGGCCGAGGTCGCGGTGGACGTGCGCGAGGCCGTTGTGGGCGCGGGCCTGTTCGGGGAGGTAACTGCACTCCCGGGCGAGAGCCAGCGCGGAGTCGAACTCGGTCGCGGCCCGGTCGGGGTCGCCCAGGGAGCGGGAGGCTTCCGCGAGGGCGTTGAGCGACTCGGCCTCGTCACCGGGGAAGTCGAATCGGCGGCTCAGGTCGAGGGCTTCGTCGTGGTGGCGCCGGGCCTCCTCGTAGCGGCCCTGCCGCTGGTACAGCAGTCCGATGTTGTTCAGCACGACCGTCTCGCCGATGCGGGACCCCGTCTCGCGGTACACGTGCAGCGCTCGCCGGTGGTGCTCGTGGGCTTCCTCGTACCGTCCCCGGCGTTCGTGGACGATGCCGAGGTCGGTCAGGCACCTCGCCTCGCCGCCGCGGTCGCCCAGGTCGTTGAAGAGCGCGAGGGCCTGCACGCAGTGGTCGTGGGCATGGTCGTACGCGCGCAGCCGCGTGGAGACGGTGCCGAGGGCGGCCAGGGCGCTGGCCTCGACGCCCCGGTCGCCGGTCCCGCGCGCGAGGTCCAGGGCGTTCCGGAAGTGCTCGGCCGCTCGCTCGTAGGCGCCGTGCCACCAGAAGTACACCTGGCCGCGGTCGATCAGCGTACGGGCTTCGGCGGCTGCGTCGCCGCTCAGGCGGACGGCTCGCAGTGCCAGGCCGTTGAGGGTCAGCGCGTCGGCCTGGTGGCCGTGGCCCAGCAGGTAGCGGTGCAGGGTGGCGGCGAGGGGGACGGTGTGGGAGTGCCAGTCGTGCTCGGCCGCGTACTGGCCGGTCGTCATGAGGTTCGCCCGTTCGCGGTCCAGCCAGGTGATCGCCTCGGCCTCGTCCTGCGGGGGCCACGAGGGGGTGTCCGGTGCGGGGATGCGTGGCCTGCGGTTCTTGCCCTCGGGGTAGAGGTGATCGACGGCCACGGCGGCGGTGTGGAGACAGTGGTGGAAGAGGCGGCCGAGGGCCTCGCTCCGGGCCTCGGAGGGTTCCTGGGCGGCGGCGGTGGCGCGGGCGTGCTCGCGCAGCAGGTCGTGGAAGGTGTAGCGGCCGAGCTGGTGCTGGGCCAGGACGTGCGCGTCCAGGAGGTCTTCGAGAAGGGTCTCGGCCTCGTCGAGCGGAAGGTCGGCCAGGGCCGCGGCCGCCTCCGGGTCGATGTCACGGCCTGGTTGCAGCCCCAGCAGCCGGAACATGCGCTGCTGGTCCGCGGTCAACTGCTCGTAGGACAGCGTGAACGCCGCCGCCACCCCCCGTGCGGAGGTGGTCAGTTCGGCGAGGCGACGGCGCTGGTCGCGGAGCCGGTCGGCCAGGTGGGCGACGGTCCACCGGGGGCGATGGTGCAGGCGGGCGGCGGCGATGCGGACGGCGAGGGGCAGGAATCCGCACAGCTGGAGGACGTCGAGGACGGCCAGGGGTTCGGCGGTCGCCCGTTCTCCCACGATCGCCGCGAAGAGCTCGACGGCGTCGGCGGCGGGCAGCACGTCCATGGACAGGGCGTGCGCCCCGTCCAGGTCCGTCAGCCGCCGCCGGCTCGTGATGAGGAGGAGAGCGCGGGCGGAAGAGCCCGGCAGCAACGGACGTACCTGGTCGATGCCGAGGGCGTTGTCGAGGACGGCCAGCACCCGGCGGCCGGAGAGCTCGGATCGCCACAGCGCGGCGCGATCGGCGAGCGACGCCGGGATCTGCTGTGCGGGCACACCGAGTTGCCCGAGGAGGAGCTCCAGCGCGGCGCCGGATTCGAGCGGCACCTGACCGGCGGTGTGGGCCTGGAGGTCCACGAAGAGCTGCCCGTCGGGAAACCGTGCGGCGAGGCGATGGCCCGCGTGGACCGCGAGCGTCGTCTTGCCGACTCCCGCCATCCCGTCGATCGCCGAGATCGTCACGACTCCGCCGTTGTTCCCCGCCCACGTGCGCGTCAGTCCGTCGAGCTCGTCCTCGCGTCCGGTGAAGTCCGGGACGTCGAACGGCAGGAAGTTGCTCGCCTGCGGTTTCGCCGGCGCGGCGGCCGGCAGCCGTAGACCGGGAGCGTCCCGCAGGATGTCCTGTTCGAGTGTGCTGAAGGCGTGACCGGGGTCGAGTCCCTGCTCCTCCGCCAGGTTCGACCGGAAGGTTCTCGCCACGTCCAGCGCGTCGGTCTGGCGTCCGGCGCGGTGCAGGGCGAGCATCAGGCGGCAGCACAGCCGCTCCCGCAGCGGGTGGGCCGCCAGGTGGGCGGAGAGCTCGTCGATGAGGTCCTCGTGGCGACCCAGGGACAATTCGAGCTCGGCCAGGCGCTCGACGGCGGTGAGCCGTTGTCCGTCCAGGCGCCCTCGGGCGCCCTGCACGTAGTGGGCGGTGATGCCGGACAGCGGCTCTCCCCGCCACAGCGCCAGCGCGGCGCGTATCCGGTCCGCGGTGTCCACCGGCTCGTCGGAGGCGTCCGGCGCGATGGCGGTCAGGCGGGTGAACTCGTCCAGGTCGAGTTGCCCCGGGCCGGGAGTGATCACGTATCCGGCCGGCCGCGTGACCAGCATCCGGTCGTTTCCCGAAGCGCGGAGCATCCGGCGGATCGCGGCGATCGTGGTCTGGATCTGCGCGCGGGCGGAGTCGGGTGGCAGTGGCCCCCACATCGCGTCGACCAGGCGGTCCGTGCTGACCGCCACCCCGGCGTGCAGCAGCAGGTAGGCGAGCACCGAGCGATGGCGAGGTGCCAGACCAGGCGCTTCGGAGCCGGGAGCCACGGCCTCGACCGGGCCGAGGATCGTGAACCGCATTCCGTCACTCCGGGGTCACCAGCACGTGCATCGAAGAAGCATCGGGAATGTATCAAGATCCACCCGCAAGGTAGTCGGCATGCCCCTCCAGGCCCCCTGTCGCGGAGCCTCGCCGACGAGGGCGCACACCTCGCCCCCATCCGGAAGCGCCGGATCGATCACGAAAGTCACTCCTTTGCCGACACCCCCGCACGTGCACCCGCTCCAGACGGTTTCGCCCTCCGAGGTCGCCGCGTGGCATCGGATCGTCGCCGCCTCCACGGCCCACGACCTGCCGGGCGTACCGCCGCCCGGCCCGGAGCAGATCCACTCCCAGCTCACCGGGCCCGCCCTCGGCAGCCGCCGGCTGACCTGGCTGGCCACCGGTGCGGACGGCGCACCCGCCGGCGTCGCCGCCCTGCGGCTGTTCACCTCCCCGGGCCAGGAGCACCTGGCCGAACTGGAACTCCACGTCGACCCCGCCCACCGCCGCCTGGGCTCCGGTGCCCGCCTGCTGTCGGCCGTCGTGGCGGCCAGCCGCGCCGAGAACCGGCGCAGCCTGATCACCACGGCCGCGGCCGACGGTCCGGGCCAGGCGTTCGCCGAACGCCACGGCTTCCGGCGGGCGCTCACCCTGGACCACCTCGTCCTGCGCCTCGACGGAACCGTCGCGTCCGACCTTCTGCGGACAGCCGGTGCCGAGCACCCCGGTTACCGGCTGACCGGCTGGACCGGAACCGTCCCCGACGACCTCGCCGACGCCTTCGCCGCGGCCAAGAACGCGATGAACGACATGCCCATGGGAGACCTGGACTACGGCAGCGTGGCCTGGGACGCCGACCGGGTCCGCGCCATGGGCCGGGTGGTCGCCGACCGCGGGGACGCCCTGCTGACCGTCGCCGCCGTCCACGACGACGGCACCATGGCCGGCTACACCGAGGTCGTGCTGCCGCTGGGCGTGGGGCCCCGCGCCCAGCAGTACGACACGGCGGTCGTGCCCGCGCACCGCGGCCACGGCCTCGGGCTGTGGGTCAAGGCCGCCATGGTGCGGCGGCTGCGCGCCGAGCACCCCGGCGTCGTCGAGATCGAGACGGACAACGCCGACGAGAACGTCCACATGCTGGCCGTCAACCACCGGCTGGGGTTCCGCTCGTACCGCCGCACGCACGAGTTCCAGCTCGACGTGCCCGCGTCCTGACCCCCGTACGCCCCTTCCCCCCATCCCCTCCGTGGCGAAGAAGCAGCCCGTACGCCCACCAGGAGCAGGACGGCCTGGACATCGGGCTGTGCGGCGGCGGCAAGCCGGCGGCCGTACTGCGTGACCCTCACCCACACTTCGCGAAGGTGCAGTCATGAACGTCTCCAGATCCGCCCTCTCCCTGACCGTCGCCGACGTGGACGCCTCCCGCGCGTTCCTGTGCACCCACCTCGGATACGCGGTGACCACGGCTGACGACGGCTTCGTGTCCCTGACGCATGAGCACGCCGCCGTCGACGTCATCCTGCTCCACGAAGGTGCGGAAGTCCTCGCGCCCGAGCAGTGCGCCCAGCGGGCGGCCGGCCTGATCCTGGCGCTCACCGTCACCGACCTCGCGGCAGAGGAGGCCCGGCTGCGCGCAGCGGGCGCCCCCATCACGATGCCACTGCGCGAGGAGCCGTGGAGAGAGCGACTGCTTCAGATGACCGACCCGAACGGTGTCGTCGTCCAGCTCGTCGAATGGCCGGCCGCCGCCGGTCCGGCCGACCCCGACGAGAGCGCCGCCATGATCGTGATCACGCCCCGCGCGGACCACGTCACCGTCTCCCCGAACGCGACCATGGCGGGCCTGGCGGCCGCCAGCCGTGGCAGCACCGCACTCAGCACCTGGACCGTCACGATGAACGCCGGCGCCACCGGCCCCGAGCACTCCGTCGACCGCGAACAGGTGTGGACGGTCACCGCGGAAGCCCTGGAGGTGACCTGCGACGGCCGGAGCGAGAAGGTCACCGCCGGCCAGACCCTGATCCTGCCGCCGTACCTCCTCCGCCGGGTCCACGCCCCGGAACGGGCCCAGGCCCATGTCTCGATGCCCGCCGACGGAGTCGTCTCCGTCCCCGGCACCGACGGCACCCGTGCACTGCCCTAGCCACCACCGCCCCCTGCACGAAGCCCGGCCCCACGAGGGACACGGCGCGAGACTCGGAAGACCCGGATCCCGCCGCACCACCGCCGACCGAGGTCGGCACCACAGAGACGAGAAACACGAAAAATGCGTGTGTTGTTGATGGCCTACGGATCGCGCGGCGACATCGCTCCCCTGGCGGGTCTGGCGCTCCAGCTGCGGAAGCTCGGCGCGGAGGTACGCGTGTGCGCGCCGCCGGACGAGGAGTTCGCGGAACTGCTGGCCGGTGTCGGTGCCGAGCTGGTGCCCTTCGGGCGGGACGTGCGCGCGCTGCGTACGGGAGCGCCTCCGTCGGACGCGGGCGCGTTCGCCGCCGAGCTGGTCGCCGCGCACTTCGACACGGTCGGCAAGGCGGCCGAGGGCTGCGACGTGCTGGTCGCGAGCGGTCTGATGCCGGCCGGTGCCCGCTCGGTGGCCGAGAAGCTGGGCATCCGCTACGTGTACGCGGGCTTCCATCCGTTCGAGATGCCGTCCGCGCACTACCGTCCCTCGCCACGGCCCGGCCCGCCGGCTCCGCCCGACATGACCGACAACCAGGCCCTGTGGGACCTGGACGCCCGGAAGGTCGACGCCCTGTACCTGAAGCCCCTCAACACCCACCGCGCGGCGCTGGGTCTGGCACCGGTCGACAGCGTGCGCGACCACGTCTTCGGCGAGCGGCCGTGGCTGGCGGTGGACCCGGTCCTCGGGCCGTGGGAGCGGCTGACGAACCTCGACGTCGTGCAGACCGGCGCGTGGATCCTGCCCGACGAACGCCCGCTGCCCGCCGATCTGGAGGCGTTCCTGGAGGCCGGCACGCCACCGGTGTACGTCGGCTTCGGGAGCATGCCCATGGGCTCGGCCGCCGACATGGCCAGGACGACGGTCGAGGCGGCCCGCGCGCAGGGCCGGCGGGTCCTCGTCTCCCGTGGCTGGGCCGGTCTGGGGCTCGTCGACGACGCGGACGACTGCTTCGCCGTCGGCGACGTCAACCACCAGGCCCTGTTCCGCCGCGTCGCCGCGGTCGTCCACCACGGCGGCGCGGGCACCACGACCACCGCCGCCCGGGCCGGCGCTCCCCAGGTGGTGGTCCCCCAGTTCGTGGACCAGCCGCACTGGGCCGCCCGGGTGGCCGACCTGGGCATCGGGGCGGCGCACGACGGCCCGACCCCGACCTTCGACTCGCTGTCGGCCGCGCTGAGGACGGCGCTGGCCCCCGAGACGGAGGCACGGGCGAAGGCCGTCGCCGGCACGGTCCGCACCGACGGCACGGCGGTGGCCGCGAAGCTGCTGCTCGACACGGCGGATCCCGCGCCGATGAGCCGCGAGCAGATCTCCGCCCTCGCGCATGCCCGCCACCCGATCAAGTCCCCGCTCGGCGACGACTCGGTCGGCCTGCTCCTCGAACACGGCCTCCCGCGAGGCGACGAGCGCGTGCTCGACCTCGGGTGCGGCACCGCGGAATGGCTGCTGCGCGCCCTGGCGTCGCGCCCCCGCCTGCGCGCCGAGGGCGTCGACGTCTCCGAGGTCGCCCTGACCCGGGCCCGCGGTACGGCGCACGGGCTCGGGATCGGCGAGCGGCTGGTCCTCCACCACCGGGAGGCGGCGGACTTCGCCTCCGCGCGACGGTTCGACCTGGTGATCAGCGTCGGCGCCACCCATGCCTTCGGCGGCCTCCTCCCCACCCTCGCGGCGGCCCGCGAGCACCTGGCCCCCGGCGGCCGTGTCCTGATCGGTGAGTCGTTCTGGGACCGCGCCCCGTCGCCGGAGGCCGTCGAGATGTTCGGCGAGCTCGACGACCTGGCGACCACGGTGGACCGCGTCGTCGCCGACGGATGGACCCCCGTGCACGGCCACGTCAGCACCCGCGCCGAGCTGGACGCCTACGAGTGGTCCTGCTGGGGCTCGCTGGCCTCATGGGCTCTGGACCACCCCGCCGATCCGGCCGCCGCGCAGGTGCGGGAGGCTGCCGCCGAAGCCCGCTCGCAGTGGCTGCACGGGTACCGGGACAGCTTCGGCTTCCTCAGCCTGGTCCTGCGCCGCACCGCGGAACTCGACGTCTGAACGCCCCCTCCGGTCTGCCCGTCGACGGCAAGGGAAAGCAGGACGTCGCCGCGCTGCTCGCCGCCGCGGACGGCAGCGGCAGAGGCAGCGCGGGAGACCCGCCGCGGACGCGCCTCCGGCGGAACGGGCCCCGGACCGGGGCCCCCGGCAGCCGTTACGATCTTCCTGGGGGGAGTAACCAATGATCCGGATTCTGCTGGCCGAGGACATGCACCTCATCCGCGGGGCGCTGGTCGCCCTGCTGGGTCTCGAGGACGACATGGAGGTCGTCGCCGAAGTGGCCCGCGGGGACGCCGTCGTCCCCGCCGCGCTCGCCCACCGGCCCAGCGTCGCCGTCCTCGACCTGGAGATGCCCGGCGCGGACGGGCTCTCCGCCGCCCGCGACCTCTCCGTCGCGCTTCCCGAGTGCCGGATCATGATCCTCGCCGCGCTGGGCCGTCCGGAGGCACTGCGGTCCGCGCTCGCCGCACGTGTCGGCGGGTTCATGCTCAAGGACGCGCCGCCGGACCAGCTCGCCGCCGCGATCCGCCGCGTGGCCGCCGGGGAGCACGTCATCGACCCGAGGCTCGCCGCCGCGGCCCTCACCGCCAAGGAGAGCCCGCTCACGACCCGCGAGACCGATGTGCTGCGGCTGGCCGCCACCGGCGCCGAGCTCGACCGCATCGCCCGTGAACTGCACCTCACCCAGGGCACCGTACGGAACTACCTCGGCGCGGCGGTCACCAAGCTCGCGGCCCGCAATCGGCTCGACGCGGTGCGGATCGCACGGGAGGAGGGCTGGCTGGGATGACGCGAAGTCAACCTCCGTTCCACGACAGCGCCGAGACGGGCTCGGTGGCCAGCCTGACGGTCAGGACGTAGCCGCGTCCGTCCGGGGCCGGGCCGGCCTCCAGCTGCCCACCGAGCGCCGCCGCGCGCTCACGCAGGTTCCTCAGCCCGTTGCCGCCGACGCCGGCCACCGCGGTGCTTGCCTCCGCCGGCTGCTCACGGCCGTCGTCCGCCACCCGCAACAGCCGCCGGCCGAGCTCCACTTCGCACCCTCGTGCTCCCGGGGCGTGCCGCAGCACGTTCGTCACCGCCTCCCGCAGCACCGTGGCGAACAGCCCCTCCGACACCGCGTCGACGTTCGCCACCTCGCCCCGCACCCGCAGCTCGATGCCGGTGGCGGCGAGCACCTGCCGGGCGGAGTGCACCTCCTCGGCAAGGGTGAGCTCCGTGCCGTCCCCCGGGATCGCCCGGAGGTCCGCGAGCGCTCGGGCCGCCAGCGCCGCCGCATCGGCGAGATGGCCGTCGGCCCGCACCGGGTCCGGGTCGCGGTCCGCCAGCTCGCCCTTCAGCGCGATCGCCGACAGGCCGTGGCCGAGCAGATCGTGGACGTCCCTGGCGATGCGCCGCCGCTCCTGGGCCACCGCCAGCGAGGCGAGGGCTCCGCGGGCCTCCCGCACCTGGTGGACGAGGCCGGTGAGCAGGGCCAGGCCGTAGAAGACCAGAGCGATCACCACGACGTCCAGGACCAGGACCGCGGTGCCCCGGGCTCCGGGGCCGTCGGTCCGTACGAGCGCCACGACCGCCACCAGGCCCGTCAGCGCCGCTGCCGCGGGCCAGGCGACGCGCCCCGGGAGAACGATCAGCACCGAGGCCGCCGCGAAGGCCACCAACTGGGGGTACGGGCCGTCCGGAGCCGTCAGTACGCCCAGGGCCAGGGCGAGTTGGGTGCCCAGCGTCCATGACGCGAAGCGGGGACGTACACCCGGCGGACGCGGCAGGGAGTGGTACGCCTGCAGACCGACGACCGCCGCCAGCGCGGCGGTGTACGCGGCGAATCGCCCGCCCGTCACCCCGTCGTCGAGCAGGAAGGCCACGCCCACGATCAGGTACTCGAGGTGGGTGGCGACGACGATGGGCCACGCCAGCCGGGGTGTCAGGGCGCCCGGGGGGACGTCCGCGCCGTCGGCGGAGTGCACGGACGGGGCGGCTCGTACCCGATCCGTCGCCGTCCGCGCCACCGTCACCAGCTGCCGCGCTCCGCGCGTTCCCTGTGCGGCGAGCCGGACGATCTCCGCCAGTGCCGTTCCCAGCACCGCGTCGAGGTCCCGCCCGGCGCGCTCCCGCTCGGCCGCGACCCGGGCATGCGCCAGTGCGCCGCGGGTGGCGCGGAGTTCGGTGTACAGGTCGGTGAGCCGGGTGAGTGCGTAGATGATCAGGCCGTGGGCGAGGGCGTTGCCGATGCCGTTGAGTACGGAGTGGACACCGCCGTCGCCGGGCGCGAGCAGCCCGCCGCCGAGCACCACGAGCGCGAACAGGGCCCAGCGGACGGGCCGTTCGACGACGAGCAGCACGGAGGCGCCGAGGAATCCGGGCAGGCCGGACCAGGGCGCGAGCAGGATCTGCGCGGCGAGGGTCCACGCCCCGCGCAGCCGCCGCGTCGAGGGCAGGCAGGTGACGATCTGGAGCAGCAGCATCGGCACGGCGGCCGGGCGCGGCAGGAGGACACCGGGCTCGAAGGAGAATCCGAGGATGACGACGACGAGGACCACGGAGACGACCGCGGGCGTCGGACCGGACTCGGCTCCGTCGGCGGTGCGATCGACGGAGCCGTCGGCGGTGCGATCGGCCTGGCGGGCGTTCATGGGGTCACGGTAGACGTACACCTGGGCGCCGCACCCGGCCCACCCATGTGAAACACACACAGGTCGATGCGGCTCGCACTGGAGCGGCCCGTGCCGGGACGAGATCGTCGACGTATGCGTACGACGCCGATACGGGCCCTCGCCACGATGGCTGCCACGATCATGATGACGGTCACCTCCGCCGCGCTGGTCTCCGTGCCCACAGCCGCTCACGCGGCCGTTCCGACCGGCCCCGCCGCCCTCTCCGACGCCCGTGACGCCCGCACCCCCGGGACTCTCGGCTCCCTCGTCGACACGGCCGTCGCCGGCTACCTCGCGGACGACCGCATCCCCGGCGCGGCCGTCACGGTGGTCTCCGGCGGGCGGACCGTCCTGACCAAGGGCTACGGCGTCGCCGACATCGGCACCAGGGCGCCGGTGGACCCCCACGACACGGTCTTCTTCCTCGGCTCGCTCGCCAAGCTGTTCACCGCACAGGCCGCCTCCCAGCTCGTCGCCGAGGGCAGGATCGACCCGAACGCCGACGTCAACGACCGCCTCCGCGCTGTCACCGTCCCCGACACCTACCCCGGACGCCCCGTCACCCTGAACCAACTCCTCACCCACACCGGCGGCTTCGACAGCGACCTCGTCGGCCGCAGCAGGGCCCGTGCGCAGGACGTCGAACCCCTCGCCGAAAGCCTCGTGACGCGCCGTCCGCCCCGGGTCCGCGCCCCCGGCGCGATCGCCTCGTACGACAACTACGGCTACGCGCTCGCGGGCCAGATCGTCGCCGAGGCCTCGGGCCGGCCCTTCCCCTCCTACGTCGACGAGCACATCCTCAGGCCGCTGGGCATGACGCGTTCCACGGTCGCCCAGCCGCACCCGGAGCCGATCGCGGCGCGTCTCGCCCACGGCTACCGGCCCGGCGGTGCGTCCGGCTGGACCGAGGACAGGGGTCAGTACGGCGCGTGGAGTCCGGCCGGGCCGGGGGCCGTCAGCACCGCCGCCGACATGGGCCGTTGGATGACCGACCAGCTCGCCGGGACAGCTCCGGCGAACCGCCTGATGCAGCAGGTGCACCACCGGCAGGATCCCCGGCTGCCCGGCGTCGGCTACGGCTTCGAGGAGTGGCGGCGCGACGGCCGGACCGGCTGGTTCAAGGACGGCGACATCCCCGGATTCCACTCGAACCTGCTCCTCGTCCCCGGCCGTGATCTGGGGGTGTTCGTCGTCTTCAACGGTGACGGCGAGGACGGCCGGGCCGCCTGGGACGGCAAGGACCTGATCAACCGCATCATGGACGCCCTGATCCCGGACCGCCCCGCGACCGCGGCCCCGAGCGCGGCCGGCGATGCCGCCACGGACCCCGCCCTCGACTCGTACACCGGCACGTACCGCCCCGCCCGGGTCAGCCGAACCGGCCTCATGGCGGTCGAAGGCCTGGACTCGTCGGTCGACGTGGAGAGGGACGGCGCGAACGGGCTGCGCACCACCGGTCTCTCCCTCGACCCCGACCAGCCCGAGCAGAGCTGGCTCGCCCTCGGCGACGGCCTCTTCCGCGAACGCGGCGGCCACGGCGCGACGCTCGCCTTCACCAAGAGCGGGGTACTGGTCTCGTCGGCGACGCCTTCGACGGCGTACGAGGAACTGACCTGGCGCCAATCTCCCTCCCTCCACAGGGGATTGCTCGCCTTCGGCGTAGGCGGACTGATCATCGGCGCGCTCGCGTTCCCGGCAACCGCCCTGCTGCGCCGCGCCCGTGGCCGGACCCCGCATCCGCCCGCCGCCCGGGCCACCCGGGCAGCGGCCGCGGTGACCGGCCTGATCGCGGCGGCCTTCACCGCCGCACTCGCGGCGGTCGTCGCGGACGGCAACGCGATGATGGAGACGGTCCCCCTGGGGTCGCCGCTCCTGTCGGCCGTCACGATGCTGGGTACGTCACTGGCGGTCTTGACCCTGGGCGTGGTGGCGGGGGCGGTCGCGGCCTGGCTCCGCGGATGGTGGACCGTCGCGGGCCGCCTGCTGTTCACCCTCACGGGAGCGGCCGCGACCGCGACGACGAGCATGCTGCTCCTCTACCACCTGGCGGGGTTCCCGTTCGCCTGACCGGCCGGGTGGCCTCGTGGCGCAAGGGGCCGGAGTGCGTCCGTCGCGCGGATCGGCCGGTCGGCTCGTCGCGTGTACGGCGGCTCTGATCAGGGTGGCGACCCGGGTGGGCTCGGACAGGGTGACGGCGTGGGAGGCGTTCGGGAGTTCCACGACGGTGGCGCCGGCTCGGGCGGCGCCGGAGCGTTGGAGTTCGGGGCTGATCATGCGGTCCGCGCCGGTCACCAGGGCCCAGGACGGTGTGGTCCGCCACGCCGCCGTGGACACGGTCTCGGTGAAGGCGGCCGTGGCGAGCGGGCGTTGGGCAGCCGCCAGGACGCCGGCGACGTCCTCGGGCACGTCCGCCGCGAAGACGGAGGGAAAGGCGGCCTCGTCGATGGTGAGCTCGACCGCGGAGTCGCCGTCGCGGAGCGGGTACGTCCGCTCCTTCAGGCTGTCCGTCAGCGGGGTGGCGGGGAAGCCCGCCTGGAGCCCGTGGAGGCTCTCGCCCTCCCGGGGGACGGGGGCGGCCACGTAGACGAGCCCCACGACGTGGTCCGCGGCGCCCGCCACGGTGATCAGCGCACCGCCGTACCCGTGGCCGACGAGTACGGCCGGGCCCTCGACCTGCGCCACGAAGGAGGCCAGATAGGCGGCGTCAGGCGTCAGGCCCCGGAGCGGGTTCGAGGGCGCGATCACCGGGATGCCGCTGGTCCGCAGTTCCGAGATGACGCCTATCCAGCCTGTCGCGTCGGCGAAGGCACCGTGCACGAGGACGACGGTGGGGGTGGTCATGCGCGTTCTGCTCTCGGTGTCGGGTCATGTCGGGCCGGCGCCGGTGGTCGTCGTCGCGAAGGCCGAGGTCGCCAGTGCCTGCCATTCGCTGGGGCTCATGCCGTAGGCGCCGCGGAACGATCGGCTGAAGTGCGAGGGGCTGCTGAAGCCCCAGCGGTGCGCCACCGCCGCCATGGTGACCCTGCGGTGGGTGCGGCCCAGCTCCAGCCGGCAGAACTCGAGCCTGCGCCGCCGTATCCAGTGGCTGACCGTGCTGCCGTCGTTCTGGAAGAGCTTCTGCAGGTACCGGACGGAGATGTGGTGGGCGCGTGCGATCGACTCCGGTGAGAGGTCGGGGTCCATCAGGTGCTCTTCGATGTAGCCGTGGATGCGGGTCAGCGTCTCGTTGCCGGTCCCGGACGCCTCGTCGGTCCCGTCGGTCGTGTCCGCGTCGAGGAGCTCCATGACCAGGACGGAGAGGAGGTGGACGGCCGTCCGGGCGCGCCGGTCCCCGATCGTGGACCGGCGGAACTCCGCCTTGGCGGCGAGCGCGGTCAGGAACTCGGACACCAGCGCCCCGATCCCCTCCCCGCCGCGTACGGGTACGCCGAGCACCCGGTCCAGTTCCGCCTCCGTGAGGCCCAGGTAGCAGCGGGGCACCCGGAAGAAGATCATCCGGCAGTCCTCGCCGAACCGCAGCGGATGCCGTCGGGCCGGGTCGCAGAAGACCAGGTCGTTCGGCTCCAACAGGGTCCTGGCGGTGCCGTGGAGCACCGTGACGGGTCCACGGACGAGGACGCCGAGGTAGACGTGGGTCCGGTCGTTCGTCTCCGGCATCTCGGAGAGCATCTGGACCAGCCGCCCCGGGCGGGAGGAGGGCGGGGCGGGATCGGGCGCCTGCCGGGGCGCCGGGTCGGACGTACGGGACATCAGTGTGAGGGGCATGGGAGTTCCTGGCGTGGGTTCGTGCGGGCGGTGTACGGGTTCACACCCCGGTCGCCGGCTCCTCCGCCAGGAACTTCTCCACCACGGCGTTGAAGGCCGGCGGGTTCTCCAGGAACGGGAAGTGCGAGCCGGCCTCGTGGGAGGCGAAGACGTGCAGGCGCGCGCCGGGAATCCGCTCGGCGACGAAGCGCTGCGAGTCCGGGTGCACATGGCTTCCCTCGCAGCCGATCACCAGGGTCGGCACGTCGATCCGGGGGAGCACGTCGCGCCAGTCCTGCGCGCAGTGGTCGAAGAGCAGCGGCACGCCCGCGTAGGCGGGTGTCGACCTGATCTCCTCGGCGACGAAGGCCAGCACCTCGGCGTCCGGCTCACCGGAGAACATGCCGCGCACGAAGTCGGCGCGGACCGTGTCGCCCTCCGGCCCCGCGAGGGCCGCTCCCAGGTACACGAGTCCCGACACGTCGAAGACGGCGCCGGCGTCCCGCTGTTCCCGCTCGTTCATCCAGGGCACCGCGGCGACCGCCGCGGGCTGGTCGACGGCGACGAGACGCCGGATCCGCCCCGTCCCGTACTGGTCGACGAAGCTCCACCACACGGAGGCGCCCATGGACCAGCCCAGTGCGTCGAAGCGGTTCAGCCCGAGGTGGTCGACGAGTTCGAGCACGTCACGGGAGAGCCGGGCGACGCGGTAGCCGTGACGGGGTTTGTCGGACCTCCCGTGGCCGCGGAAGTCGACGGTGACGACGCGCCGGCCGGGCGCCAGCCCCTCGACCTGGTGGCGGAACATCGCCTGCGTCTGCCCCCAGCCGTGCAGCATGACCAGCGGGACGCCCGCGCCGCCGGTGTCCCGGTACGCGAGCCGTACGCCGTCCGTCGTGATCAGTTCCTTCATGACCTCTCCCCTGGTCAGAGGCGGTACTCACCGTTCCCGCCCGTCCCCACCATCATCGAAGGGGGCCCGCCGCCCGCACCACCGCGAGCTGTAGGAATCGGGCCGTGGATCCTCCTCGCTTTGTCGAAGCGAGTCGGCGGTCAGGCGGCTCCGTCGGAGCCCGGGGCGAGGAGTTCCTCGATCCTCAGGCCGAGGTGGAGCGTGAGCCGGTGGGCGCCGTCGTCGAGGTCGAGGCCGGTGGTCTCCTGGATCCGGCGCAGCCGGTAGTAGAGCGAGGTGCGGTGGATTCCCAGCGCGTCCGCGGTGCGGGGAATCGATCCCGCGTGTTCGAGGAAGCACCGCAGGGTGTCCCGCAGCCGGTCGCCGCCGTGCGCCTCGGTCAGGGTGCGGAGCGGCCGGGGGACCAGGGACGTGTTCAGGGCGTGCTCGGGGAGCTGGAACAGGACCGCGAGCTCCCCGAGCAGCTCCCAGTCGCCGGCCCGCCGCAGGGCGGGCAGCCGGCGTGCCGCGCGCGCGGCGACGAGCGCCTGCTCGTACGAGGTCCGGGCGTGGTCCGGTCCGGCGTGCCGGCCTCCGACGCCGACCACGGGGTCCGCCGACGGGCCCAGGAAGGTGCGGAGTTCGTCGAGGACGCGGGCGGACTGGGCGGCCACCTCGTCCGGGCCCGGCGGGCGGTCGCGGAGCTGGAGCATCGTCGCCCGCTCCGTGCCGATCGCGATGAGGCCGCGCGCGGAGCGCGTCTGCCGGAACCCGTCGAGCGCCGCCCGCAGGGCGGCCTCGGAATGCCGTACGGGCTCCGCCGCGCCGCCCAGTTGGACGACGGTGACCAGGACGTGCTCGGCCGCTCCGAGCAGTCCGAGTTCCCTGCCGCGCCGGCGTGCGGCGGTCCGGGTGGCGGCGTCGGTGCCGACGAGTTCGAGGACGAGGTCCCGCTCGTCGGCCCTCCGGGTGTCGGTGGCGACGTGCTCTGCGTACATCTGGGCGGCCATGGCGTCCGCGGCCCGGGCGATGGCACGCGTCTCGTGCTCCGCGAGCGCCTTCTCGGGCACGACCACCAGGAGCAGTCCGAGGAGGTGCCCCCGCTCGCGCAGCGGCACGACGTACCGGGGCAGCAGTCCGAGATCGTCGCGGCCGTCGATGAACCCGGCCCGGTGCCACTGCGTCACGCCCTGGGCGAGGACGTAGCGGATGGTCGCGTTGTCGGCGCGGCCCTGCAGCAGGGTGCCGATCCGTACCGGGTCCTCGTCACCGAAGTGGCGGCTCGTGCAGACCATACGGACCAGCGGGTCGTCGACGGCGACGGAGCGGCCGAGCCGCTCCGCGAGCTCGTCGACGAGCGCCTGGAGCTCGGGGCTGCCAGGGCGGGCTCGCTGGGGCCTTACGGTCATGCGCTGTTCCTCTCTCGACCAACGGTTCCCGCGGACGTCTCCTTTCCGCGGGCTCTTGATCATTCTGAGGAAGCGACGACGTCGGCACATCGCGTGAATCGTCCATTGCCCCGACGCCCTCGTGGGATACGAAGCGACTACTCTCCGCTGTCACGGTGCCTCGCCAGCCGGGTCAGCTCCCCGCGCGAGGTGACGTCCAGCTTGGTGAAGGCCCGCCGCAGGTGCGCGCTCACCGTGTGCGGCGAGAGGGCGAGGTGATCGGCCGCCTCTCGGTTGGTCAGCCCGCGGGCCACGAGCCGTACCACCCGCGTCTCGGCGGCCGTCAGCTCGGGCCACGCGCCGGAGCGTCCCGGGGACCGGGGCCGGCGGCGGACGCCGAGGGCCCGCAGGCGCCGGCGGACGCGTGCGACGTCCCGCTCGGCGCCCGCCCGCGCGTACAGCGTGAGGGCCTTGTCGAGGTGCGGCACCGCTTCGGACCCGCGGGTGACCGCCAGCTTCGCCCCGGCGTCCTCCAGGGCCGACGCCCGGGCCAGCACGCGGGGGCAGTCCTCGTACCGCCGGACGGCGTCCAGGAGGGTGGCGAGGTCGTTGTCGAGGAGTCCCCGGGCGTGCGCGGCGGTGGCCGCGAGGAACGTGAGGTCGGGGTTGAGCGCGGCTCGCCGCTCGGCCAGGGCCACTGCCTGCGCGGCCCGTTCGTGCGCGCCGGCCCGCAGCGCCAGGCGGACGAGGACCGGGGCGTCGGCGGGGTCGACCAGTCCGGCGTAGGCCGGCCGGTCCGCGGCGGGCGAGGTCATCACCTCGTCGAGTTCGGCCATGGCACGGTCGGGCCGCCCTTCGGAGTCGGTCTTCAGGGCCAGCATCCAGGAGCCGAAGTGCCGGACGACGGGCGCGGCGTCGCTCCGCATGCGCCGCGCCTCCGCCGCGTACGCCCGTGCGGTCGGCCGGTCGTCGGTGTGCAGGGCGACGCGCATCATCACGTACCGGAGCGTGACGTCGGCGAGGTTGCCCGGGCCGAGAGGGTCGGCCGGGGTGGACGCGGCCTCGGCGTCGGCCCGGGCCTCCGCCAGCCGTCCGGCTTCCAGAAGGATCCGGGACCGGGTCATGAGCCACATGCGGGTGGCTGCCGTCCGGCCCTGCTCCCTGGTGACCCGGATGCCGTCGTCCGCGGCGGCGAGCGCCTCCGCGGAGCGTCCGGTGGTGTGTGACAGGAGCGCGTGCCACAGGGCCTCCGGAACCCACAGCGAGGTGCTGACGCCCAGGGCGTCGGCCAGCGCGGCGGCACGCTCGGCCTGCCGGAACGCCTCGGTCAGGTCCATGCGGTGGAAACTCACGGCCGAGCGGACCGTCGTCAGCGTGGCCTCGGCGGAGCGGTCCCCCGCCGCCGCCGCGGTCTCCCACGCCTCCGCGGCGGCCCGCTCGGCCTTCGCGTGCTCGCCCGCCATCGACAGGCCGGCCGCGAGCATGGCGAGCAGCCTCCCCCTCACGTCCACGGGGATCCCGGGCAGTGCCGCGCCGGCGCGGGCCTGCCGGACCGCCTCGGAGAAGTCGAAGGGTACGGCGAGGCGTGCCAGGGCGAGGCGTACGCGCGCCTCGTCCCCGGGTCCGAGACCATCCGTCGCCAGAGCGGAGACTCCCAGCTCACGGGCCCGGACGGCCTGGCCCGTCTGCCACAGCAGCGGGATCGTCTCGGCGATGATCCGGGCCCGTTCCGGAGCGTCGGCCGGGGTGAGTTCCAGGGCCCTGAGGCTGCGCTCCGCGGCGGGTCCGGGGGCGGTGGCCGCGAGTTCCGCCGCGTCGGTGCGCAGCCGGTCGGCCTCCGTGGCGTCGGTGCGCGGCCGGTCGGCCTCCGTGGCGTCGGTGCGCGGCCGGTCGGCCTCCGTGGCGTCGGTGTGCGGCCGGTCGGCCCCAGGGGGGTCCCCCGGTCCGGCCGTCCGGGCCTCCGGCACCTGCCCCGGTCCGGTCGTCCGGGCCTCCGTCCCGGCCTCCGTCGCCTCCCCCGGTCCGGCCGCGGCTTCCACGGTCTCGCGGATCAGGTCGTGGCGGAACGCGAGGCGATCACCGCTCTCGGAGAGCAGGTCGGCGTCCAGGGATTCCCGGACCGCCGTGATGAGCGCCGCAGAGGACCTGCCGAGCCGTTCGGCCAGCAGCGCGACGGTGACCGGGCCGCCCACGGCGGCCGCCGCCCGCACCAGCTCCCGCGCCCCGTCGGACAGCCGGTCCAGGCGGCGCGCGACCGAGGGGAGTTCCCGCGGGGCGGGGGGTCCGGCCGACAGCCTGGCCGTGCCGCCCTCGATCGTGACCTCCGCCCCGTCCCGCAGCGAGCCGAGCAGTTCGACGAGCAGCTGCGGGATCCCCTCGGCGCGGCGGGCGACACGGAGGACGTCCGGGGCGGGAGCGGCACCGAGGACGTCCTCGGTGATCCGTGCGGCGGCCCGGTCGTCCAGCGGTCCCAGCGCCAGCTCGTGCGCGCCTGCCCGCCGGATCCTGTCGAGGGTGGTGCGCACGCCCGACGGCACGCTGCCGCCGCGCACGGCGAGCAGCCACAGGATGGCGTGGGACGAGAGTCCCGCCGCGAGGGTGTTGAAGGTGAGGAGGGTCAGGTCGTCGCACCACTGGAGGTCGTCGAGGACGACGAGCAGGGGGCCGTTTCGAGCCGTCTCCCGCAGCCGGTCCCCCAGTTCCTGGAGCAGCCAGAAGCGCCGGCCGGGTGTCGTGGCGAGGTCCCTGAGGCGGACGGCGCCCGGCAGCGGTTCCTCGCCGGAGAGCAGGCCTTCGAGGAGCGGGCCGAGCGGTGCGACGCGCGCGTCGGGGTCCGCCGCTCCCTCGAACACCCTCGTCCCGCGCCGCCTCGCGGCTGCCGCGGCCTCCGCGAGGATCCTGGACCTGCCGATGCCGACGGGGCCTTCGACGCGGACGATCCCGCCTTCGCCGCGGTCGAGCGCGTCGAGCCGCGCCTCGATGAACGCCAGTTCGGCGTCCCTGCCGCGGAGCGGTGGCCGTAGGCCGTCGCCTTCCCCGGGCACGGCCCTCGTCGTCACTCTGTTCACGCTCATACGGCGGATCAGTATGAACGATGCGCACCACGCCGGCGGAGCCCGGCCCGGGGGCCGGGCGACGCGGGGAGTTCCGGCGTCACCCGGCGGTGCGGCGGTGGAGCGTCACTTCGCCAGGAAGGCGAGGAGGGCGGCGTTGACCTCCTCGGCGTGGGTCCACAGCAGTCCGTGCGGGGCGCCTTCGATCTCGACGTACTGTGCGGACGGCAGCGCCTTGTGGAAGGGGCGCGCGGTGTTCTCGGCGGGCAGGATGCGGTCGGCGGTGCCGTGCACGATCAGGGCGGGGACGTCGACGGCCGGGATGTCGGCGCGGAAGTCGGTGTACCAGGTCGAGGGTGCCGCGGAGGCGGCGAAGGAGCCGCCGCCGGCCGCGGTGTTCCAGCTGTTGCGGACCGCTTCCTCGCTGATGCGGGTGCCCAGGTTCTCGTCGAGGTTGTAGAAGTCCTGGAAGAAGGCGGTGTAGTAGGCGTAGCGGTCGGCCTTCACCGCGGCGACGACGCCGTCGAAGAACTCCTGGGGGGCCGCGCCGTCCGGGTTGTCGTCGGTCTTGAGCAGGAAGGGCTCCAGCGAGGCCAGGAAGGCGACCTTGGCGACGCGGGCGGAGCCGTACCGGGACACGTAGCGGGCGACCTCGCCGGTGCCCATGGAGAAGCCGACGAGGACGGCGTCCCTCAGGTCGAGGGTCTCCATCACGGTGTTCAGGTCGGCCGCGAAGGTGTCGTAGTCGTAGCCGGTCGTCGGCTGGGAGGACTGCCCGAACCCACGGCGGTCGTACGTGATGACACGGTGGCCCGCGTCGAGCAGCGCGGCGGTCTGCCGCTCCCAGGAACGGCCGTCGAGCGGAAAGCCGTGGATGAGGACGACCGGCTGACCGGCGCCCTGGTCCTCGTAGTGGAGCTCGATCGGGCTCGTGTTCTCCTGGCCCACGGTGATGTACGGCATGCGGTGCTTCCTCGCTTCGGGGTGGCCGGTCCGCGCGTCGGATCGGCGCGGTGCCCGTCACGCTAGGACCGTTCCCGCGCCTCCTGTTGCCGCACGGCGCACCGTGCCTTGCACGGGGGCGCAGAGTTCGCTCAGTCGGCGGCGGCCGGATCGTCCTCGCCCTCGGCGAGGACGATCCGCGCCATGTGGACCCGTGAGCGCACGGAGAGCTTGCGGAAGACCGACGCCAGGTGGGTGTTGACGGTGTGCGGGGAGACGACGAGGGCCTGGGCGGCCGACCGGTTGGTGTGTCCCGCGGCGATCAGCCGGGCCACCTTGCGTTCCGAGGCGGTGAGCGCCTCCCAGCCCCGGTCGGGGCGCGGCCGGGGGCCTCGCGCGCGCCGTCCGGAGCGCCGGGTGGCGCGCTCCGGTTCGTCCCGGACCCGGTCGGCCTCGGCGTGCGCCCCCGCCTGGGCGTAGAGGTCGTGGGCCCTGGTCAGGGCGGCGGTCGCGGCGGGGTCGCCGGCGGCGCGGAGGGCGTGCCCGTGGTCGGCGGACGCGGCGGCGAGGGGCAGCGGCCGGCGGCCGGTGAGGAGGACGCGGACCGCCCGCTCCAGGAGTGCGGGGTCGGCGTGCGCCAGGGCGGCGGCGTGGGCGGCCGTCCCCTGGGCGGTGGGCACGCCGGGGTTGCGGGCGGCGTGGGCGGCGGCCTGGGCCGCGAGGTCCTCGGCCAGGTTCCGGTCGCCGCCGCGCAGAGCGATCCGTACGGCCTGGACGACGTGGGGGCGCAGCAGCCGCCACCGGAGGAAGGGGTGGTCCCGCTGCGCGGAGCGGACGAGGTCGGCCGCTGCCGCGTGGTCGCCGTCGGCGTCGGCGACCACGGCCTCCAGGTAGCGGTGTGCGGCGTGGTTGCCGGTGTTCGGCCGGTCGGCCACGGTCGCCCGCACGAGGTCCAGGTGTTCCCGGGCGGCGGCGCGGTCGCCGCGCAGCAGCGCGAGCAGGCCGCGGTTGACGCGGATGTTGACCAGGTTGCCGGGTACGCGGAGGTCCGCTTCGAGCCGCTCGGCGGTGACGAAGTCGGCGTCCGCGTCGTCGAGTCGGCCGAGGCCCATGTTCAGGGTGCCCTGGGCCCAGATCAGCATGGCGGGGCGCAGCGGAGCGTCGCCCGCGGTCCTGAGCAGTCGCCGTACGGTGTCGAAGTCGTCCGCGTGGATGCGGGCGACGGCCTCCTCGGGCAGGAAGGCCGTGTCGAACACGCTGAGCGCCGTGTGGTGTGCGACGGCGGCGGCGCAGTCGCCCGCGTTGAGGGCGATCTCGCCGAGGCCCCACAGCGCGAGGACGCGGGCCTCCCGGTCTCCGGACCGTTCCGCCTCGGCGAGCGCGCGTTCGGCGGTCTCGCGCGCGGCTTCGAGGTCGCTCCCGCGGGAGTGGGCGAGGGCCTGCCGGGCGGTGAGCCGGGCGCGGATCGCCGGGTCGGTGACGGCCGCCAGCGCGGCCGTCGAGCGGCGGGTCAGCTCGTGGACGTCGTCGAGGTGCCACAGCGTGTCGCCGAGTACGGACTGCAGGCGGGCGAAGACGTCCAGGGGCGGCCGCCGGGCGAGCAGCGCGTCGCCGGTGTCCCGTGCCTGGGTGTACCGGCCCGCGCGGGTCAGCGCGACGACGGCCCGTTCTCCGACGTCGAACAGCGGGGGCGCGTGCGGCGGTACGAGTTCCAGGGCGCGTACGGCCAGGTCGGCGGCGAGTTCGGGCAGCACGGCGATCACGTCCGTGGCGGCCGTGCCGAGCAGCTCGACCGCCTCCTGGTCGCCGGGTTCGGCGCTCTCCAGCAGGTGCGGTACGGCGTCGGTGGAGCCGCGGCCCGTCGCGACGAGCCGGCGCGCGGCCTCCCGGTGCAGTGCCCGGCGTACGGAGGGGGCGAGGTCGGCGTACACCGCCTGCCGGAGCAGGTCGTGGCGGAACCGGAGGCGGTCGCCGTCGTCGTGGAGGAGGGCGGCGGCGATCGCCTCGTCCACCTCGGCGCCGAGTCCGGAGGCGGGCCGGCCGCACAGGGCGGCGGCGTCCGCGAGGGAGAACGCGCGGCCGAGGACGGCACCGATCCGCAGGAAGTGGAGGGTGTCCGGCCGGAGATCGGCGAGCCGGTCGCGTACGCCGAGGATCAGCCGCGGGGGCGGTTCCGGCCCGTCCGCGCCCGACGCCGCGATGCCCGTGAGCATCTCCGCCGCGAGGAAGGGGTTGCCTCCCGCCCCGTCGAGCAGCTCCGCGGCCGGTGCCGGTACGTCTTGGCCGAGGACGTCCCGTGCCAGCTCGGCCAGGGCCGTGTCGGTCAGCGGCCGCAGGGGGAGGGTCGTCGCCCGCGGGCCCCGGCCGTACAGTTCGGGGTCGTTCCGGCCGGTGAGCACCCAGAGGACCGGGGAGCTGAGCAGCCGGGCCGGCAGGACGCCGAGGGCGAACCGGCTCAGCGGGTCGGCCCAGGGGACGTCGTCGACCGCGATCAGTACGGGCGTGCCCGCCGAGCGTTCCTCGATCAGCTGGGCCAGCCGTTCGACGAGCCAGATGCGCTGGTCGTGGTGGCCGGCGAGGTCCGCGAAGTCCGCGCTGGACAGCAGCGGCGGGTCACCGTGCAGGAGGCCCGAGGCCAGTGAGGCGAGCGGTGCCAGCTCGTGCAGTTCCTCGGCGCGGCCGTGGCTGACGAGGAATCCGCGGGCCCGGGCGAGCGCGACGGTCTCCTGCAGCAGGACGGTCTTCCCGATCCCGGGTTCGCCCAGGAGCTGCACGACTGTTCCTCCCTCGCCGTCGCGCACCGCGTCGACCAGGGAGCGAAGCCGCTCCAGCTCGGCTTCGCGGCCGCGCAGTCCGGGCCGGCTCAGGCCCGCGCTCCCGGGCGCCGCCCCGTTCGTCCCCCCGGGCCGGTCGGGGCTCATCCCTTGACCGATCCGGCGAGCAGGCCCCGGGCGAAGTGCCGCCTGAGCGCGAAGAAGACGAGCAGCGGGACGAAGGCGGCCACGAAGGCGCCCGCGGTGAGCCGCTGCCACTCGTTGCCGTACGTCCCGGCCAGGCTCGCCAGTCGGACCGTCATCGGCGCGGTCTCGGCCGTGCCGCCCGAGAGCGTCAGTGCCACGAGGAGGTCGTTCCACACCCAGGTGAACTGGATGACGGCGAAGGTGGCGAGGGCCGGGCGGGCCAGGGGCAGCACGATCCGGAGCAGCAGCGTCCCGTGGGACGCCCCGTCGACGCGGGCGGCCTCGATCAGGTCGCGGGGCAGCCCGGCCAGGAAGTTGTGCAGCAGGAAGACCGCGAACGGCAGCGCGAAGGCCGTGTGGGCGAACCAGACCGGGCCGAACCGCGCCGGCCCGGTGGGCTGCCACCCGGGCAGGAACAGCCAGCCCTGGGAGAAGAGCTTCAGGAGGGGGACGAGCGCCATCTGGAGGGGCACAATCTGGAGCGCGAAGATGCCGACGACGAGCGCGTCCCGCCCCCTGAAGTCGATCCACGCCAGGGCGTACGCCGCGAAGAACGCCAGCACGAGCGGGAACAGCACCGAGGGAAGGGTGATGACGACGGAGTTGACGAAGTGCTCCGCGAGCCGCCCCGCCCCGTTCCCTCCACCGGACATCACCTCGCCGTAGTTGTCGAGCGTGAGGTGCGGCGCGCCGAACACGGTCCACCAGCCCGTCGTCTTGATCTCGTTCCCGGGGCGGAACGAGGAGAGCAGGAGGCCGAGGGTAGGCGTCGTCCAGAGGACCGCGATCAGCACGGCGATCGTCGTGAAGGCGCGGGAGGCCAGACGCGCGCGGACGCCGTTCATCCCGCCCTCCGCCGGGCCCGGACCTGGTGGGCGACGAAGGGGGTGACCAGGACGAAGAGGAGCACGGCGAGTGCCGCGCCACGGCCCGTCTCGCCGTAGGCGAAGGCCTGGTCGTACATCTCCAGGGCGAGCACGCCGGTGTCGAACTGTCCTCCGGTCATGGTCTTGACGATGTCGAAGGCCTTGAAGGTGCCGATCGCCTGGGCGAGGACCACGACGAGCAGCGTGGGCCTGATCGACGGCACGGTGATCCGCCAGAAGACCTGCCGGGCGGAGGCTCCGTCGAGTCGCGCCGCCTCGGTCAGCTCACCGGGGACGGCCCTGATCGCGCCGGCGAGCAGGACGGCCGCGAAGCCCGCCTGGGTCCACACCATCGCCACGATGAGGAAGAGGACGTTCCAGGGGGAGTCCACGAGCCAGGGGCGCGGTTCGCCGCCGAAGGCGACGACCAGCTGGTTCAGCAGCCCGATCTGCCCGGCCGTCGCGGGACGGTAGGCGTAGACGAACTTCCAGACGACTCCGGCGCCGACGAAGGAGATCGCCATGGGCATCAGGACGAGGGACAGCGCGAACGTCCTGAACCGCGACCGCACGACGGCCGCCGCGTAGAGCAGACCGACCGCGGTCGCCGTCAGCGGTACGAGCACCACCCACGCCAGGGTGTTGCGCAGCGCCACCCGCGCCCGGGGGTCGGTGATCATCCAGCGGTAGTTGTCGAAGCCGGCCCACGCGTCCCCTCCGCTGTCGGTGAACGACAGCACCAGGGTCCGCAGCGCCGGCAGGAGAAGACCGACCGTGAGCAGCAGCAGCGCCGGGGCCAGCAGGATCAGGGCCGCGGCCCTCCCCCGTACCGGCGCCCGGTGCAGTGTCAGCAGGATCAGGGAGACCACCGCCGCGAAGGCGGCGACGCCCTGGAGCAGGTACAGCAGCTTGGGCTGCTGGGCGACGGCGTCGAACGACATCAGCGGCTCGGCCAGGACCGCTCGATGGAGGCGGCGACCTGCCGGCTGCTCGCGCCGCCGATCCAGTCGACCGCTCCCTGCCAGAACGTCCCGGCGCCGACCGAAGCGGGCATCAGGTCCGAACCGTCGAACCTGAACTGCGTCCCCGGATCCTGGAGCAGCTGGATCGAGAGCCTGTCGACCGGGTTCGCGGCGTTCGCGGGATCCACGCCCCGGTTCGCCGAGACGAAGGGGCCCTTCCTCATGCGGGCGTTCGCGAAGTCCGCGGAGGCCAGGTACTCCTGGAACGCCCGCACTTCGGGACGGTCGGCGAACGCCGCGGCGAACACCCCACCGCCGAGTACGGGGCGGGCGCCCGGCTCGGTCCCCGGCAGGAGGAAGGCGTAGACGTCCTTGTCCGGCCCGATCTCGGTGCCCTTCGGCCACAGGTCGGCGTAGAACGAGGCCTGGCGGTGCATCGCGCAGTCGCCGGAGAGTACGGGTGTGCCGGCCTCCTGGTAGGAGATCGACGCCATCGACCGGGCCGGCCCGAAGCCGCCGTTCGCGAACCGGTCGTTCTTGAGGATGGACCCCACGGTGTCCATGGCCTCGATGACCCGCGGATCGTCGAACGGGATCTCGTGGGCGACCCACTGGTCGTAGACGGCCGTGCCCTGCCGGCGCAGCAGGACGTCCTCGATCCAGTCCGTCACGGGCCAGCCGGTCGCCTCGGCGGACTCGATGCCCGCGCACCAGGGTGTGACGCCCGAGGCGGCGATCTTCTCCGTCAGGGCCGTCAGCTCGGACCACGTGCGGGGAACGCTCAGTCCCCTGTCGCGGAAGAACGTCGGCGAGTACCAGACGAACGACTTCACGTTCGCGACCAGCGGCGTGCCGTAGAGGGTGCCGTCCACGGTCGCGTAGCCGTTCCAGTCCGCCGACCAGCCCTGCCGCGCGAGGGCCTCGACCCCGGCGCTCGCGGGCTTGAGGCTCCCCGCCCGCGCGAAGCGTTCCAGGAGCCCGGGCTGGGGGAAGAACGCCACGTCCGGCGCGTTCCCGCCGTCGACCCGGAGCTGGATCCGGGCCTCGAACTCCCCGTCTCCCTCGTACTGGACGTCGATGCCCGTGCAGGCCGCGAAGTCCGCCCAGGTCTCTTCGAACAGGTCGGCCTCCCGGTCCCGGTTCTCCGCGTAGACGGTGACCTGGGTGCCGGGGTGTTCGCCGTACCCGGCGTACGGCCGGCAGTCCGCGGCGGTGTGCTGCTGCGCACCGCCGTTCCGCGGGGATCCGCAGGCGGTGGCAAGGGCGGCGAGGGCGATGACGGCGAGCGTGAGCCTCGCGCCGAACCTCATGGGTGTATCTCCTCCGATCGCCCGCCGAAAGGTTCTCGGGGGCGATCAGAAGCTATCAGCGCTCGAACATCATCGACTAATCGTTCGATCCTGAACTATCCGGTCAGCGGAGCGTGGCCCGGGCCGCGTCCTGGATCAGCTCCACCACGGCCCGGGGCTGGGCGAGCATGACCAGGTGGGAGGAGTCGACCTCGACGGTGGTCATGCCGGCGCGCTCGTAGCCGTAGCGCTCCACGTCGGGGTTGATCGTGCGGTCGGAGGTGGCGACCAGGCCCCACGAGGGCTTGGTCCGCCACGCCGCGACGGGCGCCGCCTCCGCGAAGGCACGGGCCGCCAGGGGGCGCTGGGACACCGCGAGCACCGCGGCGGTCTCGGGGTCGACGTCCGCCGCGAAGAGCGCGGGGAACTTCTCGGGCTCCACCGAGACGTCGATGCCGGTCTCGGTGGAACCGGCCACCGGGAACGGGGTGCGGACGAGCGCGTCGGCGAGGCCGGAGTCGGGGAAGCGGCCCTGCAGCTCGCCCAGGCTCTCGCCCTCCTCCAGCGCGTAACCCGCGAGGTACACCAGTGCCCGGACGTTGTCCTCCGTGCCGGCGAGGGTGATGACGGCGCCGCCGTAGGAGTGCCCCACCAGGATCACGGGGCCCTCGACGGCGCGGATCACCGAGGCGATGTACGCGGCGTCGTCGACGAGGCCGCGGTTGGGCACCGCCGGAGCCACCACCTCCATGCCGGCGGCGGTCAGTTCGGGGATGACGCGGGCGAAGCCCGAGGCGTCGGCGAAGGCGCCGTGGACCAGGACGACGGTGGGGCGGGCGTGTCGGGACATGGGGGAACTCCTCGGTGGAAGGCGGGGAAGGCGGGGAAGGCGGGGAAAGGGGAGGGGAAAGGGGAAGGAGACGCGCGAGGCGGCCGCGGGGTCTCAGAGTCCGAAGCGGGCGCGCCGCGCCTCGGGCACCAGGTCGGCGTACTCGGGGTGCTTGCCGATCCAGCCCCGGACGAAGGGGCAGTACGGCAGGACGCGCAGCCCCCGGGCCCGGGCGTCGTCGAGCGCTCCCCGGGCGAGGAGACCGCCGAGGCCCTGCCCGGCGAACCGGTCGTCGATCTCGGTGTGGAGGAAGGCGATCTCGCCCTCGGAGAGGTGGTACTCGGCGAAGCCCGCGGTCTCGGTGCCGTCGCCGGCGAGGATCTCGTACCGGGACTTCTCGGGGCGGTCCGTCACCTGCGGTTCCATGGGTGCTCCTGTGCGGTCGTGGGGTCGGGGCGGTCTTCAGAGGGTGCGGCGCACGCCCGCCTGGCGCTCCAGGTTGCGGAGCTGGACGGACAGGTCGCCTTCCACCGCGAGGTGGGCGGGGCCGCTGCGGCCGATGGGCAGGACCTGCTCGCCGCGCATGTCCTCGAGCATCAGGGCGAACGCCGTGTACATCGCGACGAGCGCCACGAGGAGGCCGAGCGCACCGGACGTGCGGGTGAGCCATTCGGCGCCGGTGATCCCCGCGAGCCCGGTGGCGGCCCAGCGGGGCAGGGAGGCAGCGAGCACGAACCACAGCGCGCGCTTGGGCCGGGTCACGGCGGTCATCAGGGCCCCGAAGCAGAGGAGCGCCAGGTTGAACACGCCCAGGACCTGCGGGCCGTCGGGCGCGCCGCTGAGCATGACGAGCGCGTAGGGCAGCCAGCTGCCCGCGAACACCGCCATCAGTGTCGCCGCGATCACGTCACGGGCGCCGAAGGCCAGGACGCTCACCAGGAGCTGGAGGACGAAGGCCGGCAGCACGGTGAAGGCGACGGCGGCACGGGCCGCCTCGTCGAAGACACCGAGCTGGAGGCAGCCCGTCATCACGGAGGCGAGGGCGATCGTGAAGAAGCCGAGCGGCATGGGTGAGGCGATGGGGCGCAGGGTGATCCGGGTCATCGACCGGAGGTCCGGTTCGAAGCGGCGTGCCGGGGGCGCGTCCGGTGGGGGTGGGGTGTCTCCGCCGTCGGCGGCGGGGGAAGGGGTACTCATGGTGCGGTCTCTCTCAGTGCTCGAAGCAGGGGTCGACGAAGGACGGCGTCGCGTCGGGGACGGTGCCGCGGGCGACGCGCCACCGGCGGTGCCGCTCGGACTCCGCCGCGGCCTCGGCCACGAGCGAGGCCTGACGGGCACCGCTCTGGTAGCCGCCGAAGTGGGCGACGGGGCTCCATTCCGGGGTGACCGGCGGGACGGCCTCGTCGAGGCCCTCGTACTCCGCGCTCGCCCAGACGATCCGGCCGCCGACGACCGTGAGCACGGACTCGATGCCGGGGACGGCGTCCTCGGGCACGGTGAGGAAGTCCTCGGACAGGACGGCGAGGTCGCCGTACCATCCCTCCCGCAGGCTGCCCTTGACGTCCTGTTCGCCGGTGAGCACGGCGCCGCCGCGGGTGTAGAGGCCGAGGGCGGTCTCGCGGTCGAGCGCGTGCCCGGACGGCCGGAGCGCGGTGCCGCCGACGGTCCTGCCGGTGATCAGCCAGTGCAGAGCGACCCAGGGGTTGTACGAGGAGACGCGGGTGGCGTCGGTTCCGGCGGCGACGGTCAGGCCCCGGTCGAGCATGGCCCGGACGGGCGGGGCGTGGGCGGCGGCCTCGGCGCCGTAGCGGTCGCGGAAGGCCGTGCCCTGGAAGGACATGCGGTTCTGGACGGACAGGGCGCCGCCGAGGGCCGCGATCCGGTCCAGGCTGTCGGCCGACACGGTCTCCGCGTGGTCGAAGAGCCAGCGGTTGCCGCCGGGGAAGAGTCCTTCCGCGGCGAGCTTCTCGAAGACGGCCAGGTCACGGCGGATCGTCTCGTCGTACGTGGCGTGCAGCCGGAAGCCCCAGCCGTTCTCCATCAGCAGCCGGACGGCCTGTTCGAACTCGCCCTCGTATCCCGCGGTCAGCTCGGGACGGGGCTCGGAGAAGTTCTCGAAGTCGGCGGCCGCCCAGGTCAGGTTCTCGCCCGCGCCGTTCAGCCGGAGCCACTCGTCCCCGTCCCCGGGCCTGACCGTCGCGGTCCAGCGCTTCAGGTCGGCGAGTTCCTGACCGGCCGTCTGCGGGAACAGGTGGTAGGCGATCCGCAGGGTCAGCTCCCCCGCCCCGGCGAGGTCGGCGACCGTGGCGTAGTCGTCGGGGAAGTTCTGGAAGCCGCCGGCGGCGTCGACCGCCGAGGTCAGTCCGAAGCGGTTCAGCTCCCGCAGGAAGTGACGGGTCGACGTCCGCTTGCCGGCCGCGTCGAGGGCCGGCGCCTTGGCCAGGGTCGAGTACAGGACGAGCGCGCTCGGCGCCGCGAGGAGCACTCCGCTGGGCGCCCCGTCCCGGTCCCGCACGATCTGTCCACCGCGCGGATCGGGGGTGTCGCGGGTGAACCCGGCGGCCCGTACGGCGGCCCGGTTCATCAGCGCCGACTGGTAGAGGTGCAGGACGAAGACCGGGGTGTCGGGCGCGGCGGCGTTCAGCTCGGCGACGGTCGGCATCCTGCGCTCGGCGAACTGCTCGGCGGTCCAGCCGCCCACGACCCTGATCCACTGCCCCTTCGGGGTGCGGCCGGCCTGCTCGCGGAGCATGGCCAGGGCGTGGCGGAGGCTGCGCACACCGTCCCAGCGCAGCTCCAGCACGTAGTTCAGGCCGCCGCGGATGACGTGCAGGTGCGAGTCGTTGAGGCCGGGGACCACCCTGCGGCCCAGGGCGTCGACGACCCGGGTGTCCGGGCCCACGAGGTGGGCGAGGTCGTGGTCGTCGCCGAGGGCCGCGACCCGGCCGTCGCGGATCGCGACGGCCCGTGCCCCGGGGCGGGCGGGGTCACCGGTGAACACCTTCGCGTTGCGGACGAGGAGGTCGGCCTGCGCGGGCTCCCGCCGCGGGGCGGGCTGGAGGCCCGCCACCGGCATGCTCGTCGGGCGCCGGGTCATGCCAGTGCCTTGCGGAGGGTGTCGACGGCGAGGCCGATGGCGAGCTCCGCGCCCCGCGTCTCGCGCAGGGCGTTGAGCATGACGAAGTCGTGGATGACCCCCTGGACGCGCAGGGCGGTGACGGGGACGCCGGCCTGGCGCAGCTTGTTCGCGTATGCCTCGCCCTCGTCGCGCAGCACGTCGGCCTCGGCGGTGACGACCAGGGCGGGCGGCAGGCCGGTGAGCTGTTCGGGGGTCGCGCGGAGCGGGGAGGCGGTGATCTGTGCCCGGTCGGCCTCGTCGGTCGTGTACTGGTCCCAGAACCACCGCATGGCGTCGCGGCGCAGGAAGTGGCCCTCGGCGAACAGGTGGTACGAGGCGGTGTCGAAGTCCGCGTCGGTGACCGGGTAGAAGAGGACCTGGTGGGCGATGCGGACGTCGCCGCGCTGCTTGGCCACGAGGGTGAGGGCGGCGGTCATGTTGCCGCCGACCGAGTCGCCCGCGACGGCGATCCGGGTGCCGTCGAGGTCCTTGTGGTGGCCCTCGCGGGCGATCCACTGGGCGACGCCGTAGTTCTGTTCGATGGCGACGGGGTAGCGGGCCTCGGGCGAGAGGTCGTACTCGGGGAAGACGACGGCCGCGCCCGTGCCGACGGCGAGTTCGCGGACGAGCCGGTCGTGGGTGTGGGCGTTGCCGAAGACCCAGCCCGCGCCGTGGATGTAGAGGATGACGGGGAGGACGCCGGTGGCGCCGCTCGGCCGGACGATCCGGGCGCGGACGTCGCCGGCCGGGCCGCCGTGCACGGTGACCCACTCCTCGTCGACGGCGGGGAGGGGCACGCCCTCGCCGCTCTGGACGTCGTCCACGGCCTTGCGGCCCTCGGCGACGGGGATCTGGTGGAGGTAGGGCGGCCGGGCGGTGGCGTCGGCGAAGGCCCGGGCGGCGGGTTCGAGGACCGGGGCGGGCGCGGGGGTGTGCCTCGTGGGCTGCATGAGGGTTCCTTGTCGGAGGGGTGAAGAGGTCGGAGGGGTGAAGAGGTCGGAGGGGTGAAGGGGACGGGTGTGGGGCGCGCGGGCGTACGGGCTCGCGAGCGAGGACGAGAGGTGGCTGTCGGGCGGGCGCGCGGTTGCGGGGGTGCGGCAAGGCGCGGCGGGTGGGCTCCTCGGCTCAGAGGGCTCAGAGGCCGTACGCCTCCAGGAGCCGTAGCCAGACCTCGCTCACCGTCGGGAACGCGGGCACGGCGTGCCACAGGCGTTCCAGCGGGACCTCGCCCACGACGGCGACGGTGGCCGTGTGGATGAGTTCGGTGGCCATCGGTCCGGTGAGGGTGCAGCCGACGACGACTCCTCGGGTCTCGTCGACGACGAGCTTGGCGAGGCCCCGGTAGTCGTCGGCGTGGAGCGCGGCGCCGGCGACGTCGTCGACGCGGTACTCCACCACGCGCACCGCGAGGCCCGCCGCGCGGGCCGCGCGTTCGGTGAGGCCGACGCTCGCGACCTCGGGCCGGGTGAAGACGGCCTGCGGGACGGCGATGCGGTCGGCTCCGGCGCTCCAGGGCCGCAGGCCGTCGGTGGCGGCCGGGCGTCCCGCGGCGCGCTCGGCGATCGCCGCGGCGCAGGCGCGGGCCTGGTACTTGGCCATGTGGGTCAGCGGCGCACGGTGGTTCACGTCGCCGACGGCGTAGAGCCACGCGCCCTCCACCGCGGTGACCCGGCAGGTGTCGTCGACCTGGAGCCAGGCGCCGGCCGGCAGGCCGACGGAGTCAAGGCCGAGGTCCGTGGTGCGCGGCCGCCGGCCGACGGCGGCGAGGACCTCGTCGCATGCGAGGGCGGTGCCGTCGTCGGTGCGCACGGTCACCGTGCCGGTGCCGGCGTCGCGGGCGACCCCGAGGGCCGACACACCGAAGCGGATCGTGACGCCCAGATCGCTCAGCCCCCGGGCGACCTCTTCGCCCGCGCACGGTTCCCAGCCGGTCAGCAGGGCCTGGTCGCGGACGAGCAGGGTGACGGAGGAGCCGAGCGAGCGCCAGGCGGTGGCCGTCTCGCAGGCCACGACTCCCCCGCCGATGACGACGAGCCGCTCGGGCACCGCGTCGGCGGTGGTGGCCTGCCGGTTGGTCCACACGCCGATCCGGTCGATCCCCTCGACGGGCGGAAGGGCGGGTTCCGTGCCGGTGCAGATCACGACCGCGCGCCGGGCCCGCAGGGTGCGGACCGTGCCGTCGGTCCCGGTCACCTCCACGGTGCGCTCCCCGGCGAGCCGTCCGTGCCCCCGCACGAGCGCGATGCCCGCGCCGGCGAGCCAGTCGGCCTGGCCGCTGTCGTCGCCGCGCCCGGTGAAGCGGTCGCGGCGGGCCAGCACGCGCGCCGGGTCGAGCGGCGCCGTGACGGTCTGCCGGGCCCCGTCGACCGAGCGGGCCTCCGCCCGGGCGGCGCCGGGCCGCAGCAGGGCCTTGCTCGGCACACAGGCGCGGTAGGAGCACTCCCCGCCGACCGCCTCGGCCTCGACGACGACGGCGGTCAGCCCCGACCGGACGGTCCGGGCGGCGACGACCTCGCCGGCCGGTCCGCCACCGATCACGACCACGTCGTACGTGTCCATCAGCCGCGTACCAGCGGGGTGTCCACGAGGTGCTCGGCCAGGAACCACACCTGCGCCTCGCCGGTGCGGACGACCTGGGAGACGAGCAGGTCGGTGCTGCCCTCGTCGCCCTCGGCGGAGATCCGGGCGGCGGCGTCCCGCGCGTCGACCAGGATCCGCTCGTGCGCGTCGAGGAGCCGCGACAGCATGACGGGAACCGGCTCCACGCCGTCCGGCGGCCGGGGGATCGAGGTCAGCTCCGCGACGTGCCGCGGGTCTCCGGCGGCGACGCCGCCCAGGCTCTGGATCCGCTCGGCCAGCGCGTCCACGATGGCCAGCTGGGCCTCCGCGTGCCGGTCCAGCATGAGGTGCAGCGAGTAGAAGGTCGCCCCGCGCATGAGCCAGTGGTGCTTCTTGTAGAGGGAGTACAGGATCTGCGTGTCGGCGAGGACGCGGTTCAACCGCTGGCAGGCGTACATGCGGGTGTCGTGACCGAGGCCGATCGGCAGCTGCTTGAGCGTGCCGAACGCCTGGGTCTCGGCGCCCTTCTGGTGCAGCAGCGGCTGGCCGCCGCCGTGCGGGGTCGTGAGCGTGTCCATCGGGTGCTCCTGTTCGGGAGAGAGGGGAAGGGTCCGGCCGTCCGGTCGGGGGCGCGGGCGGCCGGACCCGGTCTGTGTGGTGCGCGCTCAGCGCCCGGCGGGTGCCGGGGCGGGCGGCCGGTGCAGGACGAGCCGGGCGAGGAGCCCGCTGCCGAGACCGGCCGCGAGCGCGAGGGCGGCCCACCCCAGGGGGTACGGGGTGAGGCCGAGGGCCGCGTCGAGGGACCAGGCGCCGGGTCCGGTGGCGGCGAGGGCGGCGGCGGTGCCGATGAGGACGAGCGGGTACTCGTAGCCGTCGTTCTGCACCCACAGGCCGTTGTGCCGTTTCACGGTGAGCGCGACGGTCATGACCCCGATGGTCCCGGTGGCGGCGAGCGGGGTCAGGAGGCCGGCGGCGAGCAGCAGACCGGATCCGATCTGGCCGCCGCCCGCCGCCAGTGCGGTGAGGACTCCGCCGCGGAAGCCATCGGCGCGGAACTCCTCCGTGCCGCCTTCGAGTCCCCTGCCGCCCAGGTGCGAGCTGATCTTCTGCACGCCGTGGCCTGCGACGAGCAGCCCCACCAGCAGACGCAGGATCAGAAGGCCGGTGTCCAAGGAGGTCAGCCGGCCGCGTGCGCGCCGATGACGCTCTGCGCGTACACGACGCCCAGGCCGTACGCGCCCGCGTGCGCCTTGACGATCTCCATGACCGCGCCGTACGTCTCCTGTCGCGCCCAGTCGCGCTGCAGCTCCAGAAGGACCTGGACCCAGGTGACGGGCACCGCGCCGGCGGCGATCATCCGCTGCAGGGCGTGCTCGTGGGCGGCCGGGCTGACGCCGCCGGAGGCGTCGGTCACGACGTACACCTCGTACCCCTGCTCAAGGGCCGAGAGGGCGGGCAGCACCAGGCAGACCTCGGTCCACAGACCCGACAGGACGATCTTCCTGCGTCCGGTCGCCCTGACCGCCGCCACGAGCGTCTCGTCCTCCCAGGCGTTCATGGTGGTGCGGTCGATGACCTCGTTCTCGGGGAACACCTCGGCGAGCTGCGGCAGCAGGGGGCCGGAGAACGACTCGGCGGCGACCGTGGTCAGGACGGCGGGGACGTCGAAGGCGCGGGCCGCCTTGGCGAGGCCCACGGTGCTGTTGATGATCGCGGCGCGGTCGCCGCTGCCGGTGCCGAAGAACATCTGCGGCTGGTGGTCCACGAAGACCATGACCGCGTTGTCGGGCGTCAGCAGGTCAGCGCTCGGGGCGGCCTGCACCGTGGTGATGTCGAACATGGGGGTCCTCTCGGAGGGAATCGGTGACGTGCCCACCGCGACCGCGGCTCGGCACCTCTTCACGCTAGGAGCGACCCGGCGGGCGGCGTTGACCTTCCGCGCCCAGGCGTTGGCACGACGGCGCACAACCGGTCGGGGGCCGGGGCGGCACGTGGTCTCCCGGCGGAGGGCACGGCTGTGGGGGCGCCGGTTCCGGTGCGGCGGGCCGGATAGGGTGGGCGTGCTCCGGAGGACCGGGGCCCGAGCACGCGTGGGGTGGGGAATGCCGAAGCACCGGTTGTCCAGGAAGGGGCGGTACATCGCCCTGGCGACCACGGGGGTCGTCGTCGTGGCCGGTGCCGGGATCGCCGCGCAGACCTCGATGGCCGCCTCGGCGTGGCCGGCCCAGAGGACGTACACGGGCCGGGCGTTCGACGCCTGTACGGCGCCGTCGCTGTCCGCGATGAAGGCGTGGAAGAAGGACGGGTACTACGGCGGCGTCGCGGTCTACATCGGCGGCAGGAACCGCGGCTGCGCCCAGCCCAACCTGACCAGGTCGTGGGTGAAGTCGGTCGACACGCTCGGCTGGCGGGTCGTCCCGCTGTACGTCGGCGCGCAGCCGCCCTGCCAGAAGAGCGGCAACAAGGAGCGGTTCACCGCCGCCACCGCGGCCTCGGTCGGGGCGAGCAACGCCAACGACGCGGTCGCCAAGGCCGCGGCGCTCGGCATGAGGGCCGGCAGCCCGATCTACCTCAACATGGAGTCGTACGACACCGCCGACCAGGCGTGCAACGACGCGACCCTGACCTACGTGCGGTCCTTCACCAGGACCCTGCGCGCCAAGACCTACCGCGCCGGCCTCTACGGCTTCAGCAGCTCCGGCGCCAAGGCGATCGCCACCGCCAAGAACCGCACGGACCTGCCGGGCAACCTCTGGTACGCCCTGTGGAACGGCCAGGAGACGACCACCAGGGACTGGCCCTGGGACCCGAAGCTGTACACCGACCACAGCCGCGGCCACCAGCACAAGGCCAACAGCAAGGAGACCCGCGGCGGCTACACGATCAACGTCGACCGCAACGCCTGGGACGCGCCGGTGGCCATCGTCGGCTGACGGCAAGTCCCCTGTGTTCCCCGCCCTTTGGTTGACTCGGCAACATCGCGTGCGGGGCGCTCCGAGCTGCGGTCCGGCGCCGCCTCGATATGCTGGTAGAGGGGAATTGTGCTAGGGAGTACCACTCGTCACACAGGGTGAGAGCGATCGGCCGGCGATCACCCCTCGCACACGGAGCCCCTTCGGGGGCGCTCCCGGGGGTGGGACGCACCCACTGTTGAGGAGTCGCCATGCCCATGCTGCTCATCAAGGGTTTCTACGACATCAAGGGCTCGCAGCCGGACGGGGACACGGTCCACTTCACGGCCGACGACCCGGCCGAGTGGGGTCTCGTCGGCGGAGGCGGCGGCCGTGCCGTCGAGCACAACGCGGCGGGACGGACGACGCTCCGCCTGGACGCGGTGGACGCGCTCGAGACCCACTACGGACCGGGCCGTGTCCACCAGCCGCTGCAGTTCGCCCACGCGGCGCGCGACGACCTGCTGAAGACGCTCGGCTTCACCGACGTCCAGCGGCAGAAGGAGACCGTGACCGCCACCACGCCGGAGACCGTTCCCGGCTGGGTCCTCACCCGTGGCGCCGACATCCACGGCCGCTGCATCGCCCTGGCGGGAGCCGGTGCTCCGCCCGGCACCAGCGGCCTGGACATCGACGTGGACGTGGCCGTGCTGCGGAAGACGGTCAATCACCATCTGATCGTGGAGGGGCTCACCTACCCGATGTTCTACCGGAGCCTGTTCACCACGCTCCGGACGGAGCTGGCCGCCGTGGCCGTGCAGGCGCGGGAGGCGCGCCGGGGGCTGTGGGCGAGCGACGTCACCACCACCGGGGCGAAGGTCACGGGGCTGTCCTCGCTCACCGACGACGTGGTGATCCTCCCCAAGCTGTTCCGGCGCGCGGTGGACTATCTCGCCCTGTCGATGCCCCTGTCGTGCTTCCCGGCCTTCCTGGCCGGTGTCCAGGACCGGTACTCCGTCCTGTCCACCGGCGAACGGCGCGCCGGGCTGCACCACATCGTCGAGGTGACGAACGGTCATACGGTGCGGATGACGCACCAGCCCGAGGACCTGGTCTTCGAGGACGCCTGACCTCCCCTTCCGGTCGGGCGTCGAGGGCTCAGCCGTGTGCGGCGGCCGTCAGGGCCGTGAGCACACGGTGGGTCTTGCCGGCGGGGAGCGGGGACGGCGTCAGCCCCCGGTCGAGCAGCTCCGCTTCGAGTCTGTCGAGCCTGCGCCCGACCCGCTCGTCGAACTCCTCCGCGTCGTCCCCGTCCTTGGGCTTCACGCGCAGCGACGCCTCCAGGAAGCGCAGGCCGGCGACCGACCAGTCCTCCAGGTCGACCTCCAGGTCGCCGAGCGGCACGTCGTCCGCCTTCGTCGAGAGGATCGGCCCCAGGGCGACGAGGCCGTCGAGCGGGACGTCGGGCTTGCAGGCGTGCAGGAACTGGTCCTGCACCGGGTCGATCGGCCCGGCGGGGTCGGCCCCAGGCCCCAGCACGGCCGCCAGTGTCCCCGGCGGGTGACGGTGCGCCAGGGAGGCCGCGAGAACACGGCCGTTCCTCGTCCAGTCCCCTTCGATCTTGTACGTGAGGGGCTCCGCGTCGAACGCGGCGGAGAAGCGTCCGACCAGCTGGTCCCGGGTGCAGGGGCGCAGCTTGACGACGAGCTCGTCGGGGCCTCCGCCGGTTCTGAACCGTACGATCACACCGCTGTCCAGGAGCGGCACCGCCCCCCGCGCGACACCGTCCCGGTCCTCGGCGAACCAGATCCGACGCGTCGTCAGCAGGCGCTGGGAGGCCCCGAGAGCGGACATCGCCCCCGTCGCGTCACCCTCGATGTCGACCTTGATCTCGACCGGCAGCAGGTCCATGACACCGCTCCTGCACACGTATCGAAAGCACGGGAGTCCTTCCCTCCAGGATATCGACACCGCGTTCGGGCCGCCCCGCGTGCCGGGCGTCGACGGCTCAGGCGGCGGCGCGCCCCCGTGAAACCTCGGCGGTTCCGGGCAGAATGAGGTGCCATGGGTGACCTCCTCCTGATCCGCCATGGTGCGACGGAGTGGAGCGCCACCGGGCGGCACACCGGCCGTACGGATCTGCCGCTCACGCCGGACGGCGAGGCCGAGGCGCGCACGCTCGCGCCGTTCTTCACGAGCCGCTCCTTCGCGTTCGTGCTCACCAGCCCGCTGCGGCGGGCCCGGCGCACGGCCGAACTGGCCGGCCTGCGGGGAGCCGGGACCGACGAGGACCTGTGCGAGTGGGACTACGGCGGGTACGAGGGGCTGACCACGGCCCGGATCCACGAGACCCGGCCGGACTGGTCGCTGTGGCGTGACGGCGTGCCCCCGCACCCCGACGGACGTCCGGGCGAGTCCGCCGAGGACGTGGGGCGGCGGGCCGACCGGGTCCTGGCCCGTCTCGCGCCCCGGCTCGCGGGGGCCGCGGAGGACGGTGTGGTGGTGGCGCACGCGCATCTGCTGCGGGTGCTCACCGCCCGCTATCTGGGCCTGCCGGCATCCGAGGGGCGGCTGTTCCTGCTGACGACGGCCACCGTCGGCCGGCTGTCCACGGAGCACGGCCTTCCGGTGGTCGCGGGCTGGAACGAGCACCCCTTCCCCCGCACGTGACCGGCGGGGCGCCGGGCGCCCGGTGGACGGCGCTGCCGCCGGCGGCCGGTGCCGGGGTGCTCGCCACCGGCATCCTGTCCATCGGGTTCCACCTGACCGGCCTCGAAACGGTCTCGGTGGTGGCGCTGTGCCTGGCGGCGGCGCTGTGGCTGCTGCTCGCGTACGACTTCTCGGCCCTGCTGCTCGGGGACCGGCGCCGCTGGGCGGCGAGCGCCGACACCCCGCCCGCGCTCACCGCCGTGGCCGCCACGACCGTGCTCGGCGCCCGGTTCGAACTCCTCGGCCGCACTCCGGTGGCGGTGGCCCTGCTCGTCCTGGCGGCGGCGGTCTGGCCGGTGCTGCTCGCCGCCGTCCTGCGGCATCTGACCCGGCGGGCGCCGGGCGCGGTGTTCCTGATCTGTGTGGCGACCCAGGGCCTGGCGGTGCTGTCCGCGCTCCTCGCCCCGGAGGCCGGGGAGTGGCTCGGCTGGGTGGCCCTCGCGTTCTTCCTCCTCGGGCTCCTGCTGTACGCCGACGCGCTGGCCCGCTTCGACCTCCGTGAGGTGGTGCGGGGGGCGGGCGACCACTGGATCGCGGCGGGGGCGCTGGCGATCTCGGCGCTCGCCGCGTCGAAGCTCCTCGCCTCGGGGCAGTGGTCGGGCGGGGCGGAGACGACGCTGCGGGCCACCGCCTTCGTGCTGCTCGCGCTGGATCTGGCCGGGTGCGCGGTGCTGCTGTGCGGCGAGCTCGCCCACCGGCGCCCCGGCTACGACGTGCTGCGCTGGGCGACCGTGTTCCCGCTGGGCATGACGGCGGTGGCGTCGCTGTCGACCGCGGCGGTGACGGGGGTGGACGGGCTGGACACGCTGGGGCGGGTGGTGCTGGGGATCGCGGCCGCGGCCTGGCTCCTGACGGCCTACGGTCTGGGCCGCGCCGTCAGAGGCCGTCGAGGGCGGAGACGAGGCTGGCCACCGTGACGGTGTTGAAGACGAACGCGATGGCCGAGTTGGCGGTGACGGTCCGGCGCATCTCCCGGGAGGTCACGTCGACGTCGGTCGTGCCGAACGTGGTCATGACCGAGAAGGCGAAGTAGAGGTAGTCGGACCAGAGCGCGGGCTCCGCTCCGGGGAACTCCAGCGCCCGCTCGTCCTCCACGAGGTTGTCGGCCTGGAAGGCGACCGCGAAGGAGATGGCCACGCAGACCCAGGCCAGGACGACCATGACGAGGGCCACCGCGGCCCGCGCGGCCGGTTCGAACGAGGAGCCGATGTGGCCGGGGCGCCACACCACGGCCACCACGAGCGCTGCGCCCGAGATGAAGAGCGACACCCCGGGTCCGGGAGCCGAGCCGTACACGTACCGCTGGAGGACCGTGCCCCGCGTCTCGCGGCGTGCCCAGGCACGGACCCGCTCCGGTGAGGCGGTCGAGAAGGCGACCGTCGTGATCAGGAGGTACGGGAAGAGGTACGCGACGAGCAGCAGCACGCACCGGTCCGCCCCGGAGACCTCCGCGCGGCCCCGGTCGACGGCGAGGAGGAGCCCCGCGGTGCCCACGGCGACGCAGGCGCTGACCGCGGAGCGGCGGCGCTCGGAGAGCCACCGGTTCCGGCGGCGCGCGGACGGGGGTGGGGTCACGACGACGATCCGGCGGGCCGCTCCCGCCGGCCGAAGGCGAGGTCGAGGATCCGCGGCCACCGCACGGGCGGCACGGTCGCGGGGACGCCCGGGCGGTCGCGCGGGACCAGGACCCGCAGGGCGCCGGGGCGCAGCGTGCACACGACCGGGGTGGGCATCCGCAGCGCCTCGCCGTCGACGGCGACCGGAATCTCGTCCGCGGCGGCGGTCACCTCGACGCGATGGGCGGTCAGGACGGTGAGGCCGGTGGACTGCGAGCCCCGTACGGCCAGGTCGGCGGCCTGGGCCGCGTCCTCGACCCGGATCCCGACCACCCCGAGCTCGCCGTCGTCGAGGCTGGGGCGGCGCCCGGCGCCGCTGAGCTCGTCGGGGGAGATGTACGGGTTGTTGCTGACGAGCAGGGCCTGCTGGGCGGAGAGCGCGGTGCCGTCGACGCGCGCGTCGAGCCGGCGCACCGCGTCGCCGAGCAGCAGGTCCGGCATGAGGGCGAGGGCGGTGCCCGCCTTGTCGTCGCGGTACTCGGGGCGCTGCACGACGTCGGCGTACACCCCGAAGGAGACGGTGTTGACGAAGGCCCGGCCGTCGACGTCGCCGAGGTCGATGCGGAGTTCCTCGCCGTCGTTCAGCGCGTCGAGGCAGCGGGACGGGTCGGAGCGGTCGAGACCCAGGTCCATCGCGAAGTGGTTGCGGGTGCCGGCGGAGATCACCAGGAACGGCAGGTCGTGCTCGGCGGCGACGGCGGCGACCAGCGCCTGGGTGCCGTCGCCGCCCGCGACGCCGAGGAGGTCCGCGCCCTCGGCCACGGCCTCGCGGGCCAGTTCGGCGACGTCGGCGGGGGCGGACGGGTCGAGCAGGATCACCCGGGCGCCGAGCCGCTCCGCCCGCTCGACCAGGTCGAAGCGGCCGACCTTCCCACCCCCGGACTTCGGGTTCATGATCAGGACCGGTCGTTCCGGCCGCGCCGCCGGGATGCCGGGCTTCTCCCGCGCGGGAGAAGACCTGCGCAGCGCCGCCCGTGCGCAGGCCAGCGCGGCGGCCCAGCACAGGCAGAGGACCAGTGCCGTGACCCAGAGGCCGTCGTGCGCGTAGAGGACCAGGACGCCGACGGGTGCGGCGACCGCGACGAGCGCGCCGACGAGGCGCGCGGCACCGCGGTGGGCGACGAACCACCAGCCGCCGACGGCGCAGAGGACGAGTCCGAGGAGTCCGGCCCCGACCACCAGGAGGCCGCCGTCCCCCAGCGCCAGGAGCAGGACGACCAGCGAGCCGACGGCGGCGAGCACCGCGAGACGCGCGAGCAGCCGCGCGGCGCGGTCTCCGTCGGGGCCCCTCGTACGCGTGCTGCCCATGGTGTCCCTCCGTGGTGTGCGACCGCGAGCACAGTCCGGGCACCAGCGTGCACGGCCCCGGCCGGGAGGGCATCCCGGCCGGGCCGAGGGGATGACGGGCGCGGTCCGCGTGGTGCCGGCCCTGCGTCCCGTCGCGCGCCCGCGTCAGATGACGCCCTGCGCGAGCATGGCCTCCGCCACCCGCAGGAAGCCGGTGACGTTGGCGCCGAGGACGTAGTCGTCCGCGTCGGCGCCGTAGGCCTCGGCGGTGGCGCGGCACTGGGTGTGGACGTCGCGCATGACGGCGGCGAGACGGGACTCGGTCTGCTCGAAGGTCCAGGTGTCGCGGGCGGCGTTCTGCTGCATCTCCAGGGCGGAGGTGGCGACGCCGCCCGCGTTGGCGGCCTTGCCGGGGCCGAAGAGGACGCCGGCCTCCCGGAACACCTCGACCGCCTCGGGCGTGCAGGGCATGTTCGCGCCCTCGGCGACGGCGCGGACCCCGTTCTTGACCAGGGCCACGGCGTCCTCGCGGCGCAGCTCGTTCTGCGTCGCGCAGGGCAGGGCCACCTCGCAGCGCAGGTCGAAGACCGAGCCGCGGGCGGAGAAGCGCGCGCTCGGCCTGGCCTCCGCGTACGCGGAGATCCGTGCCCGGCGGACCTCCTTGACCTCCTTCAGGAGCTCCAGGTCGATGCCGTCCTCGTCGACGAGGTACCCGGTGGAGTCGCTGCAGGCCACGACGCGGCCGCCGAGGGCGTGGACCTTCTCCACGGCGTACACGGCGACGTTCCCCGACCCGGAGACCACGACGCGGCGCCCGTCGAAGCTCTCGCCGCGGGTGGCGAGCATCTCCTGGGCGAAGAACACCGCGCCGTACCCCGTGGCCTCGGTGCGGGCGTGCGAGCCGCCCCACGCCACCGGCTTGCCGGTGAGGACGCCCGACTCGTACCGGTTGGTGATCCGCTTGTACTGCCCGAAGAGGTAGCCGATCTCCCGGGCGCCGACGCCGATGTCCCCGGCGGGCACGTCGGTGTGCTCGCCCAGGTGGCGGTACAGCTCGGTCATGAAGGACTGGCAGAACCGCATGATCTCGGCGTCCGAGCGGCCCTTGGGGTCGAAGTCCGATCCGCCCTTGCCGCCGCCGATGCCCATCCCGGTCAGCGCGTTCTTGAAGATCTGCTCGAAGCCCAGGAACTTCACGATGCCCAGGTTGACGCTCGGGTGGAACCGCAGGCCGCCCTTGTACGGGCCGAGGGCGCTGTTGAACTCCACCCGGAAGCCCCGGTTGACCCTGACGACGCCCTGGTCGTCGACCCACGGAACCCGGAACATCAGCTGCCGCTCGGGCTCGCAGAGCCGCTCCAGGATCCCGCTGTCGGCGTACTCCGGGTGCCGTTCGAGCGCGGGCGCGAGGGATTCGAGCACCTCGGCCGCCGCCTGGTGGAACTCGGCCTCGCCGGGGTTGCGACGCCGGACCTCCGCGTAGACGGACTCGATGTGGGCGGTGACGTTCATGTGTGTCTCCCTGGTCGGTCGTTGTCGTCGATCACGCCTCCGGTTCGGGACGGCGGGCGAACCAGCGGGCGATGGGTTCCATCGTGATGCCGTGCAGCACGATGCTGAGCAGAATGGTGGCGCAGGTCACGTCGACGACGAAGTCCGCGTCGTCGTCCGCGAGCTGGGCGAAGGCGAGGACGGCGAAGACGATGGACGTGACGCCCCGCGAGCCGAACCAGCCGACGGCGATCCGGTCGGTCCGGCTGAAGCGGGTACCGGTGAGCGCGGCGAGCACGGGCACCATCCGGGCGACCGTGAGCGCCAGCAGGGCGTAGCCGAAGACCGCGGGGTCGATCCCGCGCGCGAACGCGTCGGCCACCAGCGCCCCGAAGGTGAACCAGGTCCCCACGGCCATCAGGAGTCCGATGTCGTGCAGGAGGCTGAGGTTGTCGGTGCCGAGGGCGTGCGCGGTCCGGCCGTAGCAGAGACCGGCGACGAAGGCCGCGACGAAGCCGTTGCCGCCGATCTGCACCGACACCGCGTACGCGAGGAACGGCAGGGCCAGGCTCGCCATCCGCAGCCCCGTGGCCAGGGCCCAGCCGGCGTCCAGGCACCGGCGCACCAGCCAGGCCGCCAGGAGGCCGACGACACCGCCCGCGAGGACCGCGTATCCGGCGCCCTTGACCGCGTTCAGGACCAGGTCGCCGAACGAGTCCCCCTCGGCGGAGACGAGGTTGGACACGCAGAACACGAAGAAGGGGGACACCAGACCGTCGTTGAAACCGCCCTCGATGTTGAGGGCGGCCCGCACCCGCAGCGGGACCCGCTCGTCGCGCAGGAACATCGTGAGCGGCGCGAGGTCCATCGGCATCACGACGAGCGCGGCCACGGCCAGGAGCCATCCGTTCGTGCCCGGGAACAGCAGGGCGCCGAAGAGGACCGCGAGGAGGACGGAGGCCGGCAGCGCCAGGCCGAGCAGGCGGCCCCCCGGCGACGAGCCCAGCCGTTCGTACCCCCGGGTCTCGGTGGCATCCGTGAACAGCATCACGGCGAGCACGAGCTCGACGGACACCTGGAAGGTGTGGGTGTCCATGTCGAGCGCCAGGGCCGGTTGGTCACCGCTCGTCAGGATCACTCCGGCCACCGCGAAGGCGATGGGCGCGGTGATGTTCCAGCGGGCGAGCCGGGCCGACACCAGGGCCCATACGAACAGCAGCGACAGCAGGACGAGGAAGGCGACCATGGCGACTCACAGGGGACGAAAGGGATGAAGCGGTCCGTTCGAGCATCCTCGCAGGACCGCGTCCCGCCTCCCCGCCCGTGCCCCGTCCGCCCTCCGCGTGTCGATCCCGCGCCGGGCGGACCGGGTCACCCCGGCGTCAGGCCCGGCAGCGCAGCAGCTCGAAGGGCGGGTTGGCGAGGCAGTCCGCCCAGAACTCCTCCCCGAACTCGGCGACACCGGCGTCGGAGATCTCCAGCGGCACCCAGGTCAGGTCGCCGAACCCGGCCGCGCGCAGGGACCCCTCGTAGACCTCGCGGCGCGGACAGGCGCCGACGAAGGAGATCGGCGGGTCCAGCAGCGCCGTGATCCGGACGCGCGGTCCGGTCTCGATCTCCTCGCCGGTCGCCTCGCACAGGAAGCCGTACCGGGCGAGGGACGGTCCGTCGAAGCGGTAGTCCGGCCTCTGCACGAGGAGGAAGAACTCACCCCCCGGCTTCAGGCTCCGGTGGACATGGCGGCACATCGCCTCCATCGTGGCGATGTCCGGCGCGTAGTTGAGCGCCTGGACCCCCAGCGCGAGGTCGAAGCGCTCTTCGAGGGGCCGCAGTTCGGCGAGGTCCCCCACCTCGTAGCGCACCCCGAGCGGCTCGCTCTCCTCGAACGCCTTCGCCGCGGCGACCATTTCCGTGGAGATGTCGACGCCGAGGACGTCCGCGGCACCGCGCCGCTTCAGCTCCCTGCTGTAGAAGCCGGTTCCGGACGCGAGGTCGAGCACCGTCCTCCCCCGCACGTCGCCCACCAGCTTCAGGAAGCTGGGCACCTCCCCGTACCGTGTCAGCGGCAGGGACTTGAAGCCCTCGAACGCCTCACCGATCTCGTCGTACAGCTGCACGCCCATGGCGCGGTCCTCCCCAGTGCTCGGTCATGCCTGGTGATCCGTCATGCCCTGGCAGTCTTGCCGGAACGACGCGCGAGCACGTATGGGCGGAAGCCACGAAGACCCGGCCGGCGCCCTGGCCTCCTCTACGGGACCCCGAAGGTTCCCGGAACTCGTGCGCCGATTCCTGTTATCGGTCCGCCTCCCCCCGATCTCCCTTGTGTTGGCCGTCGACGACAGCGGAACAGGCAGGGTGATTCGGAGCATGGGCGCACAGCAGGGTACGGAACTGGTCAGGGCGGCACAGAGCGGAGACCCGCGGGCGCAGGACCGGCTCGTCGCTCTCCACCTGCCCCTCGTCTACAACATCGTGGGCCGGGCGATGAACGGCCACCACGACGTCGACGACGTCGTCCAGGAGGCGATGCTGAGGGCGCTCGCCGGCCTCGGCGACCTGCGCTCCCCGGACAGCTTCAGGTCCTGGCTCGTCGCCATCACCATGAACGCCGTACGCGGCCACTGGCACCGGCAGCAGGCCGGCCTCCCCGCGCGCGGCCTCGACGACGCGCACGAGATCCCGCAGCCCGGCTCCGACTTCGTGGAGCTGGCCGTGGTCCGGCTGAACCTGTCCGGGCAGCGGCGCGAGACCGCCGAGGCGACCCGCTGGCTGGAGCCGGAGGACAGGGAGCTGCTCTCGCTGTGGTGGCTGGAGTGCGCTGGCGAACTCGCCCGCCACGAGGTGGCCACCGCGCTCCAGCTGTCCCCGCAGCACACCGCGGTGCGGGTCCAGCGGATGAAGGACCGCCTCGAAGCCGCGCGGATCGTCGTGCGGGCCCTGGCGCAGAACCCGCCCTGCGAGACGCTGCGGTACGAGACGGGGACCTGGGACGGGCGGCCGTCGGCGCTCTGGCGCAAGCGTCTGGCCCGGCACGCGCGCGCGTGCGCGTACTGCGCCGGGCTGTGGAGCGGTCTCGTCCCGGCGGAGGGGCTGCTCGCGGGACTGCTCCTGGTGCCGCCGGCGGCGCTGCTCCTCGCGGGCGTCCGCGAGCGGGCGGGCTTCGAGACCGTCGCCGCGGCGGGCCGGCTCACCGACCGGGCCTCCGGACACACCGCCGACCAGGGAGCGGCCTGGGGTGACCCGGCCACGGCCCCGCACTCCGGCTGGGGTGCCGACCCCGCCCCCGGCACGGCCCCGCACTCCGGCTGGGGCTCCGGTTCCGGTTCCGATTCCGGTTCCGGTCAGCCGTCCGTGCACGCCGCCGAGACGCTCGCCGCCCCCCTGGCCACCCCGCCGGCCGTCCCGCCCGCCCCGGCGCGGCACGGGGCCGGGGGCGCCGCCGGGTCCGGGCCGGGCGAGGGGGCCGCGGGCCGCGGTGCCCGGAGCACGCGGGCCGTCCGCCGCCGGCGCCGGCAGCGGCGCGGCCGCAGGCGCGTCGTCGTCGCGGCGGGCATAGCCGTGGCGGCCGTCGCCGGCGGCGCCTTCACCCTGACCACCGGACCGGACGAGGGGACGGAGGGCCGGGACACGACCCTGAGCGCGACCGCCGACCACGGCCTGCCCACCGCGCTGAAGCCGACCGCGTCCTCGGCGACGGCCTCCCCCTCGGCCACCCCTTCGCCGTCGGCGTCGAAGACCGCCCACGCGTCCGCCACGCCCTCGCGCCCCACGCCGCCCCCCTCGCGCACCGCGCGGCCGGTGCCGCCCCGGCCGACCCGTACGACGGCACCCGCGCCCGACCCGGTGCGCACCACCACGAGGCCGACGTCCGGATCCGGGGCCGGTTCCGGTTCCGGTTCCGGTTCCGGTTCCGGTTCCACCGAGCAGGAGGTGATCAGCCTGGTCAACGCGGAACGGTCCAAGGCGGGCTGCGGGCCGCTCACCGAGCACCCCCTCCTGACCAAGGCCGCCCAGGGCCACTCCGACGACATGGCCGCGCGGAACTTCTTCGACCACACCAACCCCGACGGCGACGGCCCCGGCGAGCGCGTCACGGCCGCGGGGTACACGTGGTCGACGTACGGCGAGAACATCGCGCAGGGCCAGACCACCGCGGCGCAGGTGATGGACTCCTGGATGAACAGCCCCGGCCACCGGGCGAACATCCTGAACTGCGACTTCAAGGAGATCGGCATCGGCCTGCACCAGTCCGGCGGCCCCTACTGGACGCAGGTCTTCGGCGCCCGCTGACACCCACGGGCTCCCGGTGTGACAAGCATGACGTCCGACAGGGGGATCTTGACGCTTCCCTGACGCGTGACCCCCGGTCGGCGCCCCACGGTCTGCTTAGGCTTGCCCGGCCGTCCGTCGGATGGCCGAAAGCCGACACCCACACCACCCCAGGGACACCCGATGGCCACCACGAACGACGCCCGCACCGGACGATTGCGCGCGTGGATGCTGGAGGGCCTCTCCGACATGGGGAAGGGCAGGCCTTCCCGGCCGGTGGAGTCGGCGCCGGACGCCGGACACAAGGGCCAGCGCTGGTGGCGCGTGATGTGCCTGACCGGTGTCGACTACTTCTCGACCCTGGGGTACCAGCCCGGCATCGCGGCCCTGGCCGCCGGGCTGCTCTCCCCCGTCGCGACGATCGTCCTGGTGATCGTCACCCTGGCGGGGGCCCTGCCCGTCTACCGGCGCGTGGCGGAGGAGAGCCCGCGCGGCGAGGGCTCCATCGCGATGCTCTCCCGGCTGCTCTCCTTCTGGAAGGGCAAGCTCTTCGTCCTCACCCTGCTCGGCTTCGCCGCGACCGACTTCCTCATCACCATCACCCTGTCGGCGGCCGACGCCTCCACCCACCTCGTGGAGAACCCCCACCTCGAAGAGGCCCTGCACAACAAGCAGATGATCATCACCTTGGTGCTGATCGCCCTGCTCGGGGCGGTCTTCCTCAAGGGCTTCCTGGAGGCCATCGGCGTCGCCGTCGTCCTCGTCGGCGTCTACCTCGCCCTGAACGCGGTCGTCGTGGTCACCGGCCTGTGGCACGTGATCACCGAGGGGCACGTCGTCACCGACTGGACCGCGGCCCTGACCGCCGAGCACGGGAACGTCTTCGCCATGGTCGGCGTCGCCCTGCTGGTCTTCCCCAAGCTCGCGCTCGGCCTGTCGGGCTTCGAGACCGGCGTGGCGGTCATGCCGCACGTCCAGGGCGACCCCGGCGACACCGAGGAGAGGCCCGCCGGCCGCATCCGGGGCACGAAGAAGCTGCTCACCACGGCCGCGCTGATCATGAGCGTCTTCCTGATCTGCACGAGCTTCATCACCACCGTCCTGATCCCCCACGAGGAGTTCGAGTCGGGTGGCGACGCCAACGGCCGCGCGCTCGCCTACCTCGCCCACGAGTACCTGGGCAACACCTTCGGCACCGTCTACGACGTCTCCACCATCGCGATCCTCTGGTTCGCGGGCGCCTCGGCCATGGCCGGACTGCTCAACCTGATGCCCCGCTACCTCCCCAAGTACGGCATGGCCCCGCACTGGGCCCGCGCCGTGCGCCCCATGGTCATCGTCTTCACGCTGGTCGCCTTCCTGGTGACCTGGATCTTCGACGCGGACGTCGACGCGCAGGGCGGCGCGTACGCCACCGGCGTCCTCGTGCTGATCTGCTCGGCCGCCATCGCGGTGACGATCGCGGCGCGCAAGGCCGGTCAGAAGGGCTGGACCATCGGCTTCGGCGTCATCTCCGCCGTCTTCCTCTACACCACCGTCGTCAACGTCATCGAGCGCCCCGACGGCGTGAAGATCGGCGCCTGCTTCATCGCCGGCATCATCCTGATCTCGCTCCTCTCGCGTCTCGGACGCGCCTTCGAGCTGCGCGTCACCCACATCGAGCTCGACGGGATGGCCGAGCGCTTCATCCAGGACATCTCGCGCCGCACCCCCCGCTTCGTCGCGAACGAGCCGGACTCCCGGGACGTCGCCGAGTACCGCGACAAGATCGAGCAGATCCGCGCCGACAACGACCTGCCGACCACCGAGGACTTCGTCTTCATCGAGGTGACGGTCACCGACCCCTCCGAGTTCGAGGCCGGCCTGACCGTGCGCGGCGAGGTCATGCACGACCGCTACCGCGTCCTCACCGTGGAGTCCTCCTCCATTCCGAACGCGCTGGCCGCCCTCCTGCTCCACGCCCGCGACCTCACCGGCGTGAGCCCCCACATCTACTTCGAGTGGACCGAGGGCAACCCCTTCGCCAACTTCCTGCGCTTCTTCCTCCTCGGGCAGGGCGAGGTCGCCCCCGTCACCCGCGAGGTGCTGCGGGAGGCGGAGCCCGACCGCGACCGCCGCCCCCGCGTCCACGTCGGCTGAGCCGGGAGCCGGGGCTACGCCCCCGGCAGCAGGGCCAGTTCCGCCTCGACGGCCTCCCGCATGAGGGTGCGGGCGTGGTCGATCGCGAGGCCTCCGCTCAGCCAGCGCATGCTCAGGCCTTCGAGGAGGGCGGTGAGCCGCTCGGCCGCGGAGGCCAGCGCGGCCGCGGGCGCCAGGGGACGCACCTGGCCCAGGAGCCCGGCGACCTCCTGCACCCACTGGAGGGTCGCGCGGGCGAGGTCCTCGCGCAGGACGGGGTCGAAGACGGCGCTCGCGCGCAGTTCGCCCCAGGCCGAGCTGTTCTCCCGCACCTCGGGGGTGTCCTGGAGTTCGAGGCAGAGGACCTGGTCGAGTTCCTCGCGCGGGCTGAGGGGCTCGGCGTCGGGGTCGTGCGCGGTGTACCGCTCGGCCCGGTCGTTGATGAACTCCAGCGTGTGGCGCAGGATTCCGGTGCGGTCCTTGAAGTGGTAGTAGATCAGGCCGGTGGAGACCCCGGCCTCGGCGGCCAGTTCCTCCACGCGGAGCCCGCGGACCCCGCGCCGGGCGATCACCCGGGCGGCCGCTTCAAGGATCTGAGTACTACGAGACGCCATGTCACGAAGCCTATCCGGAGCGGCGTACGGAGTGATCGTCGGCGCCGGTTCCGCGCCTCCCGCCGGGCGTCGGCGGGCGCCCCGCCCCGCGCCTCGGGTCAGCCCTCCTTCCGGTACCGGCTGAGGACCACGGTGACCGGGCCGGTGCCCGCCGCCCCGTCGACGAGCCGGGCGACGACGAGGCTCCGGCCGTCGGGGCTGCGGACGCAGAAGGGGCGCTCGTCGGCGAGGTCGTCGAGGGGCAGGCTCGTGACGGGCTCCGTCTCGATGCCCCGGTCGCAGTCCTCGGGGCCGAGCACGTACCCGGAGGCGACGAAGGCGTCGGCGTCCTCGGGCAGGACGAAGCCGCCCTTGTCGCGGCCGAGGTACCAGTCGGCGGTCTCGGCGGCGACCACCTTCCCGGCGCCGAGGTCGAACTCGTACGCGTCGTCGGGGGCGGTCAGCTCGACGTCGGCGTACACCGGCGTGAAGGAGGGGTACGCCTCGGGGTCGTCCAGGTAGTACACGGCCCCGGCCGCCGCCCCGAGCAGGACGACGGTGGCGAGCCCGGCGGTCAGCGCCGTGCGCCCGCGTCGGCGGCGGGCCCGGGCGGCACCCCGGCGGGGCTCGGCGCGGGGCTGCGGGTGCGGCTCCGGCACCCGCTGTGTGGGCACGGGGGCGGCCGCCCCGGCGTGGGTGGGCCGGTCGTGGAGGGGGTGCGGCGCGGGAAGGGAGGCCCGCACCGCGGCCCCGCCCGGCAGCTCCTGCCGGACGGCGCCCGGCAGCCAGCCCTCGGTGAACTCCGGGGCGGGGCCGACGGCCGGGTGCGCGTGGGCGGCGGCGATCAGCTCGGCGGGCCCGGGGCGGTCCTCGGGCCGCTTGGCGAGGCAGCGTTCGAGGAGGGCGTGCAGGTCGGAGGGGACGGCGGAGAGGTCGGCCGGCTCGTGGACCACGCGGTACAGCGCGGCCGACTCGGGACCGGCGCCGAACGGCAGCGTTCCTCCGGCGATGTACGCGGCGAGCGCGCCGAGCGCGAAGACGTCGGTGGCGGGCGTCACCGCGAGGCCGAGGGCCTGCTCGGGCGCCATGTACGCGGCGGTGCCGATCCGCAGCCCGGTGCCGGTGAGCCCGGTGGCGTCGGCCGCCCGCGCGATGCCGAAGTCGATGACGCGCGGGCCGTCCTCGGCGATCAGGACGTTGGCCGGCTTGAGGTCGCGGTGGACGACGCCCGCGCCGTGGATGGCCTGGAGGGCCTCCGCGATCCCGGCGACGAGGAGGAGCACCGTGCGGACGGGGAGCGGGCCGTGGCGCTCGACGACCTGCTGGAGCGAGGGTCCGGGGACGTAGGCGGTGGCGAGCCAGGGGACGGGGTCGTCGGCTCCGTGGTCCACGACCTGCGCGGTGAAGAGGCCGTGGATGCGGCCGGCGCTGGCGACCTCCTGGGCGAAGCGCAGCCGGAACTCCGGGTCGGCGGCGAAGTCCTCGCGCACCGCCTTGAGGGCGATGGGCCGCCCGCCCGGGGTGTGGGCGAGGTAGACGACGCCCATGCCGCCGGCGCCGAGCCGGGCCTGGATCCGGTAGCCGCCGATCTCTCGGGGGTCTTCGGGCGCCGGCGGCGCGTGGGCCGGCCGCGGCCCGGGAGGGTACGTGGAGGACATGGGCACGATCGTGCCTTTGACCAAAGTTTCAGTCAACATGACACGGGCGAAACGCCCCGTGGGCCTTGCCACACAAGGGCCGACGCATCGCGCTCCCGCCGTCCGCCGACCGGGCGACACGGCACCGCCACGCCGCTGCGGCCATTTGACTGAATATCCAGTCAGTGCCACAGTGACGCCACGGCCACCCCCACTCACGCCCGCCGCGCCGCCCGACCGGGCGCACGGCACGGCCTGAGGCCAGGCCCGCGATTCCCGCCGCCGCGTCACGCGATCCGCCCGCCGCCGGACAGTCTCGCCAGCCCATGATCGGAGCACACCGTGTCCCACCGTCACCCCTCCCGCCGCACGGCCCTGCGGACGTTCGCCGGAATCGGCGGCGCCCTCGCCCTCGGGGCGGCCGCCTGCGGTCCCGAGGAGTCCGCTCAGGGCGGCGCCGCCGCCGGTACGAGCAGCACTCCGGGCACCCCGCCCGCGGCCGGCGAGCGCCGCTTCGGCGCCGAATGGGAGAGCCACACCCGTACCTTCATGTCCTGGCCGGCCCTCGACTCCGTCTGGGGGGAGGAGCTCCCGTACGTGCGGGAGGACATCGCCCGCATCGCACGGGCCGTCTCGGAGTACGAGGCGGTCGTGATGATGGCCCGCCCGGCCCAGCTGGCGGGGGCCCGGAAGGCCTGCGGCGATCAGGTCGAGGTCATCCCGATGCCCGTCGACGACCTGTGGGCCCGCGACACCGTCCCGGTCTTCGTCGAGGACGACGGCGAGCTCGTCGGCATCGACTTCAACTTCAACGGCTGGGGCAACAAGCAGACCCACGACAACGACGCCCTGGTCGGCCGCAGGCTGCTCGCCAGGTACGGCATCCCCCGCGAGGTGGCGCCGCTGACCGCCGAGGGCGGCTCGTTCGAGACTGACGGCGAGGGCACCCTGCTCGTCACCGAGAGCTCGATCGTCAACGACAACCGCAACCGCGGGAAGACCCGGGACCAGATCGAGGACGAGCTGATCGAGACGCTCGGCGTGGAGAAGGTGGTCTGGCTCGCCGGCGTCCGCGGCCAGGACATCACCGACGCCCACGTGGACAGCCTCGTACGGTTCACCGCGCCCGGCGTGGTCCTGCTCGACCAGGCGTTCCCCGGGACTCCCCCGGACTCCTGGTCCCGCTCGGCCGACCAGGCCCGCGCGGTCCTGGAGAAGGCCACCGACGCCCGGGGCCGGCGCTTCGAGATCATCGACCTGCCGCAGCCCGATCTGGAGCTGATCACCGGCGAGGGCGACGACTTCGTGTCCACGTACGCGAACTTCTACGTCGCGAACGACTCGGTCTTCCTGCCGAAGTTCGGCGACCGCAAGGCCGACGACCGCGCCCGGGGCATCCTCCAGGACCACTTCCCCAAGCGCGAGGTCGTGCAGCTGCAGATCGACACCATCGCCTCCGGCGGAGGTGGCATCCACTGCTCGACCCACGACCAGCCCGGCAAGCCCGCCGCCTGACCGGCCCGGCGGTCAGGGCAGCTGGACGATCTGGATCAGATTGCCGCAGGTGTCGTCGAGGACCGCGACGGTGACCGGGCCCGCCTCCGTCGGTTCCTGGGTGAAGCGGACCCCGAGGGCGCTCAGCCGCTCGTGCTCGGCGCGGACGTCGTCCACGGCGAACGAGGTGGCCGGGATGCCGTCCGCGACCAGGGCGCGCGCGTACGCCCTGGCGGCGGGGTGCGCGTCCGGCTCCAGGAGCAGTTCGGTGCCCTCGGGGGCCTCCGGCGACACGACGGTCAGCCAGCGGTAGTCGCCGAGGGGGACCTCCGTCTTCTTCACGAAGCCCAGCTTCTCGGTGTAGAAGTCGAGGGCCTTGTCCTGGTCGTCGACGAAGACACTGGTCACATGGATCCGCATGGCGATCTCCTTGGCGGCTACGGGTCTGGGCCACCGACGTAACCACTGCCCGCCGCCCCGCGGGAACCCGACACGCCCCGCGTACGACTCCTCCAGGACCGACGGCCCCGGAGGAGGGCGCGGCGGGGGCGCGAACGGGACGGGTGGATGGGCGGACTGGACGTAAGGATGCGCGGGGTCTCCTGCCGGCACGGCCGCAGCGAGACGGTCGGCGGGGTCGACCTGGACATCGCCGCCGGCGAGCGCGTCGCGCTGACCGGCACGAACGGTTCCGGCAAGACGACGCTGCTGCGCGCCGTCCTCGGCCTGCACCGGCAGGTCGCCGGGACCGTCGAGGTCGGGGGCCGCGAGGCCCGCTCGGCGGCCGGGTGGGCCTGGCGGCGCCGGGCCTGCGCCTGGATCCCGCAGAAGCCGGCCGCGGGCCGGTTCCCGCTGCTCGGCGAGGAGCTCCTCGCGAGCGGCTCCGACGCGGGGGCCGCGGCTGCGGCGGCGGAGCGACTCGGCGTGGGAGGGCTCGCGCGGCGGTCCCTCGACACCCTCTCCGGGGGGCAGTTGCAGCGCATGTACGTGGCGCGTGCGGTCGGCGCCGTGGCCGCCGGGGCGGGCGTCCTGCTCGCCGACGAGCCCACCGCCGCCCTCGACTTCGAGGGCCAGGAGGAGGCCGCCGGCCTGCTCACCGCGCTCCCCGTCACGCTCGTGGTGGTGACGCACGACCGGGCCCTGGCCGCGCGCTGCGACCGGGTCCTGGAGATGGCGGCCGGCCGCCTCCGGGAGGTCCGGTGAGCGCGGGACCCGCGACCGCGGCGGCCCTCGCCGCCGGGCTCGACGCGGGTGGCCGCGTCCCCCTCGCCGCCGCCGATCTCGGGACCCTGCTCCAGCTGGTCCCGGTGCAGCGGGCCGGGACCGCCCTGCTCGTCGCGGCGGTCGCCCTGCCGGTCGTCGGCGTCGTGATCGTCGGGCTCGACATCATGCCGGTGCGTTTCGCGATGATGCACGTCGCGCTGCTGGGGATCGCGGTCGGTCTGGTCACCGGCATCGACCCGATGGTCTGCGCGCTCGTCGCCTGCGCCCTCTCCGGTGCCGGGATCGCGCCGCTGGCCCGGTCGCCCGGCGGACTCTCCGGCGCCATGGGCCTGTTGATGAGCCTGGCCATCGCCGCCGCCCTGCTCGTCCTCGCCGTCTCCGGCGTCAACGCCTCCGGCGCCTTCGCCCTGCTGTGGGGCTCCATCCTGTCCGTCGGCACGCCCGACCTCGTCGTCCTCGGCGTCCTCGCCGCCGTGGTGCCCGGCCTCTTCTGGTGGCGGCGGCGGGAGATCGGCCTGCTGCTGTACGACCGGGAGCTCGCCGAGTGCTCCGGCGTGCCCGTCAGGGCGCTGACGACGGCCCTCCTGGTGCTGGTCGCCGTCGCGGTGGCCGGGGCCATCAAGCTCACCGGGGCGCTGCTCGTCGACGCCCTGACCCTGCTGCCCGCGCTGGCCGCCCGCCGGCTCGGCGGCTCGCTGAGGTCGATCACCCTGTGGGCGATCGGGATCGGGGTCGCGGTCAATCTGACCGGCTTCCTCGTGGCCCTCCGGCTCGACTGGCCGCCGGGGCCGGTCCTCGTCCTGACGGCGGGGGCGGTCGTCCTCGCCGTCCATCTGCTTCCCGAACGGAGAAACCGCTCATGGCGGGCACCCGCGTCCGTATCGCTTCCCTCGGCCCGCTCCTCGCACTGAGCGCGGCGCTCCTGCTCACCGCGGGATGCGGCGACGACCCCGCACCCCGCGGGCAGGGCGGTGCGTCCCGTACGGAGGAGGGGAGGAAGACCGGCCCCGTCGTGGTCGTGACGACCACCTGGGAGGGCGCGTTCGCCAGGGCCGCGGGGGCCGAGGACGTCACGGTCATCGTGCCCCGCTCGGTGCACCACGCGCCCGACTACGACCCGAAGCCCTCGGACCTCGCGGCCGTGGCCGGCGCGGACTTCGTGCTGTACGCGCCCTTCGAGCCGTACGCCGCGAAGATCAAGGAGGCCGCCGGGTCGAAAGCGAAGCTGGTGGAGGTGGACCTCGACAACGACGCCGAAACGGTACGGGCCGAAGTGACCCGGCTCGCGGGGCTGTTCGGCACCGCCGGCGAGGCGGCGACCTGGCGGACGGGCTTCGACCGCGAGTACACCCGGCTGAGGAAGGAGCTGAAGGCCGCATGGCCGGGAGGCAGGAGCCCCGTCGTCGTCAGCCAGGTCTTCACCACGTGGTCGGCGGAGCTCGCCGGCGTGACGCCGGCCGGCACCTACGGCCCCGAGGCCGTCACACCCGCCCAGCTCGCCGAACTGTCGGGCCGCAAGCCGCGGTTCGTCCTCGACAACGCCCACATGTCGACCGGCACGGTCCTGCCGGACTCCGGTGCCGAGCAGATCGAGATCGTCAACTACCCGGACGAGAGCCTGGATCTGCTGGAGGTGTACCGGGGCGCCGCCGCCGAGCTGAAGAAGGCCCTGGGCTCGTAGGAGAGGACGAGGGGCCCGGTGACCCGTGGTCACCGGGCCCTTCGCCGTCAGGCCGCGCCGCGCGGGGCCCCGGCCGGTTCCGCCCCGGCCACCCGCCGGGCCAGTGCCGCGCGGTCGGGCTTTCCCGCCGCCGTGAGGGGCAGCTCGGCGACGACGAGCAGCCGCTCGGGATGCTTGCGCGGTTCGAGGCCCACGGCCGTCAGATGCCGCCCGAGCGAGGCGAGCGTGGGTTCGGCGCCGTCGCCCGAGGGCACGACACAGGCCGCGAGACGCTCCCCCATCAGCGCGTCGGGAACCCCGACGCAGACCACGTCCCGCAGCAGGGGGTGCCCCGCGAGCGCCCGCTCCACCTCGGCGGGGCTGATGTTGGACCCGCCCCGGATGACGACGTCCTTGAGCCGCCCGACCACGTGCAGCACGCCCTCGGCGTCGAGGAGGCCCAGGTCCCCGGTGCGGACCCAGCCGTCCTCCGTGCGGTGCCGGGCGTCGAGTTCGGGCGCGCCCACGTAGCAGAGGGGCGTCATCGGGCCGCGGGAGAGGATCTCGCCGACGGCGCCGGCCGGGACCGGTCTCCCGGTGTCGGGGTCGGCGACGCGGATGTCGGTGACCCGGGGGTCGGGCCGTCCCGCCACGACGCCGGAGCCGTCGGCGGGCGGCAGGGCCTCACCGAGGCCGGTGTGGCAGTTGACGCCGTCGGCGGAGCCGTAGAGGTTCACCACCGCGCAGCCGAAGGCCTTCGCCGCCTCCCCGGCCGTCCGCGCGTCGAGCGGAGCGCCGCCGAGCACCAGGGCGGTCGGGGCCGGCAGGGGGTCCGTGCCGTCCGGCCCCCCGCCGAGGCGGTCCAGCATCATGCGGATCATCGTCGGGACGCCGAGGACATGGGTCGGCGCGTGCGCGCGGATCGCCGCGAGGGCCGCCTCCGGGGTGAAGTGGTCGAGCAGGACGAGGGTCCCGCCGTGCCGGGCGAGCGTCACGGCCGTGCCGTTGGAGCCGAACGCCGACGCCAACGGGACCAGGAACAGACAACGCGGCGGTCCGCCGTCCGGGATCAGGGACGCCAGGAAGTTGCCCCGGCCGCCGGCCAGGGCGTTGTGGGAGTACGCGACCATCTTCGGCTCGGCCTCGGAACCGGAGGAGACGAGGATCCGGGCGGCGGAGTCGGGGTCGGGCCGGGCGGGCGCGAAGCCGGTGGCGTCGGTCCGCAGGAGCCGGGCCAGGGGTACCGTCCCCTCGGGCGCCGGGCCGGGTCCCGCGGCGACGACGTGGCGGAGCGCGGGCAGCGCGGCCCGCAGCGCGTGCAGCTCGGCGGCCGGGTGCGCGCCGCGGTGTTCGGTGGCGGCGAGGACGGCGACGGCGCGGGCCCGGCCGAGCAGGCTCTCGGCCTCCCGTACGCCGCGGCCCACCGGGAACGGCAGGGCGACGGCGCCGAGGGCGGCGAGCGCCAGGTCGGCGACGACGGCGTCGCGGTGGTTGGGGAGCTGGACGCCGACGACGTCACCCGGTTCGATGCCGAGCCCGGCGAGTCCGGCGGCCAGACAGCGGGCCCTGCGGTCGAGGGCGGTGTAACAGAGCGCGCCCTTGGCGTCGAGGAGTGCCGTGCGGTGCGGGTCGGCGATCCGCCGGGCCCGGAACAGCCCGTAGAGATCGACGTCGGGGCAACTCCCGTCCGCCGCCCAGGCCCGCCGGAGCGCGGCCGGGAGCAGATCGCGCAGCGGGACGCGGTCGGAGGCCGGCGGGGCGCTCCGGGCCGGGTGCGACGGCCGGGACGGCTCCTGGGTCCGTGGTGTCGGCGGGGCGGCGGTCATGCGTGGCTCCAGGGGGTGGGGACGGCGGGAGCGCCGTGCGCGTCCCTGCCGACCGGGCCGGTCAGGCGCGGGTCGTGGTGCAGCTCGTTCAGGTCGGTGGTGACGCGGGTCGCGGCCAGTCCGTGCCGTCCCAGCTGGGCGAGGGCCTCGCGGGTGGAGAGCTCCCGCAGGTCGTACGCGGCGGTCGCCGCCGCGCAGGCGTCCGTGGCCGCGACCCAGCCGTCGGCGGTCCGCACCGGGTGCCTGAACCCGGCCGGGCGGCGCGGGTCGCGCCCCCGCCGGACCCGGTCGAGCGCGGGCCCGGTCAGGGTGTCGGCGGCGCCGAGGAGCGAGGAGTCGACGCGGACGCCGCGCCCGGTGCGTTCGCGGAGCAGCAGCCCGGCGAGGACGGCCTCGGCGCCGAGCAGCCCGCCGAGGACGTCGAGGAGCGTCATGAGGGACGGCGCCGGCGGCTCCCCCGCGGGGCGCACGGCCTCGCCGGTGCCGGTGCGGGCCTGGACCATGAAGTCCGTGCCCATGGGGGCGTCGTCGATCCGGTCGGCCCAGCCGCTGGTGTAGGCGTGGACGAGGGCCGGGTTGACGGCGCTCAGGTCGTCGGCGTCGAGGCCGAGTGCGGCGGCCTTGCCTGGTGCCCAGTTGTGCAGGAACACGTCGGCCCCGCGGGCCAGTTCCCTCAGCAGGTCGCGGTCCCGCGCGGACTTGATGTCGAGTTCGACGGCCCGCTTGCCCCGGTTGAGGGCCAGCCAGCGGGCCGAGATCCCGGAGCAGGCGGGCGGCATCCCGCGCAGCGGGTCGCCGCCCGGCGGCTCGATCCGGATCACCTCGGCGCCGAACAGCCCGAGGAGGTGCGCGGCGAGCGGCGCCTGGATCCTGCGCCCCGCCTCCAGGACGGTGAGCCCGGCGAGGGGGCGGCCGGGGGGCAGGTCGCGGGGCGTGGAGGCGCGGCCGGGGCCGAGGACCCGGAGCGCCCAGGGGTCGGCCCCGTCGTCCTCCCGGGCGCGCTCGGCGAGGGTGCGCAGCGGGCACACCTCGGCGCCGGCGAGGGCGGCCGCGCGTCGGAGGCGTTCCATCGGGTGGGCCCGGGTCACGGCGTGCAGGGCGGCGGGGAGGGGGGCGCAGGCGGTGGCGTAGCGGAACTGGAAGGGCCGCCAGCCGATCCGTATCGCCTCGCCGGGGGCGTCGAGGGCCCGCCAGAAGGCGGCCCAGGCCCCCGGGTCGAGCGTCTCCAGCTCGAACAGGACGCCGTCGGCGGAGGTGAAGGGCGGCCCGCCGGGGGCGAGTTCGGCGGCTTCCGGCTCGTCGGCGCCGGCGGCGGCGAGGTACTGGGAGACGACGAGGAGTCCGGCCCGGTCGGCGCTGGTGGTGACGGTCGCGGCCGGCCGGCCGCCGCGCGCCTGGCCGATGAGGTCCGCGAGGAGGCCCTGGACGGTGAGGACGCCCGTGGCGGTGGCCAGGTAGTCGGCGGCGAGTCCGCGCGGGGCTCCGTCGCGCCGCCCGTGGACGCTCATCACGCCGGTCGCCGCCTGGACGGTGGCCTCGTCGACGAGACCGGAGCCGGGCGGGCCCCAGGCGGCGCGGGCGGTGACGGGTGCGAAGGCGTCGCCGGTGAGGACGGTGAGGGCCTCGGCCGGGTGGGCGGGGTGGGGGCCGGCCGGGTAGGCGGGGTGGGGGTCGGCCGGGTGGGCGGGGTGCGCCTCGCCCGGGTGGCCGGGACGGAGGTCGCCGGAGCGGGCCGGGTGCGTCCCGCCGCCGTTCCCGGCGGCCTCGGGTCGCTGCCGGGCGCCGAGGCGCCGGAGGTGGTCGCGCACGACCCGGGTCAGCGGCGGGGGCCCCGCCACCTGGAAGGCCAGTGTGTCGAGCGGCCGGACGGTCTGCGGGGTCGCTGGGGACGCCATGCCTCTCCTCTCGTCGCGCGGCGATGGCCGGCGCTGGGGTCCGTACGGAGCGGGGAACCGCCGGGCCGGTCCGCCCGACCCCTTCCCCGGGCAGACAGTCGGACGGGTGTTCTGCCGAGTTCCCGGAGCGGGGAGACGAGAGCGGAGTGGACGCGTGACGGTCGGCGGCGGGACGGTGCGGGACGGGGACGAATGGCGCACGCGGGTGGCGGAGTTCGTACGGGAGCGGGTGGTCCCGCACGAGCAGGAGCTCGACGCGGGCGGTCGGGGCGCCGTGGCCGTGCGGCGCAGGCTGCGCGCCGAGGCGCGGGAGCGGGGCCTGTGGGCCCTGCCGCTGCCCGCGGAGCTGGGGGGCGGCGGGCTGTCCCTCGCCGCGTACGCTCCGGTCGCGGAGGCCGAGGGCGCCAGCGACCACGGTCCGGCCGCGCTGGGCTCGGCCTCCCTCCTCGACGTGACGATGCTGGCGCGGCACGGCTCGCCGGCCGTGCGGGAGGAGGTCCTCGGCCGGCTGGTCTCCGGGGAGCTGCGGTCGTGTTACGCGATGACGGAGCCGGACACGCCGGGCAGCGAGCCCGTCCTCACCGCCACCCGCGCGGAGCGGCGGCCGGGCGTCGGGTGGAGCGTGACGGGACGGAAGTGGTTCGTCTCGGGCGCGGGCGACGCGGATCTGGTGACGGTCCTGGCGCGGACCGGCGGGGCGGCCGGTGACCGGGACGGCCTGTCGCTGCTGCTGGTGCCCACGTCCGCGCCCGGATTCCGCGTGGTGCGCGAACTGCCCGTGCTCGGTGCCGGCGGGCAGTACGAGATCGCGTTCGACGGTGTCGTGGTCCCCGACGACCACCTCGTCGGGGAACCGGGCCGGGCCCTCGCCGTCGCGGGTGAGCGCCTCCAACTGGGCCGCACCCTGCGCGCGTTGCGCTGGACCGGGCAGGCCCAGCGCGCCTTCGACCTGATGTGCGCCCGCGCCCGGGCGCGCCGGGGCGTGCGGGGCCCGCTCGCCGAGCACCCCCTGGTCCAGCAGCACGTGTTCGAGGCGCTGCTCGCGCTCCGGACGACCCGCCCCCTCGTGTACGAGGCGGTGGAGCGGGTCGCCGAGGGCCGGGACGCGCACGTGGAGGCGGGGCTCGCGAAGACCGCCGCCGCCCGGACCCTCCAGGACGTGGCGGACCGCGCCGTCCAGGTCCACGGCGCGGCGGGCCTCGGCCCCGACACCCCGCTGCCCGCTCTGCTGCGCGGCGGCCGGACGGCCCGCGTCCTCGACGGCCCCGACGAACTGCACGTCACCTCGGTCGCCCGCCGGATCCTGCGCGAGCCGGTGCCGGGCGCTTCCTGAGGGGTGGCCGCGGAAGGGCGCGCTCAGACCTCGGTGAGGTCGATGTCGCCGAGCAGCGCCCCGAGGCCGAGGGCCAGGAAGAAGTCGCCCCAGACCAGCGCGTGGCGGGTGGCCGTGTCCGTGGCCGCGTCGTAGCAGCCGTCCCACAGCAGCCCTTCCGCGCAGTGGGTCCGGGTCAGGTGCCGCAGGACGTCCTCGGCGCGCGTGCGGTACGCGGCGGAGCGCGGTCCGGGGAGCAGCGCCAGCTTCAGCAGGGCGACCGCGCCGATCGCGGCGGCCGAGGTGTCGACGGGCCCGTCCGGGTGGCGGGCGCGGGCGGGCGGGACCAGGGGTCCGTGCAGGAACCGCCCCTTCAGCAGGAGCAGTTCCGCCGCCTCGTACAGCCTCTCCGGTCGCCAGGCCGCGTTCCCGGCGCGGAGCAGGGCGTCGGCGACGGCGAGGAGCAGCCAGGCCTCGCCCCGGGTCCAGCCGGGCTCCGGCTCCGGCTCCGGGCAGGGGCGCCAGCCGGTGACGCCGGCGAACTCCCATGACGGGGAGGGGCGTTCGCCCGGAGATCCGTCGAGGCACAGGTCGAGGTGGCGGTGGAGATGACCGGCCGCCGCCGCTTCTCCGGCGGCCCCGGCGGAGGCCAGCAGGGGGACGAGGCCGGGGACGCCGTCGGCGCGGGCCCGGAGCCGGGGGCCGCCGAGGGCCGCTCCCCAGGGGACGAGCCCGAGGGCCGGCTCGTACGCGGCGAGGACGCAGCGGGCCGCCCGTTCCCGCAGGAGCCGGGCTTCCGCGCCGTCGTCGAGTGCCGTTCCGTACCAGAGGATCAGACCCCGGGCCGCGGTGTCCGCCTCCGCCCAGGGCGCGAGCCGGGCGGTGCACGCGGCGGCCGCCGCGCGGTCGGCTGCCTCCCCCGTGCGGCGCGCCCGCAGCCGGAGCAGCCCGGCCCAGAACCCGCCGGTCCAGGAGCCCCGGCCGGTCGTCGTCCAGCGCCCGTCGACCGGGTCCGCGTACAGCGGGAACCGTTCCCCCGCCGCCCGCGCCGCCGCTCCGACCCGGTGCAGCAGCGACGCCGAGGCCCGCTCCGCCCAGTCGAGTTCCCCGGTCATCGGCCGACCGCCGTCCGCGTGCGGCGGTCCCTGACCGCCCAGGTGACGGCGACCGCCGCCGCCACCGCGAACTCGGCGGCGACCAGGCCCCAGCCGACCTCGTGGCGACCGCTCTCCGCGAGCCGGCCGAAGAGCGGCGGCCCCACGGCGAACCCGGCGAAGAACCCGGCGGCCACCCGCGCCGAGTCCCGCCCGGCCCGGCCCGGTGCGGAGCGCTGCAGGACGAGCACCATCGAGACGGCGTTGCCGGACACCGCGCACACCCCCACCGCCACCGCGGCCGCCCACACCAGCGGCGGGGCGTACGGGGCGGCGGCCAGGAGCGCCGCCGCCCCGACGGCACCGGCCGCGAGCCCGCCCGGCAGCCACTCGGCGCGGCCGGGCACGGCCGCCCGCGACCACCCGATCCGGCCGACGATGCCCGCCACGCCGAGCACGGCGATCAGCGCGCCCGCCACGGCCGGGCCCATGCCGAGGCGCTGGACGCCGAACAGCACGAGGTAGGTGTTCACGGACGCGATCCCGGCCCCGAGGAACAGCGAGAACCCCGCCAGCCAGGCCACCGGCCCTCCGGACGCCCCCGCGACGGAGTCCGCGGCACCGCTTCGCTCCGGGCCGGTCGCGGGACGGCCGGTCCGCCGGTCCACCACGGGATCCGCCGGCAGCGACCGCCACGCCCAGACGGCCGCGAGGAGCGCCGCGCCCGCCGCCGCCCCGACCGCGCCGCGCCAGCCGACGAGTCCGGCGACGGTGGCGAGCGGGAGTCCGGCGGCGAAGGCCCCGAGCTGGACGCCGGACTGCTTCGTCCCGGTCACCGCGCCCCGCCGCGCGGCGGGCACGGCGGCCAGGATCGCCTTGTTGGTCGCCGGATTGGCCAGGGCCTGCGGCACTCCGCCGAGCGCGACCGCGACGAGCAGCAGGCCCGCGCCCGGGGCGGCGCAGACCAGTCCGAGCGCCACCGCCGAGAGCACGAGCAGGGCGACCAGGGAGCGGCGCGGGCCCGCCCGGTCGACGATCCGGCCGCCGACGGGCGAGAGCAGGGCGGCCGTCCCGAAACCGACGGTGGTCGTCAGGCCCAACTCGGTCGCGGACAGGCCGAGTCGGTCGACGAGCCGCGGACCGAGCGCGCCGAGCAGGAAGAGCTGCATCATCGAGAAGGCCATGGCCGTCGTGAGCAGCGCGGTCAGGCCGCGCGCGGAGCGGCTTCCGTGCTCGGGCGACGCCTCCGTCGCCGTCCTCTCGGTCCTCACACACCTCCCCTTCCCGCGGCGGTCGAGGCCCGGACGCGTAGGCCGCCGACCGGAGAAGTCGGCTGCGGCGGCACGGGAGTTCCCGAGGTGCTCTTGTGGGACGCGCCACATCTCGCGTAGGCATGTGCCGGACAGGTCGAGGGGGCGGCCACGGTGGCGACGCCCGCCCGCACACCTCCGAAAGGGGTGCAAGGATGGGCGCGCCATGACACCAGGCCGATGTTCCCGAGCGGTGCGCGCCGCGTTGTTCGCGGCCGTCTGCGTGCTGCTCGCGGCCACCGGCCACATCCTGATGTCGGGTCACGCCGTGCCCGGCCGGACGCTGGGCGCGGCCCTCGCCGGGACGGCGGTGGGCGCGTGGGCCCTGGGCGGGCGGGAGCGGGGGCTCCTGGCGGTGACCTCGGCCGCGGTCGCGTTCCAGTCCGCGCTGCACCTGGTCTTCTCGTGGTCGCAGTCACCCACCGCGACGTGGCCGACGGGCGGGGCGGCCGGGGAACAGGGCGGCAGCTCCGGTGACATGACGATGTCTCCCATGGGCATGGGCCACATGGAGCACATGGGCCACATGGGCCCGGGTCAGTTGTCCATGGACCACCTGAGCATGGGCCACGTGGGCATGGGCCACTCCGCCCTGGACCCCCTGGCCATGGACCACATGGCCATGGGGCACCTGCCTGGCACGGCCTCCCCCGTCGTGTCCTCCGGGCACGACATGACGGACATGACCTCCTCCGTCGGCATGCTCTCCGCCCACCTCCTCGCCGCCCTCCTCAGCGGCCTCTGGCTCGCGTACGGCGAGCGGGCCGTGTTCCGTCTGCTGCGCACCGTTCCCGCCCGGCTCTTCCGGCCCCTCGGCCTGCTCCTCGCGGTGCTGCCCGTGGTCGCGGACCGGCCGCGGATCCGGCGGGCGCGGACCGGTGACGGGCGGGTCCCGCGCCGTCTCCTCCTCGCACGCACGCTGCTCACGAGAGGGCCTCCTCGGGCGTTCGCTGTCCTCTGACAGCCGGATCCCCGACGGCGACGGACGCCTGTTCCCCGCCCCGGGCACCGGCCTGCCGTCCGGCAGGCCGTACGACTCGCCCGGCGACGCCCGACCCGCGCGCCGGACGCCTCTCGTCCCAAGGACCTTCGGCGATGACTCCTGCCCCGCACACCCCTACCCACCCCCCGCTTGTGAACGCACGCACAAGCACGGCGCGCACCGCGCCCTCGGCCGAGGCCGACGCGGCGACGACCCGTCTCGCGCTGGCCGCCCGGGACGGCGGCCCCTCACAGGCCGACCTGTTCGTACGGGCGCTGCACCGCGACGTCTGGCGTTACGTGGCGTACCTCAGCGCCGACCGCCAGGCGGCCGACGACCTCACTCAGGAGGTCTTCCTGCGGGCGCTCACCGCGCTGCCGCGATTCGAGGGCCGCTCCTCCGCCCGCACCTGGCTGCTCTCCATCGCCCGCCGCACGGTCGTGGACAGCCTGCGGCGCGCGGCGGCCCGGCCCCGGCTCTCGGACCAGGACGACTGGCAGTCGGCGGCGGAGCGGGCACAGCCCCGCGGGCTCCCCGGCTTCGACGACGGCATCGCGCTCGCGGAGCTGCTCGCGGCGATCCCGGCGGAGCGGCGGGAGGCCTTCGTCCTGACCCAACTCCTGGGCCTGTCCTACGCGGAGGCCGCCGAGACCGCCGGCTGTCCGGTCGGCACGATACGGTCCCGGGTCGCGCGGGCCCGCGCCTCGCTCGTCGCGCTCCTGACGGCGGGCGAGGGGCCCGCGCCGGCCGTGCCGGCCGAGGAGGGCGGTGCGACCGGGCGGCGGCAGCGGCTGCACGCGCTGCCGGTCCTCGCCTGACGGCCGGCGTTCCGCGCCCCCTGGTGCCGTCGTCGGACGGCACCAGGGGGTCCCGCACGGGCAGGTGACGGGTGATCAGGAGATGGCGAGCGGGTCGTTCGGGGCGAGCGCGGCCGCGATGCGCTCGGCGACCACCTCGGCCTGGTTTCCGTCGGGGGTGGTCGGGGTCTTCGTCGCGGAGACCGCGATGGCGAGCCGCTTCGACGGGAGGTAGGCCTGGATCGCCGCGTACCCGGAGAACGACGGGTTCTGCAGCACCCAGCCGTTGACGACGATCACGCCGAGGCCGAAGTGCTTCGCCTCGGTCTGCTTCAGGCAGATCGAGGCGGGGCAGGTGGGGCTCTCGCCGCCGAGACCGACGGTGCCCGGGTTCAGGAGGGTGCGGTAGGAGCGGTGGGAGAGGAGTTCACCGCTGCCGATCGCCCGCGCCGAGGTGGCGAGGTCGCAGATGTGGGTGGTGATGACCGCGCCGGGCGCGGTGGTCCACGAGGGGTTCCAGAACGTGGACTCCTCGTAGAGGCCCCGGTCCGAGGTGAAGGCGTGCAGGACCGGTCGCGGGATGTCGGGGGTGAAGTTGTTCTGCGTGTTCCACATCCCGAGGGGCCCGGTGACGCGCTCCCGGATCAGCTTGTCGATCCGGGTGCCGGTGATCTTCTCCAGGGCCTGGACGAGCAGCAGGTAGTTGGCGTGGGAGTAGCTCCAGCTGGTCCCCGGCTCGTACCAGAAGGAGTGGCTGTACGGGTAGGCGAGGAGCTGTGCCGGGGTCCACGCGCGGAAGGGGTGCGCCTCCAGCTCGGCTCCGAAGGCCGGGTCGGTGACGTAGTCGTGGAGGCCGGTGGTGTTGCTGGCCAGCATCCGCAGGGTGATCAGGTTCGCCTTGGGGACGTCGGGCAGCCATCGCTCCACGGTGTCGTCGAGGTCGACCCTGCCCTCCTCGACGAGCTGGAGGAGGGCCGTGCCGATGTGCGCGAAGGCCACGGAGCCGGCCCGGAAGTGCATGTCGGGCTCGGCGGGGACGCCGGTCATGGACTCGCCGAGGGCGTCGGTGAGGACCTCGCGTCCGTCGAGGGTGACCCGCACCTCGACGGACTTGAGCGCGAGGTCGGACTTGGCCTTGCGGGTGATGTCCAGGACCCGGCGGGCCTTGCCGTCGAGGGGCCGCTCGGTGCGCACGCAGTCGCGCCCGCCCGGGCCGCCGGGCCCCTCGGGACCCGAGGCGAGGACGGGGGCGGCGGCGCCGGCCTGGACGGTGAGGGCGAGGAGGGCGGCGCAGAGGAGGGCCCTGCGGGACCGGGATCGCGTCCGGGTCCGGGGCCGGTGGGGGGTCGGAGTCATGACCGCACTATGTCGGGAGCAACCGGATGTCTCGTGCCGAACACTCCCTAATCGACACGAGAGGCATCCATGTGGGGCAGACGGAAGAGCCGGCACCCTGGGGGCACCGGCTCTCGCGAGGGGGCACGGGGTCAGGCGACGAGCTCCTTCTCGTCGGCCCCTTCGGCGGCGGCGTCGGCCGGGGCGGTCTTGGCGTCGCGCATCACCAGGGTGGCGAGGACGGCCGCCGCGAGGACACCGATGGCGCTGATGGTGAAGGTGGTGGTCATCGAGGAGGTGAAGGCCTCGCGGGCGGCGGCGATCAGTCCGGCGTCGCCCTGGGCGGCGGCGAGGGCCCCGCCGATGGACTGCTTGGCCGGCTCGGGGGCGTCGGCCGGCATCTCGGCGGAGTAGGTGCTGGTCAGGAGCGAGCCGAGGATGGCGATGCCGAGCGCGGTGCCGGCCTGCTGGATGGTGTCGTTGAGGGCGGAGCCGACGCCGGCCTTCTCCGCGGGGATGGTGCTCATCAGGGCGCCGACGGCGGCCGGCATCGCGACACCGGCGCCGAGGCCGAGCAGGCCGAGGGCGACGGCCGGGACGGTGAAGCCGGACTGCGCGTCGACGGTGGTGAGCAGGGCGAAGGAGGCGGCCATGACGAGCATGCCGGCGAGGATCAGCATCCGGTTGCCGACCTTGGCGGCCAGTCCGGCGCCGGCGGCGTTGCCGGCGAGGGCGGCGACGGCGAGCGGGACGAAGGCGAGACCGGCCTTGACGGGCGAGTAGCCGAGGACGAACTGCAGGTACTGGGTGAGGACGAGGAGCAGTCCGCCGTTGCCGATCTGCACGAGGGTCAGCGAGAACGAACCGCCGCTGAAGTTGCGGTGCTTGAAGAGGACCAGCGGCACCATCGGCTCGGGGGTGACGTTCTCCCAGACGACGAACCCGGCGAGGGTGACGACGGCGACCGCGAGGGTGATCAGCGAGCGGCCCTCGAAGGCGCCGTGCTGCGGGATCTCGATGATCCACCAGATCAGCGCGGTCATGCCGACGGCGGAGAGGATCGCGCCGAGCGGGTCGGGCTTCTGCCAGGGGCCCTTGGACTCGGGCATCAGGGTGAGGGCGGCGACGACGGCGAGGACGACGACCGGGACGTTGATGAAGAAGATCGAGTGCCAGGAGAAGTGGTCGATGAGGACGCCGCCGAGGACGGGGCTGCCGACGAGGCCGAGCATGGACACGGAACCCCAGGCGGCCATGGCGCGGGGCCGCTCGTCCTCGTCGAAGACGGTGATGAGGAGGGAGAGCGTCGAGGGCATGATCAGCGCTCCGCCGACGCCCATGGTGACGCGGGCCGCGATGACCTCACCGGGGCTGGTGCAGACGGTGGCGGCGAGGGAGGCCGCGCCGAACAGCAGCAGGCCGAGGACCATGACCTTCCGGCGGCCGAAGCGGTCGCCGAGGCTTCCCGAGGTGAGCAGGAGTCCCGCGAAGACCAGGATGTAGGAGTCCAGGATCCACTGGATGTCCTGGGCGCTCGCCCCGATGTCCCCGGTCATGGACGGCACGGCGACGGTGAGCGCCATGCTGTCGACGACCAGGACCAGCGTGCTGAGGCACAGCACGACCAGGATCCACCAGCGGCGTGGGTTGCGGGTTTCCATCGGGAGTTCCCCCTCGGGTGTCGTTCGCACGCTTCGGAGCGCCTTTCGGAGCGCCCTCGGCGCCCTGCGATGCGAACACTGTACGCAGATGCGCACAGCGTTCGCAACACCCGAGACCTGTACGCTGAATGCGCACGCCGTACGCAGCGAAGGAGGACCATGGCCACCAAGGCGAACCCCGTCCCGTCCGTATGGGCCCGCGAGCAGTCCGCCCCCGACCAGCCCGCGCTCAGCCGGGCCGCGATCGTCCGGGAGGCGGTCGCCATGCTCGACGCCGACGGCATCGAGGCGCTCAGCATGCGCAAGCTCGGCGCCCGCCTGAACGCGGGGGCGACCTCCCTCTACCGCCACGTCGCCACCAAGGACGAGCTGATGGAGCTCGCCGTGGACGAGGTCGCCGGCGAGATCTCCGTGCCGCCCGCGGGCAGCCCCTGGCGGGCCGCCGCCGCCGAGGCCGCCGCGTCCTTCCGTGCGACGGCCCTGCGCCACCCCTGGCTCTCGTCGACGCTCGGGCAGGCCGGCCTCGCCTACCTGGGCCCCAACCTGATGTCCTACTCGGAGCGCCTCGCGGCCCTGTTCACCGCCGCCGGCTTCCCCGAGCCGAGCCGCGCGATCGACACCCTCCTGTCGTACGTGATCGGGATGAGCACCACGGAGGCCGCCTGGCTCAGCACGGTGGCCCGCTCAGGGGAGACCGAGGCCGGGTTCATCGCGCGCCTGATGCCCGCCGCCCAGCAGGCGGCGGCCGCCCACGACCACCTCGCCGAGTCGTACGCCGACGCGGCCGCCCGGGCGGCGACCGACCCCGTCGCCATCCGGGACGCGAAGTTCGCCTACGGCCTGGACGTGGTCCTGGACGGCCTGGAGATGCGGCTCCCCCGCTGACCCGACGCCCTCGCCCACTCGCCGGCGCGGCGGGACGCGCGGCCCCGCCCGGCCGGGCCGGCGGGGCGCTGCGCCCGCCGGCTTCAGAGGCGCAGCTCCTTGGCCTCGAAGCGGCCTTCGCCGAGGACCAGGACGAAGGAGACCTGCTGGCCCTCCGAGACCGTCCGCTCCTTGCCCTCGATGTCCTCGGCGCTGAAGTACACCTGTTCCTCGGAGCCCACGGGGACGACGAAGCCGTACCCGGCGAGACGGTTGAAGGACTGCACGAACCCGACGCTTCTGCCTTCCACGGCGGCCTCCTCGTCGTCACGGGCGGCGCGGTCGCGGGTGTCCGCACCTCAGGGGAGATGTACCCCGTCCGTCCGGGCTCCGCCACCGCCGTCGCCCGTGCGAACCACCCCGGATGATCTCGTACAATATTCAACAGAGGCCCGCTGCCGGAGATCCCCCGTGTCCGCCAGCGGGCCTCGCCCGTTCCCTCAGGACCCGGGACCGACCCGGACCGTGCCCCGCGCCTCGTACTCCAGCATCTCCTCCAGGCCGTTCGCCGCGTCCGGTACGTCTCCGCCGACGGACCCGGCACCGTCACCGCCGCCTACGGGACGGAGGTCCGCGTCGAGGCAGTCGGCCGCCGCCGCCCCCCGGTTCCGCGTGCTCCCGGTCGGGCGCGGTCAGGCGCGGCCCGGATAGGCGATGCGCGCCGTGATCCTGGCGATGCGCCGCGCCGACTCCTCCGGCGGGGCCACCGGCTGGACGATGTGGCTGACGGTGAGGCGCACGATCGTCTCGACGGCCAGCCCCCGGGACTCCTCGTCGACGTCGGGCCAGGCCTCGACCGCGTACGCGTCGAGCATCGCCATCGCGGTGCCGAAGACCGGCTCCGGGCGGGTCGTGAGGTAGGCGAGGAGGTCGTCCTCGCCGCCGCGCGCCGCGAGCAGGACGCTCTTGATGAGGGGGTTGTCCACGGCCTGCTGGAGCGCGTAGCCCACGCCCGCCGCCGCCGCGGCCTCCAACACGCCCCGATGGGCGTCGAGTTCGCGCTGGATGCCGACGAGAAAGCCCTCCAGCTCACGCTGGACCAGGGCCTTGCCGATGGCCTCCTTGGTGCCGAACTCGTTGTAGAGCGTCTGGCGGCTGATGCCGGCGGCCCGCGCGATGGCGGTCATGCGCAGCCCGCCCCAGCCGTCGGCGGCGACGAGCCGGTAGGCGGCGTCGAGCACCTGCTCGCGCAGGAGGGACCGAACACTCTCGCGGAAACGTGTCATCGTGCCCCCACCTTATCCACGGGGCACTGTCCAAAGCATTGACGCTTCAGCGCTCTTCCGTCTATGAACTGGACAGTAGGCATGTGAAGTGTCCAACGCCCTGAGGAGCCGGTCTTGGCCCTGCACAGCGACTCCCCCGAAGCCCCCGCCGCCTGGCGCGACCCCAAGCGCCTGCTCTGGCCGTTCGGCCTGCTCATCCCCTCCTTCCCCTTCCTGTCCTGGGGCCTCGTCGCCGCCACCGGCCTCCGGGTCTTCTGGTGGACCGGGGTCCTCGTCCTGTACGTGATCTTCCCGGTCGTCGACCACCTCATAGGCAAGGACTCCGCCAACCCGCCGGACAGCGCGATCACCCGCCTCGAACAGGACCGCTACTACCGGTGGTGCACCTACCTCTACCTGCCCCTCCAGTACACCGGGCTCGTCCTCGGGTGCTGGCTCATCACCCGGGGCGACCTCACCCTCCCGGACCGGATCGGGCTGACGTTCACCCTCGGCGGGGTCGCCGGCATCGCCATCAACACCGCCCATGAACTGGGCCACAAGACCGAGGCCCTGGAGCGCAGGCTCTCCCGGATCGCGCTCGCCCAGACCTGGTACGGCCACTTCTACGTCGAGCACAACCACGGCCACCACATCCGCGTCGCCACCCCGGAGGACCCGGCGAGCGCCCGGCTCGGGGAGAGCTTCTGGCGCTTCCTGCCCCGGACCGTCCTCGGCGGCCTCACCTCCGCCTGGCACCTGGAGAAGCGCCGGCTCACCCGCCGGGGCCGGTCCGTGTGGAGCCCCGGCAACAGCGTCCTCGGCTCCTGGGCCCTGTCGTTCGTCCTCTTCGCGGGACTCGCGCTCGCCTTCGGACCCGGGGTCCTGCCGTACCTCGCGGTCCAGGCGGTGTTCGGCTTCTGCCTGCTCGAAGTCATCAACTACACCGAGCACTACGGCCTCAGGCGGGAGCGCACCGCGAGCGGGCGGTACGAGCGCTGCGCCCCGCGCCACAGCTGGAACAGCGACAACGTCGCCTCGAACGTCTTCCTGTACCACCTCCAGCGGCACAGCGACCACCACGCGAACCCCACCCGGCGCTACCAGTCGCTGCGCCACTTCGACGAGGCGCCCGAGATGCCGACGGGGTACGCGGGGATGATCGTCCTGGCGTACGTCCCGCCGCTCTGGCGCCGCGTCATGGACCACCGGGTCGTCGCCCACTACGGAGGCGACGTGACCCGCGCCAACCTCCAGCCGTCCCGGCGCGACCGGCTGCTCGCGCGGTACGGCACACCCGCGGGGTGAGCGCCGCTGCGCGGGACGGCAGGACGGGCCCGGGCGTCAGGAGGCGATGCTCGGGTCCGGGCCGAGGGCGGGGGCTCCGTCCGCGAGGCGGGGGCCGGCGAGGACCTCGGACGCCGGGACGGCACGGCCGAGGGCCGTGGCCTGCCGGAGCGTCTCCGTCAGGTTCTGCCGGTCGGCGGCGGGCCGGGTGTCGTGGCGGCCGAGGATCAGGGAGGCGTTCCAGCGCATCCGGGGCACTCCGGGGAGGGGGCGCAGGCCGCCGGCCGCCTCGTGCTCGACGGCGAGCGCCGTGGGGAGCATGGCGCAGCCGAGTCCCGACTGGGTGGCGGCGCGGACGCCCGCCATGGAGCCGAGTTCATGGATCTCGGGCGGGCTGTCGCTGCGCAGGCGGAGGAATTCGGGGAGCCAGCGCTGGGAGGGGCAGTCGGGGTCGGCGATGACGACCTGCCGGCCGTGGCCGCCGGGGCGTCGGCCGACGCCGGTGACGGGGACGAACTCCACTTCCTGGAGGCGTACTTCGGTGAGGTCGTCCGAGCGCTCGGTGTGCGGCTGCTCGGCTAACAGGTCGGCGGGGTCGTCGGCGTCGACGACGGTGAGGACGAGGGCGCCGTCGATCGCGCCGGCCCGGAAGGCGTCGTGGACCTCGGCGGTTCCCATGATGCGCAGGGCGAGCTGGACGCCGGAGAGGAGGCGCCGTCCGATGTGGGTGACGCGGGCGAGCTGCTGTCCGTACGCGAGGGCGGGGACGATGCCGACGGTGAGGCGCGGCGGGTTGGCCGCGGGCCGGCGCAGGGCGGTCTCCATCTCGCCGACGAGGGTGAGGATCTGGCGGGCGTAGTCGCGCAGGACCGTACCGGCGTGGGTGAGCCGGACGCCGTTGGGGAGCCGCTCGAAGACGGGCTCGCCGACCTGCCGCTCCAGGGCGCGCATCTGCGCCGTGACGCTGGACTGCGAGTAGCCGAGGCGGCGGGCCGCCTGGGTGAACGACCCGGTGAGGGTCACCTCGCGGAAGGTTCTCAGTGTTCTTGCGTCGATGTCCACGTGAATTCCCCCCTGCCGCGCGGGCGGCAGTGTCCTCGCACCGGGTGGTGGTCGGCCACCCGTTTCGATCGCCCCGGTCGTTCGCACAAGGCCGCAGGGGTGCCGGACGCGTCCTCGCGCCCGGCACCCCTGCTCGGCCGCGAAGACTCTACTCGGCGAGGTGGGCCGGGACCAACGGAAAGTCCAAGTCCGGCTGCGCAACGTGATTGAAGAAGTTGGACAGGACGTTGAGCGCGACGTGGCCGACGATCTCCGCGATCTCGGCGTCGGTGACCCCGGCGGCGCGGGCGTCCGCGAGCGCCCCGTCGGTCACGCGGCCGCCGGTCGCCATGACGGCGCCGGTGAAGCGGAGCACCTGGTCCATGTGCGGGTCGCCGGCGTCGCCGCCGCGGCGGGTGTCGAGCAGTTCCTGCTCGCTGAGGCCGACCTTCCCGCCGCGCAGGGTGTGCGCGGAGACGCAGTAGGTGCAGTCGTTGCGCTGGGCGATGTAGAGCGCGAGCTGCTCGCGCTGCCGGGCGCTGAAGCTGCCGCCGACCAGGGCTTCTCGCATGGCGAGGTAACCGCGGAGCGCGGCGGGGCCGTTGGCGAGGGAGGCGTAGAGGTTGGGCAGCTTGCCGAGCTGCTTGAGGGTGCCTTCGAGCAGCTCGCGCTGCTCCTCGTTGGCGGAGTCGACGGTCAGCTGGGGCAGGCGGGGCATGGAGCTCTCCTTGAGCCGGGCCAAGACGGAACTGGTCGGTACCATCAAGACGGTACCGATCGGTTCCGTCCGACGCAACGGGAAGGCGGCACTCCGGAGTTCGGATCAGGATCGCCGATACGGCACCGAGTGGTACCGTCTGGTATGGCCACGAACGCGAAAGAACGGCTCCTCAGCGCGGCGGAGCGCCTGTTCTACGAAGAGGGGATCCGGGCCGTCGGGATCGAACGGATCCTGTCCGAGTCCGGAGTCGGCCGCGCCTCCTTCTACCGCCACTTCCCCAGCAAGGACGACGTCGTCGTCGAGGTCCTGCGGCGACGGGACGGCATGTGGCGCGCCTGGCTCGACGGCCGGATCGCGGCCAGCGCGCGCTCCCCCGAGGAACTGCCGCTCGCGCTCTTCGACGGACTCGCCGAACGCTTCTCCGCCGCCGAGTTCCGCGGCTGCGCCTTCATCAACACGATGGTCGAGACGGCCGACCCCGACAGCCCGGCACACCACGTGGCCGCCGAGCACAAGGAGAAGGTCATCGCCGTCCTCGACCGGCTGCTCGCCGAGGGCGGCTACCGCGACCACGAAGCCCTGGCCCGCCAGCTGGCCCTGCTCGGCGACGGCGCCATCGTCACCGCCGTGCGCGAGGGGACGCCGGAGGCGGCGGTACGGGCCAGGGGCGTCGCGGAGGTCCTCCTGCACGCGGCGGACCGGGAGCCCGTCGGGGCGTAGGGTCCTGTCGATCACGCCGCTCGCCCGGTCCGGTCGACAGGACGCCCCCCGGCCCCCGCCCGGCGCGGTGCCGGCCCCCGCTCCCCGTCAGGGCGCGGTCCGCCCCGCGCGCAGCTCGGCGCGCCGGACCTTGCCCGAGCGGGTGCGGGGAAGGCGGGGGACGACGTCGACGCCGCGCGGGACGAAGACCGGCGCGAGCCGCTCGGCCGCCAGGGCCAGGAGCGCGTCGGCGAACCCGTCGGGGGCGGGCACCGTGCGCGGTTCCACCACCGCGTACGGCGCCAGGCCGCCCTCGGGGTCCGGACACGGGATCACCGCCGCGTCGGCCACCTCCGGGTGGGTGCGCAGGACCGCCTCGATCTCCAGCGGCGAGACCCGGTGGCCGTGGGACTTGAAGACCTCGTCCATCCGGCCGAGCAGCCGGATGGAGCCGTCCGCGCACCGCTCGCCCCGGTCGCCCGTGCGGTACAGACCGTCGGCGAAGGCCTCGGCCGTCCGGTCCGGAAGATCCGCGTAGCCCCGCATCAGGCCGGGCGGACGGTCCGTCAGGTCCACGCACACCTCCCCCGCGTCGCCCGCCTCCCCCGTCTCCGGGTCCCGCAGCACGATCCGGTAGCCCGGCAGCGGATGCCCGAGCGGGGCGAGCGGTTCGGGGCCGCCGGGGGCCCGGCCGATGAGGGCGGTCGCCTCGGTCTGGCCGTACCCGTCCCGTATCCGCACCCTCCAGGCGGCCTCGATCCGCGCCACCGTCTCGGCCGTCAGCGGCTCCCCCGCGGCGGTCGCCTCGCGCAGCCGGGGCGCGCCTGCGCCGCCCGTGACGTGCGGGAGCATCGCCCGCCAGGCGCTGGGCGGAGCGCAGAAGCTGCTGACGCCGTGCGCGGCGAGGACCCCGGGCAGCACCTCCGGCGGGAGCCCGCCGTCGGGGGGCGCGAGGACGGTCGCCTCCGCGGTCCACGGCACGAAGAAGCTGGACCAGGAGTGCTTGGCCCAGCCGGGCGCGGAGAGGTTGAGGTGCCGGTCGCCGGGACGCAGCCCGCTCCAGTACAGGCTGGAGAGGTGCCCGACGGCGTACCCGGCGTGGCTGTGCTCCACGAGCTTGGGCAGGGAGGTCGTCCCGGAGGTGAAGTAGCAGAAGGACGGGTCGGCGGCGGGGGTGGGGCCGTCCGGCACGAAGCGGCGCCGGCCGGGGCCGCGGGTGTCGGGGTACGGGGACCAGCCGGGCCGGTCCGTGTCGGGCGCCGTGCGGAGGCCCGGAACCGGCAGCGCGTCGAGCAGCGGTACGAGTCCCGGCGCGCAGACCAGGTGCCGGATCCGGCCCCGGCTGATCCGGTCGGCGGCCTCGTCCCGGGTCAGGTCCTGGTAGCCGGGGACGACGACGGCGCCGAGCTTCACGCAGCCGAGCAGCGTCTCCCAGAGCTCGGCCCTGGTGCCGAGCAGCACGAGGACGCGGTCGCCGCGGGCGACGCCCCGCTCCCGCAGGGCGGTCGCCGACTCGTCGGATCGGGCCGAGAGCTCGGCGAAGGAGACCCGGTCCACGACGGGGACGGCGCCGTCCGGACCCGGCCTGCCGAGGAGTTCCAGGGCCGGCCGGTCGTTGCCCTCGGCGATGACGTCGAACCAGTCCAGGGCCCAGTTGAAGTGCGCGGCCCGCGGCCACCGGAAGGCGGCGCGGGCCGTCTCGTGGTCGCCGCGCAGCCGGAGCAGCAGGTCACGCGCGGCCCGGTACTCCTCGTGGGCCGTCACGAGGCACCTCCCAGCAGGGCCCGCGCGATCGCGTCCGCGTCCCGGGTGAAGGAGCCCCAGGGGCCCGGCCGGCCACTGCCCACCTGGGTGAACCAGCGGGTGTGCTCACTGGGGATGCCGAGCACGTGGGTGCTGGTGTCCACCGAGCCGTCCGCCCGCACCGGGTGGAAGGGGGAGTCGGTGCAGTCGAGGCCGCCGGTGGCGAACTCCCCCGCGCCCTCCGCCGCGTTGGTGAAGGTGCGGATCTCGCCGTCGACCATCAGACCCCGGATCAGCGGGTCCCGGTCCGCCGCCAGGTCGGTGCCCGGCACCCGGGCGTCGACGAGGACGTCGAGCGCCGCCCAGGAGTTCTCGACCTGCGCCGACTCCACGGCGAACCGGCCCTCGACGGGATCGGCCTCGAAGCGGGCGCCGGGGCCGACCGGTTCGAGGACCCCGGCGGCCAGCAGGGCGAGGAACTGTTCCGAGCGCAGCTGCGGCGGCCCGGTCGAGACCATCGCGGCGACGGGGCCGAACTCGGCGAGGAACCAGCGGTGCGAGTCGGGGGTGAGCCCGCCGAAGTCGACCACGCCCCTGATCGTCTGCCGGACGTCCCTCAGCACGTCGGCGGCGGCCTTCAGGGGTCCTTCGGTGTTGCCCCGGCGGGCCTCGGCGAGGTCGGCGCGGAGCCACTCGGTGAGCACCTTGTGGTACTCGGCCGAGGAGCCGAAGCGCCGGCCGGCGAAGGGCCGGGCGAGCGCGTCGAGACCGGTGAGCGGCCGGGGGTCGACCCGGTGGGCGGCGGCGAGCCCCTCCAGGAGCCGCGGGCGCGGGTCGGCGCGGTCGGCGAGGAGGGCGACGCCACGCTCGGTGAAATCCCGCGCGGCCTCGGGGCCGTGGGCCTGCCGGACGCGGGTGGCGAGGAGGACCAGGTTCACCTCGGCGAGCAGCCAGGGCAGCACGGTCCGCTCGAAGTCCAGGGGCGCCCCGTCGGCCCTGAGCGCGGCCATCCGCTCCGGGGTGAACAGCCGTGCGCGGTAGCGGTGTTCGGGGCCCTTCTGGTTGGCGCCCCGGGTGAGCAGCGGCACTCCCCCGCGTGAAGCGGCCAGGATCCGCGGCTCCTTGCCGCTGGGGAGGTAGAGGAGTCCGTCCTCGCCCTCGGCGAAGGTGCCGCCGCGCCCGAGGGTCAGCTCGGTGAGGATGTCGTAGAAGGTGAGCCCCATGCCGAGGATGCCGACGCTCGCGCCCGCCGGGATGTCGGCGAGCGGCATCTCGCTCGCGGAGCCGCCGGCCACGTACCGGACGGCCCGCGCGGGGGTGCTGTGTTCCCGGGCGAACCGCTGCCAGGCGCGCTGCTCCCCGTCGAGTTCGGTGAGGGGGTGCCCGGTGGCGAGGAGCAGCCGGTCGACGGTGAGGACGTCGCCGCGGTCGAGGCGCAGCCGGTGCGCGACGCCGTGCGGCCCGCCGGCGGCGCGGTCGGCGCAGACCACCCTTGCCGGGACCCGGTGGACGGTGAGTCCGGGCGGCAGGGTCGCCTCGATCCGCTCCATGACGTAGGTCAGGTAGCGGCCGTAGACGGCGCGCGGCGCGTAACCGCCGGGCTCGGCGCCGGCCGGGTCGTGCGCCGCCCACCACTGGCCGAGCGTGGGCCCGGCCCCGGGCCGGTGGGGTCCTCCGTCGGCCGGTCCGGAGAACATGGTGACCTCCTGGGCCGGGGTGTTCATGAGGAACCAGGGCGACTGGTCCGTGCGCCAGATCCGGCCCGCCCCCGCCTCGTACGGATCGATCGCGAACACCTCCACCGGCCGCGCGGGCGGCTGCCGGGCGCAGCGCGCGGCGAGCCGCTCCAGTACGGAGAGGCCGCGCGGGCCCATGCCGACGCACGCGACCCGCAGCGGCGCGCCGGTCGCCGGCGGGGCGGCGCGGGGTTCCGGGTGGGGCTGCGTCCGCGCCGCGGCGTCGTGCTCGCGGGCGACGCGGCCGAGCATGCCGGAGAGCTGTCGCGAGGTCATCGGAAGGGTCCTCCTGCTGGTGGTGAGCAGCGGCAGGGCGCCCAGGTCGGTCCACCGCAGGCGTCCGTCGGGTGCGACGGTGGAGCGGACGGCGCCCCGGTTGTCCGGGTGCAGGCAGAACGGCACGTCGAGCAGGCCCCGGTCGAAGGCCTTCAGGAGGGCGACCCCGAGGTCGTCGGAGAGCCCGAGGACGGTGGTGATCAGGGTGCGGGCCTCGGTGAGCGTCTCCTCGGCGTCGGCGCCCGCGGTGTACCGGGTGCCGTGGGCGGCGCGGGCCGCGTCGGCGGCGATCCGCAGGGCGGTCAGGTTCTCGTGGACGGTGGGGATCCGGTGTGCCTCGGACTCGGTCTTCACGATGAGGCGCCGCGCCCCTCCGCGGACGGCGAGCTCGGCGCTGCGGCGCAGCAGCAGCCGGGCGCCGGGCACGGTGCTCGGGTACACGCCCATGTAGGTGTAGAGCACGATGTGGCGGTCGACGTCCGGCGGCAGGAACTCGTCGGCGAGGTGCCGCAGCGCGGTGAGGGCGCCGATGTCCTGGGCGGGGTGGGTCTGCTGGGCGTAGCTGAGGGAGACGCTGGTCGCGCCGTTGGCGACGAAGAAGAGGCATTCGAGGACCGAGACGGCGACGAGCAGCGAGGGCGGGCAGAGCTGGCCGAGGAGGCAGCCGCCGAAGGATTCGAGGTGGGCCCGGCGGCCGCGGGCGCGGCTCTCCTCCGTGAGGAAGGCGACGGAGTCGCGCCAGGCGGCGACGGATTCGGCGAGCGGGGTGCGGCCGTAGGGGAGGCAGTACGAGACGGGGCCGCCCTCGGAGGCGGTGAGGCCCGCCGCGGCCATGGTGCGGAAGATGGCCATCGGGTCGGCGGAGCCGTGCCGGACCTGGACGGGGGTGCCGCGCCCCGCGGCGGCGGCGACCCGGGCGCCGGTCGTGGGGCCGTGGCTGACCAGCGGGAAACCGTTGAGGGGCCGCCCGGCGCGGAGGGCGGCGGTGGCGGCGGCGTGGTCGCCGACGCGGGTGTAGCTGTCGATGGTGAGGGTGGCGACGGTCCGTTCGGGCAGGGTGGCGACGGCGGCGACTCCGTCGGCCATCTCCTCGGGCCCTGCCATGCCCATGCGGGGCTGGACGACCAGTTCGCAGGCGTCGGCGGCGTCCTGGACGAAGGCGCCGAGATCGCCGGGGGCGGGCGGCTGCGGGGGCGGGGCCTGGGTCGTCAAGCCGCGGCCCGCCCGGTACACGCTCCGCCGAGGCCGGCGAGGCGGCGCAGCAGCGCCGTGGGCGGGGTGCCGTCCTCGTACACCTCGTCGTATCCGGCGTCGAGGAGTTCGGCGGTGCGGTCGGCGGCGCCCTCCGGGGAGATGCCGAGAAGTCCGCCGATGACCATGGGGACGGTACGGGTGCGGGGGTCGGCGCGCAGGGCGCGGGCGGCTCGCAGTCCGTCCTGGTGGCCGTGGCCGTTGACGGAGGAGAGGACGACGAGGTCGGGGCTCGTCATCCGGGCGGTGTCGACGAGCAGCTGCTCGGGGACGCAGGGGCCGAGGTTGAGCACGGAGTGCCCGTGCTCCTCCAGGAAGAGCTGGAGGTGGACCAGGTTCCAGGTGTGGGCGTCGGAGGAACCGGTGGTGAGCAGGACCCGGCGGGAGGGCTCGGGACTGCGCAGGGACTGGGGCCGTGCGGACGGTGTCATGGCGTCTCTCCGAAGGGGGTGCGGATACGGGGCGAGGCCGCCGGGCCCGTGGGGTCCGGCGACCTCTGGGGGGTGTCAGGGCGCCGCGCGCCGGGCGGGACTTCCCGGACGGGCCCCGGGGAACGTCAGGTGCCCGCGCCGACGCCCGTGGTGATCTCGCCGGACCGCGGGGTGCGGGCGGCGGCGGGGCGGGCGCGGACGGCGAGGACGGTGCAGCCCTCGGCGCTGGACATCTGGTGCCGGGTGCCCGGCTCCTCGACGACGAGGTCGCCGCGGTGGAAGCGGCGGCCGTCGCTGTGGTCGAGGGTGCCGTCGAGGACGAGCATCAGCTCGTGGCCGAGGTGCTCGTGGAAGTCGCCGTGCGCGCCGGGCGGGAAGCGCAGCAGGAGGGAGGCGGAGTCCTCGTCGCCGGCGGGGTCGGGGCCCCAGAGCACGACGTACTCGACGCCCTCACGGCCGGGTTCGGTCCACGGCACCCAGGGCAGGTCGGTCTGGTCGAAGCCGTCGCGGAGCACGTTGCGGAACACGGTGACGTCAGGCACGGGCGGGGACCTCCGGGGCGCGCTGGGCGACGAGGGACGGGATGGGGTCGGGGCCCCAGGGCTGGGGGCCGTTGACGATGGGGGCGCCGATGAGGGAGCCGAACTCACGCCAGGCACCGTCGTAGTTGCGGATGTCGGGGAGGCCGAGGAGCTCGCTCAGGACGAACCAGCTGTGGGCCGAGCGCCAGCCGACCCGGCAGTACAGGACGGTGGGGGCGTCGGTGCGGACGGCCGCGTAGGCGCGGGCCAGCTCCTCGTCGTCGCGGAAGGTGCCGTCGGGGTGGACGGCGGTGTGCCAGGGGATGTGCTCGGCGGAGAGGGCGTGGCCGCAGCGCACGCCGAGGTCCTCGGGGACGCCGGGCGGGGTGTTGCTCCGCCCGAGGTACTCCTCCAGGGAGCGCACGTCGAGGAGTTGGTGGCGGCCGATGTGGTCGAGCATGTCCTCGCGGCGCGCGCGGACGGTCTCGTCGGCGGAGGGTACGGGGTAGGCGGCGGGCGCGCGCTGGGGGACGTCCCGGGTGAGGGGGCCACCGAGGGCCTCCCAGCGGAGCCGGCCGCCGTCGAGGAGCCGGAGCTCCCGGTGGCCGTACAGCCGGAACTGCCAGTATCCGGCGGCGGCCCACCAGTTGTTGTTGCCGCTGAGGAGGACGACGGTGTGCTCGGCGGTGATGCCGTGCCGGCCGAGGAGGGCGGCGAAGGCCTCGGGGCCGATGACGTCCCGGCGTACCGGGTCCTGGAGGTCGCCGGTCCAGTCCAGGCGGACGGATCCGGGCACCCGGCCCTGGTCGCTGCCGCCGTCGGTGATCTCGACGAGGACCGTGCGCTCGTCCCGGGTCTCGGGGTTCCGCAGCTGTTCCATGAGCTGCTCGCAGCTGACGAGCAGTCTGTCTCGGTTCACGGGCGCTCCGTTGGGAAGAGGGGCGGACGGGATGCGGAGGGGGTCACCACCAGTACGTGGGGTACTTGCCGATCGCGCCGAGGCGGGAGGCGAGCAGGCCCACGAGGACGAGCAGGGCGCTGCCGACGGCGAGCAGGACGAGGAACCGCAGCGGCGCGGGGTCCTGGAGGACGGCGAGGACGGCGGTGGCGGCGGCGGGCGCGTGGACGGCCCGGAGCAGCAGCATCAGGCCGACGCTGAGCCCGGCGGCGACGGCGGCCACCCAGAGGGAGTGGCCGAGGAGGGCGACGGCGACGAGCCCGAGGGCGCCGGAGCCGACCTGGCCGAGGAGGACGCCCCGGGGCTGGGCCGGGGGCAGCGCGGGGGTGCTGCAGATGATCATCGCGGTGGCGGCGAGCGGGGCGATCATCAGGAGGTGGCCCGTGGCCTCGCCGAGCGCCACCAGGATCAGCAGCGACACGACGGTGGCGAGGGTGCCGAGGGCGGCGGGCCGGGTGCCGGGGAAGGGCGGGGCGCCGCCCGCCCATCCGCTGCGGGCGGGCGGGGCCGGGGCGCCCGCGGGGGTCTGGGTCTGGTTGCTCATGGTTCTGCTCCTCGGGCGGCGGACGGGCGGGCGGCGGGGGCGGGTCAGCGGTGGGTGCCGGTGAAGTAGCGCAGCGCCTGGCGGTGGACGACCTTGCCGATGCGGTGGCCCATCTCGATGCCGGGCTCGTTGTCGAAGCTCCAGTGCATGCCGCCGTATACGCGGGAGATGCCGGCCTGGTGGGCGGCCTCGCTGAAGGTGGACCAGTGCAGGACGACGTCGGTGCGCGGGGTGAGGCCGGGCTCCACGGTGGAGGCGCCGGCCTTGAAGCGGTACGAGTCGCCGAAGGAGTCGGAGCCGGTGAAGCGGCGGAGGAACTCGGCGGCGGCCCCGGAGAAGGTGCTGTGCCCGGAGACGGTGGCCGGGAACGGCGGAACGGCCACGTACGCCTGCCAGTTCACCCCGTCCATGGTGACGGTGCCCCGGCCGGGTCCGCCCCAGGCGCGGATCTGCCGGCCCCGCCGGTCGTACGGGATGAGGGTCGAGGGGCGGGCGAAGTCGTACTGGGCCTTGACCGCCCAGGAGCCGATGGCGGCGTCGCACTCGGCCATGTTGAGGCCGAAGAAGAGCCGGGCGTCCTCGTCGACGCCGTGCCCGTCGCGGGCGGAGACGTACCGTCCCCACATCTGCTGGGCACCGGGCGGGGTGACGTCGTCGTTGAGCCAGAACTCCGCGATGGCCTTCTGCTCGTCCGTCAGGCGGGCGCTGATGTCGAGGAGTTCCTCGATCGCGGCGGTCATGCGGACGGAGGGGTACGCGGGCGGGGCGGGGACCGTGAACTGGTCGGGGCGGCTCAGCGCGAAGGGCTTCATCACCGCGAACTGCGGGGTGAGGTACTTCTGCGTCTTGCCGTTCACGATGAGCGGGGTCCAGTGCGCCGGGTCCGCGACGGTGGACGGGTCGAAGGCCCCGGCCGTCTGGGGGCTGTTGCGCGGCTGGTAGCCGGTGGTGTCGGTGTACGCGGGGGTGCCGAGCTGGTTGGCGCCGTCGGCGTGCCGGTACTCCAGGACGGCGCGGGCCGTGCGCAGGCCGATCCAGGCGGGGCTGTACGGGCGGGGGTCCGTCAGCTCGGGGTCGCCGCCGAGGCTGCGCAGCATGGAGTCGATGGCGACCTTGTACTCGGGGTAGAGGTCGAGCAGCGCGAGGTGCGCCGCGTAGCTGATGGCCTCGTTCTTGTTGTCGAGGGTGCGCTCGGCGCGGGGGCGGCGCAGGGAGCCGCCGAAGCGGGTGCCGACGGCGTGGCGGTCGTAGCAGGCCCAGGCGTCGTAGATGGCGTTGTGGACGATCGCGAGCGCCCGGGCGTTCACGGTGGCGGGGCCGAAGCGGTTGCCCGCGGCCTGGTAGCGGCCGAGGATCGCGTCCATCGCGGCCTGGTTCCAGCGGATGACGACGCTGGGGTCGGTGACGGCGCCGGGGGCGCGGCGGCCCGTCCGGGTCTCCGCCTCGAAGCTGGTGGGGACGGCCGTGGCGGCGGTGCCGGACAGGGCGAACGCCCCGGCCGCCGCGGCGGAGGCGGTGATCACCCGGCGCCGGGTGAGCGGGGTGCGGGCCGCGGCGGTCGTGGTGGGGGCGGGGGCGGCGGGTCGGTGGGTCATCCGTGGATTCCTTCGCGTGGTGCCGGGAGCGGACGGACTCGGCGTGCATCAAACACAAACTCGAACAGACCTCAGGCTGGCGAGAATTGATCGCGTCCGGCAACGGCCGATCGACTTCTTCCATCGCGGGCATGCAAGGAAGCGATGGGCGTCGCGGGGGTCGTCGGCAGGTCGTTAGCGTGAGCCCACGGCGTCCGCCCCTCCGGCCGCGATTTCGGCGTGATCCGAGCGGTCCACCGCCCGGCTCCGCCCCGACCGGCCGCCGCTCCGCCCGGGCCCGCACGCGCGCCCGGCCGCCATCCGCACGGCCGCCGATCCGCACGGCCGCAGATCCGCCTCACCCGATCCGCCCCGCCCCGCCTGGCCCCGCCCGGCCATCGATCCGTCCGTCCGGCCCGCCCGGCTCCGCGTCGACTCGTGTTGGAGATGCCCGCCCATGACCGTTTCCTCCGAACTGACCGCTCCCGTCACGGACTCCGCACCGCACCCGTCCGCCACGGTCTCCGCCGCGCCGCCGCACACCGGCGCCTTCGACCGGCTCGCGCCCCGGTTGCACCGGTACGGCCTGGGCATGCTCCGGGCCGGACTCGGCGGGGTGTTCGTCTGGTTCGGTGCGCTCAAGGTCATCGGGCTGAGCCCGGCGGCCGCGCTCGTCGTCGCCGTCCTGCCGTTCCCCGCCGGCGACTGGTTCGTGCCCGCGCTCGGCTGGGCGGAAGTGGCCCTCGGCCTCTGGCTGGTGACCGGCCGCGCCCGCGCCGCCGCGCTCCCGGTGCTCGTCGCCCACCTCTGCGGCACCTTCGCCGTGCTCGTCCTCACCCCGTCCGTCGCCTTCGCCCACTCCAACCCGCTCCTGCTCACGCTGGTGGGCGAGTTCGTCGTCAAGAACGTGGTGCTGCTGGCGGGCGCGGTGGTGGTCCTGACCCATCCGCGACGCCCGAACGGGCGGTAGTCGTCCGGTACTTCCGGCGCCCGCCTCCGAGCGCCGTTCCCATAGCACCGTGGAAGCACACCAAAAGCCCGTACAATACCGAGCAGTCGGTTTGGGTCGTCGGGCGGCACGGCAGGGCGGGGCACGGCCGCCGCCGCCTCGGCGCGTGTGCTACGGGAGCGATGGGTGACCAAACAAGAGCGGGCCACACAGACCCGTGACGCGCTGATCAAGTCGGCGGCCAGGGAGTTCGACCGGCATGGCTACGCGCTGGCCACCCTGTCCGCGATCAGTGCGGGAGCGGGCGTCAGCCCCGGAGCGCTCCACTTCCACTTCGACAACAAGGCCTCGGTCGCCGAGGCCGTCGAGGAGGAGGCCTGCACCGCCCTGCGCCGGACCGCCCGGATCGCCTACGGGCAGGGCTCGGACGCCCTGCAGAACCTCGTCGACACCTCGCACGCCCTGGCCCGGCTGCTCCGTGACGACGTCGTGGCCCGCGCCGGGTTCCACCTGAGCTGCGCCGACGACTCCCGTACGGAGCTCAATCTGCGCCAGGAGTGGCAGGGCTGTGTGCAGCAGCGGCTCGCGGAGGCCGCCGACGAGGGGCTGCTCCCCGCCGGCGCCGGACGGCACCAGGACCTCGCCCGCACGGTCGTGGCCGCCACGATCGGCCTGGAGGCCCTCGGACGGGACAACGGCGAGTGGCTGTCCCCCAAGACCGTGACGGGCCTGTGGCGCACGCTGCTGCCGACGCTGGCGGGCCCGGACTCGCTCGCCGGGCTGGACCCGGCGGGCAGCGGGGCCGTCGCCCCGGACGCGCTCGCGCCCGTCGGCTGAGCGACCGGCCCCGCCACCGCGCGGGTGGGGGCGGCGGGGGCGCACGGCCGCGGTCAGAGCCAGCTGCCGCCCGTCGCGTCCACGTACTGGCCCGTGACCCAGCGGGCGTCGTCGGAGACGAGGAAGCCGACCACGTCCGCGACGTCCGCCGGCGTCCCGATCCGGTTGAACACCGAGTGGGCCGCGAGGGCGGCGCTCGCCTCCGGCGTGGCGCGACGGCGCGCGTTCATGTCCGTCGCCACGTAGCCGGGGGCCACGGTGTTGACCGTGATGCCCCGGGGCCCCAGTTCCTTGGCGAGGGCCAGGGTCATCGTGTCGACGGCCCCCTTCGTCATCGCGTAGGTCACGGAGTCGGGAAACGCGTGCCGCGTCGCCGCCGAGGAGATGTTGACGATCCGGCCGCCGTCGGCCAATCGGTCGAGACCCCGCTGGACGAGGAACAGCGGGGCCTTGACGTTGATCGCGAAGAGCCGGTCGAAGACCTCGGTGGTCAGCTGGTGGATCCGGCCCGAGCCGCTCCCCGCCGCGTTGTTGACGAGGATGTCGAACCCCGGCCCGGCTCCCTGTCCCGCGAGACCCGCGTCCAGGGCGGCGTAGAACGCGTCGACGGCGTCCGGCGCCGCCAGTTCCGCGCGGAACGCGAAGGCCCGGCCGCCCGCCTCCTCGATGGTCTTCACCGTCTCGCCGGCCGCCGCCTCGTTGGTGCCGTAGTGCACGGCCACCAGGGCGCCGTCCCGGGCCAGCCGTTCGGCGATGCCTCTTCCGATGCCGCGGCTCGCCCCGGTGACGATCGCGGTCTTCCCGTCCAGCGCGGACATGGCCGTGGTGCTTCCTTCCGTCGGTTTGCGGATTCTTCGTCAGGAGTGGTGGAGGAGGCTCCGGTACCAGGGCGTGTGGTCCGCGATCCTCGCGGCGAAACCCGGTCCCGGGTCCCGGCCCCAGTCCCGCCAGGGGCGGTCGTCCTCGAACCAGTGGTCGGTGGCGAGCATGGCGAGGTGGTGCTGCGCGAAGGAGACGTCCCTGAGCAGCTCGCGGGCCCCGGCGACGTCCACCGCCGGCCCCCGCGTCCCGGGCGGCGCGGCGAGGAGCGCCTCGGCGGCCGCCAGCAGGTCCGCCACCGGGACCGGCTCCGGGTGGTTGACGTAGTACGGGCCCGGCACGGTCCGGGGGGAGAGCGCCGCGTCGAGCAGGGCCCGCGCCAGGCTGTCCACGTCGATCAGCGAGTGCAGCGAGGAGCCCCCGTCGAGCGGGCCCGGCAGGGCGGCGAGCAGCCGCACGACGCCCGGCACCAACTGGCGGTCGCCCGTGCCGTACACGAGGTGGGGCCGCAGCACGGTCCCGCCCGCGTCCAGGACGTACGCCTCCCCCGCCGCGCGGGTGCGGCTGGTGGCCGAGCCCGGGGCCAGGGGCAGGGTCCCGGGGGTGGCCGCCCGGAAGGGGCCGCGGCCGTGGACGGAGGCGGTGCTCAGGGAGACGATCCGCGTCGCCCCGGCCCGGACGGCCGCGTCGATCAGGGACCGCGTCCCCTCGTCGTTGACCGCGCGGGACGTCTCCTCGTCCGCGCCGATCGCCGAGGCGCAGTGGATCAGGGTGTCGACCCCCTCGCAGGCCCGGCGCAGCGACGCGGGGTCGCGGAGGTCGCCGGTGACGGTCTCGACGCCGTGACCGGCCCCCGGTCCGGTCGGCGGGGCGGGCGGGCGCCGGGCGAGCAGCCGCAGCCGGTGCGGCTCCGGTGCGGTGGCGGCGGCGGCCGCGACCCGGCTGCCGATGAATCCGGTCGCGCCGGTGATGAGGATGCGTGGTGCCATGGTTCCGGTTCGGGTCAGCCCGCCAGGCGGCTGAGGCCGGCCGCGGCCAGGGCCCGGGACGGGGAGGTGAGCGTGCAGCGGAAGACCTCGTGGCCGTCCTGGTGGCCGGTGACCTGGACGGTGGCCGGCCCGGAGCCGAGTCCGGGCAGGACGTCGGCCTCGATCCAGCAGGGGCTGTCGAGTTCGACGTAGCGCGAGAAGGAGACGTCCATGACGGTCGGCACGTACGCCGCGCCGCCCAGTCTCAGCGTCGCCGCCTGCCGGGCGGCTTCGAGCAGCAGCATCCCGGGCACGTGGTCGTTCGGGCGCCGGAAGAGGGTGGGGTGGGCGGTGTTCACGCGCAGTTGCCAGGGGCCGCCGTGGGTCCCCGCCGCCAGGACGACGTCCTTGGCGTGCTCGCGGCCGACCAGGTGCGGTGCCACGGCCGGGAGCAGCGGGACGGGGCGGCCGAGCGCGGCCATCCGCTCGCCCCGGATCCGGCGGTAGGCCAGGGCCGAGGTGCAGCGGGTGAAGGCGCCTCCGGTGCCGAGGTGCCGGCCGTCGCGGGTCAGCACCACGGTGGTGCGCAGGTCGACGAGCCTGCCGCGCCGGATGCCGACGTCCGAGCAGACGATGTCGAGGCTGACGTCCGAGGAGAGGCCGCTCACGGCGAGCGCATCGGCGTCGGCCGTGTAGTGCAGGCCCCACATGACGAACTGATCCTCGACGGGTACCCCGAATTCGGCGTGAGCGACGAGCATGGTGGCCTGGCGTATCGTCTCGGCCACCAGGAGGGGGTCGTGGCGGTCCCCTGCGACCGGAGAGAAGAAGGGATGCGCTGCTGGCCAGTGGGCCGAGACGGAGAAGCGGTTCTCCGTCACTGCGGTCCATCCCGTGGGGATGATGTCCGCGGGATCCGCTCGGTGGACGAACTCCCCGGGGACGCGAGTCGTCGCTCCTCGAAAGTTCCGGTCCATGGATCCCCCTTGCGTCCCCGCACCCCTGGGCGGTGTCTCCGCCCGACCTAGAATACGTACAGTCCGGTTTTCTTTTCAATGCTTCACGTCACACCACGAGCACAGACAGCGATACAGCGGGAGGCGCCTTGGCGCAGCAAGCGCGTGCAATCAAGACCCGGCAGGCGATCCTGCAGTCGGCGGCGGCGGTCTTCGCCGAGCGGGGCTACGAGCGCACGACCATCGGAGAGATCCTGGTGCGCGCGGGGGTGACCAAGGGAGCACTCTATTTCCACTTTGCTTCCAAGGAAGACCTGGCCCTCGGCGTGCTCGACGCGCAGATGCTGGACGAGCCGATGACGCCCCAGGCCATCAAGCTCCAGGAGCTCGCGGACCAGGCCTTCCTGCTCGCCCACCGGCTGCAGCACGACGCGCTGGTGCGCGCCAGCGTGTCGCTCGCCCTGGACAGCGGCGCCGTCAGCGTGGACCGCGCGGCGCCCTTCCAGGCGTGGATCGATCAGCTGTCGGAGATCCTGACCGTCGCGAAGGCGCGGGGAGAACTCCTGGTCCACGTGGACGTGACGGACACCGCGCAGCTCTTCTCGGGCGCCTACGCGGGGATCCAGACGATGTCCCAGATCCTGTGCGATCGCAATGATCTTCTTCATCGGGTGGCGGTCCTGCTGCAGTGCCTGCTTCCCAGCATCTGCACGCCGGCCCTGCTGACCGGCCTCGATCTGACCGAGGGCCGCGCCCGGCAGCTCGCGGTGGAGTACGACGCGAGGAAGCTCCTCCGCGAGGGCTGATCACCTCGCGTACACCTCGTATTAAGAAAACCGACCGATCGGTTCTTAGAGCGCCCCGACACACACAGTGTCGGGGCGCTCTGGCGTCATGGCACTGAGTGTGTTTTGCTGAGGGTACTCAGTGCCACAAGCGTCTAGGGGAGCTCCACATCATGGGTAAGGACTTCGACCTGTATCGGCCCTCCGAGGAGCACGACATGCTCCGGGAGTCGGTGCGTGCCCTCGCGGAGGCGAAGATCGTGCCGTTCGCGGCGGCGGT
>NZ_JBEOST010000021.1:0-134026 GCF_040303145.1 Streptomyces sp. NPDC096079
TCGTAGCGGAGCTACTTGGGTCTTTGGCCGGTGCGGCGAGGGGGCGTGCCGGGCGCCGCGGGTGCTGTGCGGGACTTTCGAAACACCCCCTAGGGGGTGTCGATCACGCGCGGGGCGCGGACGCACGTCGGGCGGGGGACGCGCCACCGCCCCCGCTCGGTCGGTGCGTGCAAAGCGCCGGTGGTGGGCGGGAGGACCCGGTCGGCCGTGCCGGCCCGCGTCCACCGTCCGAGACACCGTTGACCCGGCGCGTGGCGGCCGCTACGTTCGCGCCATGTTGCGTACAGCCCTGCTCACCACGCGCGGTCACATCGACCTGCTGCGGGTGGCCTCCGCCGCGTGTCGACGCGGCCGCTGACGCCCTTTCACCCGTACCGGTAGCACCCTTCTGACGCTCTGACCGCCGTGCGCGCGTGCCCGTTCCGCGCCCACGGCCGCTGACGCGTACCTTCACCTCCCCCTCCCCCGGAGTCCGTCATGACGGTCGACCACGCCCCACCCTCCTCCCTGCCCGACATATCGCCTTTGCCGGATGTCGAACTTCTCACCGCCGCCCGGGGACCCGGCCGCGGCCCGGCCGTCCCGCGCTGGCTGCGCCGGACCGTGGGTCCGGTGCTGCTGCTCGTCCTCTGGCAGGCGAGCAGCTCCGCCGGGCTCCTCCCGGCGGACGTGCTGGCCTCGCCGGGGACGATCGCCCGCGCCGCCGGTGGACTGCTCGTGGACGGGACGCTGCCGAACGCCATGGGGGTCTCGCTGCGGCGGGTCGCCGTGGGACTGCTGCTCGGCGGGGTGGTCGGCATCGCGCTCGCCCTGGTGTCCGGGCTCTCGCGGCTCGGGGAGGACCTCGTCGACGCTCCCGTGCAGATGCTGCGGACGGTGCCGTGGGTCGGGCTGATCCCGCTGTTCATCATCTGGCTGGGAATCGGCGAGGCCCCCAAGGTCGCGCTGATCGCCCTCGGCGTCGCCTTCCACCTCTATCTGAACGTGTACGCGGGGATCCGCGGCGTCGACGCGCAACTCGTCGAGGCGGGCGAGTCCCTGGGGCTGGGCCGCTGGGGCCTGGTCCGGCACGTCGTCCTGCCGGGCGCGCTGCCCGGGGCGATGACCGGACTGCGGTACTCCCTGGCCACGGCCTGGCTCGCGCTCGTCTTCGGCGAGTCCATCAACGCCGACGCCGGGATCGGCTTCCTCATGAACCAGGCACGGGAGTTCTTCCGCACCGACGTGATCGTCGTCTGCCTGGTCGTCTACGCCTTCCTCGGCCTGCTCGCCGACGCCCTCGTCCGCACACTCGAAAGGCTGCTTCTGCAATGGCGACCGACCTTCACCGGGCAGTGACCGTCCAGGGCCTCACCCGCTCCTTCGACGGGCGTCCCGTCGTCGACGGACTCGATCTCACCCTGCGCGCCGGCCAGTTCACGGCGCTGCTCGGGCACAGCGGCTGCGGCAAGTCGACGCTCCTGCGGATCCTGGCGGGTCTCGACCGGGAGATCTCCGGCACGGTCCTCGTGCCGCGCCGCCGTGCCGTCGCGTTCCAGGCGCCGCGGCTCATGCCCTGGAAGAAGGTCTGGCGCAACGTGCTGCTCGGGCTCCCGGGGAAACCGGGCCGGACGGTGGCGGAGAAGGCGCTCGCCGAGGTGGGGCTCGACCACCGCTCGGGGGCCTGGCCGAAGACCCTCTCGGGCGGCGAGGCCCAACGCGCCTCACTCGCACGGGCGTTGGTGCGGGACCCGGATCTGCTGCTGCTCGACGAGCCGTTCGGCGCGCTCGACGCGCTGACCCGGATCAAGGCCCAGCGGCTCGTCGCCGAGCTGTGGCAGCGGCGCGGCTGCACGGTCCTGCTCGTGACCCACGACGTCGACGAGGCCCTGCTGCTCGCGGACCGCGCCCTGGTGATGCGGGACGGCGTGATCGCGTACGACACCGCCGTCGACCTGGACCGGCCCCGCTCCCCCGGTGATCCCGGGCTCGCCGCGCTCCGCAGCCGGCTGCTCGCCGAACTCGGCGTGTCCGAGAGCGATTTCGCCGGCAGCGCGACGGCCTGACCGAAGCCCCCTCTCTCAAGGAGACCGTCATGAAGTCCTTCCGTCTGTCCGCCGCGGCGCTGCTCGTGCCGCTCGCCCTGCTCGCCTCCGCCTGCTCCGGTGCCTCCGCGGCCGGCAACGCCTCGAACTCCGACGGCAAGGGATCCCTCGTCCTGAACGTCGGCGACCAGAAGGGCGGCGCCGAGGCGCTGCTGCGCGCCGCCGGTGAGCTCGACGACCTCCCGTACCGGGTGAAGTGGTCGACGTTCACCTCCGGCCCACCGCTCCTCGAAGCGGTCAACGCCAGAGCCGTCGACTTCGGCTCCGTCGGAAACACCCCGCCCGTCTTCGCCGCCGGCGCCGGCTCGAAGATCACCGTGGTCGCGGCGACGCACGGCGACTCCGCGGGCGAGGCGATCCTCGTCCCGAAGGACTCACCGCTGCGCACCGCGCGGGATCTGAAGGGGAAGCGGATCGCCGTCGCGCAGGGGAGCTCCGCCCACTTCCAGCTGATCGCCTCGCTCCGGAAGGCCGGGCTCGGCCTGGACGACGTCGAGGTCAGCCTGTTGCAGCCGGCCGACGCCCTGGCCGCGTTCACCGGAGGCAAGGTCGACGCCTGGGCGGTCTGGGACCCGTACACCTCCCAGGTCCTGCTGAGCGGCAAGGGCCGGGTCCTGACCGACGGGCGCGGCCTCGTGAACGGCCTCGGCTTCCAGGTCGCCGCCCCCTCGGCGCTGGCCGACCGGGAGAAGGCCACGGCGATCGGCGACTTCGTCGAGCGGCTGCGCCGTGCGCAGGGCTGGGTGTTCGAGCACCCCGAGGAGTGGGCGAAGGTCTGGTCGAAGGAGACCGGACTGCCGTACGAGGTCGCCCTGGCGGCCGTGAAGCGCAGCAACGGGACACGGATCCCGGTGGCCCTCGACGACGGGGCGATCGCCTCCGAGCAGCAGATCGCCGACACGTTCGCCGGACTCGGCCTCATCCCCCGCACCTTCCGCTTCTCGGACTACGTCGACACCCGCTTCAACAAGGACCTGCCGCCGTCCACCACCCCGGCGCGCAGCTACGGAAAGGCCTCCTGATGACCGTCCACCTGCACTGGTTCCTGCCGACCGGCGGCGACGGCCGGACCCTCGTCGACCGGCACGCCTACACGGACGGCGGGATCACCCGGGACCGCGCCGTGTCCGGGGTCCGCGCTCCCGACATCGACTACCTCGTCCAGATCGCCAAGGCGGCCGAGCAGTTGGGCTTCGAGGCCGTGCTGACCCCGACCGGCACCTGGTGCGAGGACGCCTGGCTGACGACGGTCGCGCTGGCCCAGCACACCGAGCGGCTGAAGTTCCTGGTGGCGTTCCGGCCGGGAGTGATCTCGCCGGTGCTCGCGGCGCAGATGGCGTCCACGTACCAGCGGATCACCCGGGGCCGGCTCCTGCTCAACGTCGTGACCGGCGGCGACTCGGCCGAGCAGCGGCGCTTCGGCGACCACCTGGACCACGACCGGCGGTACGCGCGGACGGCCGAGTTCCTCTCCGTGGTCCGGGGCGTGTGGGCCGGACGGCCGTACGACTTCCGGGGCGAGCACTTCCGCATCGACGGCGGGCTCACCGCCCTGCCCCCGGACCCGCTGCCCGAGATCTTCTTCGGCGGCTCGTCCGCGGCGGCCGGTCCCGTCGCCGCGGAGCACGCGGACGTCTATCTGACCTGGGGCGAACCGCCGTGGCAGGTGAAGGAGAAGATCGACTGGATCCGCCGGCTCGCGGAGGAGCGCGGCCGCACGGTCCGCTTCGGGATCCGGCTGCACACGATCTCGCGCGACTCGGCCCGCGAGGCCTGGGCGACCGCCGACCGGCTGCTCTCCGACCTCGACGCGGACACCGTCGCCGCGGCGCAGGAGCTGCTCGGGAAGAGCGAGTCGGTCGGCCAGCAGCGGATGCTGGCGCTGCACGGCGGGGGCTCCCTGGACCGCGACCGGCTGGAGATCTCGCCGAACCTGTGGGCGGGCGTCGGGCTGGTGCGGGGCGGGGCCGGGACCGCGCTGGTCGGCAGCCACGCCGACGTCGCGGACCGGATCGAGGAGTACCACGCGCTGGGCGTCGAGCACTTCGTCCTGTCCGGCTACCCGCACCTGGAGGAGGCGTACTGGTTCGGTGAGGGCGTGACGCCCGAGCTCGCGGCGCGCGGTCTGCTCGCCTCGGCCCCGGCGTCCCCGCTGCTCGGCGTCCCGGCGGCGAACGGGCGTCCGGCATCGGCCCCGGGCGGCGCGCCGCTGCTCGTGCCCGGCGGGAGGTAGACGCCACCACGGGGCGGGGGCGCGGGAAGAAGCGCATGCCCGCCCCGGTTGGTGGAAGCGTGAACGATTTCGGGTTCGAAGAGGTCAGGACGGTGGACGTCGTCGTCATCGGCGCCGGACAGGCCGGGCTCTCGGCCGCCTTCCACCTGCGGCGCGGCGGCCTGGAGCCGGACCGGGACTTCGTCGTCCTGGACCACGCCCCGGCGGCGGGCGGCGCCTGGCAGTTCCGCTGGCCCTCCCTCACCTACGGCAAGGTGCACGGGATGCACGCGCTGCCCGGCATGGAGCTGACGGGTGCCGATCCCGCACGCCCCTCGTCGGAGGTGATCGGCGCGTACTTCGACACGTACGAGCGGACCTTCGACCTGCGGGTCCACCGCCCCGTGGACGTCACGGCCGTCCGTGAGGGCGACGGCGGCCGGCTCCGGGTCGAGACCTCGGAGGGCGTGTACGCGACCCGGGCCCTGATCAACGCGACGGGCACCTGGGACCGTCCGTTCTGGCCGCGCTACCCGGGGCAGGAGACCTTCCGGGGCCGCCAGCTGCACGCCGCCGGGTACCCGGGGCCCGAGGCGTTCGCCGGACAGCGGGTGCTGGTCGTGGGCGGCGGGGCGTCCGGCACCCAGCACCTCATGGAGATCGCCGAGGTCGCCGCGGGGACGACCTGGGTGACCCGGCGCGAGCCGGTCTGGCGCGAGGGGCCCTTCGGCGAGGTGGAGGGCCGCGCGGCCGTCGCGCTCGTCGAGGAGCGGGTGCGGCGCGGGCTGCCGCCGCAGAGCGTCGTCTCGGTCACCGGGCTCCCCCTGAACGACACGATCCGCGCCGCACGCGCGCGCGGGATCCTGGACCGGCTCCCGATGTTCGACCGGATCACCCCGACCGGGGTGGCCTGGGACGACGGGCGGACCGTCGACGTGGACGTCATCCTGTGGGCGACCGGCTTCCGGGCCGCGATCGACCACCTGGCGCCGCTGCGGCTGCGGGAGCCGGGCGGCGGCATCCAGGTGGAGGGCACCCGGGCGGTACGGGACGAGCGCGTCCACCTCGTCGGCTACGGCCCCTCGGCGTCGACGATCGGAGCCAACCGGGCCGGCCGCGCGGCCGTCTCCGACATCCGCCGCCTCCTGCGCCGCGAACCGGCGGCCACGGCGACCGCCTGAGCGGCGGGCGGGGCTGACGGGCCGGGCAGGGCGCGCTGTCCGGCCGGCCCGTCCGTCAGGGCTTCGCCGCGTCCCGGTTCGCGTTGAACTCGGCCACGTTCGCCTGGTGGGTCGCGTAGTCCGCGGTGAAGCGGGTGTCCCCCGGGGCCACCGTGACGAAGTAGAGCCAGTCGCCGTCGGCCGGCCGGATCACCGCGTCCAGGGCCTCGTCCCCCGGGTTCCCGATGGGCGTCGGCGGCAGGCCCTTGCGCGCGTACGTGTTGTACGGGCTGTCGGACCTGGTGTCCTCGAAGCTCGTGTCGACGGTGCTGCGGCCGAGGGCGTAGTGGAGCGTCGAGTCCATCTGGAGCGCCATGCCCCGGGCGAGACGGTTGTGGACGACGCGGGCCACCTTCGCCATGTCCTCCGGGTTGTCGGCCTCCGCCTGCACGATGCTGGCCGCGACGACGGTCTGGTGGACGCTGAGTCCGTGCGCCCGGGCTCCCTCGGTGATCCGCCCCGCGCCGTACCGCTTGCCCGCGGTGTCCACCATGAAGCGCAGCAGCGCCTGCGGGGTGGTCGTCGAGAGCACCGGATAGGTCGCGGGGAAGAGGTACCCCTCGGGGTTGCCGCCGGCCGCGGCGGGCAGCGGGAGCGCACCGGGGGTGGTCGCGGTCTTCCGCGCGGTGCCGTCGGGCAGATGGAGTGCCCGGTCGACGGCCTCGTAGACCTGGCCGGCCCGCCAGCCCTCCGGGACGAGGAGGTGGCGGGGCTGCTCGACGGCCGGATCGTCACGGGTGAGCAGCAGCGGCACGGTGACGCCGACGGTCACGGTGAGGACGGCGCCGAGGAGCAGCGCGAGCCGGCCGCGACGGGTGAGGCGGGCGCGGCGGGGTGGCCGGGGCAGGGAGGGGCGACGGGGACGGCGCGGGGGTGCGTACGGGGACGGCGACCGGTAGGTCATGGGCGCACGCTAACCCGGGCCGTGTGCGATTCCGGGGAACCGCGCACGCGGCGGCGCCGCCGGCCCCCTGGGACGGGGGGCCGACGGCGCCGGGCACTGCGATCGTCAGACGAGCCAGCCCAGGAAGTGGAGGACGCCGGCGAGCAGGTTGGTGATGACGTTCATGGTGGTGCTTCTCCTCATGCGGTACATCAGTGGGACGGTGCGGTCGCGGTCTGCAGCCCTTCGCTCGCACTCCGTCATCCTCCGATGCCGCACGGGGGTCGGGCAATGAATCCCGGCACGATCACACGTTCTGGGGAACAACCGCTCCCACGTTCGCCTGTTCGGTACGGGCGTCCCGGCGGACCAGTTCGGCGTAGCGCCCGTCCTGGACGAGCAGCTCCTCGTGCGTCCCGCGCTCGGTGATCTCGCCGGCTTCCAGGACGACGATCTGGTCGGCGTCGCGGACGGTGGAGAGGCGGTGCGCGATGGTGATGGTGGTGCGGCCCGCCGACAGGGCGTCGATGGCGCTCTGCACCGCCTGCTCGGTGCGGGTGTCGAGGGCGCTGGTCGCCTCGTCGAGGATCAGCACCGGCGGATCGCGCAGGATGGTGCGCGCGATGGCGAGGCGCTGCTTCTCGCCGCCGGAGAAGCGGTAGCCGCGCTCGCCGACGAGGGTGTCGTACCCCTCGGGGAGCGAGGCGATGTGCTCGTGGATCTGGGCGGCGCGGGCGGCGGCCTCGATCTCCTCGTCGGTGGCCTCCGGCTTGGCGAAGCGGAGGTTGTCGGCGACGGAGGCGTGGAACAGGTACGTCTCCTGGGAGACGACGCCGACCGCGCGGGCGAGGGTGTCGAAGTCCAGGTCGCGCACGTCGACCCCGTCGAGGGTGACGCGGCCGCCGGTGACGTCGTACAGCCGGGGCACCAGGTAGCTGAGGGTGGACTTGCCCGAGCCGGTGGGGCCGACGACGGCCAGGCTGCCGCCGGCGGGGACGGTCAGGTGGACGCCGTCCAGGGTCGGGCGGCTCTGCCCCTCGGGGTCGTAGTGGAACACGACCTTCTCGAAGGAGACCTCGCCGCGGATCCGCGGCAGCCGGACGGGCTCGTCGGGCTCGGTGATGTCGACGGGCAGGTCGAGGTATTCGAAGATGCGCTGGAAGAGCGCGAGGGAGGTCTGCACCTGCACGCCGGTGGAGAGCAGGCTGACCGCGGGCCGGAAGAGGCCCTGCTGGAGCGAGACGAAGGCGACGAGGGTGCCCAGCGAGATCTCCGCGCCGCCCGAGCCGAGGGCGATGCCGGCGGCCCAGTAGATCAGGGCGGGCATCGCGGCCATGACGATGCCGATGGTGGACATCCGCCAGCGCCCGGCCATGGAGGAGCGCACTTCGAGGTCGACCAGGCGCTCGGACTCCTCGGCGAAGGACCTGGTCAGCGAGTCGGCGCGGCCCATGGTGCGGCCGAGCAGGATGCCGCTGACCGAGAGCGACTCGGTGACGGTCGCGGCCATGGCGGCCATCTGCTTCTGGCGCTGGGTGGTGATCTTCTTGCGCTCGCGGCCGACGCGGCGGCTGATCCAGACGAAGACCGGCAGCAGGAGCAGCGAGACGAGGGTGAGCCGCCAGTCGAGGGCGAGCATGGCGACGACGGTCGCGACGACGGCGGTGAGGTTGGAGACCAGGGAGGTGGCCGTGGAGGTCACGGTCGCCTGCATGCCGCCGATGTCGTTGGCGATGCGGGACTGCACCTCGCCCGTCCGCGTGCGCGTGAAGAAGGCGAGCGGCATCCGCTGGAGCTGCTCGTAGACCCCGGTGCGCAGGTCGTGCATGACGCGCTGGCCGACGGTGGTCGAGATGAGGGTCTGGAGCACGCCGAAGACGCTGGTCAGGACGGCGGTGGCGATCATGCCGAGGGCGAGCAGGCTGAGCAGCCCGGTACGGCCCTGGGGGATGGCGACGTCCAGGATCTCCCGGAGGAGGAAGGGCGAGGCGACCGACACGAGCGAGGCGGCGCCGACCAGGAGGCCGACGAGCGCGAGGCGCGCGCGGTAGGGACGGAAGAGCCGAAGGATCCGCCGCACCTGGGCGGGCTCCTGGGGCCGGCCGGAGTCGCGGGGCGGGGGCGTCCAGTCGGACTGGTCGTGGGGGCGCATGGGCTCCTTCGAAGGTAGACGATCCATCGGAGCATAGCTCATTGTTACCTATACTCACAATGAACAAGGTCCTGATATTGTTCCCGCATGAGCACCTCCGACCGCCCGAGCAGCTCCGATCCGCGGACCGGGTCCGACACCGACGGGCTCCTCGCCGAGCAGCTGCTGCGCCTGACCCGGCGACTGCACCGCATCCAGAAGCGTCACCTGGAGCCGGTCGGCATCACGCCCGCGCAGTCCCGGCTGCTCCGCACGGTCGCCCACTTCGGCGAGCCGCCCCGGATGGCCGACCTCGCGGCCCGTCTGGAGGTCGTCCCGAGGGCCGTGACCAGTCTCGTCGACGGTCTGGAGGCGGGCGACCGGGTGCGCCGCGTGCCCGACCCGAGCAACCGCCGCGTGGTGCGGATCGAGCTCACCGACGCGGGCCGCGCCACGCTGCGCGAGCTGCGCAGCGCGCGCCGGGCCGCCGCAGAGGACATCCTTGCTCCATTGACCGTCGAACAGCGCGAGGTGCTCGAAGGTCTGCTGTCCGCCCTGGTCGACCCCGGCCCGGAGCGCGGCTGCTGACCCGTCGGGCCCGGGGACGCGCCGAAGGGGAGCCGTGACATGCCGCTGCTCGAACCCGACCCGAAGGCCCTCCGTCCCGGCACGAGCCGGACCCCCGCCCCGGACCGGGTGCCCGAGCTCCAGGCCCGGGGCACGCCGCGGCGGCTGCGCGAGGAGCTCACCGAGCTCCTCGGACCGGGAAAGGTCCTGTCGAGGATCTCCGACCTGGTGCGGTACGCCTCGGACGCCAGCCCGTACCGCTTCGTCCCGCAGGTCGTCGTGGTCGCCGAGGACATCGACGACATCTACGCCGTCCTGTCGTACGCCCACGGCAAGGGCCGCGAGGTGGTCTTCCGGGCCGCCGGGACCAGCCTCAACGGGCAGGCCCAGGGCGAGGACGTCCTCGTGGACGTGCGCCGCCACTGGGCGGGCGTCGAGGTACTGGACGGCGGGGCCCGGGCCCGGATCCGGCCCGGCACGACCGTGGTGCGGGCCAACGCGGCGCTCGCCCCGTACGGGCGGGTCCTGGGGCCCGATCCGGCCAGCGCGGTCGCCTGCACGATCGGCGGGGTCGTCGCCAACAACGCCTCGGGCATGACGGCCGGCACCACCCGGAACTCGTACCGGACCGTCGCCTCCCTGACCGTCGTCCTGCCGAGCGGGACGGTGGTCGACACGGCGGCCCCGGACGCCGACGCGGAGCTCGCGCGCGCCGAGCCGAGGCTGTGCGCGGAGCTGATGGCGCTGAAGGCGGAGATCGAAGCCGACGCCGAACTGACCGCCAGGATCCGCGCCAAGCACGCCATCAAGAACACCAACGGCTACCGGCTGGACGCCTTCCTCGACGGCGACACCCCGGTGCGGATCCTGCGCGGCCTGATGGTCGGCTCCGAGGGCACCCTCGGCTTCATCTCCGAGGTCGTCTTCGACACCGTGCCGCTGGACCGCGAGGTGTCCACGGCCCTGCTCTTCTTCCCCTCGCTGCCGTCCGCCGCCGCGGCGGTGCCCCTGTTCAACGAGGCCGGGGCGCTCGCCGTGGAGCTGATGGACGGGAACACGCTGCGGGCCTCGGTGAGCGTGCCGGGCGTGCCCGCGGACTGGGCGGAGCTGCCGAAGGGGACGGCGGCGCTCCTGGTCGAGTTCCGGGCCCCCGGCACGGCGGCGCTGGAGGCGTACGAGCGGGCCGCCCAGGCCGTGCTCGACGGCCTCGGCCTGGTGGCCCCGGTGGCCTCCGTGGAGAACGCCTTCACCCGGGACCCGAAGCGGATCTCCGGCTACTGGAAGGCCCGCAAGGCCTTCGTGACGGCCGTCGGTGGCTCCCGCCCCTCCGGTACGACCCTGATCACCGAGGACTTCGCGGTGCCGCCGGACCGGCTCGCGGAGGCCTGCGCGTCGCTGCTCGACCTCCAGGCCCGGCACGGCTTCGACGCCGCCGTGGCCGGCCACGCGGCCCACGGGAACCTCCACTTCCTGCTCGCCTTCGACGCGGCCGACCCCTCCGACGTCCAGCGGTACGCAGCCTTCATGGAGGAGTTCTGCAAGCTGACCGTGGAGCGCTTCGACGGCTCGCTGAAGGCGGAGCACGCCACCGGCCGCAACATCGCGCCCTTCCTGGAACTGGAGTGGGGTACGCGGGCGACCGACCTGATGTGGCGGGTCAAGGAGGCGGTCGACCCGGCGGGGGTGCTCGCCCCGCGGATCGTCCTGGACCGCGACCCCCAGGCCCATCTGCGCGGCCTGAAGTCGATCCCGGCGGTGGAGCGGATCGCCGACCCGTGCATCGAGTGCGGCTTCTGCGAGCCGACCTGCCCCAGCCAGGACCTGACGACCACTCCGCGCCAGCGGATCGTGCTGCGCCGGGAGATGATGCGCCAGTCCGACGGCTCCCCCGTCGAGGCCCGGCTCCTGGAGTCGTACGGCTACGACGCGGTCGACACCTGCGCCGGCGACTCCACCTGCGCGCTGGCCTGCCCGGTCGGGATCGACACGGGGGCGCTGATGAAGGAGTTCCGGCACGAGCGGCACTCGCCGCGCGAGGAGCGGATCGCCGCCCTCGCCGCGAAGAACTTCCGCGCGGTCGAGGCCTCCGCGCGGCTCGCGGTGGCCGCCGCCGACCGGATCGGCGACCGGGTCCTGGCATCGGTGACGGGGCTCGCCCGCAAGGCCGTCCGCCCCGACCTCGTCCCCGAGTGGCTGCCGGAGATCCCGGGCGCGGGACCGCGCCGGCTGCCCCGCACCCACCGTCCCGCGGCCGTCGCCGTCTACTACCCGGCGTGTGTGAACCGCATCTTCGGGAACCCGGACGGCGAGCGGGGACCCTCGCTCCCGGAGGCCGTGGTCGCGGTGTCGGCGCGGGCCGGGCGCCCGGTGTGGATCCCCGACGACGTCGCCGGAACGTGCTGCGCGACGATCTGGCACTCGAAGGGGTACGAGCGGGGCAACGAGGTGATGGCGAACCGGATCGTCGAGGCCGCCTGGGGCTGGACGGCCGGCGGCAAGCTGCCGCTCGTGGTGGACGCCTCCTCGTGCACGCTGGGGATCGCCCACGAGGTGGTGCCCTACCTGACGGACGACAACCGGGAGCTGCACGCCGAGCTGACGGTGGTGGACTCCCTGGTGTGGGCGGCGGACGAGCTGCTCCCCCGGCTCGACGTCCGGCGCCGGGTCGCCTCGGCCGTGGTCCATCCGACCTGCTCGATGCGGCACCTGGGCGACGAGGACCGGCTCACCACGCTGGCCGGGGCGTGCGCGGAGGAGGTCGTCGTCCCGGTCGACGCGGGCTGCTGCGCCTTCGCCGGGGACCGGGGCATGCTGCATCCCGAGCTGACGGCCTCGGCGACGGCCCGCGAGGCCGCCGAGGTCACGGCCCGGCCGTTCGACGCGCACCTCTCGGCCAACCGGATGTGCGAGATCGGGATGGACCGGGCGACGGGCCGGAGCTACCGTTCGGTGCTCCTCGCGCTGGAACGCGCCACGCGCCCCTGAGCGCCCCGCGCACGCGAACGCGCCGACGACCCCCTGACTATCCGTCAATCTGCCCGGCGCCCGGGGCGGACAGGCCCCCTCACCCCCTACGGTGAGGGGGCCTTCGTATGTTCGGGTGATCATCCGCGGCCGGTGCGGCTCGGCGGACGAACCGGAACAGTACAGTCCAACCACCCGTCAGCAGGGAGGTTCCATGGACGACCAGACACCGCGCCCCCCGACCCGCCGCACGGTGCTCAGGACCACCGCGGGAGCGGCCGGAGCCGGGCTCGGCATCGCCGCCGCGAGCGGGCAGACCGCCCGGGCCGCCACCGGGCCCGCCCCCGCCGCCGCACCGGAGGCGCCGGCCGTGCCGAAGCGCCGGGGCGCCACCATGGCCGGGGTGCCGTTCGAGCGCCGCTCCACCGTGCGGATCGCCCTCGTCGGGCTCGGCAACCGCGGTGCCGGCATGATCGGAAACTTCCTCTCCCTCCCCTGGGTCCGGGTGGTCGCCGTCTGCGACCCGGTGCGCGCGAAGGCCGAGCGCGCCGCCGCGTCGGTCGTCGCCGCCGGACAGCCCGCCCCCGCCCTGTACACCAACGGCGAGGACGACTACGAGAACCTCTGCACCCGCACCGACGTCGACTTCGTGTACGTGGCGACCCCCTGGGACACCCACTTCGCGATCGCGAGGACGGCGATGCTGAACGGCAAGCACGTCGGCGTGGAGTGTCCGGTCGCGATGGAGCTCGCCGAACTGTGGGAGCTGGTCGACCTGTCGGAGCAGACCCGGCGCCACTGCATGCAGCTGGAGAACTGCTGCTACGGGCGGAACGAGATGCGGGTGCTGCGGATGGCGCACGCGGGCAAGTTCGGGGAGCTGCTGCACGGAGCGGGGGCGTACAACCACGACCTGCGCGGCCTGATGTTCGATCCGAAGTACTACGAGGGGCCCTGGCGGCGCCTGTGGCACACGCGGCTGCGCGGGGACCTCTACCCGAACCACGGCTTCGGTCCCGTCGCCGGCTACATGGACGTCAACCGGGGCGACCGGGTGGTGAGCATCAGCAGTTTCGGGACTCCGGCGCTCGGCCTCGCCGAGTACCGAGCGGCCCACATGCCGCCCGGCGACCCGAGCTGGAAGGAGACGTACATCGAGAGCGACCGGACGATCAGCATGGTCCGGACGGCCAAGGGCCGGCTCATCCGCCTGGAGCACGACGTCTCGACCCCGCACCCGTACAGCAGGATCAACAGCCTGGGCGGGACGCGCGGGGTGTTCGAGGACTACCCGGCCCGGATCTATCTGGAGCCGGACCACAAGGACGACGCGTGGGGCGACTTCTCGGCGTACGCCGCCGAGTTCGACCACTGGCTGTGGAAGGAGCACGCCAACCCGCCGGGCGGCCACGGAGGCATGGACTACATCATGGTCTACCGCCTGATGCAGTGCCTCCAGCTGGGCCTTCCGCCGGACTTCGACGTGTACGACGCGGCCACCTGGACGGCCCCGGTGCCGCTCAGCCACGCCTCGATCAAGGCGGACGGCGCGGCGCAGGAGATCCCCGACTTCACGCGCGGCGAGTGGACGAAGGCCCGTTCGGGCGTGGACTCGGCGAAGCCCGTCTGACCCGGTGTCCGGCCCCGGCCGCGGTGGGCGGGGCCGGACACCGCTGCGTTCAGCAGCGCCGCAGGTCCTGGGTGAGCGTGCCCTGGACGGTCGTCAGGCTCCGGTCGTGGCAGCCCCCGGAGCCGTACAGCCGGTAGCGCTCGTGGGTGGTGCCGACCGCGTGCCGCTGGTCGCGGGGGACGCCGGTGGTGTACGTGGCGTCCCCGGTGTACGTGTCGTCGAGACGCGACCAGGAGAGCCGCCGTCCGTCGCGCAGGACGACGGTGTCGGCGCGGTCCCCGAGGGTGAGGACGGTCCGCAGCCGGTCACCGGCGCCGATGGTGGTCTCGCCGTCCATCGTGTACGAGCGGTCGACGCGGGTGACGGTGCGGCCGCTGGTCACGGTCTCCCGGTCGGTCCAGCGCGCGGTCAGCGCGTCCGGGTTCTCGTCCTGTCCCCAGCGGTGGACGATGTCGGCGGCCACGGTCCTGCTCACGGTGGTGTCGACCCGGCCGTGCGAGGTGTTCAGGTGCCCGGCGACGGTGAGCCGGTGGCTCGCCTCCGTGTCCACGCGATGCGGTGAACCAGCCGTGTACACCACCGAGTTGAGCGGTGCGCTCTCCTCGTGGCGGTCGAGGCCGCCGGTGACGACGCGGCTTCCCTCGTCCTGCCAGAGCAGTACGTTGGTGGGGACCGACCAGCCGCTCAGACCGGCCGGGACCCCGGCGACCGAGACCTCCACGCGATGGGTGTTCCCGTCGTTGAGCAGGGCCGCGAAGGGCGTCAGGTCGTAGACGATCGGCTGGACGTCGAAGGCCCGCGGCCCCGGGGTGACGTACCAGAGGAACGGGTTGGACCAGCCACCGGTCCAGACGGTGGGGAAGGGGGCGGCGATGCCCGCGAGCCGGCCGTCGACGGAGACGCGGACCTCACGGTGCGGCCCGTCGGTCGCCCGGCAGGAGTAGGGGCCGGCGTCCGGGACGGACAGGTACCAGTACTCCTCGCAGCCGCCGCCCGAACCGGTGGCGTACACCTCGGCGAGGACGCGTTCGGTGTTGCGCGGCGTGGTGAGGCCGGCGTCGGTGAGCGGGAGGACCCGGTCGGGCGTGCCGGCGGCGGGCTTCGTCCGGCCCTGGGCGGTGTGGAAGGTGAGGGTGACGTGGACGTCGATGACGCCCGTGTACGTCTCGTTCACGACATTGCCGATGAGCATCTCGACGGGCTGCGGGCGGCTGAGGGTGTCGCGGTAGCGCGTGACGTCCTTCTCGACCGACCAGGCGATGCCGTCGGGCGAGGGCTGGGGCGTGGAGGTGCGGAGGATCTCCACGCCGCCGACGGAGAGGTGGCCGAGCCGGTCGTACTGGCGGCCCTTCACCCTCCCCTCCAGGCGCAGGACGACCTTGTTCCAGCGGGTGCCGCACTCCTTCGGCGGGACATAGCTCCCCTGGTACGGGGTGAAGTCGCGGAACTGTGCGTCGGCGAGGGTGACCTCGCAGCTGCGGGTCCCGGGGGTGGCGACGGGCGGGGCGGCGGTGACCGGGTCGTGCCAGTCGCTGGTGAACTCGGCGGGCGGCGTCGGGCCGTTCGGACCGTCGGCGGCCGCCGGGTGGGCGGTGAACAGCGCTCCGGCGGCGAGCACAAGGCCACCGATCACGCTCGTGATCTTGAGTGATCTCATGGGCCGGAAGTGAAGCGCGGTCCTGGAGTGCGGTCCAGAGGACGATGAGCGGACATGGCGCGATCTGTTCCCCCCGACGGGAAAATCGATTGCCGCACGTCGACGGAAAAGCGAACCTTGCACGGTTTCCCCCGCGTAGTCGGACACCGCCGTCGCGCCCCTCCGGCGCGCGATCCCCCAGACGAGACCCGGAGATCCTGGGCAGCCATGCAGATTCGAGATCTTCCCTACGCCGACCCCGGGATCCCCGATGTCCGTTCGGGCACCCGATTCCTCCTCTGGCTCGGCCGTCAACAGCTCGCCGGGCAGGTGAAGTCCCTGCTCTGGGGGCTGCTGCACCACCTCGGCATCGCCGGTCTGCCGCTGGGCGTCGGCCTCGCCGTCCAGGCGGTCGTGGACCGCGACGGCGGGCGGCTCGCGCTCGCCGGGGTGCTGCTCGTGGTCCTCGGGGCGGCGATCGCCGCCGGTGACGTGATGCTCCACCGCACCGCCGTCACCAACTGGATCACCGCCGCCGCCCGGGTGCAGCAGCTCCTCTCCCGCAAGACCGCCGAACTCGGCTCCGTCCTGACCCGGCGGGTCGCCGCGGGCGAGGTCGTGGCCGTGTCCACGGGTGACGTGGAGCGGATCGGATGGTTCGTCGAGGCGCTGTCCCGGTTCGCCGCGGCCGCCGTCACCCTGCTGATCATCTGCGTGGGCGTCGTCGTCTACCAGCCGGCCCTGGGCATCGTGGTCGCCGCCGGCATCCCGGTCCTCGCCCTCGCCGTGCTGCCGCTGCTGCCCCGCGCCACCCGCCGGGCGGACGTCCAGCGCGAGAAGGCGGGCCGGGCCACCGAACTGGCCTCCGACACGGTCGCCGGGCTGCGGGTGCTGCGCGGCATCGGCGGCGAGGAGCTGTTCCTCGGCCGCTACCGCGCCGCGTCCCAGGAGGTCCGCCGGGCCGCCGTGCACAGCGCGCGGATGTGGGCGCTGATCGCCGCGATCCAGGTCGTGCTGCCGGGGCTGCTGCTCATCGCGGTCGTGGCGTACGGGACGAAGCTCGCGCTCGACGGACGGATCGAGGTCGGCGAACTGGTCGCGGTCTACAGCGCCGTGGCCCTCACCCATCACGCGCTGCGCAACTTCGAGGAGATCGCCCAGGCCTTCTCCTTCTCCCGCCCGTCCGCGCGGCGCGCCGCCCGGGTCCTGGCCCTCGCCCGCACGACGACCCCCCTCCCGGAGGCCCGGGAGGACACGGCCGGCGGCGACCTGTACGACCCGCTGACCGGGCTGCGCGCCCCCGCCGGGCTCTTCACCGCCGTGGTCTGCGGCGACCCGGACGTGGCCGGCCGGCTCGCGGACCGGCTCGGCGGGCACCCGGCCGAGGCGGAGGCCGACCACACCTCGGTCCTCCTCGGCGGGGTGCCGCTCGACGAGCTGCCGCTGGAGCGGGCCCGTACCGTCGTCCTCGTCCAGGACAAGGAACCGGTCCTGCTCTCCGGCACCCTCCGCGAGCTGCTCGACGTGCCCGCCTCGGGCGCCGTCCGCGCCGAGGAGGCGCTCGCCGCCGCCCGGTGCGAGGACGTCCTCGACGCGCTCGCGCAGGCCTCCGTCGACACCGGCGGCGACCCGATGCGCACCCGCATCACCGAGCGCGGCCGCTCGCTCTCCGGCGGACAGCGGCAGCGCCTCGCCCTGGCCCGGTCCCTGGTGGCCGACCCGGAGGTGCTCGTCCTCGACGAGCCGACCTCGGCGGTCGACGCGCACACCGAGGCGGCCGTCGCCGGCGGGATCGCGGAGCTGCGGCGGGCCAGGACCACCGTGGTGCTCGCCTCCTCGCCGCTGCTCCTGGACCGCGCCGACCGGGTCGTCCTGGTCGACGGGGGTCAGGCAGTCGCCGTCGGCACCCACCGCGAGCTGCTCGCCGCCGAGCCCCGCTACCGCGCGGTGGTCACCCGCGAGACGGACGAGGAGCTCGCCACGGCCGGCGGCCGCACCGGCGGACTCGACGCACTGGAAGGGGAATCGGCATGATCGGCCTCGCGCCGCCGGAGTACGACCCGGCGGCCCCGAAGACGGCGACGACGCTGCCCGTCGCCGGGACGGCCACCGTCCGTGGCTACGTCCGCGAGCTGCTGAGGCGCCACCGCCGGGCGTTCGCGCTGCTCATCGGGGTGAACGCGGTCGCCGTGACCGCCTCGATGGCCGGCCCGTACCTGCTCGGTTCGGTGGTGGACGGACTCGCGGACGGGGCCCGTGACCTCCATCTGGAGCGCACGGTCGGGCTGTTCGCCCTCGCGCTGCTCGTGCAGACCGTGTTCACGCGGCTGGTGCGGCTGCGCGGGGCGATGCTCGGCGAGGAGATGCTCGCGGATCTGCGCGAGGACTTCCTCGTCCGCGCGGTCGGCCTGCCGCCGGGCGTCCTCGAACGGGCCGGGACGGGCGATCTGCTCTCCCGGATCACGACGGACGTGGACCGGCTCGCGAACGCGATGCGGGAGGCCGTGCCCCAGCTGGCCATCGGCGTCGTGTGGGCGGGGCTGCTGCTCGGGGGCCTCGCGGTCACCGCGCCGCCGCTCGCGCTCGCCGCCCTGCTCGCGGCGCCGGTGCTGATCGTGGGCGCCCGGTGGTACTTCAAGCGGGCGCCGTCCGCGTACCGCGCGGAGTCCGCGGGGTACGCGGCGGTGGCCGGCGCACTGGCCGAGACCGTCGACGCGGGCCGCACGGTCGAGGCGCACCGCCTCGGCGCACGGCGGATCGCCCTGTCGGACCGGCGGATCTCCGAGTGGGTGGCCTGGGAGCGGTACACGCTCTTCCTGCGCTCGGTGCTCTTCCCCGTCGTCAACCTCACCCATACGACGGTGCTGTGCGCGGTCCTGCTGCTCGGCGGGGTGTTCGTGCTCCAGGGCTGGATCGACGTGGGGCAGCTGACCACGGGCGCGCTGCTCGCGCAGATGCTGGTGGACCCGATCGGGATCGTGCTCCGCTGGTACGACGAGCTCCAGGTCGCGCAGGTGTCGCTGGCCCGGCTCGTCGGCGTCCGGGACATCGAGCCCGACGCGGGCGACCGGGAGGTGCGGCCCGAGGGCCGTGCGGTGCGGGCGGACGAGGTCCGGTTCGGCTACCGCGAGGGCGTCGACGTGCTGCACGAGGTGTCCCTCGACGTGGCGCCCGGCACCCGCCTCGCCCTGGTCGGCCCGTCCGGCGCGGGCAAGTCCACGCTCGGCCGGCTGCTCGCGGGGATCTACGCCCCGAGGACCGGTTCGGTGACCCTCGGCGCCGCCGAGCTGGCCCGGATGCCCGCCGAGCGGGTCCGCGAGCACGTGGCCCTGGTCAACCAGGAGCACCATGTCTTCGTGGGCTCGCTCCGCGACAACCTGCTCCTGGCGAGGGCCGGGGCCGCCGACACCGATCTGTGGGCGGCGCTCGCGGCGGTGGACGCGGAGGTCTGGGCCCGGGGGCTCGACGGGGGCCTGGACACCGAGGTCGGCTCGGGCGGCCGCGCGCTGACCCCGGCGCAGGCCCAGCAGATCGCGCTGGCCCGGCTGGTCCTCGCCGACCCGCACACCCTGGTCCTCGACGAGGCGACGTCACTGCTCGACCCGCGCGCGGCCCGGCACCTGGAGCGCTCACTGGGCCGGGTCCTGGAGGGCCGCACGGTCGTGGCCATCGCGCACCGGCTGCACACCGCGCACGACGCCGACCTGATCGCGGTGGTCGAGGCGGGCCGGATCAGCGAGCTGGGCAGTCACCAGGATCTGGTGGCGGCGGACGGCGCGTACGCGGCCCTGTGGCGCTCCTGGCACGGCTGAGGCGGCACGGCGAGGGGGCCCGCACCGGATGTCCGGTGCGGGCCCCCTCGCGCGCGTACGGCCAGTGGTGTGACCGGAATGCTTCACCGGGTCGCGACGCCCGGCACGGCACTAGAGGAAGCCGAGTGCCGACGCCCCGCCGACGCCGCCCAGGAGCATGAAGGCGGGCATCAGGACCTTGAGCTCGACCCAGCTGCCGGCGCGGAAGCGCATGCCCTTGGGCGGGCCTATGGGGTACCAGCGCTTGCGGCCGACGGGGATGGGCCACAGGATCGGGCAGCCGGAGACGGTCAGGGCGTCGCCGATGTCGTGGACGAGCGCGCCCAGGACGATGGGCAGGCCCAGCCACAGGTATTCCTGGCCCGGGCCGGTGAAGAACCAGTCCGATCCGTTGCCGGGCTGGTCGAGGACGCCCGCGAGGATCCAGGCGCTGGTGGCGCCGAGGAGCCAGACCAGGACGTCGCTGGACATCCGGGCGGCCCGCCAGAGCAGGCCCTCCACGGCGAGGACCAGGTGCACGAAGAGGATCGCGAGGACGGCCCAGCGGCCGCCGGTGACCGCCGCGACGGAGGCCCCGGCGCCGATCAGGACCGCCCAGAGCCAGGTGTGGGTGAGGGTGCGGTGGCCGCCGGACCTGCGGGGGTCGGCGGAGGAGCGGGTGGCCTTGTAGACGGCGTACGACAGTTTGTCGACGATCTCGCAGAGGCCCTTGGAGACGGGTCCGAAGGCCCGGGAGATGGTCGCCGACTTGTGGTCGAGGTCCGGGGCGAGGGCGGCGCCCGCGCAGATGAGCGCGCCGACCACGAGAACCGGCCAGGGCATCGGGTGGTCGAAGGCGGCGGCGGCCGCTCCGACGCCCAGCCAGGCCGCCGCTCCGGACAGCGAGTGCGCCGGTCCCATCATGGTTGAGCCGCCCCGTTTCTCCCCTGCCGGCGCCCAGTTGACGGCCGGTCGACGGACGAGCCTATCGTCCGTGATCAAGACCGCTGATGGCCGGTTCCCTCATCCGAGCGGAATGCGGGCAAGATGGGGGCGTGACCCTTATCGATCAGCTGCCGCCGACCGCCGACCCCGACGCCCTCTTCGAGGCCTTCTCCTCCTGGGCCGAGGACCGGGGCATCACGCTCTACCCGGCCCAGGAAGAGGCGCTGATCGAGGTCGTCTCCGGGGCGAACGTGATCTTGTCCACACCCACCGGATCGGGAAAGTCGCTGGTCGCGGCGGGTGCGCACTTCACCGCGCTCGCCAACGACCAGGTGACCTTCTACACCGCGCCGATCAAGGCGCTGGTGTCGGAGAAGTTCTTCGACCTGTGCAAGCTCTTCGGCACCGAGAACGTCGGCATGCTGACCGGCGACGCCTCCGTGAACGCCGACGCCCCGGTGATCTGCTGCACGGCGGAGGTCCTCGCCTCGATCGCCCTGCGCGACGGCAAGTACGCCGACATCGGCCAGGTCGTCATGGACGAGTTCCACTTCTACGCCGAGCAGGACCGCGGCTGGGCGTGGCAGATCCCGCTGCTCGAACTCCCCCAGGCGCAGTTCGTCCTCATGTCGGCGACGCTCGGCGACGTGTCGATGTTCGAGAAGGACCTGACCCGTCGCACCGGGCGGCCGACCTCCGTGGTCCGCTCGGCGACCCGGCCGGTCCCGCTGTCGTACGAGTACCGGCTCACGCCCATCACGGACACCCTGACCGAGCTCCTGGAGACCAAGCAGGCGCCCGTCTACATCGTGCACTTCACGCAGGCGCAGGCCGTCGAGCGGGCCCAGTCGCTGATGAGCATCAACATGTGCACGCGCGAGGAGAAGGACCAGATCGCCGAGCTCATCGGCAACTTCCGCTTCACGACCAAGTTCGGCCAGAACCTCTCGCGGTACGTCCGGCACGGCATCGGCGTGCACCACGCGGGCATGCTGCCGAAGTACCGGCGGCTCGTGGAGAAGCTCGCGCAGGCGGGTCTCCTGAAGGTGATCTGCGGGACGGACACCCTCGGCGTCGGCGTGAACGTGCCGATCCGCACGGTGCTCTTCACCGCCCTCACCAAGTACGACGGCAACCGGGTGCGGACCCTGCGCGCCCGTGAGTTCCACCAGATCGCGGGCCGGGCCGGGCGGGCCGGGTTCGACACCGCCGGCTTCGTGGTGGCGCAGGCCCCCGAGCACGTCATCGAGAACGAGAAGGCGCTCGCGAAGGCCGGCGACGACCCGAAGAAGCGCCGCAAGGTGGTGCGCAAGAAGGCCCCCGAGGGCTTCGTCGCCTGGAGCGACACCACCTTCGAGAAGCTGATCGACGCCGAGCCGGAGCCGCTGACCTCCCGCTTCAAGGTCACCAACATCATGCTGCTCTCGGTGATCGCCCGCCCCGGCAACGCCTTCGAGGCGATGCGCAAGCTCCTGGAGGACAACCACGAGCCGCGCAAGGCGCAGCTGCGGCACATCCGCCGGGCCATCGCGATCTACCGCTCGCTGCTCGACGGCGGTGTGGTGGAGCAGCTGGCCGAGCCGGACGCCGAGGGCCGCACGATCCGGCTGACGGTCGACCTCCAGCAGGACTTCGCGCTCAACCAGCCGCTGTCGACGTTCGCGCTGGCCGCCTTCGACCTGCTGGACCCGGAGTCCCCCTCGTACGCCCTGGACATGGTGTCCGTGGTGGAGTCGACCCTCGACGACCCGCGCCAGATCCTCGCCGCGATGCAGAACAAGGCGCGCGGGGAGGCCGTCGGGCAGATGAAGGCGGACGGCGTCGAGTACGAGGAGCGGATGGAGCGGCTCCAGGACATCTCGTACCCGAAGCCGCTGGAGGAGCTGCTCTGGCACGCGTACAACGTCTACCGGAAGTCGCACCCGTGGGTCGGCGACCACCCGGTGTCGCCGAAGTCGGTGATCCGTGACATGTACGAACGGGCCCTGACGTTCACGGAGTTCACCTCCTGGTACGAGCTGGCGCGGACCGAGGGCATCGTCCTGCGGTACCTGGCGAGCGCGTACAAGGCGCTCGACCACACCATCCCGGACGACCTGAAGACCGAGGACCTGGAGGACCTGATCGCCTGGCTGGGCGAGATGGTGCGCCAGGTGGACTCCTCGCTGCTCGACGAGTGGGAGCAGCTGGCGAACCCGGAGATCCAGACGGCCGAGGAGGCGCAGGAGAAGGCCGACCAGGTCAAGCCGGTCACGGCGAACGCCCGCGCCTTCCGGGTCCTGGTGCGCAACGCCATGTTCCGCCGGGTGGAGCTGGCCGCCCTCGACAACGTCGACGCGCTGGGCGAGCTGGACGCCGAGGCCGGCTGGGACGCGGACGCCTGGGGCGAGGCGATGGACGCCTACTGGGACGAGTACGACGATCTGGGTACGGGTCCGGACGCGCGCGGTCCGAAGCTGCTCGCGATCGAGGAGGACGCGGCGCACGGGCTGTGGCGCGTCCGGCAGACCTTCGCCGACCCGAACGGCGACCATGACTGGGGCGTCAGCGCGGAGGTGGACCTCGCGGCCTCCGACGAGGAGGGTCGTGCGGTGGTCCGTGTGACGTCCGTCGGACAGCTGTAGAGGAGTGCTGTGGTGACCAACCCCGCCGAGAGGCTCGTGGATCTGCTCGACCTGGAGCGGATCGAGGTCGACATCTTCCGCGGGCGCAGCCCGCAGGAGTCCCTGCAACGGGTCTTCGGCGGGCAGGTCGCCGGACAGGCCCTGGTCGCGGCCGGCCGCACCACGGAGGGCGACCGGCCGGTGCACTCGCTGCACGCCTACTTCCTGCGGCCGGGCCGCCCCGGGGTGCCGATCGTCTACCAGGTGGAGCGGGTGCGCGACGGCCGCTCGTTCACGACCCGCAGGGTCACGGCGATCCAGGAAGGGCGGACGATCTTCAACCTCACGGCCTCCTTCCACCGGCCGGAGGAGGGCGCGTTCGAGCACCAGCTGCCGCCGCGGCACCTGACCGACCCGGAGACCCTGCCGAACCTGGCGGACGAGGTCCGGGAGCACCTGGGGACGCTGCCGGAGGCCCTGGACCGGATGGCCCGCCGGATGCCCTTCGACCTCCGGTACGTGGACCGGCTGCGCTGGACCGCGCAGGAGGTCAAGGGCGCGGAACCGCGCTCGGCGGTGTGGATGCGGGCCGTCGGCCCGCTGGGCGACGACCCGCTCGTCCACACCTGCGCCCTCACGTACGCCTCGGACATGACGCTCCTGGACGCCGTCCGGATCCCGGTCGAGCCGCTGTGGGGCCCGCGCGGCTTCGACATGGCCTCGCTGGACCACGCGATGTGGTTCCACCGGCCGTTCCGGGCCGACGAGTGGTTCCTGTACGACCAGGAGTCCCCGATCGCCACGGGCGGCCGGGGACTCGCGCGGGGCCGGATCTACGACCGCGAGGGCAGGCTCCTGGTGTCGGTGGTCCAGGAGGGCCTGTTCCGGAAGCTCTGACCCTCCCCCCTCACTCGTACTCGGTGCCGCCCTTGCGGGTCAGGTAGGCCGGGCTGACCGCCTTGGCGATGGCCCGGCCGCCGGTGACCGGGCTGTACCGCTCGGTCGCGGGCCGGATGACGACGCCCTCCCGCAGGTGCGCCTCCCGTCCCGAGACGGTCTCGCGGCCGCTCGCGTGCGCGAGGACGGTGTCGAGGTCGTACGGCCCGGAGTACAGGCGCGGTACGAGGGGGACCTCGCCGCTCTCCAGGACCTCCTCCGGGTCCAGCCACCGCACCTGTCCGTCGATCTCGGCGGACACGTCGAACAGCGCGTAACCGACGGTCTCGGAGCGGGCGTCGGCGCCGTAGGCGAGGTCCTGCACCCCGGAGCCGTACACCTCGCCGAAGAGCCCGACCCGGCGGGCGCCGAGCCGCTGCGCGAGCCGCTCGGCGACGGCGGCGAGCCCGTGCCCGTGGACGGCACGCCAGTACAGGTTGCGCGGGTCCTCCCGGAGGGCGAGCCCCTTCCCGCCGAACCCCTTGGAGGAGACCTGCACGCGCCCGTCCTCGGCGTGGAAGGTCAGCAGGCAGGCGGTGCCGTGCAGCTTCTCCGTCAGGACGACGGGCTCACCGGGCTCGAACACGTCGGGGTAGCGCCGCAGGTTCTCGATGTCGACCCAGGGCAGCAGGTCGGGAGCGGGCTCCACGTCCCCGCTCATCGTCGGCGGTATCGGCGGCACCCACTTGGTGATCCCGAGGGTCTGCGCGAAGTCGACCCCGTCGGCCGCGGCCCGCGCCAGGTCGGTTCCGGCGAGCGCCGCGGGCCGGCACACGATCCCCTGCGACAGCTCCCCGCGCAGCCGCACCGCCTTCACCCGGTCCGCGTTCCCTCCGGCGAGCCGCCCGGTGAGCCCCAGCTCCTCGACGAGCGCGAGGGGCAGCACGGCCTGCTCGGGGATGTAGACGGCGACGTCGCCCGTCTCGTACGCCCCCTTGGCCACGACGGCCCGGTAGAGCCCGACCTGGGCGAGCTCCAGGGCGTCGGCGTTCGGATGCGGATGGACGGTCAGGACTTCGGCGGTGACGCGCAGGGTGGACATGGGTCAGGACTCCGGTCGCTCGGGTTTCGGTCTCATCGCGACTCACCCTGACGGGCCGTGAAACCACTGGCCCAACGGTTTTGACGGCTGGTAGCGTCGCGATCTTCGCCCGGCGTGCCGCGTCGGCGGAGTCCCGTCAGGACCGTGCCGTGCCCTCTCCCGCCCTTGCCTCCGCACTTCGCCGCGTCGACGCCGTCTTCGGCGGGATGACCGCGCCCGCAGAGGGCTGTCTCCACTGCTACGGCGCCGGGGATCTGGCGCTGCTCGCGGTTCCGAGGGCGCCGCTGGGCGACGATCTGGTGCGGCAGTTCTTCCACGAGGTGCCCAGCCACTTCGACGACCATCCGGCCGTGGTCCGGCGGCTGTTGCCGGAGTTCCTCGCCTTCGTGGCAGCCGGGCGCTTCTCCGGCATGGGGTACGTGCGCACTGGCCTCGGTCGCATCGTCTGGCGGGACTGGCCGTCCGAGCAGGCGGAGGCGATCGAAGGATTCCTCGACGTGTGGTGGCGGGAGACGCTCGCCGCCGCTGAGCCCATGTACCCCGTGGGGGCCGTCTGGGAGCTGTGCCTCGACGTCCACGGCTCGATGGGGCCGCTGCTGGACGTCTGGGGCGCCGCTCCCCGCGGCGGCACGGAGGACCGGCACCTCGGTGACTGGGTGGCGTACCGGATCGACGAACTGCTCCGGGACGATCCGTTCGTCCTGCCCTGGGACATGGACGGCGAGGCGCTCCTGCCCGAGCTCCAGGCCTGGCTCGTCGAGCACGCCGTGCCGCGGCTCGCCGGCCGTCCCGATCCGCTGCTCGCGCGCAAGGTCGCGCTCCTCGCGCTCCCTCCGGAGGAGCGCTGGGTGGCGTACTCCGAGCTGATCGCCTCAGCCGGCTGACTGGTCCAGGCCCGGGAGGGTGTCCTGGGCCACCTCGTGGCGGCGGGTGCGGATGTCCGGGGGCGCCGGGTGGAGTTTCGCGTCGCACGTGGGCCCCAGGCCCGTGCGGCGCGAGTCCGCGCCGGTCAGGGGGCGACCGCACAGGCGGCAGTACACGCGGCGCGGTCCCGGCCCCGGTGCGGAATCGATCGCGATTGCCAGTGGTTCGTCTCCCATGCTGAGATCAAACCCTATTTCCGACGAGGAGCACTCCATGAGCCTGTACGACATCCCCCTGAAGACCCTGACCGGCGAGCCGGTCTCCCTCGCCGACTACCGCGACCGGGCCGTGCTGGTCGTGAACGTGGCCTCGAAGTGCGGGCTCACCCCGCAGTACGCGGGTCTGGAGCGGCTGCAGAAGGAGTACGGGGAGCGCGGCTTCACCGTGCTCGGTGTGCCCTGCAATCAGTTCGCCGGGCAGGAGCCGGGCAGCGCCGACGAGATCGCGACCTTCTGCTCCGCCACGTACGGCGTGTCCTTCCCGCTCCTGGAGAAGACGGACGTCAACGGGGACGGGCGCCACCCGCTCTACTCGGAGCTGGTGAAGGTCGCCGACGCCGAGGGCGAGGCCGGTGACGTGCAGTGGAACTTCGAGAAGTTCCTGATCGGCCGGAACGGCGAGGTCACCCGCTTCCGTCCGCGGACCGAGCCCGACGCCCCGGAGATCGTCTCCGCGATCGAGGCCCAGCTTGTCTGAACTGGGGGTCGTCGAGCGGCTGCGGGCCGCCGGGTGCGTCTTCGCCGAGGAGGAGGCGGAGATGCTCCTCGCGACCGCCGCCGGGCCCGCCGAGCTCGACCTGATGGTCGAGCGGCGGGCCTCCGGCCTGCCCCTGGAGCACGTCGTGGGGTGGGCCGACTTCGCCGGGCTGCGCGTCGAGGTGGACGGCGGGGTGTTCGTGCCCCGGCGGCGTACGGAGTTCCTCGTCGGCCGGGCGGTGGAGCTGGCCCGGCCCGGTGCCGTCTGCGTCGACCTGTGCTGCGGCTCCGGAGCGGCGGGCGCGGTGCTGCTCGCCGAGGTCGAGGGCGCGGAGGTGCACGCCTCGGACATCGAGCCGGCGGCGGTGCGCTGCGCCCGGCGGAACGTGGAGCCGCGCGGCGGCCGGGTGTACGAGGGGGACCTCTTCGCGCCGCTGCCGCGGGAGCTGCGGGGCCGGGTCGAGGTGCTGGTCGCCAACGTGCCGTACGTCCCGACCGAGGAGATCGCGCTCCTGCCGTCCGAGGCCCGCGACCACGAGCCGCGCGTGACGCTCGACGGCGGCGTCGACGGTCTCGGCGTGATGCGGCGGGTGGCCGCCGAGGCGCCGGAGTGGCTGGCGCCGGGCGGGCATCTGCTGGTGGAGACGAGCGAGCGGCAGGCGGAGACCGCGCTCGCCGTGATGGCCGCGGCCGGTCTGGCGCCGCGCCTCGTCACCTCCGAGGAGTGGTGGGCGACCGTCGTCGTCGCGACGAGGCCGTAGGGGAGGCGTCGGGGGGAGTGGCCCGGTACCGGGCCGCTCCCCCGCTCTCAGCGCGGCAGCAGCCGGCAGCGGGCCGGGCCCGTCGCGTAGAGGGTGATGGCGGAGCCGACGGGCACCTCGGTGTCGACGGCTTCGAGGCCGTGCTTCTGGAGGATCATCGCCAGGGCGATCACCGACTCCAGCATCGAGAAGTGCTGCCCGATGCAGGCCCGCGGACCGCCGCCGAAGGGGTACCAGGCGTACCGGGGGCGCGCCGCCTCCGCCTCGGGCGTGAAACGGTCCGGGTCGAATCGCTCCGGGTCCTCCCAGTAGGCGGGGTGCCGGTGGGTGACCCAGGAGGCGACGACGACGTCCGCACCGGCCGGGATGGCGACGCCGTCGACCACGGTGGCGGCGACGGCGCGGCGCCCGATCGCGGGGGCCGCCGGATAGAGCCGCATCGTCTCCTTGAGGACCCGGGTCACGTAGGGCAGGGCGTCGAGGTCGGCGGCGCCGGGGGTCCGGCCGCCGAGGACCCGGTCGACCTCCTCGTGGGCCCGCTTGAGCACCTCCGGGTGCTTGGCGAGCAGGTGGAGGGCGAAGCCGAGGGACGTGGCGGTGGTCTCGTGCCCGGCCAGGAGGAAGATGAGGACCTGCTCGCGCAGCTCGGTGGCGTCGAAGCTGCCGTCCTCGGCGCTCTCGGCCTCGACGAGCAGGGTGAGCAGGTCGTCGCCCTCGGCGGAGGCCCGGCCGGAGGCGCGTCGCTCGGCGATGATGCGGTCGCAGACCTCGTACAGCGCCTGGTGGACGGCGGCGGCCTTGCGGTTGCCGGGGGTGGGCCAGTCGCGCGGGACCTTGAGCGGGGCGTAGCCGCGGCTCAGCACGTAGGCGTTGAGCTCGGGGAAGCTGCGCTCGACGATCTCGACGGCCGCGTCGACGTCCGTGCCGAAGAGGATGCGGGCGACCGCGCGCAGGGCGAAGCGGGTCATCTCGTGGAGGACGTCGACGGTCTCGGTCGCGCCGTCCTGCCACTCGCCGACGAGGGTGGTGATCTCGGCCGCCACGGCCGCCGCGTAGCCGTCGACCCGGCGCTTGGTGAAGAGCGGCTGGACGAGCCTGCGCTGGCGGAGGTAGTCCTCGTCCTGGCTGGTCAGCAGGCCGTTCCCGAAGGACTCGCGGATCTCCTGGTAGAAGGCGTTGTCCTTGCGGAAGTTGGCGGACTCGCCGGCGAGGACCTGCTGGGCGCCCTCGGCGGAGAAGACGCCGTAGATCGTGGCGCGGATCCCGGGCGGGCCCGCGGTGATCTTCACGACGTCGCCGTGCTCGCGCCGGGCGCGCAGGAAGGTGCCGAGCGAGTCGCTCTTGAGCTCGAACATGGAGCCGAGGAGCGGACTTCCCGCGAGCTGAGGTGCCGCGGTTCCGGTGGTGCTGGCCATGATCGGTTCCCCCTTGGTCGTCACTGGCCCGGTGATTGTGCCTCAGACGAGCCGCGAGCGAACACCCGCTCGGATCCGGCCGGTTGACTTGAACCGCTCGCGGTCCACGGCATTGTCAGTGGCTTCTGGGAGGCTCGTCGTCATGGAGCGACCCGAGCTGACCCTGCAACTGACCATCGACTGCGCCGACCCCCAGCGCCTGGTGCCGTTCTGGCTGGCCGCCCTGCGGTACGTCCCGGATCCGCCGCCCGCCGGGCACGCGACCTGGCGGGCCTACTGGGAGGCGATCGGCGTGCCGGAGGACGAGCTCGGCGAGGACGCCGGGGAGCTGCCGGAGTCCATCGTCGACCCGAAGGGCGTGGGTCCGCGCGTCTGGTTCCAGCGCGTCCCCGAGGCCAAGACCGTCAAGAACCGCGTCCACCTCGACCTGAAGGTCGGCGGCGGCCGCGAGGTCCCCCTCGCCGTCCGCCGCGAGCGCGTGGACGGCGAGGTGGCCCGGCTGACGGCGCTCGGCGCGACCGTGCTGTACACGATGGACGAGCCGAACGGCATGGACTACTACGCGGTGGTCCTCCAGGACCCGGAGGGCAACGAGTTCTGCCTCGTGTGAGGACCGGACGGCTACTTCGCGAGGGCGCGGCTGATGACCATGCGCTGGATCTCGCTCGTGCCCTCGAAGATCGTGTAGATGGCGGCATCGCGGTGCATGCGCTCCACCGGGTACTCCCGGGTGTAGCCGTTGCCGCCGAGGATCTGGATGGCCTGGGCGGTGACCTTCTTGGCGACCTCGCTCGCGTACAGCTTGGACATGGAGCCCTCGGCCGCCGTGAAGGGCTTGCCGGCGGTGGCCATCCAGGAGGCGCGCCAGACCAGCAGGCGGGCGGCGTCGATCTGGGTGGCCATGTCGGCGAGCTGGAAGGCGACGCCCTGGTTCTCGATGATCGGGCGGCCGAACTGGACGCGGGTCTTCGCGTAGTCGAGGGCGACCTCGTAGGCCGCGCGGGCGGTGCCGACGGCCATGGCGCCGACGGCCGGGCGGGAGGCCTCGAAGGTGGCCATGGCCGCGTTCTTCACGCGCTCGCCGCCGGCCTTGGCCTTCTCCCGGGCGCGGGCCAGCCGCTCGTCCAGCTTGTCCTTGCCGCCGAGCAGGCAGGAGCCGGGGACCCGGACGTCCTCCAGGACGACCTCGGCGGTGTGGGAGGCGCGGATGCCGTGCTTCTGGAACTTCTGGCCCTGGGACAGGCCCGGGGTGTTCGGCGGCACGATGAAGGAGGCGTGGCCCTTGGAGCCGAGCGCGGGGTCGACGACCGCGACGACGACGTGGACGTTGGCGATGCCGCCGTTGGTCGCCCAGGTCTTGGTGCCGTTGAGGACCCACTCGTCCTTGGCCTCGTCGTACACGGCCCGGGTGCGCATGGAGGCGACGTCCGAGCCGGCGTCGGGCTCGGAGGAGCAGAAGGCGGCGACCTTGACGTCGTTCGCGTCGCCGTACATCTGCGGGACCCAGGTGCCGATCTGCTCCTCGGTACCGTTGGCGAGGACGCCGACGGCGGCGAGGCCGGTGCCGACGATGGAGAGGGCGATGCCGGCGTCGCCCCAGAAGAGCTCCTCCATCGCCATCGGGATGCCCAGGCCGGTCGGGTCGAAGAACTGCTGGGCGTAGAAATCGAGGGAGTAGATGCCGAGCTTGGCCGCTTCCTGGATGATCGGCCAGGGAGTCTCCTCACGCTCGTCCCACTCGGCGGCCGCGGGGCGCATCACATCGGCGGCGAAGCCGTGGAGCCAGTCGCGCACCTGCTTCTGGTCCTCGTTGAGTTCGAGCGCGAACTCTCCCATGTTCCCTCCCAGCATGACGTTACTTGCGGTAACAGCAGTCTGTTACCGGTGGGTAGAGGCTGTCAACCTGCGGTGGAGCGGTTCGGGCCGACCGACACCCGATCCCGGCCGGGTGTTACGTTGCGACAGCCTCACGAATCGCACGGGCGGGGAGACACGCACATGGACATCGCACACCGGGACACCGACCAGCAGACGCCCGCCGAGCAGCGGCGCCGCGAGCTGCTGGAGGCGGCGGACCGGGTGGTGCTCCGGGACGGCCCCAAGGCCTCCATGAACGCGATCGCCGCCGAGGCCGGGATCACCAAGCCGATCCTCTACCGCCACTTCGGCGACAAGGGCGGGCTCTACCGCGCCCTGGCCACGCGGCACACGGACGCGCTCCTCGCCTCGCTCCGGGCCTCGCTCGACGCGCCCGCCGACCGGCGCCGCCGCGTCGAGGCCACCCTCGACACCTACCTGGCCTCCATCGAGGCGATGCCCCAGGTCTACCGCTTCCTGATGCACCCGGCGGAGGAGTCGCACCAGACCGAGCAGGGCTTCGACGTCGGCCGCCACTCCGCCCCGCTGCTCCGCCGCATGGGCGAGGAGCTCGGCCAGGTCATCGCCGAGCGGGTCGACCCCGGTCCGGCCGGGCAGACCCAGGCCCGGATCTGGGGGCACGGCATCGTCGGCATGATGCACGCGGCCGGCGACTGGTGGCTGGGCGAGCGCCCCTGCTCCCGCGCGGACCTGGTCAAGAGCCTGGCCGACCTGCTCTGGGGCCGCCTCGCCGAGGCCGACGACCTCCCGGGCGGGCCGGGCTTCTAGACGAGCCCGGCTTCTGGACGGACTTCATGACGGCAGCCCCGGGCGGCCGTCGTGGCCAGGCGCGCGAGCCCCGACTGACCGACAGGACACCCCTAGGCGATACGGTCCGCTCCGCTCCCCCACGGCTCCTTGCGGACCGCCCGCATCAGGCGTGACTTGCGCCACCCCGTGACGTGGTCCGCGTACACCCCGCCCTCCAGGTGGTCCGCCTCGTGCTGGAGGCAGCGCGCGAAGAATCCCGTGCCCTCGATCCGTATCGGAGTGCCGTCCAGGCGGACGCCCTCGACCACCGCGCGGTCGAAACGGGGCGTCGGCGCCTCCAGGCCCGGCAGGGAGAGGCAGCCCTCGGGGCCGCGGATCTCGTCGCCGTCCGCCTCCACCAGACGCGGGTTCACCACGTGGCCCAGGTGGCGGTTCTCCTCGTCGTCGGGGCAGTCGTACACGAAGACCCGCAGGCCCACGCCGACCTGGTTCGCCGCCAGGCCCACGCCGTGCGCCGCGTACATCGTGGCGAACATGTCCTCGACGAGCCGGGCCAGTTCGGGGCCGAAGTCGGTGACGGGAGCGCAGGGCGTGTGCAGCACGGGGTCGCCGAGGAGCGTCATCTCTCGGACACGGCCGGAACTGCCGGGGATGGGGCGGTTTCGCATGGCGGTAAGGGTACGGTCCGCCGTGACCTCCGCGTTTCCCGCGGCCGCTCGGCGGTGCCGCTGTTCGGGCTGCCGACCGGATCTCGATAGGCTGAGCCCGGACCGACGCAAGGAGGAACAAGAACGATGTCAGGACACCCCGGTAATCCAGAGCCGCTGTCGCCGCGCGCCAAGCTGGCCGTGACGGCGGGCAGGGCCGCGGCCGCGGTGTCGCGTGCGGCGGGGCGCGGCAGCGGATCGGTGATCGGCGGCAAGGTGGCGCTGAAGCTCGACCCCGACCTGCTGGGACGGCTCGCGCAGCATCTGGACGTCGTCCTGGTGTCGGCGACGAACGGCAAGACGACCACGACCCGGCTCATCGCGGAGGCCCTCCGTGCCGCCGGCCCCGTGGTCTCGAACGCCCTCGGTGCCAACATGCCCGCCGGCATCACCTCGGCGCTGGCCGGCGGCTCGGACTCCAAGTTCGGCGTGATCGAGGTCGACGAGAAGTACCTCGCGGGCGTCGCACGGGACACCACCCCCAAGGCGATCGCGCTGCTCAACCTCTCCCGCGACCAGCTGGACCGCGCGGCCGAGACCCGGATGCTCGCCGAGAAGTGGCGCGAGGGCCTCAACGGCACGAAGGCCGTGGTCATCGCCAACGCCGACGACCCGCTCATCGTGTGGGCCGCCTCCTCCTCCCCGAACGTGGTGTGGGTCGCCGCCGGTCAGGAGTGGAAGGACGACGCCTGGTCGTGCCCCGCCTGCGGCGGTGTGATGCAGCGTCCCGGCGACGACTGGTTCTGCGGCGAGTGCGGCTTCCGCCGTCCCGCCCCGAGCTGGGCGCTCAGCGGCGACCACGTGCTCGACCCGCACGGTTCGGCCTGGCCGATCCGTCTCCAGCTGCCCGGCCGCGCCAACAAGGCGAACGCCGCCACCTCGGCCGCCGTCGCCGCCGTCTTCGGGGTGCCGCCGCAGGTGGCCCTGGAGCGCATGTACCAGGTGCAGGCCGTCGCCGGACGCTACGACGTGGTCTCCTTCCAGAACCGCGACCTGCGTCTGCTCCTCGCGAAGAACCCGGCCGGCTGGCTCGAAACGTTTTCCCTCATCGACGGGCCGCCCGCCCCGGTGATCCTCTCCGTCAACGCGCGGGGCGCCGACGGCACGGACACCTCCTGGCTGTGGGACGTGGACTACGGCCGGCTCGCCGGCCACCCGATCATGGTGATCGGCGACCGGAAGCTGGACCTCGCGGTCCGCCTGGAGGTCGCGGGTGTGGACTTCCGCGTCTGCGAGACGCTGGACGAGGCCGTCGCGATGGCCCCGCCCGGGCAGATCGAGCTGATCGCCAACTACACCGCCTTCCAGGACGTCCGCCGCCGCGTCGGCAACTGACCCGTAGAGGACTTGCAGCATGACTGACAGCAGCCTGCGCCTGGTCTGGGTCTACCCCGACCTGCTCAGCACCTACGGCGACCAGGGCAACGTCCTCGTCGTCCAGCGCCGCGCCGAACAGCGCGGACTCCACGTCGAGCGCGTCGACGTCCGCAGCGACCAGCCGGTGCCGACCTCGGGCGACATCTACCTGATCGGCGGCGGCGAGGACCGTCCGCAGCGGCTCGCGGCCGAGCGGCTCCTCCGCGACGGCGGCCTGTCCCGGGCCGCCTCCAACGGTGCGATCATCTTCTCGGTCTGCGCCGGCTACCAGATCCTGGGCCACGAGTTCATCAACGACGTCGGCGAGCGGCAGCCCGGTCTCGGTCTGCTCGACGTGACCACGACCCGCGGCGAGGGCGCCCGCTGCGTCGGCGACGTCCTCGGTGACATCGACCCGCGGCTGGGCCTCCCCCAGCTGACCGGTTTCGAGAACCACCAGGGCATCACCCACCTCGGCCCGACGGCGCGGCCGTTCGCCCGGACCGTCTACGGCAACGGCAACGGGACCGGCGACGGCACCGAGGGCGCGTACAACGACACGGTCTTCGGCACGTACATGCACGGCCCCGTCATGGCGCGCAACCCGCAGATCGCGGACCTGCTCCTGAAGCTGGCGCTCGACGTCAACGCGCTGCCGCCGACGGACGACCGCTGGTACGAGGCGCTGCGCGCCGAGCGCATCGCGGCGGCGACCCAGCCCGCCTGAGCAGCGGCGACCCGGCCCGTCCGGGTCAACCCGCGCACCGCCGGCGGTCCCTCGTACGAACGTACGTTGTCCACTGTGCGGACATCCGGTTCGGCCCCGTCACCCTGCGACGATAGGGTGGCGGGGATCCAGCCGGACGACGTGGTCCGGGAGTCGGCCCACGTTGCAAAGGTATTTGGGCTATGCGCATTGGCGTGCTCACCTCCGGCGGAGACTGCCCCGGTCTGAACGCTGTCATCCGGTCCGTCGTGCACCGCGCCGTCGTCGACCACGGCGACGAGGTCATCGGCTTCCACGACGGGTGGAAGGGCCTCCTGGAGTGCGACTACCGGAAGCTCGACCTCGACGCGGTGGGCGGCATCCTGGCCCGCGGCGGCACCATCCTCGGCTCCTCCCGGGTCCAGCCCGCTCACCTGGTCGACGGCGTCGAGCGCGCCAAGGGCCACGTCGCCGACCTGGGCCTCGACGCGATCATCCCGATCGGCGGCGAGGGCACCCTCAAGGCGGCGAACCTGCTGTCCGAGGCGGGCCTGCCCATCGTCGGCGTCCCGAAGACGATCGACAACGACATCGCCTCGACCGACGTCACCTTCGGCTTCGACACGGCCGTCACCGTCGCCACCGAGGCCCTCGACCGGCTGAAGACCACCGCCGAGTCCCACCAGCGGGTCCTCGTGGTCGAGGTCATGGGCCGCCACACCGGGTGGATAGCGCTGCACTCCGGCATGGCCGCCGGCGCGCACGCCGTGGTCGTGCCCGAGCGCCCCTTCGACATCGACGAGCTGACCTCCCGGGTCGGCGAGCGCTTCGAGGCCGGCAAGCGGTTCGCGATCGTGGTCGTGGCGGAGGGCGCGAAGCCGCGCGAGGGCTCGATGGACTTCAAGACGGCCGGCACCGACATCTACGGCCACGAGCGCTTCACCGGCATCGCCAACCAGCTCTCCGCCGAGCTGGAGCGCCGCCTCGGCAAGGAGGCCCGCCCGGTCATCCTCGGACACGTCCAGCGCGGCGGCACGCCCACCGCGTACGACCGCGTCCTCGCGACCCGCTTCGGCTGGCACGCCGTCGAGGCGGCGCACCGCGGCGAGTTCGGCATGCTGACCGCGCTGCGCGGCACGGAGATCACGATGGTCCCGCTGGCGAAGGCCGTCGAGACCCTCAAGACGGTCCCGGCCGACCGGTACGCCGAGGCGGAGTGCGTGCTCTGACCGCTGCCGTCCGTGACACCCGCCCCCGGTCGCAGTCGCGGCCGGGGGCGGTTCTAGTCTGGTGCGGACAACAAGCGCGAATCGGGCTCCAGGAGTGTACGGATGGATCACAGCGGGCACGGCATGACCACGGATCTGCCGCCGTTCACGCTGGGGCGGGGCCTGGAGTTCTCTCCCGACCTCTTCTTCATGATCGGATGCCTGGCGGCGCTCGGTCTCTACGGCTGGGGCGTCGCCCGGCTGCGGCGGCGCGGTGACGCGTGGCCGGTCGGCCGCACGGTGCTCTTCACCGTGGGCGTGCTGTCGATCGCGCTGGTGATGTGCACCAAGCTCAACGACTACGGCATGGTCATGTTCAGCGTGCACATGGTGCAGCACATGGTGATCTCCATGCTGTCGCCGATCCTGCTGCTGCTCGGCGCTCCGGTGACCCTCGCGCTGCGGGCGCTGCCGGTGGCGGGCCGGGGTTCGACGGGGCCGCGCGAGCTGCTCCTGAAGCTGCTGCACAGCCGGTACATGCGGGTGATCACGCACCCGGCGTTCACGATCTCCATGTTCATCGCGAGCCTCTACGGGCTCTACTTCTCGCCGCTCTTCGACTCCCTGATGGGCTCGAAGGCCGGGCACATCGGCATGATGGTGCACTTCCTCGCGGTCGGCCTGATCTTCTTCTGGCCGATCATGGGCGTGGACCCGGGCCCGCACCGGCCGGGTTACGTGATGCGGATGCTGGAGCTGTTCGCGGGCATGCCCTTCCACGCGTTCTTCGGCATCGCGATGATGATGGCGTCGCAGCCGCTGGTGAAGGCGTACGAGAACCCGCCGGCCTCGCTCGGGATCGACGCCCTCGCCGATCAGAACGCGGCGGGCGGCATCGCCTGGGCGTTCAGTGAGATCCCGTCCGTCCTGGTCCTGATCGCCCTGGTCTACCAGTGGTACCACTCCGAGCAGCGGCAGGCGGTCCGCAAGGACCGGGCCGCCGACCGGGACGGCGACAAGGAGCTGGAGGAGTACAACGCGTACCTCGCGTCCCTCCGGGCGCGGAGCTGACGCGCCTTCGACCACTCCGGCCGGGTCCGGTGCCGCTCGCGGCGCCGGGCCCGGTTCGCGTTTCCGGGCCGCCGTCGCGGCCGGTGCAGGCTCGTGATCCCGGCCGACCGTCCGGCGCCCGTTTCGCGTCCCGGCGCACGCCGGAGCGTCCGGGGAGTAGCGCACGCCCCTCTCCTGGGGTCACGATGGGCTGGACGGCTTCCGCGCCCCGGTCGGGAGGAGGCGGGCTGATGTCCGGTCCCACGAAGACGATGGCGGTGCTGACCTGCGCAGCGCTGGTGCTGACGACGGCCTACACGGTGGCGCTCGGCAGCAGCGGCTGGCTCTGGTTCGGCTTGATCGTGCTGGTCGTGGCGACGATCGGGATGGCGGCGGCGGACAGCGCCGTGCCGCCCGCTCCACGCCCCAGGCCGCCGGGCCCCACGAACCCCTGAGAGGCCCGCCTGTTCAGTCCGTCGCGGCGCCGGTGCGGCGGGCGTAGGCGCGGGCGGCGCGGGCGCGGTCGCCGCAGCGGACCGAGCACCAGTGACGGCGGCCGTGGCGCAGGAGGTAGCGGTTGCCGACGAGCTGTTGGCGGCCTTCGCGGCGGCCGGCCTGGCCGACCGCCTGGACCTGGGCGAACGGCACTGAGCGGCTCCGTCCCTATGCCTTCGGGGCCAGGACGATCCAGACCTGGCCCGCGGCGAAGGGCAGGGGCGCCCCGGCCGGGGTGGTGAAGGTGGTGCCGGACGCGGCCGAGGGGCGGGACCAGCGGGCCTCGTGGGCGCGGCCGTCGCGCAGGACGAGCGCGCGGCCGTCGCCGACGGTCTCGCTGTACGGGGAGACCGCGCCGAACCGGTCGTGGAACCGGGAGGGGCGGATCGTCACGTACTGGACGACGACGGTCTCCGGGGTGAGCGGGCCCGTGTCGGTGGCGCGGGCCTCGCGGCCGTCCATGGCCACCCGCCAGGCGCGGTCGGCGGCGGACCAGGTGAAGGTGTAGCGCGCCGCCGGGTAGCGGACGCTCGTGTGCGTGACCGGGGTGCCGCCGGGCGGCGCCGGCCCGAAGCGGAAGCCGATGTCCCGGGCCTCGCCCGCCCCGGGGGCGGCGGCCAGGGCGCGGCCGGGGCGCAGGTAGAGGTTGTGCGGGGCGGGCCGGTCGGCCGAGCGCCGGAAGGCCCCGGGGGTGGTGCTCTCGGTGACGAGGTCGAGGGGCGCGGCCCGGAGGAGCGGGTTCAGGGCGGACTGGGCGCCGGAGTAGGCGAGGACGGGGCGGTCGAAGTCGCCGAGCAGCGCGATGTCGGACTCGCGGGCGCTGCGGACGGGTCCGGTGAGGTCGGGCAGGCGGGAGGAGTAGACGGCCAGGAGCCGGGTCACCCCGCCCTCGACCTGTTCGACGTAGACGAGGTCGGCCGCGCCGAGGCCGGTGTGGGGGCGGGCCGCGGGCACGTTGTCGATCTTCACGGCGAGCACGGGGGCGGGCCGCGCGGGGAGTCCCGTGAGGGGCGAGAGGCCGGTGGGCGCGGTGGGGGGCGGTGTGGCGGGCGTGGTCGTCGGCGTGGGGCTGGGCTCCGACGGGCCCGAGCCGGAGCAGCCGTACAACCCGGCCGCCGTCAGCGCGCACAGCAGCGCGGTGAGGACGCGGCCGGGGCGCCTGGCCCCGCGCTCGCCTGTCATGTGACGCTCCCCCACCAGTGGACCACGGGCCCGTGCGGGGATACAACGGGGCGTGACGGACGACGAACGGGGGTCGCGCGTGTTCTACCAGCTGATGAAGCACGTCCTGCTCGGGCCGCTCCTCAGGCTGCTGTTCCGGCCGCGGATCGAGGGGCTTGAGCACATCCCCGAGGAGGGGGCGGCGATCGTCGCCGGCAATCACCTCTCCTTCTCGGACCACTTCCTGATGCCGGTCGTCCTGGACCGGCGCATCACCTTCCTGGCGAAGCAGGAGTACTTCACGGGGCCGGGGCTCAAGGGCCGGCTCACGGCGGCCTTCTTCCGGGCCGCCGGGCAGATCCCGGTGGACCGGTCGGGGAAGGAGGCCGGGAAGGCGGCGATCCGGGAGGGACTCGGGGTCCTCGGCCGCGGCGAGCTCCTGGGGATCTATCCGGAGGGGACGCGCTCGCACGACGGACGGCTGTACAAGGGCAAGGTGGGGGTGGCGGTGATGGCGCTGACCGCCGGGGTCCCGGTGGTGCCCTGCGCGATGGTGGGGACCTTCGAGATCCAGCCGCCGGGGAAGGTCGTGCCGAGGATCCGCCGGGTGACCATCCGCTTCGGAGAGGCCCTGGACTTCTCCCGGTTCGCCGGTTCGGCCGGGGAGAAGGCCGTGGTCCGCGCGGTGACGGACGAGATCATGTACGAGATCCTGCGCCTGTCGGGACAGGAGTACGTGGACGAGTACGCGGCGGTGGTGAAGGCTGCGGAGTCCGGCGGTGACGGGCCTCCCGAGAAGTTCCCGGGAGGGGAACGCTGAGGGCGGATCCGCGCACGGCGCAATCCGCCGATCCGCGGCCCGGGTGCCCGTACGGTCCCTCGCATGACCAAGGGAAACGCGTTCGTGCTGGGTGCGACGGGACAGGTGGGGCGGGCGGCCGTGCGGGCGCTCGTCGCGGACGGCTGGGAGGTGACGGCCGCCTCGCGGGGCGGCGCCAGGGACGAGGGGTGGCCGCGGGAGGTGCGGTCGGTGCGGCTCGACCGGAACGAGGAGGGCGCGCTCGCGGCGGGGCTCGGCGACGGGTGTGACGTGCTCGTCGACATCGTCGCGTACGACCGGGGCCACGCACGGCAGTTGACGGGTCTGGCCGACCGGATCGGCTCGGCGGTGGTGGTGTCGAGCGGTGCCGTGTACGAGGACGAGCGGGGCCGCAGCTTCGACACCCAGGACCGGCCGGACGGCTTTCCCGCGTTCCCCGTGCCGGTGGCGGAGGACTGGCGGACGGTCGCGCCGGGCGACGGCACGTACGGCACCCGGAAGATCGCCCTGGAGCGGGAGCTGCTCGCGGCGGGCGGGGCGCTGCCGACGACGCTGCTGCGGGCGGGCGCGATCCACGGCCCGTACTGCCCGGGGCCGCGCGAGCTGTGGTTCGTGAAGCGGGCGCTCGACGGGCGGCCGGTGCGCCTGCTGTCGTACGGGGGCGCCTCGCGGTTCCATCCGGCGCACGTGGACAACCTCGCGGAGCTCGTCCGGCTCGCGGCGGCCCGGCCGGGCAGCCGGGTGCTGAACGGCGCCGACCCGGAGGCGCCGACGGTGGCGGAGATCGGGGCCGCGATCGACGCCGTCCTGGGGGTGGAGAGCGAGACGGTGCTGATCGAGGGGGCGCCGCCGGGGGACCTCGTGGGGCTCACCCCGTGGACCGCGCCGCACCCCGTCGTCTACGACATGACGGCGGCGGAGCGCGCGTTGGGCTACCGGCCGGTGGTGTCGTACGCGGAGTCGCTGCCCGCGACGGTCGAGTGGCTGGCCGGACACCTGAAGGGGCGGGAGTGGCGGGAGGCCTTCCCCGGACTCGCGAAGTACGGGGTGGACTTCTTCGACTACGCCGCCGAGGACGCCTGGCTCGCCGCGCGTTGAGACACGCGCGGAGGGGCGGCCGCCGTGTGGCGACCGCCCCCTGGCGTGGTGCGGGTGTTACGGCTTGGGCGTGGCGTGCGGCTCGCACGTCACGTCGTGGCTGTCCACCTTGCCCGTGAGCAGGTACGTCTCGACCTTCGGGTTGATGCACGCGTTCACCAGGCTGGTGACGCCGTGCGAACCCGCGTTCTTCTCGGTGATGAGACGCGAGCCCTTGAAGCGCTTGTGCAGCTCGACCGCGCCGGCGTACGGCGTGGCCGCGTCACGCTCGGACTGGACGATGAGCACCGGGGGCAGACCCTTGCCGGTCTTGACCTCGGTCGGCTTCTGGCGCGGCGCGGACCAGGTCGCGCAGGGCAGGTTCATCCAGGCGTTCGCCCAGGTCATGAACGGGTACTGCTCGTGGAGGCGGGAGTTGTCCCGGTTCCACCTGTTCCAGCTCGTCGGCCAGGGCGCGTCGGCGCACTCGACGGCGGTGTAGACGGCGTTGCCGTTCTCCGACGCGGCGTTGCCGGCGGTGTCGGTGAGGTCCGCGGCGGCACCGTCGATGAGCGGCTGCGGGTCACCCGCGGCGTACGCGCTCCAGGCCTCCGCGACCGGGGCCCACGAGGAGTCGTAGTACGGGGCGCTCTGGAAGAAGCCGATGAGCTCGGCCGGTCCGACCTTGCCGCCCAGGGGCGCCTTCTTGGCGGCGGCGCGCAGGGTCACCCACTGCTGCTGGACCTCCGCCAGGGTGTCGCCGAGGTGGTAGGTGGCGTCGTTCTGGGCGACCCAGGTCATCCAGTCCTTGAGGCGGCCCTCGAAGGCGATGTCCTGCTCCAGGTTGGCCTGGTACCAGATGTTGCTCTTCGCCGGGTTGACCACGCTGTCGACGATCATGCGGCGCACGTGGTCCGGGTACAGCGTGCCGTAGACGGCGCCCAGGTAGGTGCCGTAGGAGACGCCGATGAAGTTGAGCTTCTTCTCGCCGAGCGCGGCCCGGATGACGTCGAGGTCACGGGCGGTGTTGCGCGTCGTCATGTAGGGCAGCATGTCGCCGCTCTTCTCGGCGCAGCCCTTGGCGTACTCGGCGGCCAGCTTGCGCTGGGCGAGCTTGTCCGCCTCGCTGTCCGGCACCGGGTCCGCCTTGGGGCCCTTGACGAACTCGGTCGGGTCGACGCAGGAGATGGGCGCCGAGTGGCCGACACCGCGCGGGTCGAAGCCCACGAAGTCGTACGCCTTCGCGGTGTTCACCCAGAGGGCGCTCTTGGTGGTGACCCGGCGCGGGAAGCGCAGGCCGGAGCCGCCGGGGCCGCCGGGGTTGTAGAGCAGGGCGCCCTGGCGCTCGGCGGGCGTGCCGGTGGACTTGGCGCGGTCCACGGCGATCTTGATCTTCTTGCCGTAGGGCTTGGCGTAGTCGACCGGGACGGTGACCCAGCCGCACTGGATCGGCTTCTCCAGTCCCCAGTCGGCCGGGCAGTCCTGCCAGTCGATGCCGGCCTTCGCGGCCAGCGCGGCGGCGACGACCGCGCCGCGCGCCTCGTCGTCCCGGTCGTGGCCGGTGACGGCGCCGGCCGTCGGCGCCGCGAGCGCGGTCGCCATGAGCGTGCCCGCTATCAGAGTGCCGGCCGAGCCGAGCACTGCTGTGCGTCTCAATGGTCCTCCCCCAGAAGGAGTCTGTGTGTCCGGGGGATCCTTTCGTCCCTGGGGCTCGGGGTGAAATGCGTACACGTGTTTCTTTACCGAACCAATAACCGGTGACGGGTGTACCGCTGAGCGGTGAACGTGCGGAGACGGTCAGAACGGGACGAGTCCGGCAAGTGCCCGGTCGAGGAGCCCGCGCAGCGCGAGCGCGTCCGGGGCGACGGCGGTGGCGAGGGCGGCGGGCCCCGCGAGCGGGCTGACCACCGCGTTCTCCCCGTACAGCCGTGCCTCCACCGGCTTCTCCGCGAACGCGGGGTCGACGACGAGGAGTTGTCCGGTGGCCCGGTGGCCGCCGAGGACCGCGCCGCCGTCCCAGCCGCCGGGTGCGCCGGGGCCGAAAGCCAGCTCCTGGTCGAACAGGGGGCGGCCGCCCCTGCGGACGGTGAGGCGGGTGACGAGGGTGCCGGGCGGCTCGCCGTGCCGGCCGAGGACCTGCTCCTCGCGCAGCACGAGCCGTGCCGTGGGCGCGAGGTCGACGGTGGTCCGCATCCGCAGGTGCGAACCGGCGGCGGAGACGAGCTGCTCCGGCAGCCAGCGCAGCACCGCGCCGTCGCCGACGGAGATCCGCACGTCGTACGCGGCGGGTTCGGCGCTCCGGCCGGGCAGGGCGAGAGTGGCGGCGGCCGAGTCGACCTGGAGCCGGGCCCCGTCCCGCACCTCGGTCTCGATCGCGAGCCGGTCGCCGCCGAGCGGGGCGCTCATCGCCCCGACGACGGTGACCCGGGTGTACGGTCCGGCGGCCCGGGTGCGGCGCAGGGCGAGGGGGCCGTCGCTCACCAGGAGCGGCAGTCCGCCGTCGGCGTCGGCGGCGATCCGGGCGGTGGCGCGCAGGCTCACGCGGTCCACGCCGCGAGCTGTGCCCGGACCCAGTCGGCGACGGGCGCGACGCCGTCCTCGCCGCGCAGGGAGGTGAAGGCGACGGGGAGTTCGCCGCGCTGCTCCTTGGCGTCGCGGGCCATCCGGTCCAGGTCGGACCCGACGTGCGGGGCGAGGTCGGTCTTGTTGATCACGAGGAGGTCGGCGGTGGTGACGCCGGGCCCGCCCTTGCGGGGGATGTCGTCGCCGCCGGCCACGTCGATGACGAAGATCTGGGCGTCGACGAGCCCCTTGGAGAAGGTGGCCGTGAGGTTGTCGCCGCCGGACTCGACCAGGATCAGGTCGAGCGGTCCGACGGTGTCCTCCAGGTCCTCGACGGCTTCGAGGTTGGCGGAGATGTCGTCCCGGATGGCGGTGTGCGGGCAGGCGCCGGTCTCCACGGCCTGGATGCGCTCGGGCGGCAGGACCGCGTTGCGGAGCAGGAACTCGGCGTCCTCCCGGGTGTAGATGTCGTTGGTGACGACGGCGAGGGAGAGGCTCTCGCGCAGCTCCCGGCAGAGCGCGGCGACGGTGGCGGTCTTGCCCGAGCCGACCGGTCCCCCGAGCCCGATGCGCAGGGCGCGGCGGGTGCCGTCGGGGCGGTGGGCGTCGGCGGAGACGGCGCCGTGGTGGGCGTGGGCGTGGTCGAGGTGCATGGGGGACTCCCGGGTGCTTCGGTGGGTGCTCGGGGTGGTGGCGCTCAGGACGCGAAGAGGCGGACGGGCCAGGCGGCGTGCTGTTCGGCGGTGACGTCGAGCAGCGGCGCGGAGGCGGCGGGCAGCGCGTCGACGCCCTGCCGGGCGGCCGCGGCGGCGCGTGCGGCCACGTCGTCCATCTCGGGGGCGAGGCGGGCGAGGACGGCGGTGGCCTGGTAGGGGTCGAGGCTGAGCAGGCGGACGGCGGCGATCGCCGGGCCGCCGACCGTCTCGTACGCGACACAGTGCGCCGCGTCCTCGGGGCCGAGCCCGGCGGCCCGCGCCGCGGTGCCGAGGACGACGGGCTGGTGCGCGCCGCGCGGGAACGCGGCGGCGAGCGCGTCGAGTTCGGGGTGCGGCCAGGTGGCGCGGGCGGCCCGCATCAGCTGGCGGCCGAGTCTGCGGGCGGCGGCGCGCAGGGCGGGTGAGGGGGTACGGGCGTCGGCCGCCGCGTCGAGCGCGTACGGGTCGAGTCCGTGCGCGGCTCCGGCGGCGAGCGCCGCGGAGGTGAGGCCGGTGGTGTGGAGCCGGCCCCGGCAGAAGGACTCCAGGCCGGCGGCGTCCTTGATGCGGCCGGCCCGGACGGCGGCCTCGGCGCCGCCGGAGTGGGCGTGCCCGCCGGCGGGGAACCGTCCGTCGGCGAGCACGAGGAGGGTGGCGCGCGACATCAGAAGAGGAAGTAACGCTGGGCCATGGGCAGTTCGACGGCGGGGGCCGGTTCGACCGTCTCGCCGTCGATGCTCACCGAGAAGGTGTCGGCGTCGACCTCGACCCGGGGCAGGGCGTCGTTCTCGCGCATGTCGGCCTTGGTGACCCGCCGTGTGGAGCCGATGGGGGCGAACTCCTTGTGCACGCCGAGCTTCCGGGGCAGGTCGTCCTCGATCGCCGCCTGGGCGACGAAGTTGACCGAGCCGGCCGCCGCCGCGCGGCCGAGCGCGCCGAACATCGGGCGGGGCAGGATCGGCTGCGGGGTGGGGATGGAGGCGTTGGCGTCGCCCATCTGCGCGTAGGCGATCTGACCGCCCTTGACGACGACGAGCGGCTTCACGCCGAAGAAGGCGGGCTCCCAGAGGACCAGGTCGGCGAGCTTGCCGGGCTCGACCGAGCCGATGAGGTGGTCCATGCCCTGGGCGACGGCCGGGTTGATCGTGTACTTGGCGACGTAGCGGCGGGCCCGGTGGTTGTCGGCGGCCCCGTCGCCGGGCAGGGCGCCGCGCCGCTTCTTCATCACGTGGGCGGTCTGCCAGGTCCGCATGATCACCTCGCCGATCCGTCCCATGGCCTGGGAGTCGGAGGAGATGATCGAGATGGCGCCCAGGTCGTGGAGGACGTCCTCGGCGGCGATCGTGGAGGGCCGGATGCGGGACTCCGCGAAGGCGAGGTCCTCGGGGACGGCCGGGTTGAGGTGGTGGCAGACCATCAGCATGTCGAGGTGTTCCTCGATGGTGTTGACGGTGTGCGGCCGGGTCGGGTTGGTCGAGCTGGGCAGGACGTACGGCTCGGAGACGACCGTGATGATGTCGGGGGCGTGCCCGCCGCCGGCGCCCTCGGTGTGGTACGCGTGGATCGTGCGTCCGGCGATCGCGGCGAGGGTGTCGCCGACGAAGCCGGCCTCGTTCAGCGTGTCGGTGTGGATGGCGAGCTGGGCGCCCGTCTCCTCGCAGACGCTCAGGCAGGCGTCGATGACGGCGGGGGTGGCGCCCCAGTCCTCGTGGATCTTGAAGCCGAGGGCGCCGCCGCGCAGTTGGGAGTGCATGGCCTCGCGGGACATCGTGTTGCCCTTGCCGAGCAGGCCGATGTTGACGGGGAAGGTGTCCAGGGCCTCGAACATCCGGGCCATGTGCCAGGGGCCGGGCGTGATCGTGGTCGCCTTGGTGCCCTCGGCGGGTCCGGTGCCGCCGCCGACGAGGGTGGTGACGCCGGTGGCGAGGGCCTGCTCGACGACGGTCGGCGAGATGAAGTGGACGTGGGTGTCGACGGCTCCGGCGGTGACGATCCTGCCGTTCCCGACGATGATCTCGGTCTCGGGGCCGATGACGAGGTCGGGGTGGACCCCGTCCATGGTGTCGGGGTTCCCGGCCTTGCCGAGGGCGGTGATGCGGCCGTCCCGGATGCCGATGTCCGCCTTGACGACACCCCAGTGGTCGATGACCACGGCGCCGGTGATGACGGTGTCGGGGGCGCCCTCGGCACGGGTGGTGCGGGCCTGCCCCATCGACTCCCGGACGACCTTGCCGCCTCCGAAGACGGCTTCCTCGCCGGCGCGGCCGGGGCCGCCGCAGCGGTCCTCCTCGATCTCGACGAGGAGGTCGGTGTCGGCGAGCCGGATGCGGTCGCCGGTGGTGGGGCCGAACAGGTCGGCGTAGACGGCGCGGTCGAGGTCAGGCACGGTCGCCGTCCTTGTGGTCTGCGGGGAGGTCGAGGGGGCCGGCGGTCTCGCCGCGCAGGCCCGGCACGATCCGGCGGCCGGCGATCGGCACGAGTTCGACCTCGACGGGGATGCCGGGCTCGAAGCGGACGGCGGTGCCGGCGGCGATGTGCAGCCGCTGCCCGTGGGCCGCGGCGCGGTCGAATTCCAGGCCGGGGTTGACCTCGGCGAAGTGGTAGTGGGAGCCGACCTGGACGGGCCGGTCGGCGGCGTTGAGCACGGTCAGACGGCTGACGGGGCGCCCCTCGTTGAGGGCGACGGGACCGTCCGCGTACAGGATCTCTCCGGGGATCATCGGCGGCCGCCCGTTCAGACGATGGGGTCGTGGACGGTGACGAGCTTGGTGCCGTCCGGGAAGGTGGCCTCGACCTGGACGTCGTGGATCATCTCCGGAATGCCCTCCATGACCTCGTCACGGGTGAGCACCTTGCGTCCGGAGGCCATCAGCTCCGCGACGGTACGGCCGTCCCGGGCGCCTTCCAGGATGTGGGACGTGAGGAGCGCGACGGCCTCCGGGTGGTTGAGCCGCACACCGCGGGCCCGGCGCTTCTCGGCCACGTCGGCCGCCACATGGATGAGCAGGCGTTCCTGCTCGTGCGGGCTCAGTTGCACTCTTCCACCTCACAGTCGTCGACCGGGACGCGACCCGGACAGCTGCGGACCCTACCGACCGTCAACACTCTGTTGAACTGCGGAGATGCGCCGCAGGGCCAGACATTGCACGTTAGGGCGGAAGTTTTTCCGGCTCGTTAACTCCGGCTTTGCGATTTCATGATCGTCGAATCGGCGGGCCCTCCCTCGGGCAGGGACATCGACATCAGGCCACGCAGACCGTCCTCCAGGACCTCGACCGCCACGTCGCCGAACAGGGCCTGCTGGGCGATGAAGCCCTGGGCGGTGGCGATGAGGGTGCGTGCCACATGGTCGGAAGGGACGTCCGCGCGCAGGAGTCCGCTCTCGCGGTAGGCGGTCACGAGCCGCGTCCAGGCGACCCGCATGCCGTCGTAGCCCTCCGCGAGGGTCCCGGCCAGTCGCTCGTTGCGCAGGGTCTCGGTCCACACCTGGATGATCAGGCGCGCGAAGGCCTGCCGGTCGGCGCCCTCGACCCGCTCCTCCAGGAAGAGCCGGAGGACCGCACCGAGCAGGACGTCGGGGGTGGGCGGCGGCGTGGTGCGGGACGCCTCCTCGAAGGCGCCCCGGATCGCGGTGAAGGCCTCGGTCGCGATGGCGGCGATCAGCTCCTCCTTGCCGCGGAAGTAGCGGTAGACCGCGCCGGCGGACAGCCCGACCTCGGCGAGGACGTCCTGCATCGAGGTGGCGTGGAAGCCGTTGCGGGCGAAGCAGCGCGCGGCGCCGTCGAGGATCTGGCGCCGCCGGGCGTCGAGGTGTTCCTGGGAGACACGTGCCATGACCAGAACCTAAAACGAATGTTCATTCTTGACAACTTCCCCACGACGGGATCACGCTGGGGTCAAGTAAAACGAACGATCCTTCTCTTTGAATCGAGGCCGTCATGCCCGCCGCCACCGCCCCCTCAGCCGCCGCGGGGCGCAGAACCCTCGCGGTGCTCCTCCTGATACCGGTCGTCGCCGCCCTCGCCCTCGCGGTCTTCGCCTGGCCGGCCGCGCGGATCGCGCCCCGCGACCTCCCGATCGGCGTGGCCGGGCCCGCCACCGCCGCCGACGCGGTCGCGGAGAAGCTCGGACGGCACGAGGGGGCCTTCGACATCCACCGGTACCCGGACGGCGACGCCGCCCGGGCCGCGATCGAGGACCGCGACGTATACGGAGCCGTGGTCATCACCCCGGGCGGTACGGAACTCCTGACGGCCTCCGCGGGCAGCCCCGTCGTGGCCGGACTGCTGCGCGAGGCGGTGACCGCGCAGGCCCCGGCGGGCGCGGTCACGGTCACGGACGTGGTCGCCGCACCGGCCGGCGACCCGCGCGGCGCCGTGCTCGGCGCGAGCCTGCTGCCGCTCGCCCTCGCCGGGGCGGCCACCGGCATCGTGACCGTCCTGCTCGGGCTGCGCGGCGCGCGGGCGGCCGGGGTCCTGGTGGGTGCTTCGGCGCTCGCGGGCCTCGTGGGCGCGGCGCTCGCCGACAGCTGGCTCGGCGCGCTGGCCGGCGACTGGTGGGCCGAGGCCGGGGTGCTCGGCCTGACCGTCCTGGCGATCGGTGCGGCCTTCGCGGGCCTCGCCACGCTCCTCGGGAAGCCCGGCTTCGGGCTCGGTGCCGCCCTCACGATCCTGCTCGGCAACGCGTTCTCCGGGATGTCGAGCGCGCCGGAGCTGCTGCCCACCGGGGTGGGCGCGCTCGGCCAGTGGCTGCCGCCGGGCGCCGGGGGCTCCGCCCTCCGGTCGGTGTCGGCCTTCGACGGCGCGGCGGCGGGCGGCCCGCTGCTCGTCCTCGCCCTCTGGGCGGCGGCGGGACTGACCGCGACGGCTCTCGGCGCGCGGCGGCGCCGGGCGGAAGCGGCTCCCGCAGCGGACGGTGCGCCGGTGCCGGTGCCGGTGGGCTGAGATCCCAGCCGGTGGGCTGGGACCGGTGCCGTGAACTGACACCGGCGGCATGGGCTGAGGGCCGGTGCCGTGAACTGAGACCGGTGCCGCGAGCCGAGGCCGGTGCCGTGAGCCGAGGCCGGTGCCATGAGCCGAGGCCCGCACCCGAAGACGGCCGCGTACCCCCGCTGTAGCGGACGGGGGTGCGCGGCCTTCGTGCGCCGTCAGGAACCGGTCAGGACACCGCCGTCAGGAGGTGCCGGGCTCGCGGTGGTGGGCGGCGATGCCGAAGCGGCCCTGTTCGCCGGGAGCGGAGTCGACCGGGCGGAAGGAGGAGAGCGAGGTGACCACCTGCTCGTCGGCCGGCTTCTCGGCCGCCTCCAGTTCCTCCAGGTCAGCGGCGGAGACCAATGCGACGAGCGGCTTCCCGTGGCGGGTGACGACGACGCGCTCACCGCCGTACACCACACGGTTGATGAGGTCGGCGAGCTCAGCCCGCGCTTGCGTCACCGGGATCTCGTAGGTCATGCTCCTCATCTTACGGCCTGTACGTCCTGTACATTTTTTACAGACAGCTGGAGGTGCTCAGCCATGGACGCCCGCTACGTTCTGCCCGAGTTCACGGAGCGGACCAGTTACGGAACCCGGACCCTCGACCCGTACTCGAAGCTGCTCGAAGCCCGCATCGTCTTCCTCGGCACGCCGATCGACGAGACCTCGGCCAACGACGTCATCGCCCAGTTCCTGCACCTCGAGTACGCGGACCCCGGCCGGGACATCGCGCTCTACATCAACTCCCCCGGCGGTTCGATCACCGCCATGACCGCCATCCACGACACGATGCGGACGCTCTCCTGCGACGTGGAGACCACCTGCCTGGGCCAGGCGGAGTCCACCGCCGCCGTCCTGCTCGCCGCCGGGGCTCCGGGCAAGCGGATGATGCTCCCCGGCGCCCGGGCCACGCTCCGTCAGCCGGGCATGGACGAACCCCTCCAGGGGCAGCCGAGCGACCTCGACATCCACGCGCGCGAACTGCTGCGGCTGCGCGCCCTGGTGGCCGGGATGCTCACGGAGTACACCGGGCAGGAGCGGGAGCGGGTGGAGGCCGACATCGACCGGCTCACCGTCCTGGACGCGCCGGCGGCCGTCGCGTACGGCCTGGTGGACCACGTGATCACGAGCCGGCGCGACGCCGCCGCGGCGCGGTGAGCCGGCCGTGGTGCCCGAGCTGCCGCCGCTGCCCGCGCTGACGCGGGCCGAGGGCGAGCTGATCGACGCGTACCTCGAAGTCGTCGACCTCCTCGGAAGGATCAACCCTTCCAGGGGTACGCATACCTATGGGGCACTGCGCGCGGCGCAGGCCCTGGTCGGACGGGCGGAGGCACTGCGCGAGGCCCTGACGCTCATGCATATGCGGGGCGAGAGCGAGGTGCACGCGGACACACTGGCGCGCGCCCTGCGGGTGTTGGACGGCGAGCGCCGCACCGGCCGGGTCACCGTCCCCCACACGCGCGCGAGTTGACATTCCGGCATGTCGTGTCGAGGTCCGTACGGCCGACACGGATCGCAGAACCTCTCGCCCGTTCGGCGTAGTCGACGAGTCGACATGTGCACGGGGTGAGTTGCGCAACAGGTGTACGCATTTGGCGGAATCGGGCATTCCGCCGCTGGTGCGGGGCTCGTCGGCCAAACCTCCGACGATCACGAAAGCAGCCTGTCCACCCGAATGGATCAGTCGTGAGGAGCCTCACATATCGCCGTTTCAGCTCGGTTTTCGCCCATGTCGTGGGTCAAGATCCCTGTCGACGACAAGCCCCCGCCATCCGAGGCGGGGCGGTCCGGGCGGACGCCGAGTCCTGCCGCCGTCCCGGACGTCTGGTCGACAGGAGTGGATCGGCAGGAGTGGAGGACCCGAGCAGTACGGGACGTACGCGCTGTTTCCGCAGCGGGGCCGTCCCTTGGGGTGAAGCCGCAGCCGCGGCCGGGCATCTTCGCCAGCCCGAACCCGACAGGTCATCCTTCGCAGGCGGCTGACGAAGGGTTGCGCATGACTGCGCAGATGCACGTCCCGTCCCTGCTGTCCCGGGCCGGAGCCGTCTCGGCTCTCACCCTCGCCGCCGTCGGCGGCACGATGCTCGCACCAGGTGCGGCGTCCGAGGCCCAGGCAGCCACGACCTACGCGAACAAGGCACTGAGCGTCGCCGCGTCCAAGAAGGGAGCCCCGTACCGGTACGGAAGCGCCGGACCCACCAGGTTCGACTGCTCCGGCCTGACGCTCTACGCGTACAAGAAGGCGGGCAAGTCGCTGCCCCGCACCGCGCAGCAGCAGTACAACAAGACCCGGCACATCTCCGCGGCCGGCAGACAACAGGGGGACCTGGTCTTCTTCCACTCCGGTGGAAGGGTCTACCACGTGGGCATCTACGCCGGTGGCGGCAAGATCTGGCACTCCCCCAAGACGGGATCCTGGGTGAAGCTCGACAAGATCTGGTCGTCGAAGGTCTACTACGGCCGCGTCCGATGACGCCCGCCGGGCACTGACCCGGCCCCGGGGGTGCGGTGGCGCCGCCGCACCCCCGCACCCGGATCCCGGGACCGTCCACCGGGGTCACGGCACCAGGGGGTGTTTCGGAAGTCCTGTGCGGTGCCCGCGGTGTCCGGTGCGTGCCCTCGGCGTGCCGGACGAAGGCCCTCGTAGCGGAGCTACTCGGGTCTTCGGCCGGTGCGGCGAGGGGGCGTGCCGGGCGCCGCGGGTGCTGTGCGGGACTTCCGAAACACCCCCTAGACGTACGAGACGGTCGCCGGAGTCCACGGAAGCGTGATCCAGACAGTCTTGCCGCCCTCCTCGGTCGGAGTGACCGAGAGCCGGCCGCCCGCCTCCGCGGCCAGGGAGCGGATGATGACCATGCCCCGGCCGTTGTCCTGCTGGACCGCCGCCGGGAGGCGTCGGGGCCAGCGCGGGTGGCTGTCGGTGACGCCGATGTGCAACTGCTCCTCGCGCTCCAGACGGACGTCGACCGTGAAGGTCGGCGACTGGCCGAAGGTGTGCAGGACCGCGTTGGTGGCGAGCTCCGAGACCATCAGGCGGATCGCGTCCGCCAGGTCGTCGGCGCCCCCGAGGCCCCACCCGTCGAGGACCTCCGCGACGTACCGCCGGGCCGTGGGGACCGACGCGGGATCGCTCGGCAGCGTGACGGATGCTTCCTGGTGGTCTGCCATGGCGACGCTGTCCCTTTCCCGCCGGGGCTTCGGCCCCGGATCGCGCTTCGCGTCAGAGTCCCACCGATCGTGCCGCCCCGGCAGGCGTTCCACCAAGATATGTCCCCATCTGTCGCCCGAAGCGGTGAACTCTGCGGCCCGTGGCCGCCTTTGGACCTGCCGACGGTCCGTCAGACCGCGGGGGCGGTCCGCAGGATCGTGTCCACCGCGCGCCCGATCTCCGCGTCCGACAGATCGGCCCGGGCGGTGAGGCGCAGCCGCGAGATGCCGTCGGGCACCGACGGGGGCCGGAAGCAGCCCACGGCCAGGCCCTGTTCGCGGCAGTCCGCCGCCCAGCGCAGCGCCGCCTCCGGGGAGGGGGCGTGCACCGAGACGACGGCCGCGTCGGGCCGCGCCGCGGTGAGCCCGGCCTCCGTGAGGAGCCGGTGCAGGGAGGTGGCGACCGTACGGGCCCTCGCGGCGAGGCCCGGCTCGGCCGCGATCAGGCGCAGGCTCGCGAGCGCGCCGCCCGCGGCGGCGGGGGCGAGACCGGTGTCGAAGATGAAGGTGCGGGCCGCGTTCACCAGGTGCTCGATCACCCGGGCCGGGCCGAGGACGGCACCGCCCTGGCTGCCGAGGGACTTGGAGAGGGTGAGGGTCGCGACGACGTCCTCGTCTCCCGCGAGGCCGGCCTCGTGCAGGGCGCCCCGGCCGCCGTCGCCGAGGACGCCGAAGCCGTGGGCGTCGTCGACGACGAGCCCGGCGCCGTGCGCGCGGCAGGCCTCGGCGAGCGCGCGGAGCGGCGCCTTGTCGCCGTCGACGGAGAAGACGGAGTCGCTGACGACCAGCGCCCGGCGCCCCGGGTGCGCGTCCAGGGTCTTGGCGACGGCCTCGGGGTCGGTGTGCGGGACGACCGCGGTCTCGGCGCGCGCGAGGCGGCAGCCGTCCACGATCGAGGCGTGGTTGGAGGCGTCGGAGACGATCAGCGCGTCCCGGCCGCCGAGCGCGGTGAGGGCGGCGAGGTTGGCCGTGTAGCCGGAGGAGAAGACGAGGGCCGCCTCGAAGCCGCAGAAGTCGGCGAGTTCGCGCTCCAGGCGGGTGTGCAGCCGGGTGGTGCCGGTGACGAGCCGCGAGCCGGTGGAGCCGGCACCCCAGCGCCTGGCCGCCTCGGCCGCCGCCTCGGTGACCTCGGAGCGGCGGGTGAGGCCGAGGTAGTCGTTGCCCGCCAGGTCCAGGAGGTCCGACTCGGCCGCCCTGGGCCGCAGTGTCCGGACGAGACCGGCCTCGGCCCGGCGGCGTGCCTCGGCGTCGGTCCAGTCGAAGGCGGTACGGCGCGGGCCCCCGGCCCGCGTGTCGTCGGCGCCCGCGGCGCGTGCGTCCTCGTCCCGTGGCATGCGGCGATCCTTTTGTAGGCAGCGCACAGACCCTAACCGCAGGATGCCGAGGTCGGGATGTGGTCATCCACACACCTCGATCGGGGGCGTTTGTTCGGATCCTCCTTGGCCCGGGGGCGGGCGGTAGGCAAGGATCTCCGTTTATGGACCTGCTGAACACGCTGGTGGAGAAGGGGCTGCGGCGCGAGCTGCCGACCCGTGAAGAAGCGCTCGCCGTCCTGGCGACCTCCGACGACGAACTGCTCGATGTGGTGGCGGCGGCCGGGAAGGTCCGCCGTCAGTGGTTCGGGCGCCGGGTGAAGCTCAACTACCTGGTCAACCTGAAGTCCGGCCTCTGCCCCGAGGACTGCTCGTACTGCTCGCAGCGGCTCGGTTCGAAGGCCGAGATCCTCAAGTACACCTGGCTGAAGCCGGACGAGGCCTCCCAGGCCGCGGCGGCGGGTGTCGCGGGCGGCGCCAAGCGGGTCTGCCTGGTGGCCAGCGGCCGCGGGCCGACGGACCGGGACGTGGAGCGCGTCGGCAAGACGATCGAGGCGATCAAGGAGCAGAACGAGGGCGTCGAGGTGTGCGCCTGCCTCGGTCTGCTCTCGGACGGTCAGGCGGAGCGGCTGCGGGAGGCCGGCGCCGACGCGTACAACCACAACCTGAACACCTCCGAGGCGACGTACGCGGGGATCACCAAGACCCACACGTACGCGGACCGCGTGGACACCGTGCAGAAGGCGCACGCCGCCGGTCTCTCGGCCTGCTCGGGTCTGATCGCGGGCATGGGCGAGACCGACGAGGACCTGGTCGACGTCGTCTACGCGCTGCGCGAGCTCGACTCCGACTCGGTGCCGGTCAACTTCCTGATCCCCTTCGAGGGCACCCCGCTCGCCAAGGAGTGGAACCTCACCCCGCAGCGCTGCCTGCGGATCCTCGCGATGGTCCGGTTCGTCTGCCCCGACGTCGAGGTGCGGATCGCCGGCGGCCGCGAGGTGCACCTGCGGTCGATGCAGCCCCTGGCGCTGAACATCGCGAACTCGATCTTCCTCGGCGACTACCTGACCAGCGAGGGCCAGGCCGGCCAGGCCGACCTGGACATGATCGCGGACGCGGGCTTCGAGGTGGAGGGCGCGGGCACGACCACGCTGCCGAAGCACCGCGCGGACGCGCTCGCGGCGGCGGGCGCGACGGGCGGCTGCGGTTCGGCGGCCCCGGCGGGCTGCGGTACGGAGGCATCGGCCGGTTGCGGTTCGGAGGCTTCGGCGGGCTGCGGTTCGCACGCGGACGAGGCCGGCGGCTGCGGCCCGTGCGGCGGTCACACGGCGCCCGAGCCCGAGGCCGCGCCGAACGGCGCCCGTACCGACCTGGTGGCCGTGCGCCGCCGCGGCGCCGGCACGGACCTGGCACCGAATGCGTAACGACGAGCTCCTCGCCCTGGACCGGGCGCACGTCTGGCATCCGTACGGCCCCATGCCGGGCCGGGCGGAGCCGCTGGTCGTCGAGTCCGCGTCCGGCGTGCGGCTCCGCCTCGCCGAACCCGTCGAGGGACGGACCGAGTTGGTCGACGGGATGTCCTCGTGGTGGTCGGCGGTCCACGGCTACAACCACCCCGTGCTCAACGAGGCGGTGCGCGGCCAGCTGGAGAAGATGAGCCACGTCATGTTCGGCGGGCTCACCCACGAGCCGGCCGTCCGGCTCGCCGCCCGGCTCGTGGAGATCACCCCGGAGCCGCTGCGGCACGTCTTCCTCAGCGACTCCGGCTCGGTCTCCGTCGAGGTGGCGGCGAAGATGTGCCTGCAGTACTGGCGCTCCCTCGGCCGCCCGGAGAAGCAGCGGCTCCTCACCTGGCGCGGCGGCTACCACGGCGACACCTGGCAGCCGATGTCCGTGTGCGACCCGAAGGGCGGGATGCACGAGCTGTGGACGGGGGTGCTCCAGCGGCAGGTGTTCGTGGACGCCCCGCCCGCCGGTCACGAGGAGGCGTACGCGGAGCTGCTGCGGTCACGGATCGCCGAGCACGCGCACGAGCTGGCCGCGGTCGTCGTGGAGCCGGTCGTGCAGGGCGCGGGCGGCATGCGCTTCCACGACCCGGCCTATCTGCGGGTGCTGCGCGAGGCCTGCGACGCGCACGACGTGCTGCTCGTGTTCGACGAGATCGCGACCGGGTTCGGGCGGACGGGCACGCTGTTCGCCGCCGACCAGGCCGGGGTCTCGCCCGATGTGATGTGCGTGGGCAAGGCGCTGACCGGTGGCTACCTGTCGATGGCGGCGACGCTGTGCACGAGCCGGGTCGCCGACGGGATCTCCCGCGGCGAGGTCCCCGTCCTGGCGCACGGGCCGACCTTCATGGGGAACCCGCTGGCGTCGGCGGTCGCCCTCGCCTCGATCGACCTGCTGCTCTCCCAGGACTGGCAGGTCGAGGTCAAGCGGATCGAGAGCGGCCTGCGGGCCGGACTCGCCCCGGTGGCGGACCTGCCGGGCGTGCGCGAGGTGCGGGTGCTCGGCGCGATCGGCGTCGTCCAGCTCGACCACGAGGTCGACATGGCCGCGGCGACGCGCGCGGCGGTACGGGAGGGCGTGTGGGTGCGCCCGTTCCGCGACCTGATCTACACGATGCCGCCGTACGTGACGGGCGACGAGGACCTGGCCCGGATCTGCCGGGCGGTGGGCGCGGCGGCGGCCGCGGGCTGACCGATGGCCGCGCCCGCCCCCGTCTGCCTCACACCGAGAAGGAAGGACTGCCCCATGGACATCATCGTCATCAGCGGCACCGGCACGGAGATCGGCAAGACGGTCGTCACCTCCGCCGTCGCCGCCGTCGCCACCGCCGCCGGGCGCTCCGTCGCCGTCCTGAAGCCCGCTCAGACGGGCGTCGGGCCGGACGAGCGGGGTGACGCGGACGAGGTCGTACGGCTCTCGGGCGCCGCGGCCTCCGCCGAACTGGGCCGGTTCCCGGAGCCGCTGGCCCCGGGGACGGCCGCACGGCGGGCCGGGCTCGCCCCGGTCGGGCCCCGGGAGGTCGCCGAGGCGGCCCGCAAGCTGGCCGCCGAGCACGACCTGGTGCTCGTGGAGGGGGCGGGCGGGCTGCTCGTCCGCTTCGACGAGGAGGGCGGCACGCTCGCCGACGCCGCCGCGCTGCTCGGGGCGCCGGTCCTGGTGGTGGTCCCGGCCGGTCTCGGAACGCTCAACTCGACCACCCTGACGGCCGAGGCGCTGCGGGCGCGCGGCATCGAGCAGCTCGGCGTGGTCGTCGGCAGCTGGCCCGACGCGCCGGACCTCGCGGACCGCTGCAACCTCGCGGACCTGCCCGAGGCGGCGGGCGCGCCGCTGCTCGGGGCCGTACCGGAGGGCTCGGGGGCGCTCTCCCCGGGGGAGTTCCGGGCGGCGGCGGGCGGCTGGCTGGCGCCGGCGCTGGGCGGGGCGTGGGACGCGGACGCGTTCGCGGCGGCACAGGCGGCACCGGTCGCCGCCGGCTGACGCGGGAGGGGCCCGAGGGACGGTATGCCGGGAGGCCCGCGGGGTGAACCGGGTGCGAGCGGCTCCGCGCTCCGTAGGCTGACCGCATGCGCGCACACGTTCAGGAGATCGTCATCGACTGCGCCGCCCCGGCGCCGCTCGTCCGTTTCTGGGCCCGGCTCCTCGGCGGCGAGCCCGTCGACCGGAGCGCCGACTGGTCGTACGTGGATCCACCGGAGTTCGTACGGATCGCCTTCCAGCGGGTGCCGGAGGGCAAGTCCGCGAAGAACCGGCTCCACCTCGATCTGGAGGTGCCGGACCCGGCGCGGGCGGCCGAGGAGGTGCTGCCGCTCGGGGCGGTCACGGTCGGCGGGCTGGTCACCGACGAGCAGGGCTCCTTCCAGGTCATGCGGGACCCGGAGGGCAACGAGTTCTGCTTCGTGACGGGCTGAGGTGACCGACGATGGCACGCCCCGGCACGTCTCCTCGTGTGCACCACCCCTTGTTCGCCCGCTTCTACGCCCGGTTCAGCGCCGCCGCCGAGACCCGGGGCGGGCTCGGCGCCCTGCGGACGGAGCTGCTCGCCGGGCTCTCCGGCCGGATCGTGGAGATCGGCGCCGGGAACGGCCTGAACTTCGCGCACTACCCGGCCGGGGTCACCGAGGTCCTCGCCGTCGAACCGGAGACCCGGCTGCGCCGGCTCGCCGAGGAGGCCGCGCGGCGGGCCCCGGTGCCGGTGACCGTGGTGCCGAACACGGCCGAGGCACTGCCGGTGCCGGACGGCTCCTTCGACGCGGCGGTCGCCTCGCTGGTGCTGTGCACCGTGCGGGACGTGCCGGTGGTCCTCGGCGAGCTGCGCCGGGTCCTCCGTCCCGGCGGCGAGCTGCGGTTCTTCGAGCACGGGCTGGCCGACACGCCCGGACTCGCGCGGGTGCAGCGGGGCCTCGACCGTACGGTCTGGCCGCTGCTCTTCGGCGGCTGCCACACCTCCCGTGCCCCGCTGGCGGCCATCGGTGCGGCCGGGTTCGAGCTCGTCTCGTTCCGGTCCTTCGACGTCCCGGAGCAGGGTCCGCGGCTGCCGTCCTCCCCCTGTGTCCTCGGCACGGCCCGCCGGTAATCCCTGGCAGCGACGGCGCGTCGCGTGATGGGATCGGGCCATGATCGATGTGAAGATCCGCGCCGCGGTGACCGACGAGGCCGAGGCCGTCCTGGAGTTCTGGCGGGAGTCCGCCGAGGGGACGTCCATCACGGACGACGTGCGGGGGGTGACGCGGCTCCTGGAGCGCGATCCCGAGGCGCTCATCCTGGCCACGCTGCCCGACGGACGGATCGTGGGCTCCGTGATCGCCGGCTGGGACGGCTGGCGCGCCTCGCTCTACCGGCTCGCGGTGCTGCCCTCGCACCGCCGCCAGGGCATCTCGACCGCCCTTCTGCGCGCGGCGGAGGACCGTTTCGCCGCGCTCGGCGGACGCCGGGCGGACGCGATGGTCCTGGTGGCGAACGAGACGGCGCACGCCGCGTGGGGGGCCGCGGGGTACGAGCGGCAGGAGCAGTGGCGCCGGTGGGTGAAGCCGTTCACCGCGTGACCCGGGGGTGGACCGCACCCCGCTTTGCCGATCCTTTACCATGGTGTCTCCTCCCGACGACCGAAAGGTGTGAGCGTCCGCCCATGGGCGAGCCTCCCAGTAGCACTGGTTCCGACCATCGACATCGAGCGATCCCTTCCCCGCTGACTGATCATGGGACGGAGGTGAACCGATGACCGAAGTGCTTCTGCTCGTGGTGGCGCTCCTGCTCGCGCTCGCGTGCGGCGCGTTCGTCGCGGCCGAGTTCTCGCTGACCACGGTCGAGCGCGGCGAACTCGAAGCCGCCGTCGATCGCGGCGAGCGGGGGGCGGCGAGCGCGCTCAAGGCCGTCCGCTCGCTCACGTTCCAGCTGTCCGGCGCCCAGCTGGGCATCACCGTGACCAACCTGGTCGTCGGCATGCTCTCCGAGCCCTCCATCGCCGCGCTGATCAGCGGCCCCCTGGAGTCGCTCGGACTCTCGTCCTCGGTGGCCTCCTCGGTCGCCCTCGTCCTCGGCACCGCCCTGTCGACCGTCGTCCTGATGGTCGTCGGCGAGCTGGTCCCGAAGAACTGGGCGATCTCCTCCCCGCTGGCCGTGGCGAAGGTGGTGGCCACGCCGCAGCGGGTGTTCACGGCCGCCTTCAAGCCGCTGATCAGCCATCTCAACAACACCGCGAACCGGATCCTGCGCCGCCTCGGCATGGAGCCGACCGAGGAGCTGGCCTCCGCCCGCTCCCCGCAGGAGCTGGTGGCGCTGGCCCGGCACTCCGCGAAGGAGGGCGCCCTGGAGGCGGACACGGCCGAGCTGTTCGTCCGCACCCTCAACCTGGCGGAGCTCACCGCGGAGAACGTGATGACGCCCCGCGTGCAGGTGACCGCCCTGGAGGTGCAGGCCACCGCCGAGGACGTCGCCAACGCGACCCGGGCGACCGGACTGTCCCGCTTCCCCGTCTACCGGGGCAGCCTCGACGCGGTCGTCGGCATCGCCCACATCAAGGACGTCCTCGCCATACCCGCCGAAGAGCGGCCCCGTCGCCGGATCGGCGAGATGCTGCGCGAGCCGCTGCTCGTCCCCGAGACGCTCACCGTGGACCGGCTGCTCGACCGGCTGTCGGGCAAGCAGACGATGGCCGTCGTCATCGACGAGTACGGCGGCACGGCCGGGGTCGTCACCCTGGAGGACATCGTCGAGGAGGTCGTCGGCGAGGTGCGCGACGAGCACGACCCCCACGAGACGCCGGACCTGGCGCGGGCGGGTGAGGACGCGGACGGGCGCGAGCTGTGGTCCGCCGACGGCGCCGCGCGTACGGACCAGCTCGCCGCGATCGGCCTGCGGGTGCCGGACGGCCCGTACGAGACGCTCGCGGGCGTCCTCGCGACGGAGCTCGGCCGCATCCCCGCCCCGGGCGACAGCGTGGAACTGGCCGGCTGGCGGCTCGACGTCGTCGACGCCACGGGCCGGCGCGCCGCCCGCGTGCTCCTGCACGCCCCCGCGCGCCCCGCGCCGCATGACACGGACGAGTCCGGGGAGGCCGGCCGATGATCGCGATCCAGCTGCTGATCGGCCTGCTCACCCTGGTCGTCAACGCCTTCTTCGTCGGTGCCGAGTTCGCCCTGATCTCGGTCCGCCGCAGCCAGATCGAACCCCTGGCCGAGTCCGGGAACCGGCGGGCGCGCAGCGTCATCTGGGGCCTGGAGCACGTCTCCGCGATGCTCGCGGCGGCGCAGCTCGGCATCACGCTCTGCACCCTGGTCCTCGGCATCGTCGCCGAGCCGGCCATCGCGCACCTGCTCGAACCGGTCTTCGACGCGGTCGGCGTCCCGCACGGCCTGGTGCACCCGATCTCGTTCGTGATCGCGCTGTCGGTCGCGACGTACCTCCACATGCTGCTCGGCGAGATGGTGCCGAAGAACATCGCACTGGCCGAGCCGACGCGCTCCGCGCTGCTCCTCGGGCCGCCCCTGGTCACGCTCGCGCGGGCGCTGCGGCCGGTGATCTTCGCGATCAACGCCTTCGCCAACGCCCTGCTGAGGCTGTTGCGGGTGGAGACCAAGGACGAGGTCTCGGCGACCTTCTCGGACGACGAGCTGGCCCGGATGGTCACCGACGCGGGCGACGCGGGTCTCCTGGACGACCGGGCCGCCGAGCGCCTGCACGACGCCCTGGAGCTGGGCCGACGCCCCGTGCGGGACGTCGTGATGCCGGCGGAGAAGGTGGTGTACGCACAGGTCGGCACCACGCCGGAGGAGCTGGAGGCGCTGTCGGCGCGCACCGGGTTCTCGCGCTTCCCCGTGCTCGACGCGGAGCGCCGGATCCTGGGCTACCTGCACGTCAAGGACGCCCTGGACATCACCCCGCGCGACCTGCCGTTCCCGGTGTCGGCGCTGCGGCCGATCGCCCGGGTGCGGGCCGCGACGCCGCTGGACGACGTCCTCACCGCGATGCGGCGCAGCCGGACCCATCTGGCGGCCGTGCTCGACGAGGACGGCAAGCCGGCCGGCCTGGTGGCGATGGAGGACGTGCTGCGCGAGCTGGTGGGGCGCCCGGCGGCGCCGTGACGCCCTGAGACGCGAAGGGGCCCCGGGAGCGATCCCGGGGCCCCTTCGCCGTGTCAGAGGGCGGTGGCGGCGAGCCAGTCGTCGAGAAGTTCCCGGTCGCCGGTGTGGGTGAAGCGGGCGTCGTCGGCCGGGTACCTGCGGTGCAGCAGGAGGAGCAGCTCCCCGGTGCTCTCGGCGACGACGCCGGCGGTCGGCTCGGGGCCCCCGCTCCCCCGGCTCCAGGTGAAGCCGCCCCCGCCGAGGGCGAGGGTCCGGACGGCGCCGGTGTCGCGGGCGGTGAGGCGGAGGACCGCGCCGTCGCGGTCGAGATGGGCGAGCGGTTCGGCGATCCAGGGGATGTACGGCGCGTCGGTGAGGAAGTGGTCGATCGCGTCGGCGGCCGTGCGGGGGTCGACGGTCCGGGCGGGGCCGCCGAGGGCAAGCTCGGCGTCGGCGAGGTGGACGACCGCCTCGGAGAGCAGCCGTCGGGAGTGGTGGCGGACGTGCGGGTCCGCCCCCGGCGACCAGACCGGAAGGTCCGGGCCGGCGGTGCTCAGGGCCGCGAGCGCGCTCTCGGCACCGGCGGTCAGCCAGTCGGCGTACGCGGCGGGGTCCGACGGCAGGTCGAGCGGGACGTCCTCCGCCCGGACGCGGACGGTGGCCCGGGTGCGTACCAGGTGTCCGGTCCAGCGGTGGACCGCGCCGAGGTGCCGTGTCAGGTCCGCGAGGGTCCAGCCGGGACAGGTGGGCACCGGGGTCGTCGGCTCGGCGTCGCGCACGAGGGCGGCGAAGCGCAGCACGTGCTCGGCCACGGCCTCGCAGGTCGCGACGTGGCCGGCGACGGGAGAACCGGTGCCGACCGGGGCGGCGGTGCCGGAGGCGGCCGGTGCGGCCCCGCGGAGGCCGCCGGGACGGCCCAGCCGCTCGGGGACCCGGGTCAGCGCGTCCCGCCAGGGCCCCGGCGGCTGCCGCAGCGCGGCCTCGTGGAGGAGGGTGTCGAGGGCGCGGCGGTCGGCGGCACCGAGTCTGCCCAGGGTGTGTCCGGTGTTCGCCAGCCACTGCACGGCCGTGTCCGGATCGAGGTCCTCGTCGTCGGAGGTCTCGACCGCCGTCACCAGCTCCGCCAGCGCCTCGGCCAGCGTGCTCAGGAGCGCGTCGCTCATCGGGTTTCCCCTCCCGGGTTCTCCACGGCACCCGCGCATACCGCACGGTATGATCAACCCGCCATGGAGATCAATGCCACGTACAACAGTCTCGTCGCCGTCGGGGACAGCTTCACCGAGGGTATGTCGGACCTGAAGCCCGACGGCTCCTACCGGGGCTGGGCCGACGTCCTCGCCGGGCGTCTCGCCGCCCGCGCCCCCGGCTTCCGCTACGCCAATCTCGCGGTGCGCGGCAAGCTCATCGGCCAGATCGTCGACGAGCAAGTCGACCTGGCCGCAGGGATGAAGGCCGATGTGGTGACCCTCGTCGGCGGCCTCAACGACACCCTGCGCCCCAAGGTCGACATGGTCCGGGTGCGGGACCTGCTGACCGAGGCAGTGGAACGCCTCACACCCGCCTGCGGACAGCTGGTCCTGATGCGCAGCCCGGGCCGCAACGGGCCGGTCATGGAGCGCTTCCGCCCCCGGATGGAGGAGCTGTTCGCCCACCTCGACGCGCTCGCCGCCGAGCACGGCGCCCTGGTCGTCGACCTGTACGGGGCCCCGACACTCGGCGACCCCCGGATGTGGGACGTGGACCGGCTCCATCTGACGGCCGACGGGCACCGGCGGGTCGCCGAGGCGGTGTGGCAGACGCTGGGCCTGGCACCCGAGGAGGACTGGCGGACGCCGCTGCCCCCGGGCGCGCGGCCCGGCTGGGCGAGCCGCCGGATCGCGGACGCCCGCTTCGCCAGGGAGCACCTGGGACCCTGGATCGGACGGCGTCTGACCGGCCGCTCCTCCGGCGACGGCCGTGCGCCCAAGCGCCCCGAGCTGCTGCCGTACGAGCCCACGGCCGGTCCGTAGGGAGCACGGGGACGGGGGGCGGCCCCGCGCGCGCGTGACCTGGGTCTCGTAGCAAGCTCCACACCGGACCGTGGCGCTGGCCTGCAGAAACCACCAGTAAACTCTCTCCACGTGACTGCTGTGACTGCGAAGCCCCGCATCCCCAACGTTCTGGCCGGCCGCTACGCCTCCGCGGAGCTCGCCGTCCTCTGGTCCCCCGAGCAGAAGGTGAAGCTGGAGCGTCAGCTGTGGCTCGCCGTGCTGCGTGCGCAGAAGGACCTCGGGATCGAGGTTCCGGACGCCGCCCTCGCCGACTACGAGCGCGTTCTCGACCAGGTCGACCTCGGCTCCATCGCCGAGCGCGAGAAGGTCACCCGGCACGACGTGAAGGCCCGGATCGAGGAGTTCAACGCCCTCGCCGGCCACGAGCACGTCCACAAGGGCATGACCTCGCGCGACCTCACCGAGAACGTCGAGCAGCTGCAGATCCGGCTCTCCCTCGAGCTGATGCGGGACCGTACGGTCGCCGTCCTCGCCCGGCTCGGCAAGCTCTCCGCCGAGTACGCGGAGCTGGTCATGGCCGGCCGCTCGCACAACGTCGCCGCCCAGGCGACCACCCTCGGCAAGCGCTTCGCGACGGCGGCGGACGAGCTGCTCGTGGCGTACGCCCGCCTGGAGGAGCTGCTCGGCCGCTACCCGCTGCGCGGCATCAAGGGCCCGGTCGGCACCGCCCAGGACATGCTGGACCTGCTCGGCGGCGACGCCGGCAAGCTCGCCGACCTGGAGCAGCGGATCGCCGGTCACCTCGGCTTCGCGCACGCCTTCACCTCGGTCGGCCAGGTCTACCCGCGCTCGCTCGACTACGACGTGGTCACCTCGCTGGTGCAGCTGGCCGCCGCCCCGTCCTCGATCGCCAAGACCATCCGCCTGATGGCGGGCCACGAGTTGGTCACCGAGGGCTTCAAGCCCGGCCAGGTCGGCTCCTCGGCGATGCCGCACAAGATGAACACCCGCTCCTGCGAGCGCGTCAACGGCCTGATGGTCATCCTGCGCGGCTACGCCTCGATGACCGGTGAGCTGGCGGGCGACCAGTGGAACGAGGGCGACGTGTCCTGCTCCGTGGTCCGCCGCGTCGCGCTGCCGGACGCCTTCTTCGCGCTGGACGGCCTCCTGGAGACCTTCCTCACCGTGCTCGACGAGTTCGGCGCCTTCCCGGCCGTCGTCGCCCGTGAGCTCGACCGCTACCTGCCGTTCCTGGCGACCACGAAGGTCCTCATGGGCGCCGTGCGCGCCGGCGTGGGCCGCGAGGTCGCCCACGAGGCCATCAAGGAGAACGCCGTCGCGTCCGCGCTCGCCATGCGCGAGCAGGGCACCGTGCAGAACGAGCTCCTCGACAAGCTGGCCGCCGACGAGCGGATCCCGCTGGACCGCGCGCAGCTCGACGAGCTGATGGCCGACAAGCTGTCCTTCACGGGCGCCGCCGCCGACCAGGTCGCCTCCGTGGTCTCCCGGATCGAGGAGATCCTCAAGCAGCACCCGGAGGCCGCCGCCTACACCCCCGGCGCGATCCTCTGACCCGGACTCCCCGGTTCACCCAGCAGGAGCTGGAGGCCGCCCGCGACCGCGTCGTTCCCGACGTGGCCGCGGGCGGCCTTTCCGTGCTCTTCTGCGGGATCAACCCGGGTCTGATGACGGCGGCGACGGGCCACCACTTCGCCCGGCCGGGCAACCGCTTCTGGCCGGTGCTGCACCTGTCCGGGTTCACGCCGCGGCTGCTGCGGCCGGACGAGCAGGAGGAGCTCCTGACGTACGGCCTGGGGATCACGAACGTGGTGGCGCGGCCGACCGCGCGGGCCGACGAGCTGAGCCGCGAGGAGTACCGCGAGGGCGGGCGGCTGCTGGTGGAGAAGGTGGAGCGGCTCGCACCGCGCTGGCTCGCGGTCGTCGGCGTCACGGCGTACCGCACGGCCTTCGGGGAACCGAGGGCGGCGATCGGTCCGCAGGAGCGGATGATCGGACCGACCCGGATCTGGGCGCTGCCCAACCCGAGCGGCCTCAACGCCCATTGGACGGCGGAGACGATGGCCGAGGAGTACGGCCGGCTGCGGGTGGCGGCGGAGGGCTAGGGCCTGTCCGGACAGGCCCTAGCCGGGGCCCGATCCGAGAGACGGGCCCTGGACCGGCGGGTCCACGTCGGTGATGACGGCGAGGAGCTGGAACGGCAGCTCCTTGTCCCACTGCGACACGCCGAGGCCCGTCCAGCGGCCCTCGGCCCGCCACAGCCACACGTCCGGGGTGTGGCAGCTGAGCGTGGACCAGGGCTCCGGCATCTCCTCGCCGTCCATGCTCCGCTCCAGGACGGACCACAGGCTCACCTCCCGGGGCGGGCCCCAGCGCGCCGTGAGCAGGGCGGCGAGACCCACCCGCTCGGCCTCGTACTGCTCCTCCACGAGGAACCGGCGGGTGCCGTCGTCCTCCCAGAAGTCCTCGCTCGTCGCCAGCTCCCCCACGTGGAAGCCCGGACCGCTGTCGACGGGTCCGGAGCGCTCCGGTCGCGCGGGGAAGGGGCGGGTGCGGAGCAAGTCGATGGTCGCCAGGTGCCCTGCCGTGGTCATGGTCCCAGTAAAGCGGGCGCCACTGACAGGTGGCGCTCCGTCAGGAGGCGGCCGCGCGCTCGCTCCCCCGCCGCCCCCGGGGGCGGCACTCGCCGCACGCGGACCCATTGAGTACCATCCGGCTGAGAAGCGCACGAGCTGGGAGGACACACGGTGGGGCGGCTGACCGGCGGGGATCCGTCTCTGCTGCGGCGGATCAACTCCGCGGTGGTACTCCATGCCCTGAGGGGTGCCGACGCGCCCACGCTCACGGATCTGACCCGGATCACGGGCCTGTCGCGGCCCACGGTCGAGGGGGTCGTCGAGGGCCTCATGGAGGCCGGCCTCGTCGTCGAGGCGGCGCCCGAGGAGGGCGAGGCCCGACGACAGGGGCGGCCCGCACGGAGGTTCCGCTTCCGCGCCGAGGCCGGCCACCTGCTCGGCATCGAGATCGGCCCGCACCGCGTGGCCGCCCTGCTGTCCGGCCTGGACGGGCGCATCATCGGCGCCGGGGCCCGCGAGGTGTCGGAGACGGCTCCCGAGGACGAGCGCCTGGACCGGGTGCGTACGGTCGTGGCGGACGTGCTGCGCAGGGCCGGGGTCGCCCGGTCCAACCTGCGGGCCGTCGGCGTCGGCACGCCCGGCATCGTGGAGGCCGACGGCACGGTGCGCCTCGGCACGGCGCTGCCGGGGTGGACGGGCCTCGCGCTCGGCGAGCGGCTGCGGCGTTCCTTCCGCTGCCCGGTGATCGTGGAGAACGACGCGAACGCGGCGGCCGTCGCCGAGCACTGGAAGGGTGCGGCGACCGACTCCGACGACATCGTGTTCGTCCTCGCCGGCCTGAGCCCCGGCGCGGGTTCGCTGATCGGCGGCCGGCTGCACCGCGGCTTCGGCGGGGCGGCCGGTGAGATCGGCGCCCTGCACCTGCTCGGCCGGGGCGTCACCCCCGAGCACCTCCTGTCGACCACGGACGAGCCGCTGCACCCGCTGGACGAGCAGGCGGTCGCGGAGGTCTTCGCGCTGGCCCGCAAGGGGGACGCGCGGGCGCAGGCGGCGGTGGAGCGCTTCATCCAGCGGCTCGTGCACGACGTGGCGGCCCTGGTCCTCGCCATCGACCCCGAGCTGGTGGTCGTGGGCGGTTGGGCGGCCGGGCTCGACGGGGTGCTGCAGCCGCTCCGCGAGGAGTTGGCGCGGTTCTGCCTCCGGCCGCCGCGGGTGGTGCTGTCGCTGCTCGGCGAGGCCGCGGTGGGCACGGGAGCGCTGCGGCTCGCCCTGGACCACGTCGAGGAACAGCTCTTCGCCGTCGACGGCTCGGTGACGGCCCGCCGCTAGGCGGCAGTTGACCCGCCAGGCGGCAGTCGACCGGCGAGGACCCGCCGCGGGCCGCTTCGTGATGCCCGCGATGCCGGGTCCGGCCCGCCGGGACGGGGCGCCGGCCACGGCCCGGGCCGGGTCGGCGCCTGTCGGCGGCGGGGTGCGGCCTCCTAGGAGGCCATCACCAGGTCGACCGAGTCGCCGAAGGTGAGGCGGCAGGTGTCGGCGCGGTACGTGGCCACCGAGACGGCCGCGGTGCGCCCGCCCGAGAGGTAGCGGGTCGTCACGACGAGGACGGGCGCGCCCGGCAGCCGGTCGAGCTCCTTGGCGTCGTCGGCGCGGGCGGAGCCGAGCTCCACGGCGCGGTCCTGGCCGTCGAGTGCGAGGTGCTGGAGCTCCCGGAGCACGGCGCGGGCGCGGGCGGGGCCGGCGGGGGCGTCTATGGCGCTGAGGCCCCGGACGGAGCCGGCCGGGACGTAGAGCAGCTCGGCGGCGACCGGCTGGCCCTGGCTGATCCGGAGGCGGCGGACGACGTGGACCTGCTCGTCGGCTGCGGTCTCCAGGACGCGCGCGACGGCGGCCGGTGCCACGTCGGAGGCGGAGTCCTGCGGCTGCCAGACCTCGTCGCCGACGCCGGGCCAGGCGTGCTGGGTGGTGGAGACGTCGACGCCGACGCGCGGCGGGGCGACGGTGGTGCCGACGCCGCGGCGGCGCTGCAGGCGGCCTTCCAGCTCCAGCTGCTCCAGGGCCTGCCGGAGCGTCGCGCGGGCGACGCCGAAGCGCGCCGCGAGCTCGCGCTCGTTGGGCAGGATCTCGCCGACGGCGAAGTCCGAGTCGAGCGCTTCGCCGATCACTGTCTTGAGGTGCTGGTACTTCGGCTCCGGTACCGATGCCAGCTGCGTGGTCCCCACCCTGATCCTCCGCAATTCGCCGTGTCCCGCGGCGTTTTTCCGCGCCCTTGTTTATTAAAGGTTCCTGCACTAACTCTGCGACCATAAGGCGAGCCACCCCCTTGGTCAAGACCAATCCTCCGTCGAACGCCCCTGAATGTGACCCTCTGACCTAGATCGTTCACAGGACGTTCGCGCCCCCGTGAGCCCCGCGCAGCAAAGACCCCGCCTCCCGGGAAGGGAGGCGGGGCGAGATCGGGCCGTGTGGCGTGATCACCGCCTGACGGCGGCGGGGTCCCTGAGGCCCTGGAGCTTGTCGGGGTTCCGGATGATGTAGACGCACTGGACGAGTCCGTCGCGCATCTCGACCTGGAAGACGGAGTCGGGCTCTCCGTCGGCGAGGACGAGCACGGCCGGGGCGCCGTTGAGCTCCAGGAAGCGGACCTCGTAGCGGGCGTCCGCGCCGCCCTGGGTGACGGCGGCGAGGAAGCGGCCCACCTTGTCGGCGCTCTCGATGATCCGCAGCGGCGCCTTGGACTTGCCGCCGCTGTCGCCGACGAGCCGCACATCCGGTGCGAGGAGCGCGAGGAGCTTCCCGAGGTCACCGCCGGCGGCGGCGGTGAGGAAGCGTTCGGTGAGGTCGCGGCGCTCGGCCGGGTCGACGTCGTAGCGCGGCCGGCCCTCGTCGACGTGGCGCCGGGCCCGGGCGGCGAGCTGGCGCACGGCCGCCTCGGAGCGGTCGAGCGTGGTGGCGATCTCCCCGAACGGGAAGCCGAAGGCCTCGCGCAGGACGAAGACGGCACGCTCCAGCGGGGAGAGGGATTCGAGCACAACGAGGACCGCGAGCGAGACCGAGTCGGCGAGCAGCGCGCGCTCGGCGCTGTCGGGGGCGGCGGGGCCGAAGTCGGTGACGAGCGGTTCGGGGAGCCAGGGGCCGACGTAGGACTCGCGGCGCGCCCGCGCCTGGCGGAGCCGGTCGAGGGCGAGCCGGGTGGTGATCCGTACGAGGAAGGCGCGCGGCTCGCGGACCTCGGCCCGGTCCGCGGCGGTCCAGCGCAGCCAGGCCTCCTGGACGACGTCCTCGGCGTCGGCGGTGCGGCCGAGCATCCGGTAGGCGACGCCGAGGAGCATCGGGCGGTGCTCCTCGAAGAGTTCGGTGAGGGTGTCGGTGTCGGTGGGCACGCACCCATCCCAGCCGACGCCTCCCGTGCTGTCCAGTTTCCGTTTCCCGTCTTGAACTCCTGGCTACCGGGCGGTAATTCTTACTGACGATACGTCTAAGAGGTGGCTCGTTCCGTTGTTCGCACGGAGCCGTGCCCCAGGGAGCGAGGAGCCCGCATGCCCGCACGGACCGCGTTCACGATCGAGACCCCGGCGGGTCCCCGCACCACGTCCCTCGCCTACGAGCGGCGGGGCGCCGGCGAGCCCCTGCTGCTGCTCCACGGCATCGGGCACCACTGGCAGGCCTGGGAGCCCGTCCTCGACGTCCTCGCCGCCGAACGCGACGTGATCGCCGTCGACCTGCCCGGCTTCGGGGCCTCCGACCCGCTGCCCGAGGGCGTCCCGTACGACCTGTCCACCGTCGTCCCCGTCCTCGGCGCCTTCTGCGCGGCCGTCGGCTTCGACAGGCCGCACGTCGCGGGGAACTCGCTGGGCGGGCTGCTCGCCCTGGAGCTCGGCCGGGAGATGCTCGTGCGCTCGGTCACCGCCCTCTCCCCCGCCGGCTTCTGGTCGGAGGGCGAGCGGCGGTACGCCTTCGGGACGCTGCGGGCCATGCGCGGCGCCGCCCTGTCGCTGCCCGTGCCCCTGATCGAGCGCCTCTCGCGCACGGCGGCTGGGCGCACCGCGCTCACCAGCACCATCTACGCACGGCCCGGCCGCCGGTCACCCGAGGCCGTCGTCGCCGAGACGCTCGCGCTGCGCGAGGCCACCGGCTTCCACCAGACCCTCGCGGCGGGACGGACCGCGCTCTTCCGCGACGACGTCCCCGCGGTGCCGGTCACCGTCGCCTGGGGCAGCCGCGACCGGCTGCTCCTGCGCCGCCAGGGCGTCCGGGCCAAGCACACGCTGCCCGCCGCGCGCCTGGTCCGGCTGCCCGGCTGCGGCCACGTGCCGATGAACGACGATCCCGCCCTGGTCGCGCGCGTGATCCTGGACGGCAGCCGCTGAGTCCGGGCGGGGCGTCGGGTCCGAGGGGGCCGGCCGGGGCTTCCGGGTGAACAGGCCGGTTCCCAGGGCGGCTCCGGCGCCCACGAGGAGGCCGCCGGCCGCCTGCGGGAGGCCGAAGACGGCGTCGCCGACCACGGCGGCGCTCAGGGCGGCGGCGATCGGGATGGCGCCGGTGTAGAGCGTGGCCCTCTCCATGCCGACGCGCTGGACCCCCATGTAGAAGAGGACGAACCCGACGACCGTGGCCAGGGCCGCCTGCCAGACCAGGGCGCCCGCCTCCACGGCCGTCGGCAGCCGCACGAACCCGGCGCCGTCCACGACCACGCCGACGAGCGCCGCCTCGACGGCGCCGATCCCGCACACGGCGGCCGTCAGCAGCTTGGGTCCCAGCAGCCGCAGGACCGGGACGGCGAGGACCGTGAACCCCACCTCGCCCGCGAGCGCGGCCAGCGACCAGCCGATCCCGGCCGGGTCCGTGCGCCCCCAGCCCTGGACGGTGAAGGCGCCGGCGGCGACGAGCAGCGCCCCGTACAGCACGGCGGGCGCGGGCCTGCGGCCCTCGGCGAGCGGGACCAGGACGGCGACGACGACCGGGGCGCAGCCGACCAGGACGCCGGGGACGGCGGGCTCGGCGGTCCGCTCGGCGGCGAGGACGGCGAGGTTGAAGCCGACCATGCCGACGGCGGCGAGTGCCGCCAGCCGCAGCAGGTGGCGGGGGGTCAGGAGCCGCAGCGGGGCGAGCCCGTCGCGGCCGAGCAGGGGGAGGAGGAGCAGGCAGGCTGCGGCGTAGCGGAGGGCCTGCCCGCCCGCGTACGGGTAGGCGCCGAGCAGGCTGTTGGCGGTGAAGGAGGCACCGACGAGGGCGTAGGCGAGGGTCACCAGGAGGACCCCGCGCAAGGCGTGCGCGTTCATGCCTCCGACGCTAGGAAGCGGCGCGGCCCCGTTGAAGGGCCACTTCCGTCACGCCATCGGGGACCACTTCGGGACGGCAGCCGGAAGGGCGCCCGGCCGGGAACGTCGGGCCGGGCGCCCTTCCGTCGGGGCGTACGCGTCAAGGCGTGCGCGTCGGCGCACACGCCCCGGGGCATGCGCCTCGGGGGCGTGCGCCTCGGGGGCGTGCGCGTCAGGGCGCGGACGGGCTGTTCGCCGCGGGCGTGCCGGCCAGGATCATCTCCTCCACCGCTTCGTACCGCAGGCGCTCGTCGGCCGGGTCACGTTCGCGGAGCACCGTGCCGAGCCAGCCCGCCAGGAAGCCCAGCGGGGCCGAGACGATGCCCGACGTGGTGAACGGGAACCAGTTGAAGTCCTGGTCCGGGAAGATCGCCTGGGGCGATCCGGACACCAGGTTGCTGCCGGTCATGAGGATGAACGCGGAGGCGCCTCCCACGATGAGGGTGCACAGGAGTCCCGTACGGGAGTAGCGGCGCCAGAAGAGGCTGTAGACCAGGGCCGGTGCGACCGCGGACGCGCCGACGCAGAACGACAGGGTGAGCAGTGCCTGAAGGTTCAGGTGCCGTGCACCGGCGGCGATCGCGATCGCCCCGAACCCGACGACCGCAGCGGCGGTCCGGGCGATGGCCATCTCCGTGGAGCCCTTCAGTCGCGCCTTGCGCCGCAATCCGTGCGTGATGAGGTCGTGCGCCAGGGTGTTGGCGCAGGCGAGGGTGATCCCTGCGACCGAGGCCAGCAGGGTGAGGAAGACGGCCGTCGACACGGCGGTGAACAGCAGCGTCTCGAAGGCCGTCTGGTCCGTGCCCATGATGGCCTGGCTGACCATGAGGAACGCCGTCTTGCCCTGCGGGTCGCCGGCGACGATCCCCTGGCGGCCGACGATCGCCGCCGCGCCGAAGCCGATGACGGCGATCAGCAGACAGGTCACGACGACGGTCGACACCGCCCAGGACATCGAGCGCCGCACGGCCGCCGCGCTGCGCGCGGTGAACATGCGCATGGTGATCTGGGGCAGCACCGCGGCGCCGAGCACGACCGTCAACTGCGTGCTGATCATGTCGAGTTCGTTGCCGCCGAACTGCAGACCAGGGGTGAGATAGGCGTCTCCCGCCCCGCTGCCGCGCTTGGCCGCGTCCAGCAGGGAGGGCAGGCTGAAGTCGAAGCGGTGGAGGATGAGCGCGGCGATCGCGAGGGACGCGCCGAGCAGGGCGACGGTCTTGACGATCTGGATGAAGGCCGTGCCCTTCATGCCGCCGATCGCCGCGTACGCGATCATCAGCAGGCCCAGGAACACGATCGCCCCGGTCTTGAAGCCGTCGGAGTCGAAGCCGAGGACGACGGAGAGGAGATCGCCGGCGCCCGCGAGCTGGAAGACCACCAGGGGCAGCAGCGCGGTGAGGGTGACCGCGGCCGTGGTGATCCGCACGGCGGGGCCGGGGAGGCGACGCGTGAGGACGTCACCGATGGTGAACCGTCCGGCGTTGCGCAGCGGTTCGGCGAGCAGGAACATCATCAGGACCAGCGAGAGCGCGGTGCTCAGGGCGAGCGTGACGCCGTCGTAGCCGACGAGGGCGATGATCCCGATGGTGCCGAGCACGGTTCCGGCGGAGATGTAGTCGCCGGCGATCGCGAGCCCGCTCTGCACGGGAGACAGCGAGCGGTAGCCGGTGTAGAAGTCGCCCAGGTCGTCACGGTCGGGGCCGGTCATCACGCACAGCAGCAGCGTGACGGTGATGACCGCGATGAACGCGATCAGCGACATGGTCTGGGCCTCGGAGCTGAAGCCGGTCATGCGCGCACACCTCCGTTGGGCCACGCCGGACGTCCGGAGCGGCTCTGGCGTTCCGGGCGGGGCTCGGCCGCCGCGGCCGCCTGCTCGGCGCGTTCGCGGATCGCCGCGGCGAGGGGGTCGACGCGGGTGCGCGCGATCCGCTCGTACAGCGCGATCGCGGCCAGCGCCACGGGCAGCTGGAGGAGCCCCAGGACCAGACCGGTGGTGAGACCGCCGGTGATGCTGCCGGTCATCATCGAGGGGGCGTAGCCGGACAGGAGGAGGAAGACGGCGAAGTAGCCGAGCGCGGTGAAGGTGGCGACGCGGCGGAGGCGGCGGTAGGCGGATCCGAGCCGGTGCAGATCATCACGATCGCCGGTGGCGGCGGGCGGCTGCGACTGCGGGGACGTGCTCCAGGGCTGCTGCGCGGAGTCCCGGCCCTGCGGCGAGGAGTCCCACGCTCGCGGGGACGGGTCCCAGGCTGCCTGAGGATCGGTGCCCCAGGACGGCGATCCACCCTCCCAGGACGGCGTCGCCGCCTCATGGCGGTGCCGCCCGGCGTTCGGGTGCTGGGGTACGGGGGGTGGGCCGGGGAAAGACTGGTGGTACGACATCGATCTTGCTCCTTGCCGCCCCGGGGAACGGGCGGGTGGCGCTGGTGGTCCGCGTACGTTACTCATGGGTACGGCTCCCGCGTAAGGGGATTCCGACCGATCGGTATGTCGTTTCGGTGACGATCCTGTGCGCGCCGAGTCGAAACCGGTGGAAACCCCTTAGTGGATCTTTCCGCAGGTCACGGGTGGGTCTCGGGCCACCGCCGGGGTCGGGCAGGCCGCTCGGCACGGCCCGGCCGGGGCATGCGCCGGGCGGGTCGGCGCTGTGGTGGGGTGCCGTCCTGCACCCGGGCCTTCACCCGTCCGGTGCGGGGCGGGTGCGGGAGCGGAAGGTGCGGCGGTAGGTGTCCGGGGGCACGCCGACCGTGCGGTTGAAGTGCCGGCGCAGCGTCGTGGCCGTGCCCATGCCGGTCGCCTCCGCGATGGCGTCGACGCTGTCGTCGGTGGCTTCCAGGAGCTCCTGGGCGCGGCGGATCCGCTGGGTGAGCAGCCACTGCAACGGGGTGGTGCCGGTCGCCGCCCGGAAGTGGCGGCCCAGGTGGCGCGCGCTCATCCGGGCCCGGCGGGCCAGGTCCTCCACGGTGAGCGGCTCGCCGAGGCGTGCGACGGCCCAGGGCAGCAGCTCGGTGAGCGGATGGTCCTCGCGGACGGGCACGGGCGCGGTGACGAACTGGGCCTGGCCGCCGTCGCGGTGCGGCGGCACGACGAGGCGGCGCGCGACGGTGTTGGCGATCGCGGAGCCGTGGTCGAGGCGGACCAGGTGGAGGCAGAGGTCCATCGCGGCGGCCTTGCCGGCGGAGGTGAGCACCCGGCCGTTGTCCACGTAGAGCACATCGGGATCGACCTCCACCCGGGGGTGGCGCTCGGCGAGCGCGCGGGTGTGCGCCCAGTGCGTGGTGGCGCGCCGGCCGTCGAGGAGGCCGGCGGCGGCCAGGACGAACGCTCCCGTGCACAGGGAGGCCACGCGCGCGCCCGCCTCGTGGGCCGCGCGGACCGCGTCGACCAGTTCGGCGGGCGGTTCCTCGTCGATGTCGGCCCAGCCGGGGACGATCACGGTGTCCGCGTACGGGAGCCGGTCGAGCCCCTGGTCGGGTTCCAGGTGGTACCGCTCGACCCGCACGGGGCCCGGTCCGCAGACGGTCACGTCGTACCAGGGCACGTCCACGGCGTCCGGGGCGGAGCCGAACACCTCGTGCGCGAGGGAGAGTTCGAAGTGCAGCATGCCGTCGGTGACGGCCAGCGCTAGCGTACTCATGTCCGTAATTGTACGGGGCCTGTCGTTCCGGACACTCGTGGTGATCCTCAACGGCCGCCAGGATGGCGGTAGTTCAACATTCGACGAACGGAGACGTTCGGTGACCGGGAACGGTGGGACACGTCATGGGATCGGGTCAGCAGGTCGTGGTGTTCGGCGCCTACGGACACACCGGGCGCTTCGTGGTGGCGGAGCTCCTCGACCGGGGGTTCGCCCCGGTGCTCTCCGGCCGTGACGCCGCGCGGCTCGGCGCGCTCGCCGCGCACCACGGGGGGCTCGCCGTCCGCCCGGCGACGGTCGACGACCCGGCCTCGCTCGACCGGGCCCTCGTCGGCGCCGCGGCCGTCGTGAACTGCGCCGGGCCGTTCGCCGTGACCGGCGCCCCGGTGATCGAGGCGGCCCTGCGCGCCGGCATCCCGTACGTGGACGTGGCGGCCGAGATCGAGGCCAACGCCGACACCTTCGCCCGCTTCACGGACCGCGCCCGCGCCGCGGGAACGGTGATCATCCCCGCGATGGCCTTCTACGGCGGACTCGGCGACCTCCTCGCCACCGCGGCCCTGGGCGACCGGACGGCCGCCGACGAGGTGCACGTCGCCTACGGACTGAGCAGCTGGCACCCGACCGCCGGGACGCTCGCGGCGGGCAGGGTCTCCCGCGAGCGGCGGGGCGGCCGGCACCTCCGCTTCACCGGCGGCCGGCTCGAACACCACGACGACGCGTCCGCCGTCGTGGACTGGACGTTCCCCGCGCCCCTCGGCACCAGGCCCGTCATCGGCGAGTTCACGATGGCCGACGTCGTCACCGTCCCCAGCCACCTGGAGGTGCCCGAGGTACGCACCTACATGGCGGTCGACGCGGCCCGGGACCTGTCGGCGCCGGACCCGGCGGCGCCGACCGCCGTCGACGAGCGCGGCCGGTCCGCGCAGACCTTCCTCGTGGACGTCCGGGTGCGCTCCGGCGGCGCGGAACGCCGGGCCGTCGCCGCCGGCCGGGACATCTACGCCGTCAGCGCGCCGCTCGCCGTGGAGGCCGTCCACCGCGTCCTCACCGGCCGGACCCGCACGACCGGCGTCGCCTCGGCCGGCGCGATGTTCGACGCCGCCGACTTCCTCCACGCACTGTCCGGGCACCTGTCCGTGGACGTGCGGCACGACCCCGCGGACGCGCTCGGCATCATGGACCCGGAACGGGACTGATCCACAGCTCCCGTACGGGCGGCGAACTCCCGTACCGGCGGGGCGAGAAGGGCCACATGACATGACGAGCCGGGAACAGGCGGCCTGGGAGCTGCTCCTGCCGGCCGCCGGCGCTCCCGCCCGGCGGCGGGGGCGGGCGCTGCAGGAGGCCCTGCGGGAGGCGGTGCGGGCGGGACGGCTCGCGGGCGGGACGCGACTGCCGTCGACCCGCGCGCTCGCCGCCGACCTCGGCGTCTCGCGGGGACTGGTCACCGAGGCGTACGAACAGCTGACGGCCGAGGGGTACCTGCGCAGCGACCGGGGAGCGGGCACCTGGGTGAGCGGCGCGGCGCGCGCCGCCGTGCCCGGGGCCCGCGACCCGGCCGCCGGGTCCCCCGGGGTGCGGGTGGACTTCCGGCCGGGGACCCCCGACCTGTCGCTGTTCCCCAGGAGCGCGTGGGCGGCGGCGCAGCGGTCCGTGCTCGCGCGGCTCCCCCACCCGGCGCTCGGCTACCCGGACCCGCGCGGGCTGCCGGCGCTGCGCGAGGCCCTGGCCGCGATGCTGGCGAGGCGGCGGGGCGTGGTCGCCGATCCGGAGCGGCTCGTGGTCTGTTCGGGCGTGGCGCAGGCCTCGACGCTGCTCGGCTTCGTCCTGCGCGCGCGGGGGCTGCGGCAGGTCGGCATCGAGGATCCGGGCAGCCCCGAACACGGGCGGCTGTTCGCGTCGACCGGCATGGAGACGGTGTGGCTGCCGCTGGACGAGGAGGGGCTCCGCCCGGGGCCGCTCGCCGCATCCGGGGTACGGGCGGTGGTCGTGACGCCCTCGCACCAGTTCCCGTCCGGCATCAGCTGGTCCGCGGAGCGCCGCGCCGCGCTCCTCGACTGGGCGCGCGCGGTGGACGGCTACGTCCTGGAGGACGACTACGACGGGGACTTCCGCTACGACCGGGCCCCGGTCGGCGCGCTCCAGGGCCTCGACCCGGAGCGGGTCGCCTACACGGGCTCCGTCAGCAAGTCGCTGGCGCCGGGGCTGCGGCTCGGCTGGATGCTCGTGCCGGAGGCCCTGCTCGGCGAGGTCGTCGAGCGCAAGCGGACGATGGACCTCGGCAACCCCGTGCTCGACCAGGCCGTCCTCGCGGAGTTCGTGACGCGCGGCGGTTACGACCGGCAGCTGCGCCGCTGCCAACGCGCCTACCGGGAGCGGCGGGACGCGCTGCTCGCCGCGCTCGCGGAACACCTGCCCGGAACGCGGGTGAGCGGCATCGCGGCCGGACTGCACGTCATCGCGCACGTACCGGCCCGGTTCGGGCCTCCGGAACGGTTCCGGGCACGGGTGGCGGAGGCCGGGGTGGCGCTGCGGCACCTGGAGGAGTACGGCACCGAGCGGCCCGGCGACGGGGACGTACGGCTCGTCATCGGATACGCGCATCTGTCGCCCCCGGCCCTCGCGACGGGCGTCCGGCTCGTGGCGGAGGCGCTCGGGCGGGTGTGACGGGCGGCCGGACGGCGATCTGTTCACGCGGGGTTCGCGCGGGCGCCGCACCCGGCCGTTAGGCATGGGGCGGCGCACCCGGCCGCGAGGCGCGGGACGGCGCCCCGACCGCGACCCGAACGACCCGAACCCGGAGGCCCCTTCATGTCCCTTCCCGAGCCCGGCACCTCCTCCCCCGCGCGGCGCAGCGTCCTGCGCGGCTCGCTCGCCGCGTCGGCGGCGCTCACCCTCGGCGGCACCGGTCTCGCCGCCCCGGCGTTCGCGCTCTCGGGCCGTCCCCGGGCCGAGTGGGGCGTCCAGGCGGGTGACGTGACGGCCTCCTCCGGTCTGGTGTGGGTGCGCTCGGACCGGCCCGCGCGGATGCTCGTGGAGACCTCGGCGACCGAGTCGTTCCGCCACGCGCGCCGTCACCTGGGGCCGCTGGTCGGCGCAGGCACCGACTTCACCGGCACGACCGCGCTGCGCGGGCTGCCCGCGGGCGAGCAGATCCACTACCGGGTCACCCTCGTCGACCCGGACGATCCGCGGCGCGCGGGCGAGCCGGTCCTCGGCACCTTCCGCACGGCCCCCGACCGCCGCCGCGACGGCGTCCGGTTCCTGTGGTCGGGCGACATCGCCGGGCAGGGCTGGGGCATCAACCCGGACATCGGGGGCTTTCGCGCGTACGAGGAGATGCGCCGGCTCGACCCGGACTTCTTCCTGTGCAGCGGCGACACGATCTACGCCGACGGGGTCATCCAGCCGAGCGTGACCCTGCCGGACGGGCGGGTCTGGCGGAACGTCACGACACCGGAGAAGGCCAAGGTCGCGGAGACCCTCGACGAGTACCGGGGCAACTTCCGCTACAACCTCCTCGACCACAACGTCCGGGCCTTCAACGCGCAGGTGCCGTCGGTGGTGCAGTGGGACGACCACGAGGTGCGGAACAACTGGTACCCCGGGCAGATCCTGGACGACGCCCGGTACACGGAGAAGGACGTGGACGTCCTCGCGGCCCGCGCCTCGCGCGCGTTCGGCGAGTACTTCCCGGTGTCCACCCTCCACGCGCGCGGTGACGGGCGCGAGCGGCGGATGCACCGCGTGGTGCGGTACGGACCGCTGCTCGACGTGTTCGTGCTCGACATGCGCTCGTACCGGAACGCCAACTCGCCCGGCCGGCAGGCCGACGACACCACCGGCATCCTCGGCGCCGAGCAGCTGGCCTGGCTCAAGCGGGAGCTGGCCGCGTCCCGCGCGGTGTGGAAGGTGCTCGCCGCCGACATGCCGATCGGCCTGGTCGTCCCGGACGGCGCGGCGAACTTCGAGGCGATCGCGCAGGGCGACCCGGGTGCGCCGCTGGGCCGCGAGCTCCAGATCGCGGAGCTGCTGCGGTTCGTGAAGCACCGCCGGATCACCGGCACGGTGTGGCTGACGGCGGACGTCCACTACACCTCGGCGCAGCACTACGCGCCGGAGCGGGCGGCCTTCCAGGACTTCGCCCCCTTCTGGGAGTTCGTGTCCGGGCCGCTCGCGGCGGGCGGGTTCCCGGCGAACGCCCTGGACGCGACCTTCGGTCCTGAGCGGGTGTTCGTGCGGGCGCCGGAGCGGGCGAACCTCTCTCCGATGGAGAGCCCGCAGTACTTCGGCGAGGTCGACATCGACGGCCACAGCGGGGAGCTGACGGTACGGCTCCGGGCCGAGGGCGGGACCGTGCTGTTCAGCAAGGTGCTCCAGCCGGGGCGGGTCGGGCAGTAGCCCCTGGTCGCCATGGCGGCCGGCGGGGGCTGGGCGGGCGTCTTCGGTCCGGTGATTGTCAGTGGGGTGCGGACGGGGCGGGCGTCTTCGGTCCGGTGACTGTCAGTGGGGGCGCCTAACGTCGTTCCCATGACGCGATCCGTGCAGCTGACCGACGTCCGCCCTTCCGCGCCCGAGCCCGCCCGCTCCGGGGTCGAGAGGCTCCTCGCGGCGGTGATCGCCGGGAGGCCCGGTGAGGTGCCGGCGCTCCTGGAGCCGCTCGACGCCGCCGAGCGCAAGGCCGCGCTCACCCGGCTCAGAACGCTGCGCGCCGAGGTGCGCGCCGGGGAACGAGCCACGCCTCCGTCCGTATCCGACCGGATCCGCAGCGCGCTGTGCGTGGCGGGCGCCGGCTGTCTCCCCACACCCGTGGCTGCGGCGAGCTGGCTCGGTGCGCGCGACCTTCGGATCCGGGCGGAGGACCAGCCCCTGGCCCTCGCGGCGCTCGGGGATCCGGCCCCGGAGTGGGCGGCGGACCTGGCGGGGCGGCTGGCCCGGCGCCGGGCCGTGGCGGAGGACAGCTACCCCCTGCTGCACGGGCTGATCGTCCGCGCCGGGTACGCCGTTCCCCCGACCGACGGCTACGTCACCGGATGGGTCCGGGACGTCACCGACGGCCGGCTCGTGGAGCGGCTCCGCGCGGACCCGCAGACCCCTGCCCTGGTGGCGCACGCCCTCGCGATGGCCGAGCCCCCCGAGGCGATGACCCGCCCCGCCGCTCGCGGGGGGACGGGCTACTGGCCCTCCGTGCTGCGGACGCTCGTCGGGGCGGGAGTCCTGGACCGCGCCCAGGTCCTGGACCCGTGCGTGTCGCGGCTGCTGCGCGGCGGCCCCCTGCGGCACCTGCGGCTCGCGCTGGAGACGGTGCGGCTGCTCGAACCGGACGCGGAGGAGCTGCGGGAGCGGATCCCGGACTGGATCGGGATCGCGGCCGACGCGCCGTCGCTCGTGGCCGGGTACGCCCAGGACCTCCTCGTGGAGCTCGCCTCGGCGGGGGCACTGCCGTCCGGCGACCTGGCCGAGATGACGGCCGGTGTGCTCCTCCGTACCGAGAAGAAGCTCGTGCGGGCCCAGTTGGCGCTGGTCGGCACGGTGCTGGCCCGGGAGCCGGGCGCGGCGGGAGAGCTGTTGCCGGCCGTGACGGAGGCCTTCGGGAACGAGGACACCGACCTTCAGGAGCGGGCCCTCACACTGGTGGGCCGTCACCTGTCCGCGGTGGACCGGGGCGTGCGGCGTGAGGTGACCGAGGCCGCCGCGCTGCTGAGCCCGACGCACCGGCGGGCCGCCGAGGAGCTGTTCGGCGCGGACCTGAAGCCGGGGGCGGTCGCCGCGTACGAGGAGATCCTGCCGCCGGTGTCCGAGGCGCAGCTGGTCCCGCCCCCCGCGACGACCGTCGAGGAGCTGATGGCGGAGCTGGTCCTGGACCGGCTCCCCGAGCAGCCCGTCGTGTTCGAGCGGGCGCTCGACGGCCTGGTGCGGCACGCGCACCGGGACCGGGCGGCCGTCGTGCGGGCGGTGCGGGAGACCCTTCCCGCGCCGGAGCACGAGGGGCCGTCCCGTTCCTCCGCGCACCTCGCCCCGGGGATCACCGTGGTGGTCGCGGGGCTGCTCGGCCACCTGGACCCGGCGGTCGTCGACCTGCGGCGGACCCGGGGACCCGACTCGGGCGCCTGCCTCCACCAGGCGCTGTCGGGGGTCCTCGACGCCCGGCTGTGGGAGGCCGCCGGCCTGGTCGGCACGGGCGCGCTGCCGTTCCTCCTCGCCGCGCCGACCCTGCACACGGGGGCGATCGACCCGCTGGTGCTGGTGGAACGGCTCCGGGAGTACCGGGACGCGGGTGTCGAGCCCGCTCCGGCCGATCTCGCGCAGGCCCTGCTCCGGGTGCTGCGGGCCGACCCGTCGGCGGGGCGGGCGGCCGAGCGGGCGGCGGCACTCGGCACCCGGGCCGGTGGCCGGCTCGCCGCGTGGCTGCGGCGGGACGCACCCGTGGGGGCGACGGTGCGGTTGCTCCGGCCGGACGAGGACGGCGCTCCGCCGAGGTACCACCTGTCCGACCGGATCGTGGTGGACCTCGGCGAGCGGCCCGCGGTCCGGGCGGAGTTCCCGCCCGCCTTCCGGTGGCTCGGGGGCGCCCTGGAGGCGATCCCCCGGCGCTGCCGCCACGGGGTGGAGGACCGTGCTCCCTGGGCTCCCGCGCTGCCGGCCGACCGCGAGCTGCTCGCCGCGTGTCTCCTCGCGACGCTCGCGCACTCCGTCGAGGCGGACGCGCGCGGCGCGACCGAACCCCTGACCGCGCTGGCCGAGGCGGACGGTCCGGCCGGCCGGGCGGTGCCCTTGGCCCTGGCCCTCGGTCTCGGCTGCGTGGACGCCGACGACCGCTTGCGCGCGGTGGACGCCGTGCTCGTCCTGGCGGCCCGGGGCGAGCTGGACGCCCGGCGGCTCGCCACGGAGCTGGCGTGGCTGGTGGCGGAGGGGACGGTCAAGCCGAACCGGCTCGCGGACGCGGCGAGGACGGCGGCGGCCACGGGCGCGTACAGGACGGTCTGGGCGATCCTGTCGGCGATGCTCCCGGTGCTGCTCGACGCCGACAAGCCGGTGCACGGGCTCGGCGAGCTCCTCGCGGTCGCGGCCGACTGCGTGGAGCGGTGCGGGGCCGTGGGCGAGGTCGCCGGACTCGACGCGCTCGCCTCGGGGCGGGGTTCCACGCGGCTGGTGGTGCAGGCCGGACGACTGCTGAACGCACTCGGCCAGGCGGCCGGTCAACCTCCGGCAGAACCGGTCCGAATCGGCCTTTAAGCTTCCAGATCGGCGCTTAACCCATCAGTCACAAAGCGTTCGTGATCACGCAACACCGCTGGGCCACAGTGAGGCCATGACCGATGTGACGTCTTCGAAGAGCAGCCGCCGTCCGCACCACTGGCGGCACGACCTGATCGAACTCGCCGGCCTGTTCACCGCCGTGGTGGTGGCCGACACGATCGCCAAGACCATCGTCAAGGGTCCCGACGGCCCCTACCTCCTGGTCTTCTCCGCGATCGCGCTGGTCGCCACGGCCGCGTTCCACACCTGGTGGGCACGGCGACACGGTCATGCCAGCCATGCACCGCCCGCCGGCGACACCGGCGGGCACCCCACCCCGGAGACCATGACCGCGCCCGCGCCGCCCGCCGGGACGACACTGTGGCGCATGCGGACCACCGTCGAGGACACCCCGGGCAGCCTCGCCGCCCTGTGCACGGCCCTCGCCCGCCTCGGCGTGGACATCCTCACCCTGCAGACCCATCCGCTCGGGGACGGCACCGTCGACGAGTTCCTGCTACGGGCCCCCGCCGACCTGTCGGCCCAGGCCCTCGCCCGCGAGACCGCCGCGGCCGGCGGCCGCGACACCTGGACGGAGCGGGCCGACGCCCACGACCTGGTGGACACCCCCACCCGGGTCCTCGGCCTCGCCACCCGCACCGCGCTCGACGCGGCCGAACTGCCGCTCTCCCTGCGCCGGCTCCTGGGACGCTGCACCCTGCACTCCGTCCCGGCCGTCTCGCTCACCGGCCGCCCCACCGGCGAACAGGCCCCGGTCGAGGGCGTCCTGGAAGAGACCGTGATGCGGCTGCGCGACCCGCACGGCGGCACCCTGATCATCGAGCGGCCCTATCTGCCCTTCACGCCGACCGAGTTCGCACGGGCCCGCGCCCTCGTCGAGCTCGACGCCCGGCTCGGCCCGCGCGTCCCGCGCAGCCAGGACGTGCTGACCCTGCCCGAGGGCAACGAGATCACCGTCCGCCGCGCCGACCAGCGCGACCTGGCCGCCGCGCGCGCCATGCACGACCGCTGCTCGGCCCGCACCCTCGGTCTGCGCTACCACGGCCCGGTCGGCGACGCCGACCGCTACCTCGACCATCTGCTCAGCCCCCGCTTCGGCCGCACCCTCGCCGTCCAGACGGCCTCCGGCCGGCTCGTCGCCCTCGGCCATCTGCTGTGGGACGGCGACGAGACGGAGGTCGCCCTGCTGGTCGAGGACGACTGGCAGCGGCGCGGCATCGGGTCCGAACTCCTCGGCCGCCTGGTGGCGATGGCCGAGGAGACCGGCTGCGACAGCGTGTACGCCGTGACCCAGTCCTCGAACACGGGGATGGTGGCCGCGATGCGGGGGCTGAACCTGCCCCTCGACTACCAGATCGAGGAGGGCACCCTGGTCGTCACCGCCCGGCTCGACCCGGCACCGCGACCGGCTCGGACCCCGTGGGAGCAGTCGCCCGAAGGGGCCCGGCGGGCGGAGCGCTGAGCGCCTCCGTCAGGTCGCGCCACAGGTCCTCGACGTCCTCCAGGCCCACCGACATCCGCAGGAGACGGTCGCTGACGCCCGCCGAGCGCCGGTCCCCCTCGGCCACGATCCGGTGGCTGATGGAGGCCGGGTGCTGGATCAGGGTGTCGACGCTGCCGAGACTGACCGCGGGGGTGATCAGCCGCACCCCGGCGATCACGTCGTGCGGGTCCCCGTACACCTCGAAGGCGATCATCGCGCCGCCGATCCGCGGGTAGTGGACCCGGGCGATCCGGGGGTCGGTGGCGAGGCGCCGGACGAGCTCGGCGGCCGTCGAGGACGCCGCCCTGACCCGTACCGGAAGGGTGGAGAGACCGCGCAGCAGCAGGTACCCCGCGAGCGGGTGGAGCACCCCGCCGGTGGCGAAACGGACCTGCCGGAGCGTGCGGGCGAACTCCTCGTCGCAGGCGACGACCCCGCCCATGACGTCGCCGTGACCGCCCAGGTACTTGGTCGCGCTGTGCAGCACGACGCGGGCGCCCTGCTCGACCGGGCGCTGGAGCACGGGGGTGGCGAAGGTGTTGTCGACGAGCAGCGGGACGGAGCCGCAGGAGTGGGCGATCGCCCGGATGTCCGCCTCGGCGAGGGTCGGGTTGGCGGGCGACTCGACCATGACGAGCCCGGTGTCGGGACGTATCGCCTCGGCGATGCCCGCCGGGTCGGTCCAGGTCACCTCGGTGCCGAGCAGCCCGGCGTCGAGGAGGTGGTCGCTGCAGCCGTAGAGCGGGCGGACCGCGACGACGTGGCGCAGGCCCTGGCTCGCCCGCGCGAGGAGCACGGCGGTGAGGGCGGCCATGCCGCTGGCGAAGGCGACGGCGGCCTCGGCGCCCTCCAGACGGGCGAGGGCCTCCTCGAAGCGGGCCACGGTCGGGTTGTCCAGGCGGGCGTAGACGGGCGGTCCGTCGAGCCGGGCGCCCGTGGTGGCGAACTCGTCGATCCGGGCGGCCTCGGCCCGGGCGTCGTACGAGGGGTAGGTGGTGGACAGGTCGAGCGGCGGGGCGTGCAGACCGAGTCCGGCGAGGTCTTCGCGGCCGGCGTGCACGGCTTCGGTGGCGAGGGCCCTCGGGGTGACCGAGCGGCCGTGATCCATGGCGTCCATGGCGGCACTGTGAACGGATACCGGGAAGTAGCGGGAAATTGCCGTGCTACGTTCGGCCGATGGCCGATTCTGTCGTACTGGACGCGGTCGATCTGCACATTCTTCGCCTCCTGCAGAACGACGCCCGGAGCACCTACCGCGAACTCGCCGCCGAGGTCGGCGTCGCACCCTCCACCTGCCTCGACCGGGTGGCGCGGCTGCGCCGCACGGGCGTGATCCTCGGACACCAGCTACGACTGGATCCGGCCAAACTCGGGCGGGGGCTCGAAGCGCTTCTTCTCGTCCAGGTCCGCCCGCATCGGCGCGAACTGATCGGTCCGTTCGTCGACCGGATCCGGGCCCTGCCCGAGTCCCGGGCGCTGTTCCATCTGACGGGGCCGGACGACTACCTGGTGCACGTGGCCGTGGCGGACCCCGCCGACCTGCAGCGTCTCGTCCTCGACGAGTTCACCTCGCGCCGCGAGGTGGCCCGCGTGGAGACCCGGCTGATCTTCCAGCAGTGGGAGTGCGGCCCACTCCTGCCGCCCTCTCCCGGCCCTTCCTTGTCAGCCGACTGAGCCCGGACGAGGGTGACGCGGGCCCGCCGGAGGCGCCAGGATGACCCCCATGCCAGACACTTCCAGCTGCCCGCTGCCCCGCCAGGTCGCCGACGACCACGTCGACGCACTCATCGCCCTCGACCCGATCACCGGTACGTACCTGGGAGTCAAGGAGAGCGCCGGACGGCTGCCGGACTTCTCACCCGCAGGCCAGCGTGCGGTGGCCGACCTCGCCCGCCGTACGCTCGCCAGGCTCGACGAGGCGGAGCGGGTGCCGGGCGCGGACAGCGACGCGGAGCGGCGCTGCGCGCGGCTGCTGCGGGAGCGGCTGACGGCGGAACTCGCCATGCACGAGGCCGAGGAGAACCTCCGCACGGTCAGCAACATGCGCTCGCCCGCGCACAGCGTCCGGATCGTGTTCACCGTGATGCCGACGGAGAGCGAGGAGGACTGGACGGCCGTCGCGGCCCGGCTGCGCGCGGTACCGGACGCCCTGGAGGGATACCGCGCGGCGCTCGCGCTGGGCCTGGAGCGGGGGCTCCTCGGCGGGCCGCGCCCCACCGCCACCTTCGTCGAGCAGCTCACCGACTGGGCCGGCGGGACGAGCGGGAAGCCGGGCTGGTTCCAGGAGTTCGCCGCCTCCGGCCCCGACACGCTCTCCGGGGCGCTGCGGGACGAGCTCGCGACGGCGGCCAAGGGCGCCACCGCGGCCGTCGAGGCACTGCGGGACTGGATGCGGGACGTGTACGCCCCGGCCGTCGCCGGCGCGCCGAACACCGTGGGCCGCGAGCGCTACCAGCGCTGGACCCGCTTCTTCAACGGCACCGACCTGGACCTCGACCAGGCCTACGCGTACGGCTGGAGCGAGTACCACCGGCTCCTCGCCGAGATGAGGACCGAGGCCGAGCGGATCCTGCCGGGCGCGGGCCCCTGGGAGGCGCTCGCCCACCTCGACGAGCACGGCACGCACATCGAGGGCGTGGAGGCGGTGCAGGTCTGGCTCCAGGAACTCATGGACGAGGCCATCGAGGCGCTCGACGGCCGCCACTTCGAACTCGCCGACCGCGTACGCCGGGTGGAGTCGCGGATCGCCCCGCCGGGCGGCGCCGCCGCGCCGTACTACACGGGCCCGTCCGAGGACTTCTCGCGCCCCGGCCGCACCTGGCTGCCCGTGGACGGCACGACCCGCTTCCCGGTGTACGACCTGGTGTCGACCTGGTACCACGAGGGCGTGCCCGGTCATCATCTGCAGCTCGCGCAGTGGGTGCACGTCGCCGACCGGCTCTCCCGCTACCAGGCGACCATCGGCAAGGTCAGCGCGAACTCGGAGGGCTGGGCGCTCTACGCGGAGCGCCTGATGGACGAACTCGGCTTCCTGCCCGACGCGGAGCGCCGCCTCGGCTACCTCGACAGCCAGATGATGCGCGCGTGCCGGGTGATCGTGGACATCGGCATGCACCTCGGTCTGGAGATCCCCGCCGAGTCCCCCTTCCGCCCGGGCGAGCGGTGGACGCCGGAGCTCGCCCAGGAGTTCTTCCAGCTGCACAGCAGCCGTCCGCCGTCGTTCGTGGAGAGCGAGATGACCCGCTATCTGTCGATGCCGGGCCAGGCGATCGGCTACAAGCTGGGCGAGCGCGCCTGGCTGCTCGGCCGGGCCAACGCCATGGCCGCGCGCGGCGATTCCTTCGACGCGAAGGCCTGGCACATGGCGGCCCTCTCTCAGGGCCCGCTGGGGCTGGACGACCTGGTGGACGAGATCTCACGCCTCTGAGCCGTTCGCATCGCGGGAATCCCCGGTCCTCCGCTTGATCGACCGGGGATCTCCCCGCAGGATCTCCCCATGAACAGCGCATACACGCCCGACGCCACCGACTGGCGCATCCTCGAAGCGCTCCAGGCCGAGGGCCGCGCCAGCTTCGCCGAGCTCGCCCGCACGGTGTCGATGTCGCCGTCCGCGGTGACCGAGCGGGTGCGCCGCCTGGAGGAGGCCGGGGTGATCAGCGGGTACACGGCGGTCGTCGACCAGGACCGCCTCGGCCTGCCGATCCTCGCCTTCGTGCGGCTGCGCTACCCGCACGGCAACTACAAGCCGTTCCACGACCTGCTCGACACCACGCCGGAGGTCCTGGAGGCGCACCACGTCACCGGTGACGACTGCTTCGTCCTCAAGGTCGCGGCCCGCTCGATGAAGCACCTGGAGGGGATCACCGGGAAGGTCGCCACGCTCGGTGCCGTGACCACCAGCGTCGTCTACTCCTCCCCGCTGCCGCGGCGTTCGCTCAGCCGCTGAGCGCGTCCCCGCCGGTGCGCAGCCGCACCGCCGAGCCCTGCCGTGCCTTGACGACCTCCAGCTGGGCCGGGATCCGGCGGCGCAGATCCCCGACGTGGCTGACGATGCCGACGCTGCGGTCGCGTTCGCGCAGCGAGTCGAGGACGTCGAGCACCTCGTCGAGCGTCTGCTCGTCGAGGCTGCCGAAACCCTCGTCGATGAAGAGGGTGTCGAGCCTGACCCCGCCCGCCTCGTCGGTGACGACGTCGGCGAGGCCGAGGGCGAGCGCCAGCGAGGCGAAGAAGGTCTCGCCGCCGGAGAGCGTGGCCGTGTCGCGCTCGTTGCCGGTCCAGGCGTCGACGACGTGCAGGCCGAGCCCCGACCGCTTGCCGCCCGAGCGGGCGTCGGAGTGGACGAGGGTGTAGCGGCCCGAGGACATCCGCTGGAGCCGGGCGCTCGCGGCGGCCGCGACCTGTTCGAGCCGGGCGGCGAGCACGTACGACTCCAGGCGCATCCGTCGCTCGTTCTCGGCGGAGGTGCCGGCGGTGAGGGCGGCGAGGCGCGCCACCCGGTCGTACTCCTCGCGCAGCGGGCCGAGGCGGCGGACCTCGGTGACGGCCTGCCGGGAGAGTCCGGCCAGTCCGCCGGCCCGCTCGCGGGCGGCGGCCAGGGCCGCGTCGGCCTCGCGGAGCACGCGTTCCGCCGCCGTGTGCGCGGCGCCCGCGCCGGCGGGGTCGGCGGGCGGCAGGGCGGCGGCCTCGGCCGTGCCGGGCTCGGCGAGCCGGTCCGCGACGGCGGCGTCCTCGGCCCGCCAGGCGTCCACGCGCTGCTGGAGGGTGCGGCGTTCGTCCTCGGCGAGGAGGGCGTCCGCGGCCTCGGCGGGGGTGGTGAAGCCCGCGCGGTAGGCGGCGTCGGCGAGCCGGTCGTCGGCCTCCTTGAGGCGCTGGGCGGAGAGCTCGGCGGCGCGGACGGTTCCGGCGGCGTCGACCAGGAGGGCGATCCGGCGCTCCAGAAGGGTGGCGTGTTCGGCCACGGTGGCGAACGCGCCGCGCCCCCGCGTGAGTTCCTCGTCGAGCGCGGACTGCTCGCGCTCCAGGGCTTCCCGGCGCGAGGTCCGGGCCGCGACGCGCCTCTCGGCCTCCCGCTGCGCGCCGGCGCGTTCCTCGTGCTCGCGCTCGGCCCGCGCGAGCGCCTCCCGCGCGTGGTGCGTCCGCGCGGCGAGGGCGTGCGCCTCGGCGTGCAGGCGGGCCAGCTCGTCGGCCTCGGCGGCGAGTTCGCCGACGGTGGGCTCCGGGGACTCGTGCCCCGCCCGCACCTCCGTACGGGCCGTGGACCAGGACTCGCGGGTGACGGCGAGCGCGCGTTCGGCGGCCGTGCGGGTCTCCTCGGCGCGGGTGTGGGCGGCGTAGGCGGCGTCCTCGGTGGCTCGGTCGATGTGGTCGGCCGTGGTGCGGGCGGGGGCCGGGTGGGCGGTGGAGCCGCACACCTGGCAGGGGTCGCCGGGGGCGAGGGTGACGGCGAGTTCGGCAGCGATGCCCTCCAGGCGGCGGGACTTGACGTCGAGCCAGTGCTCATGGGCGCTGTTGCGGCGCTCGCGGGCCTCCGCGAGGCGGGTCTCGGCCTCGCGGACGTCCTCGGCGAGCGCGTCGCGGCGGCGGGCCGCTTCGAGCCTGCGGCGGGCGGGCTCCAGGCGGCCCGCGAGGTGTTCGGCGCGGGCGGCGGCGTCGCGGGCCGCCTCGACGCGCTCGACGAGGGCGGTGCGGCGCGGTTCCCAGCCGGCGAGCCAGTCGGCGGCGTCGCGCAGGACGTCCTCGTCGGCGCGCGCCTCGCGGGTGAGCCCGGCGCGCTCCTCGGCGACGGCGGCGGCGCGGGCCTCGGCCCGGCGGGCCGCGTCGAGGCCGCCGAGCTCTTCGCGCAGCCGGCGTTCGAGGGCGGAGAGGTGCTCGGCGCCCGCGTCGGCGAGGTCGGGGGGAAGCAGGGCGCGGGCACGTTCCCGGGCGGTGTGCGCGGCGGTGTGCTCGCGCTCGGCGTCCCGGCGCAGGCCGAGGGCGGGCGCCACCCGGTCGGCCTTGAGGCTGCGGTCGAGGGAGTGCTGGGAGCGGTCGCGCTCGGGCGCCTGCTCGGTGAGCCGCTCGCGGCGCCGGAGGGCGTCGGCGTGCCGGGCCTGCCGGGCGGCGAGGTCGTTCGCCGCGTCGAGGGCGGCACGCGCGGCGGCCCGGCCGCGCTCGGCCGCGGCGAGGCGGACGCCGGCGATGTCGAGGGCCTCGTGGGCCTCGGTGCGGGCGACGGCGGCCCAGGTGAGGACGGCCTCGGCGAGTCCGGGGTCCCCGGGCCGGCCCTCCACGGGGGTACGCGCGGTGGCGAGGCCGCCGGCGGCCTGGGTCATGCGGTGGGCGAGGGCGAGGAGCCGGGCGTCCCCGTCCTCGACCTCCTGCTGGGCGGTGCGGCGCAGCTCGGCGAGGCGGTCCTCGACGGCGGCGAAGCGGCGGGTGTCGAAGAGACGGCCGAGGAGCTTGCCGCGGGCCTCGGCGTCGGCGCGGAGGAAGCGGGCGAAGTCACCCTGCGGGAGGAGGACGACCTGGCAGAACTGCTCGCGGCTCATGCCGACGAGCTGGGTGATCTCCTCTCCGATCTCCTGGTGGGAGCGGCTGAGGCCGGCCCAGTCGCCGGTGGCCGGGTCGTACTGGCGGAGCCAGGTCTGGGCCTTCTCCGTGGTGAAGCCGCCGCCGCGCTTCTTGGGGCGCTGCTGGGCGGGGCGGCGGGTGATCTCCAGGCGCCGGTCGCCGACGGTGAGTTCGAGGAGGACCTCGGTGTACGTGCCGACGGGCGCGTGGTCGCTGCGCAGGGAGGTGCCGGGGTTCTGGCGGACTCCGGGCACGCTCCCGTACAGGGCGAAGCAGACGGCGTCGAGGACGGAGGTCTTGCCGGCGCCGGTCGGGCCGTGGAGCAGGAAGAGCCCGGCGGCGGACAGGGCGTCGAAGTCGACCTTCTGCGTGCTGCCGAAGGGCCCGAACGCGGTGATCTCCAGGCGGTGCAGCCTCACCGGACCGCCTCGCGCTCGGCCGTGTCGACCCGGACGTCGTCGAAGGCCCCGTACAGGACGGCCCGTTCGGCGCCGTCGAGGGCGGCTCCGCCGCGTACGTGGGCCACGAAGTCCTCCGCGATCTGCTGGTCGCTGCGGTCGCGGAGCCGCTGGGCGTAGGACGCGCCGGTGTCGTCGCCCGTCCGATCCGGGTCGAAGACCAGGTTGAGGGCGTGCGGGAAGCGTGCGGTGAGCCGCGCCATGGGCTCGGCCGGTCGCGTCGGGTCGGTGAGGGTGGCCTCGACCCAGGACTCCTCGTGCGGGGTGAGCGCCGGGTCGGCGAGGAGGTCGTCGAGCCTCCCCCGGATGCGGGCGAGGGGGCGCGGGACGGGGCAGTCGAGGCGAGCGTCGGCGGTGATCGTGCCGTCCTCGCCCAGGTCGATCAGCCACATCGTCTTGCGGTGGTCGGCCTCGGAGAAGGAGTACGCGAGGGGGGAGCCCGAGTAGCGGACGCGCGGGGTGAGGGTCTGGCTGCCGTGGAGGTGCCCGAGGGCGACGTAGTCGACGCCGTCGAAGATTCCGGCGGGGACGGCGGCGACGCCGCCGACCGTGATGTCCCGCTCGCTGTCGCTGGCGGCGCCGCCGGCGACGAAGGCGTGGGCGAGGACCACGGAGCGGGTCCCGGCGGGCCGGCGGGCGAGGTCGGCGCGGACGCGGTCCATGGCGGCGGTGAGGACGGCCTCGTGTCCGGTTCTCTCGGCGCCGAGCCGTTCGCGGACGAGCGCGGGTTCGAGGTAGGGCAGGCCGTAGAGGGCGACCTCGCCGTGGGCGTCGGAGAGGACGACGGGGGTGCCGATGCCGTCGGGGTCGGTACGGAGGTGGATGCCGGCCCGTTCGATGAGGCCGGCGCCGACGCCGAGGCGGCGGGCCGAGTCGTGGTTGCCGGAGATCATGACGGTGGGCACGCCGGCCTCGGCGAGCCGGTGCAGGGCGGTGTCGAACAGCTCGACGGCCGGCAGCGGCGGCACGGCCCGGTCGTAGACGTCGCCTGCGACGAGGACGGCGTCCACGTCGTGCGTGCGGACGGTCGCCACGAGGTGGTCGAGGAAGGCGGCCTGGGCGTCGAGGAGACCGACGCGGTGGAAGGACCGGCCGAGATGCCAGTCGGAGGTGTGCAGGAGCCTCACGATGCCGTCCCACCCCGCATGTGTCCCGCTCCTCGCCGCCGGTTCCCGTCGATGCGCGCCTCGGCGCGCGCTTCGATGTGCGCCCACCACGCTATCCCGAGCGGGAGGGTGGGCGGGGCGGGTCCACGCGCGCGGGGAGCGGTCCCCCGCGCGGGCGCGGCCTCCGGCACGTCAGGTGTGACGCATCACGCGTCCGCGCCCGCTTCCGCCAGGCTCCGGCGCCAGACGGGTCCGCGGGCCGGTCGCGCGCCCCGCACCCGTACCCCGTCGGCTCCCCCGGCCGGTCACGCGTCCCCGTACGCCTCGCCGCCGAGTTCGACGGAGGCCGTGCCCGCCGTGGCGTCGGCGAGCCAGCCGCGGAAGGCGGGGACGTCCGCGTCCGGCAGACCGATCTCGATCGTGACGGCGTCGGCGTAGCGCACCTCGCGGACCGCGCGGCCGGTGGCCCGCAGGTCGTTCTCCAGCTTGCCCGCGCGCTGGTGGTCGACGGTGACGGTGGCGAGCCGGAAACGCTGCCGGGTGACGGTGCCGAGCGCGTCGAGCGCCTCGCCGACCACCCCTCCGTACGCGCGGATCAGACCGCCCGCGCCGAGCTTCACACCGCCGTAGTAGCGGGTGACGACGGCGGCGACGTACCGCATCTCGCGGCGCAGCAGCATCTGGAGCATCGGGACGCCGGCCGTGCCGCCGGGTTCGCCGTCGTCGCTCGCCTTCTGCACGGAGGCGTCGGCGCCGAGGACGTACGCGAAGCAGTTGTGGGAGGCGGTCGGGTGCTCCCTGCGGATCCGCGCGACGAACTCCTGCGCCTCCCGCTCGTCGGCGACGGGCGCGAGGGCGCAGAGGAAGCGCGAGCGGTTGATCTCGGTCTCGTGCACGCCCTCGCGGGCGAGGGTGCGGTACTGCTCCTGCATCCGACCAGCCTACGTTCCGTCCGGACCGGCCCTCTCCGGTGGCTCCACCACGGCCGGGGCGAGGTCGCCCGCCTCGGGGGCGGTCCCCCCGGGCCCCGGTTCCGCGTACGGGAGGGCGCGGAGCGCCAGGGCCCAGCCGAGGCGGGCCTCGCCGGACTCGGCGGAGCGACCGGTGAGCTCCGCGACGCGGCCGATGCGGTTGAGGACGGTGTTGCGGTGGCAGTAGAGCCGCTCGGCGGCACGGGAGGCCGAGCAGCCGTGGTCGAGCCAGACCCGGAGCGTCGAGAGGAGCACGGCGCGCTCGCCGCCGGTGGCGAGCACCGGACCGAGGTGGACGGTGACGATCCGCTCGGCGATGTCGGCGCGCCCGCTGAGCAGCACCTCGGCGAGCCGGTCGTCGAAGACGGCCGCCTCGCCGCTGCCGGCGGGCAGGGTGCGGAGGGTCTGTTCGGCGAGCCGGAGGGCGCGCCCGGCGTGGGAGAGGCGCTCGAACTCCGGGGAGACCCCGGCGGTGGCGCCGGTCCGCTCCCGCAGGGCGGCCAGGAGGGTCCGCACGGCCGGGTCGTCGCCGCCGCCGGCCGCCGGCCGTGCGGCGGGGGCGAGGCGGCGGGGCAGCCGGACGACGCCGGCGTAGCGGCCGGAGCGGGGCCGCCAGAAGGACCACATGCCCTGGGCCTCCAGGGCGGGCGCGGGATGCGGCGGGGCCGCCGGGTCCTGCGCGGCGACCACGACGACGTAGCGGTCGACGGCGGGGACGCCGAGCGCCGCCGCCGCCGCGGACGCCACGGCGGGGTCGTCGGCGCGGCCGTCGAGGAGGGCCTCGAAGAGGGCGGCGCGCCGGGTGTCCTGGCGGCTCTGCAGTTCCAGTTGCGCGATCCGGTACGCGTCGGCCATGGCGACCGAGTAGCGGTCGATGGTCTCCCAGACCCCGCCTGCCATGTCGAGTTCGAGGTCGCGGCTGTCGGAGGCCCGCCCGGCCCTGACCCGGAGGTGCTCGGCCATGACCTGCCACAGCACCCGGCCACCGCGCCGGTAGGCCTGGAGCACGGTGTCGAGGGGGACGCCCTGCTCGGCGCGGCGGCGGCCGGTCTCGCGGGCCGCGCGCTCGAAGTCGCCACCGGTCGGGGCGAGGCCGCCGAAGTCCTCCAGGGCCCGCAGGAGGTTGTCCCGGCAGATCTCCCAGAGGTCCTCGCGGGTGACGGGCGCTCCGGAGGCGTACGTACCGGAGTGGGCGCGGATGTCGTCGACGGCGCGGTCGGTGAGCCGGCCGACGTCGGCGAGCATCGCGGTGGCGAGGGAGCGGCGGAGCGCCCCGGAGCCGCCCGCGCCGCTGAGCGGGGTGTGGGTGCCGCCGGAGCCGCCCGCGCCGCTGAGCGGGGTGTGGGTGCCGCCGGAGCGGGCCCCGCCGGGCTCGCCGGGCGCGGCCGAGCTGTGCGTCATGCCCCGCACGGTAGCGCCGGGATTTGGCGATTGCCACGGGGCGGGCGGCGCGACGGGGCCGCTGCCCAGCCCAGCCGCCCGCATGATGGGCAGCTGCACATGGCGTCCGGGCGGCCCCGCGCAGGATTCTGTGCGGAGTCAGCCGATCGTCGACAGCGCCGTCACCTCGCTGTCGCCTCCGTGTCCCTGGAGCGTGTCATGTCACTGAGCGTCGCCGGCGTGCTGGGCGAGTCCGCCCGCCACTTCCCCGACCGGATCGCGGTCGTCGAGGGCGCGACCCGGCTCACCTACCGGGAGCTGTGGACGGAGGCGCTGCGCTGCGCCGCCGGGCTGCGGGAGGCCGGAGTCGAGCCCGGCGACCGGCTGGCCGTGCTGCTGCCGAACTCGACGGAGTTCCTCCGTGTGTACTACGGGGCTCTGGCGGCGGGCGCGACGGTCGTGCCGGTGCACGCGCTGCTCGTCGCCGACGAGGTGCGGTACGTCCTGGAGCACAGCGGCGCGGTCGGCATCGTCAGCGGCGGGCCCCTGTGGGCGGTGGCCGACGAGGCCGCGCGGGCGGCCGGGGTGCGCGCCTTCCAGGGGGCGCCGTCGGGCGCGGAGCCGCTGGCGGCGGCCGAGCCGGCCGAGGCCTCGGACACGGCCGTGATCCTCTACACGAGCGGGACGACGGGCCGCCCCAAGGGCGCGCTGCTCACCCATCTGAACATCGTGATGAACGCGTCGGTGACCTCGCAGGACCTGCTGGGCCTCGGCGCGGGCGACGTGGTCCTGGGCTGTCTGCCGCTCTTCCACAGCTACGGGCAGACCTGCGCCATGAACGGGACGCTCCGCCAGGGCGCGACGCTCGTCCTGTTGCCCCGCTTCAGCGGTCCCGCGGCCCTCCGGGTGCTCGTCGACGAGGGCGTGACGGTCTTCATGGGGGTGCCGACGATGTACCACGCCCTCGTGGAGGCGGCGGCGGGCTCCGAGCGGCGTCCGGAGGCGCTGCGGGCGGCCGTGTCGGGCGGTGCGGCGCTGCCGGTAGCGGTCCTGGAGCGCTTCGAGGAGGCCTTCGGCACCCAGGTCCTCGAGGGGTACGGCCTGACGGAGACCTCGCCGGTCGCGACCTTCAACCAGCCGCACATCGGCCGCAGGCCGGGGACGGTCGGGCACCCGGTGTGGGGCGTCGAGGTGGGCGTGGCGGACGCGGCGGTCGAAGGCGGGATCCGGCTGCTCGCGGACGGTGAGGTCGGTGAGGTGGTGGTGCGCGGGCACAACGTCTTCGCCGGGTACCTCGACGACCCGGCGGCGACCGCGGCGGCGGTCGTGGACGGCTGGTTCCGCACGGGCGACCTGGGCGTCCGGGACGGGGACGGCTTCCTGCGGATCGTGGACCGGAAGAAGGACCTGGTCATCCGGGGCGGCTACAACATCTACCCGCGCGAGGTCGAGGAGGTCCTGGTGCGCCACCCGTCGGTCTCGGAGGTGGCGGTGATCGGCGTCCCCGACGAGGCGAGGGGCGAGGAGGTCTGCGCGGTGGTGGTCCGCCGGGAGGGCGCGGCCCCGCTCTCCGGGGAGGAGCTCGTGGAGTGGGCGCGGGAGCGGCTCGGCCGCCACAAGTACCCCCGGATCGTGCGGTTCGTCGAGGAGTTGCCGCTCGGCCCGACGGGCAAGGTCCTCAAGCGCGCGCTGGTGTCGCGGGGTTGACCGGAGGCGCCGCCCCGGCCCCATCATCCGGACGGTGCGTCACCGTCCGCCCGAGGAAGGTGAATCGATGTCGGAGTACGTCGCGGAACACGTCCAGGACGGTCCCGGGGTCCGCACGCGGAACGGCGTTCTGCGCGGCGGCCTGAAGGACGGCGTGGCGGCGTTCCTCGGGGTGCCGTACGCGCGGGCCCCCGTCGGGGCGCTGCGGTTCCGCGCGCCGGAGCCGGCGCAGGACTGGGAAGGGGTGCGGGCGGCCACGGCCTTCGGGCCGACGGCGCCCAAGCGCCCGTACGCCCCGCCGCTCGACGCGCTGCTCCCCGACCCGGAGGTCGGGGGCGAGGACTGCCTCAACCTCAACGTGTGGGCCCCGTGGCCGGCCGCCGGTCCCGGCGAGGACGGTCCCGGCGCGTACGGTCCCCGCGGCGGCGGGCGGGCCGTCATGGTCTGGATCCACGGCGGGTCGCTGGTCCACGGCTCCTCGGCGGTCCCCGTCTACGACGGCACCGCCTTCGCCCGGGACGGCGTGGTGCTCGTCTCCGTCAACTACCGTCTCGGCATCGAGGGGTTCGGGGTCTTCCCCGACGCGCCCGCCAATCTCGGCCTGCGCGACCAGATCGCCGCGCTGACCTGGGTACGGGAGAACATCGCGGCCTTCGGCGGGGACCCGGAGCGGGTCACCGTGTTCGGCGAGTCGGCCGGTGCGATCTCGATCGCCGCCCTGATGGCCTCACCGCTCGCGAAGGGCCTGTTCCGGCGGGCCGTGCTCCAGAGCGGGGCGCCGAGCGCCCGGTCGCTCGACGTGGCACGGCGGACGACGGAGGCGATCGCCGCGCGGCTCAAGGTGCCGGCGACGGCGGAGGCGTTCGCCGGCGTGGACCCGGAGCGGCTGCTCGCCGCGCAGACCGCGGTGACGGCCAAGGGCAATCCGGTGCTCAGCGGGCACGCCTTCCACATCGTCGTGGACGGCGACGTCCTGCCGGACCACCCGGGGGACCTGCTCGCGGACGGTGCTTCGGCGGACGTGGAGCTGCTGATGGGCACGAACACGGACGAGTACCGGCTGTGGTTCGTGCCGGGCGGGCACATCGACCGGGTGGGGTCCCTGGCGCAGCGGCTGCTGCTCCGGAAGGGGCGGATACCGCCCCGTGTGGCGAAGGTGTACCGCGAGGGCCGGCCGCAGGAGAAGCCGGGCGAGGTCCTGGGCGCCATCGCGGCGGACAAGCTGCTGAGGGTCCCGCTCAACATGTTCGCGGACGCGCGGCTGCACACCGGCGGGGCGGCGGCGACGTATCTGTACGAGTTCGGCTGGCCCTCCCCCGTCCTCGGCCTCCGCGCCTGCCACGCGCTCGAACTCGGCTTCGTCTTCGACACGCTCGGTCTGCCGGAGACGCGGGCGCTGACGGGCCCGGACGCTCCCCAGGACCTGGCCACGGCCATGCACGCGGCCTGGGTGGCGTTCGCGCGCACCGGCGACCCGGGCTGGCGCCGGTGGGACCGGGCCCGTCCGGTGATGACCTTCGGCCCGGGCCTGCCGTCCCTGGCCGAGGCGCCGCGGGAGGCCGAACGGCGGGCGTGGGAGGGCTGATCCGCCCCTGGGGCGCGCGGATCCCCGCGGACGGGAATCACGGCCCGGCGCGGCTCGTTCTCCTGGGGGACGGGCCGCGCCGACGAGAGGCAGCAGAAGCGATGAGCGTAGACACCACGACCACGGACTCCGGCGCGTACTCGGCGTCGGAGGCGGTGCGGCGGATCCTGACGTCGACGGGCGACACCTGGGCGGTGGTGGGTCTCTCGACGAACCAGGCCCGTGCCGCGTACGGGGTGGCGGCGGTCCTCCAGCGCTTCGGCAAGCGGATCGTCCCGGTCCACCCCAAGGCGGAGACGGTGCACGGCGAGCGGGGCTACGCCTCGCTGGCCGACATCCCGTTCCCGGTGGACGTCGTCGACGTCTTCGTGAACAGCGAGCTGGCGGGCGCCGTCGCGGACGAGGCCGTCGCGATCGGCGCCAAGGCGGTCTGGTTCCAGCTGGACGTCATCGACGAGGACGCGTTCGCCCGCACCCGCGAGGCGGGCCTGGACATGGTCATGGACCGCTGCCCCGCGATCGAGATCCCGCGACTGGGCTGAGCCGGTACGGGGCCGTGCGCGGGGCCGGCGTCCTCAGCCGGCCGGGACGCCGAGGCCCTCCAGGACGACGGCGCCGGGGAGTTGGGCGAAGGCCTTGCCGGGGACGATGAGCTTGCCCCGGCGGCGGCCGCTGCCGACGAGGACCCACTCCATGTCGACGACGGCGGCGTCGACGAGGAGGGGCCAGTCGGCGGGGAGGCCGATGGGGGTGATCCCGCCGTACTCCATGCCGGTCTCGCCGGTCGCGGTGTCCATCGGGGCGAACGAGGCCTTGCGGGCGCCGAGACGCTTGCGGACGACGCCGTTGACGTCGACCCGGGTCGCCGACTTCACGAGGCAGGCGGCGAGCGTGGTCGTCTCACCGCGCTTGCCCGCGACGACCACGCAGTTGGCGGACGCGTCGAGGAGCGCGGGCCCGTGGTGCTCCACGAAGACGGCCGTGTCGGCGATGGCCGGGTCGGTGTCCACGTACACGAGGCGGTCGGCCGGGACGGGCCCGCTCCAGGCGCGGACGGCGTCCGCGACGGGTCCGGTCAGCAGGTCGAGGCAGTCGGGGGCGGGCCTGGCGTCGTCGAAGTCTCCGATGGGTGCGCGCATGCCCCTCACGCTAACAACCGCCGCCGGGCGCGGGTCGTTCCGTCTCGGCGGGCGGACGTCAGCGCACGTCGGTCCGTCCCGGCGGGCGGACGTCAGCGCACGTCGGTCCGTCCCGGCGGGCGGACGTCAGCGCACGGGCGGGATGGAGACGGCCATCGTCATCTCGGCGGGTTCGTCGCCGTCGTTGCGGTAGCTGTGCGCCACGTTCGCCTCGAAGACGGCGGAGGTGCCGGCGGGCAGCGGGTGGTCCTCGCCGTCCACGACCAGGGTGAGCGTCCCGGCGGTGACGTGCAGCAGCTCGACCGTGCCCTCGGGGTGCGGGTCGGAGGCGCTGCCGTCGCCCGGCATGAGGGTCCAGGACCAGAGCTCCAGCGGTCCGCGGGCCTCGGTGCCGACCAGGAGCGTGGTGTGGCTGCCGGTGGAGGTGGACCACATGCGGACGGCCTGGCCGGGCGGCACGAGCCGGACCTGGGGGCCCTGCTCGTAGTCGAGGAGGGTCGTGATGGAGACGCCGAGCGCGTCGGCCAGCTTCACGGTGGTGCCGACGCTGGGGTTGGTCCTGGCCTGCTCGATCTGGATGATCATTCCGCGGCTGACGCCCGCGCGCGCGGCGAGCGCGTCCAGGGTGAGGCCCCGCTCCTTGCGCCAGCGCTTCAGGTTCCGGGCGAGCGACTGCGTGAGCTGGTCGAGGTCCGACACGTTCCGTCCAATATTCTGGATGACAGAGTTCAATGCACTGAACTACGGTGGGGTGCACCCGATGGTTCACTGCACTGTACTGCCGCACGCCCCCTGCGAGGATCGATGACCGCCCTGTTCGCCCTGGCCACCGCTCTCCTGTGGGGCCTCGCCGACTTCGGGGGCGGGCTCCTCACCCGGCGGATCCCCGCCCTCACCGTGGTCGTGGTCTCCCAGACGCTCGCGGTCCTCGTCCTCGGCACGGTCGTCCTCGCCACCGGCGCGTGGACGGAGGCGGGACCGCAGCTCTGGTACGCGGTCGGGGCGGGCGTCGTCGGCCCGGCGGCCATGCTCGCCTTCTACAAGGCGCTCGCGCTCGGCCCCATGGGGGTCGTCTCCCCGCTCGGCTCCCTCGGAGTCGTCGTCCCCGTCTCCGTCGGCCTGCTCGTCGGCGACCGGCCGGGGCTGCTCCAGTTCGCCGGGATCGCGGTGGCGATCCTCGGCGTGGTGCTCGCCGGCGGACCGGAGCTGCGCGGGGCGCCCGTCCAGCGCCAGGCGGTCCTGCTGACCCTGGTCGCGGCCTTCGGGTTCGGCTCCGTGATGGCGCTCATCGCGGAGGCGTCCACGACCGTCACGGGTCTGTTCCTCGCCCTTTTCGTCCAGCGCGTCACCAACGTCGCGGTCGGCGGCGGCGCCCTGTACGCCTCGGTGCGGCGCGGCGGCGCCGCGCTCCCGGAGGGCGGGGCCGGGGCCGTCCGGGCCGCGCTCCCGGCCCTCGCCTTCGTGGGCCTCGCGGACGTGGCCGCCAACGGCACGTACGCGATCGCCGCACAGCAGGGACCGGTCACCGTCGCCGCCGTCCTCGCCAGCCTCTACCCGGTCGTCACGGCGCTCGCGGCACGGGGCGTCCTCAAGGAACGCCTGCGCGGCGTCCAGGCGGCGGGCGCCGGCCTCGCCCTGGTGGGCACGGTCCTCCTGGCGACGGGGTAGGGCCCGTCCCGCCGATCGTCAGGCCCCTTGGCGACCCCGGGGCGCCCGGGTCAGGACGGCACGGACTCGGAGTCGCCGGCGCGGTGCGCCTCCCAGGCCGCCAGCGCGGCCAGCTGCTCCGGGGTGACGTGTTCCGGGATCGGCACCGGGGCCGGGGTGCGGAGCGGGGGCTGCCAGCCGTCCTCGCGCGTCCAGCTGCGGACGACCTTCGCCGGGGCGCCCGCGACGACCGAGTGGTCCGGCACCTCCCCGCGCACCACCGCGCCCGCGGCGACGACGACGTTGCGGCCGAGGCGCGCGCCGGGCAGGATCACCGCGCCGGTGCCGAGCCAGCAGCCGGGACCGATGGAGACCGGTTCCGAGCGGGGCCACTGCCTGCCGACGGGCTCGTCCGGGTCGTCGTAGCTGTGGTTCGTCGAGGTGATGTAGACGTACGGACCGCAGTACGTGTCCGAGCCGATCGTCACCTTCGCGTCGGCGATGACGTGGCTGCCCCGCCCGAGGACCACGCCGTCCCCGAGCGTCAGGACCGTGTCCGTCCCCAGGTCGAGGTCGGGGAGCATCCCGGCGGTCAGCGTGACCTGTTCGGCGATGATGCAGCACTCGCCGATCTCGATCCACCGCTCGCCGAAGACCGTGCCCTGCGGGAAGGCGAGCCGGGTGCCCGCGCCGAGGCGGCGGAAGCGCAGCTTGCCGGGGTGTTCGGCGGTGACGGAGCCGGCCTGCTGCACCCAGCGCCAGCCGCCCTGCACGGCTCGGGCGAGGACCCGGCGCCGCCAGGCCGCGAGGGAGGAGAACGTGTTTCTGTTCCTGGGCACCCGGCCACCGTAGTCGGCGCCGTCGTGCCTGATCACTGCGGTGCGCTGTGATGTCCGTCATGAGCACGGCATAGGCTGCGCCCGGGGAGCACCCCCGGGCGTGACACGACGGCTGACGATCAGGAGCGAACCATGACAGAGGCGTTGATCAAGGGAGTGGGCGGCAAGGAGCCGCAGATCGACCCGACCGCCTTCACCGCCCCGACCTCCGTGGTGCTCGGCGAGGTCACGCTCGGCGCCCGCGCCAGTGTCTGGTACCACGCCGTGCTGCGCGCGGACTGCGGTCCGATCGCGATCGGCGAGGACGCCAACATCCAGGACAACTGCACGGTCCACGTCGACCCCGGCTTCCCCGTCTCCATCGGGGACCGGGTGACCGTCGGCCACAACGCGACCGTGCACGGCTGCGTCATCGAGGACGACGTGCTCGTCGGCATGGGCGCGACGGTCCTCAACGGGGCCCGGATCGGCGCCGGCTCGCTCGTCGCCGCCCAGGCGCTCGTCCCCCAGGGGATGGAGGTCCCGCCCGGCTCGCTGGTCGCCGGCGTGCCCGCGAAGGTGCGCCGCCCGCTGACCGAGGAGGAGCAGGCGGGCATCCGGCTGAACGCCGAGATGTACCTGCACCTGGCCAAGGGTCACGCCGAGGCCTTCGGGGCCTGAGACCGCGTGAGGGAGGGCGGCGCCCCTTCCCGGGTGCCGCCCTCCCTCACGTACGCGCGCGGTCCGCGCTCAGTCCGCCGCCGGGACCGGCTCCGGCGCCTCGGCCCGCTGCGCCGCCGCCTTCTTGGCGCGGTTCTTGACCACCAGCATCGAGGCGATGCCGATCAGCACGGCGAGGACGAGACCCAGCCAGGAGAAGCGCTTGAGCCAGGCCTCGGCGACGACGCCGACGGTGTAGATGACGGCCGTGGTGCCGCCGGCCCACAGGATGCCGCCGAGGACGTTGGCGACGAGGAACTTCCAGTACGGCATGTGCAGCACGCCGGCGAGCGGCCCCGCGAAGATCCGGAGGAGGGCGATGAAGCGGCCGAAGAAGACCGCCCACATGCCCCACTTCTGGAAGGAGCTCTCGGCGAGCCCGATGTTCGCCTCGCTGAAGTGCTTCGGGAACTTCCGGCCCAGCCAGGCGAGCAGCGGCCGCCCGCCCTTGCGTCCGATCGCGTAACCGATCGAGTCGCCGATGATCGCGCCGGCGGTGGCGCAGGCCCCGAGCACGTACGGGTTGATGTCGCCGTGCTGCGAGGCGAGCAGCGCCGAGCTCACGAGCACGATCTCGCCGGGGAGCGGGATGCCCAGGCTCTCCAGGCCGATCACCACTCCCACGAGGACGTAGACGGCGACCGCGGGGATCGTCTCCAGCCATTCCTGGACGTGCAACGCGGTTCCTCCCGTGTCGGCTGATCAGCTGCTCGATGGCCCGGCACGCAGGTCGGCGGGCATGCCGGGGAAGCCTACCCGGTCCGGGCCGACGGACCACGAATCCGCGAGCCGCCCCCGGGGACACGGCCGCCCCCGCACCCGGATCGGGTGCGGGGGCGGTGCGCGGCGTCCCGGGTCAGGCGTTCGGGCGCAGGGTCCACACGACGGTCATCTCGCCGGTGACGGCGCCGTCCTCGCGGGTGATGTCGATCCGCACCGGGAACTCGGGGCGCTCGCCGGCGTCCAGTTCGGCGACGACCTCGGCGGCGGGGCGGCCGAGGGTGGCGGTGGCCGTGACGACGCCCATGGCGAGCTTCTTGTAGCCGATCTCGGCCTTGACGGCGAGCGGGACGGCGCGGCCCAGCTGGTCGCCGAAGGCGGCGAGCACGATGGCGCCGCTGGCGGACTCGGCGAGCGTGAACATCGCTCCGGCGTGCGGGCCGCCGAGGTGGTTGTGGTAGGCGGCCTGGTCCGGGAGGCGCACGACGGCGCGCTCGGCGGTGGTCTCCAGGAACTCGAGGTTCAGGGTTCCGGCCATGGGGACCGTGGCGGCGAGCATCTCGCCGACGGACATCTGGTCTGCGCTCATGGACCGTGATGTTACCCACCAGTAGCAGCCTTGGCCATCCCCCTCCCCGCCCCGGAGCGGGGGCGGGCGTGGTCGAGCGGCCTCCGCACCTCTATGGTTACTGGCCATGTGGCCAGGACAGCAGCCGCCCGGGGGCGAGCAGAACCCGCAGGACCAGAGTCAGAACCCCTACCAGCAGTCGGGGTACCAGCAGCCGAACCCGTATCAGCAGCCGCCTGCCCAGCCCGGGTACCCGCAGCAGCCGCCGACACAGCCCGGCTATCCGCAGCAGCAGGCCCCGCAGCCGGGGTACCCGCAGCAGCCGCCCACGCAGCCCGGCTATCCCCAGCAGGGGTACGGCCAGCAGCCGGGTTACCCCAACCCGTACCAGCAGCCGACCGTGCCGCAGCAGTACGCGGTGCCCGGCCCGGGACAGCCCGGCGGGCCCGACGGCGGGAAGAAGAAGCAGACGACGCTCGTGGCGATCGTCGCCGCCACCGCCGTGGTCGTCGCGGCCGGCGTCACCGGATTCCTGGTGCTCGGCAAGGACGACGACAAGAAGGACGTCGCCGACGACCCCAAGCCGTCCGTCACGGCCACCGCGTCCGGGGCGCCCAGCTCCGACCCGGCGCCCGCGCCGAGCCAGTCCTCCGGGATCGCCAACCCGCGCGACGGCGCGGCGCAGCAGCCGACGATCCCCGGCTGGAAGGTCGTCTACAACCCGAAGTACGGCACCCTCTTCGACGTACCGCCGGAGTGGGAGGTCCTGAAGCCGGGCTCGATCACCTTCTTCGAGGACGAGAAGAAGAACGACGGCAGCCCGCTGGTCACGATGTCGGGTCCCACGCGCCTCAAGGGCAAGTGGTGCACGTACGACGTCGACAAGAACGGCACCGAGGAGACCTGGGGCCTGGCCACCGCCGGGACCAAGGGCGGCCAGGGAGCCAAGGACACCGCGTCCGCCGCGCGCGGCGAGGCCGGCACCTGGGTGTGGGGCGGCTACGCCCAGCACATGCCGCAGAGCACGATCAAGATCGCCAAGGCCGTGCCGTACAAGACGAAGTCCGGTCTCGAGGGCAGCCTCGTGACCGCCACCGCGCCGGGCGTGAAGAAGCGCAACAAGTGCGAGACGGACGGCAAGTCCTTCGCCTTCACCTTCAAGAACGGCGCCGGCGACTTCTCGACCTGGGTGCTCTACGGGGCCGACGGGGTCAAGGACGAGCTGCCCGACGCGACGATCCGGCAGATCCTCTCCACGGTCCGGCTCGCTCCCTCCGCCTGACCCTCCTCCGGCCACCGGGCCCGGCCCTGACGGATCCCGGTGGCCGGCCTGACCGATCCCGGTGGCCGGTCCGACGGGTCCCCGGTGGCCGGTCCGACAAGTCCCGGCGGTCGGTCTGACGGGCCGTCCGGATTATCGGGTTGGCAGTACGGCGAGGAGCCAGGGATAGTCCCGGGGTGACCACACCCGCCGCCTCCCCCCGCCAGGCCCCGCACCGCTCCCGCCGCCCCGAGTGGGCGGGCCGCAACTACCTCCTGCTCACCGCCGCCACGATCGTGACCAACCTCGGCACGCACGGCGCGCTGATCGCCACCACCTGGGCGGTCTTCGACTCCGGCGGCGACGCGGGCGACGTGGGCCTCGTGGCCATGGCGCGGTTCCTGCCCCTGGTCCTCTTCCTCCTCATCGGCGGCGCGGTGGCCGACCGGGTGCCCCGGCACCGGGTGATGGTGGCCGCCAACGCCCTCAACTGCGTCTCACAGGCCGCCTTCGCCGTCCTCGTGATCTCCGGCGAGGCCCGCATCTGGCAGATGATGGTGCTCACCGCGCTGTGCGGCACCGGTCAGGCCTTCTTCAACCCGGCGGCCGAGGGCATGCTCATGGCCAGCGTCAGCGGGGAGCAGGCGAGCCGCGCCTTCGCCGTCTTCCGGATGGCGATGCACGGCGCCGCCATCGGCGGAGCCGCACTCGGCGGCGCGCTCGTGGCGTTCGTCGGCCCCGGCTGGGTGCTCGCGATCGACGCGGTCGCCTTCGCCGTCGCCGGCGGTCTGCGGGCCTTCCTCGACGTGAGCGGCGCCCCGGACCGCGCTCCCGGCGGCGGGCTCTTCGCGGATCTGCGCGAGGGCTGGCAGGAGTTCGTCGGCCGGCCCTGGCTGTGGTCGATCGTCGCCCAGTTCTCCGTGGTGGTCGGGCTGATCGGCGCCGTCGAGTCGGTGTTCGGGCCGCTGGTCGCCCGGGACGAGCTCGGCGGAGCCCGCCCGTGGGGCATCGCGCTCGCCGCGTACGGAGCGGGCACGGTCGCCGGCGCCGTCCTGATGACCCGGTGGAAACCGCGCCGGATGCTGTTCGTCGGAACCCTGTGCGTCTTCCCGATCGCGCTGCCCTCGGCGGCGCTCGCGGTGCCGCTCGACGCGGCGGGACTGACCGCGGCGATGTTCGTCAGCGGGGTGGCGATCGAGGTCTTCGGCGTCTCGTGGATGACGACCATGCACCAGGAGATCCCGGAGGAGAAGCTGTCCCGGGTCTCCGCGTACGACTGGTTCGGCTCGACGGCGCTGCTGCCGCTGTCCACGGCCCTCGCGGGCCCGGCGGAGAGCGCGTTCGGCCGGAGCGAGGCACTGTGGGGCGCGGCGGCGCTGATGGTCCTGGTCACCGCGCTCGTCCTCCTCGTGCCGGACGTACGGAACCTGACGCGGCGCCCGCACACCAGGGAGGTCGCGGGCGGCCCGGCCACGGAGGCCGTGGATCCCGCCGGCCCCGGGGACGTCCCGGCCTCCTCAGCCGATGCCGAAGGCGCCCTCCGGCGGAACGGGTGACGGGACGGCCCCGGTGTCGAGCACCGGTGCCGCGCCCGCGGTGAAGCGGTCGAGCGTCTGCCCGTGCTCCACGCGCGCGGGGAAGACGTCGGCCGCCACGCGGCGCGCCAGGTGGGCGATGTCGATGTCCCGGCCGGAGGCGACCAGGACCGCGTTCCCGAAGCGGCGGCCGCGCAGCACGGCGGGCTCGGCGACGAGCGCCAGCTCCGGGAAGACGGCAGCGAAGGTGGCGAGCTGGGAGCGGAGGAACGGGAAGGGCGCCCCGTCGGCCAGATTGGCGGCGTAGAGCCCGCCGGGACGCAGCACGCGCCGGACCTCGCGCGCGTACTCGACGGAGGTCAGGTGCGCGGGCACGCGCGAGCCGCCGAAGACGTCGCCCACGATCAGATCGGCCGAGGCGTCCGGTGCCTCCTCCAGCCAGGTGCGGGCGTCCGCGCCGTGCACGGTGGTCCCCGAGCCGTCGGGGAGCGGCAGGTGCTCCTCGACCAGGGCGAGCAGCCCCCGGTCCGCCTCGACGACGTCCTGACGGGAGCCGGGCCGGGTGACCGCGACGTACCGGGGCAGCGAGAGCGCCCCGCCGCCCAGGTGCAGCACGTCGAGGGGCGCGCCCGGCTCGGCGGCGCCGTCGACGACGTGGGCGAGGCGCCGCGCGTACTCGAACTCCAGGTACGCGGGATCGTCCAGGTCGACGTACGACTGGGGCGCGCCGTCGACCGTGAGCAGCCAGGCCCGCTCCCGGTCCACGTCGGGCAGGAGGCGGGCGGTGCCCTGGTCGACCTCGCGGATGACGGGGATGTGCTCGTTCACGCCCTCATTGTGCCGTCCCGAGGTTCTTGAGGGCCTCGCGGACGGAGAGCGGGGAGAGCCGGGAGCCGTGGCCCGCGACGAAGGCCCGGACTTCGGCGGGGGCCGTCTTGCCGTACTCGCGCAGGCTCCAGCCGATGGCCTTGCGGATGAAGAAGTCGGGGTGGGCCGAGCGACGCAGGCAGTAGGAGAAGAGCCGGTCGGCGTCGGTGGCTTCCTTGAAGCGGAGCTGGTGGAGGAGGGCGGTGCGGGCGACCCACAGGTCCTCGTCGTCGATCCAGACGTCCATCTCGGCGGCGAGCGCGGGGTCGGCCGCGACGAGCCCGCCGACCACATGGGCGGCGAGGTGGTCGACGGTGTCCCACCAGGACACGGTGGTGACGAGCCGTCGGGCGACCGGCAGGAAGCCGGAGGAGCAGCGCTTCACGTGCCGCCGCAGGTAGTCGACGGCGAAGTAGTGGTACTCACGCTCGGGCAGGGCGAAGCAGCGCAGGGCGATCGCCGTGCAGTCGGTCTCGTCCGGTCGCGCGGTGCCGTCGAGGACGGTGCGGGACAGGGCGCGGCGCTCGGGCGTGCGGATGCCGAGGAAGGGGGCCGCGCCCTTCATGTACGCGACCATCTCCTGAGCCCGGAAGGGGTTGCCCGCCGGGGGGTAGACGGTGGTGAGCCGCTCCAGGACGGTGTCGGCGAGGGCGCTCGCGGGCGGCGGGGAGCCGGTCATGCGGCGCTCGCGGCCGGCGGGAAGCCCGTCATGCGGCGCTCGCGGCCGGCGGGGTGTCGGTCATGGGGCCCTCTCGGTCGCGGCGCGCTCGGGGTGCGCGCCCGGACGGACATGACGCACATTACGGCGCTCCTACCGACGTGTCCGTTACTCTCCCCGAATGCTCGCTCCCGTGCCCCGGCCGCCGGGCTCCTTCGCGGTCCGCTGCTCCCGGGCCCTGCTCTCCCCGCGCTCGCGGCTCTCGCTGCTCGCCGTGCTGCTGCTCACGGCCGCCACCCTCGTGGTGCTGTACGAGCCGCAGCGGATGCTCGCCTCGGGCTGGCCGCCTCACACGAGCGGCGCCGACGCGGTGCTGCTCTTCGGACTCGCGTACGGGGTGTGCGCCGCGGCCTTCGTCCCGCGTCCGGTGCTCAACCTGGCCGCGGGGGCGCTCTTCGGCGCGGGTGCTGGCCTGACGGGGGCGGTCGCGGGGACGGTCCTCGGCGCGGGCATCGCGTTCACCCTCGGCCGGTTCCTGGGGCAGGACGCGCTGCGGCCGCTGGTCCGCGGGCGCTGGCTGACGGCGGCGGACGGGCAGCTGAGCCGGCACGGGTTCCGTTCGATGCTGGCGATCCGGCTGTTCCCCGGGGTGCCGTTCGCGGCGGCCAACTACTGCGCAGCGGTCTCCCGGATGGGGTACGTGCCGTTCCTGCTCGCGACGGCCCTCGGTTCCCTGCCGAACACGGCGGCGTACGTGGTGGCGGGCGCGCGGGCCGGTGAGCCGGGCTCGCCGGCGTTCCTCTTCTCGGCGGGGTTCATCGTCCTTTCGGGCCTCGGCGCGGGCGTGGTGGCCTGGCGCAAGCGGCACGGCCTGCGGGCCGTCGCGGCGGCCCCGGCCCCGGAGCCCGGGCCGGCGCGGGAGCCGGTCGCCTCCTAGGGGGTGTCCTCGCGGCCGCCGGTACCACCGCCTCGGCATGGGCCCGTCATCTTGGGCATGTACGCTGCGCACGACCTTCTGACCGCACACGTACATAACGGGACGGCCCTAGCCCCATGAGTTGGTTCGAATCGTTCATCCTGGGTCTCGTCCAGGGGCTGACGGAGTTCCTTCCCATCTCCTCCAGCGCGCACCTCCGCCTCACGGCGGCCTTCGCGGGCTGGGAGGACCCGGGTGCGGCCTTCACCGCGATCACGCAGATCGGTACGGAGACCGCGGTCCTGATCTACTTCCGCAAGGACATCGCGCGGATCGTCTCGGCCTGGTTCCGCTCGCTCGTCGACAAGTCGATGCGCTCCGACCACGACGCCCAGATGGGCTGGCTGGTGATCGTCGGCTCGATCCCGATCGGTGTCCTCGGCGTCACGCTCAAGGACCAGATCGAGGGCCCCTTCCGCGATCTGCGGATCACGGCGACCACCCTGATCGTGATGGGCGTCGTCCTGGGCATCGCCGACCGGCTCGCCGCCCGCGACGAGGCGGGCGGCCGGCACCGCGCGGCGCGGGAGCGCAAGACGCTCAAGGACCTCAGCGTGAAGGACGGCCTGATCTACGGCGTCTGCCAGGCGATGGCCCTGATCCCGGGCGTCTCCCGGTCCGGGGCGACGATCTCCGGCGGTCTGTTCATGGGCTACACCCGTGAGGCGGCGGCCCGGTACTCCTTCCTGCTCGCGATCCCGGCCGTGCTGGCCTCGGGCGTGTTCGAGCTCAAGGACGCGAGCGAGAGCGGCCACATCTCCTGGGGCCCGACGCTCTTCGCCACGATCGTCGCGTTCGCCGTCGGTTACGCGGTGATCGCGTGGTTCATGAAGTTCATCACCACGAAGTCCTTCATGCCGTTCGTGATCTACCGGATCCTGCTCGGCATCCTGCTCATCGTGCTGGTCTCGGCCGGCGTGCTGAGCCCGCACGCCGGCGAGTCGGCGGGCTGACGCGGGTTCAGTCCCGGTAGGGCACCCTGGCGATCTCCTCGATGCCGCCCAGGGTGCCCCACTCGTTCTTGCCGAGCCGGGTCAGCGGGCGCATCAGCGTGATCTCGGGGTGGCCGTCGGCCATCACCGACGCGTCGACCGCCGCGTGCACGACCCGGCCGAACACGACGGTGGAGTCGCCGATCCGCAGCGTGCTGTGCAGCTCGCACTCCAGGGCCACCGGCGACTGGGCGACCCGAGGCGGCTTCACCCGCAGGCTCGGCTCCCGCTCGATGCCGCACGCGTCGAACTCGCTCACCCCGCGCGGGAAGTCCGTCGCCGTGGCGTTGATCCGCTCGAAGAGCCCCTCGGGGGCGAGGTTCACCACGAACTCCCCCGTCTCCTCCACGTTGCGCAGGGAGTCCTTGCGCCCGACCGAGGTGAACTGGACGACCGGCGGGGCCACGGAGGAGATGGTGAAGAAGGAGTGCGGGGCGAGGTTGTCCGTCCCGTCGGCCGAGGACGTGGACACCCAGGCGATGGGCCGGGGCACGACGGTGGCGGTCAGCAGCCGGTAGAAGGACGTGCGGTCGGTCAGTTCGGGATCGATGTTCACGCGCATGGGGGCCAGTATGACCGGCGCCCGCGCACATCCGGCGCGCACGGGCCTTGGCCCCTGGCGCGTGCTGCCCGACACTGAGCCGATGACGCAGCGCGTGGACCTCGCGACCGTGATGGACCGATTCGCCCTCGACGACCTGATCACCGGCTACGCGGCGGCCGTGGACGAGGGCGACTGGAGCGCCTACCGGGGCCTGTTCGCCCCGGACGGCAGGGCCGACTACCGCGGCTCGGGCGGGATCGAGGGCCCGGCGGCGGAGGTCGCCGAGTGGCTCGCCTCGACCCTGCCCCTGTTTCCCGTACGCCAGCACCTCATCGTGAACCGGCGCGTGCGGTTCCGGGAGCCGGGCGGCTACCCGGAGGACGGGGACGGGGCCGACATCGGCGCCGACTACGTCAACCCGATGCGCTTCGCCTCGGGTGAGGACTTCGTCTGCGGCGGGCGCTACGCCTTCGCGGCGCGCCGCACCGCGGACGGCTGGCGGCTCACCTCGGTCGTCGTCGACGAACGCTGGCGCCGTCACGGCTGACCCCGGCACCGGAGCGTCGCGGACACCGACGCCGTCGCCGCTCACCCCGGCACCGGAGCGTCGCGGACACTGGAGGCACCGACGGGAGGCACGTCATGCGCGGTCCGTTCGTGATCCGCCGCCGCGAACGCGGTGCCGAACCCTCCCGCGCCCCTCGGCGCGCCGGGCGCGGGGTCGGGCGCTCCGCGCTCGCCGCCGGCTGCGGCGCCCTGCCCGTGTTCGCCTTCCCGGCGCCCGGGCTCTGGTGGTGGGCGTACCTGGCGCTCGTGCCGTGGATGCTGCTGATCCGCACCGCCCCGGGGGCCCGGCGCGCCGGTCTCGACGGCTGGTTCGGCGGCATGGGGTTCATGCTGGCGATGCACCACTGGCTGCTGCCGAGCCTGCACGTGTTCCTGCTCCCGCTCGCCGCGCTGCTCGGCCTGCTGTGGCTGCCCTGGGGGTGGCTCGTGCGGGCGCTGCTCGGCGGCACCCCGTCGCCGCTCCGCGCGTCCGTGGCGCTGCTCGCGGTGCCCTCCGGGTGGCTCCTGGTGGAGCTGGCCCGCTCCTGGGAGGGGCTCGGCGGGCCGTGGGGGCTCCTCGGGGCGAGCCAGTGGCAGGTCGCGGCGGCGCTGCGGCTCGCCTCGGTCGGCGGGGTCTGGCTGGTGAGCCTGCTGGTGGTGGCGGTGAACACGGCCGTGGTCCTGCTCGTGGCGGCGCCCGGGCCGCGTCTCGTGGGGGTCGCCGGGATCGCCGCCTGCGCCCTGGTCCTCGGGACGGCGGCCTGGGGCGTCCCGGTCCCGCGGCAGAGCGGGACGGTCCGGGTCGGTCTCGTCCAGCCGGGGGTCTTCGAGGGGCCCGACGGGCCCGGGCGGCGCCTCGCCCGGGCCGAGGAGCTGACCCGCTCGCTGGCCGACCGGCGAACCGACCTGGTCGTGTGGGGCGAGAGCGGGGTGGGTGCCGATCCGACGGGTGACCCGGCGCTGGCGGCCCGGCTCACCGCGCTGTCCCGGGCGGTCGGCGCACCGCTCCTGGTGAACGTGGACGCGCGGGGCGCCGACCGGCCCGGCATCTACAAGAGCGCCGTCCTGGTCGGCCCGGCCGGCCTCACGGGGGATCGGTACGACAAGATGCGGCTCGTCCCCTTCGGCGAGTACGTCCCCGCGCGGGGGGTCCTGGGCTGGGTGACGTCCGCGGGGCGCGCGGCCGAGGAGGACCGGCGGAGGGGGACCGAGCCCGTGGTGATGACCCTGCCCGCCCGCGAGGACGGAACGTCGCCGCTCCGGGTCGGGCCGCTCGTCTGCTTCGAGTCCGCCTTCCCCGACATGAGCCGCCGCCTCGCACGCGACGGGGCCGGTCTGCTGGTCGTGCAGTCCTCGACGAGCACCTTCCAGGACAGCTGGGCGCCCGCCCAGCACGCCTCGCTCGGGGCGCTGCGGGCGGCGGAGACGGGCCGGCCCGTCGTGCACGCGACGCTCACCGGGATCACCGCCGCGTACGGTCCGGACGGGCGGCGGATCGGCCCGGGGCTCGGCACCGGCGCGAGCGCCGCGGTCGTGCGCGAGCTGCCGCTGTCGGGAACGACGACGTTCTACGCCCGGTGGGGCGACTGGCCGTTGTACGGCGCGCTCGTGGTGGTCGGCGGGGTGGCGGCGGCCGGGGCCTCGGGGGCGTTCAGCCCGCCTGGGCGAGCGCCTCGCGGACGACGCGCTCGCAGAGCTCGTGGGTGAGCAGGGCGTCGCGGGCGCTGAGCGTCCGGCCCTCCCGTACGGCGTCGAGGAAGGCGAGGACCGCCTGCTCGATGCCGCGCTGCCGGGCGACGGGCACCCAGTCGCCGCGGCGGCGGACGGTGGGCTGCCCCTTGTGGTCGACGACCTCGGCGAGGTTGAGGACCTGGCGCTTGGTGTCCTGCCCCGACACCTCCAGGATCTCCTCGGTAGAGCCGTTCATCCGGTTCATCATGCCGATGGCGGTGAAGCCGTCGCCGGAGAGCTGGAGCACCACGTGGTGCATGAGGCCCTCGCGGATCCGGGCGCGCACGTCGACGTGCTCGATGTCGCCGGGCAGCAGGAAGCGCAGGGTGTCGACGACGTGGATGAAGTCGTCGAGGACGAGGGTGCGGGGGTCCTCGGGCAGGCCGATCCGGTTCTTCTGGAGGAGGATCAGCTCGCGGGGGTGGTCGAGGCACTGGGCGTAGCCGGGGGCGAGGCGGCGGTTGAAGCCGACGGCGAGGCTGACCGAGCGCTTCTCGGCGAGCTCCACGATCCGCTCGGAGTCGGCGTACTCGTACGCGAGGGGCTTGTCGACGTACGTGGGGACGCCGGCTTCGAGGAGCCGGCCGGCGATCTCGGCGTGGGCGGCGGTGGAGGCGTGGACGAAGGCCGCGTCGAGCCCGGCGGAGAGCAGCGAGTCGAGGTCGGCGTGGCGCTGTCCGGCGGGCAGGTGGAGGCTGTCGGCCACCCGCTCCAGGGTCGCCGGGGTGCGGGTCTGGAGGTGCAGCTCGACCCCGGGGAGGGTGCTGAGGACGGGAAGGTAGGCCTTCTGCGCGATGTCGCCGAGTCCGATGCAGCCAACCTTCACGGGGTCTCCCTTGTCGTCGTTCGCCGGCCCCGGCCTGAGGGCCGTTCGCGCCGGTCAGCTTACGCGGGGCGGATCACCCGGTCCGCCGGAGGCTCCGGGGCGACGGGCGGGTTCCAGTCGCAGATGCCGTCGAAGCCGCGCAGGGCGAGGCCGGGTCCGAAGCGGGAGACGGCGGTGACGGCCGCGTCGCGCAGGACGACGGCGGGGCGGGCGGTGAGCAGGGTGAGCGCGCCGGTGCGCGCGGCCTTGCGGACGAGGGCGGTGGTGCGCGGCAGCCGGTCGGCGGTGTACGCGGCGAGTGCGCGGCCCGGCGCGAGGCCGGGGGCGGTGTCGGCGTGGTGGGCGAGGACGACGGCGTCCTCGACGGCCTGGTTCCCGCCCTGGCCGAGGCTCGGCATCATCGCGTGCGCGGCGTCGCCGAGGAGGGCGACCCGGCCCCGGTGGAAGGCGGGCAGCGCGTCGGGGAGGTGGTGGACGTCGTGCCGCAGGATCCGGTCGGGGGTGACGCCGGCGAGGATCTCCGGGACGGGGTGGTGCCAGTCCCCGAAGAGCCGGAGGAGTTCGGCCTTCTCGTCGTCGGGGGCGTGCGCGCCGGCGGGGGCGACGGCCATGGCGTACGCGTAGACCCGGCCGTCCTTGAGGGGCTGACTGCCCCACAGCCTGCCGGCGCCCCAGGTCTCGTGCGGGGCGAAGGGCCGGGCGGGGGCGGGGACGACGACGCGCCAGGTGGTGGCGCCGGAGTAGCGGGGGCCGGGGTGCTCGGGGAAGAGCGCCGCGCGGATCCCCGAGCGGATGCCGTCGGCGCCGACGACGAGTTCGGCCTCCAGGGCGCCCGGGGCGCCGGTGCCGTCGGTCACGGAGAGGCGGGCGGGGCGGTGGTCGTCGCCGGGGTCGGCGAGTGCGGCGGCGACTCCGGTGCGGACGGCGCCGTCGGGCAGGGCCGAGCCGAGGATGGCGACGAGGGTCGCGCGGTGCAGGAGGACGAGGGGTCCGCCGAAGCGGGCGGCGGCGGCCTGGGCGTCGGTCCGGGCGAGCCAGCGGCCGCCGGGGGTCCGCATGCCGCCGTCGCCCTGCCAGGCGGAGAGCGCGCGGACCTGGTCGCCGAGGCCGATGACGTCGAGGGCGCGCTGCGCGTTGGGGGCGAGGGCGATGCCCGCGCCGACGGGGGTGAGGTCGGCGGCGCGTTCGAGGACGGTGACCCGCCAGCCCCGCCGGTGCAGGGCGACGGCGGCGGTGAGTCCGCCGATGCCGGCTCCGACGACGACGGCTCGGTGCTGTTCCATGGCTGCTCCTCGGCTGGGGCGGACCGACCACCGGCTCACTACAGCTGTAGTGAGCCGGTGCCAGAACCGTACTACAGCTGTAGTAAGGGTGGTAGGGGCCGGTAGTAGGTTGTCCTCCATGACCTCAGCCGCCGCCGGTATCCCGGCCCCGGAGTCCCCCCTCTCCCGCGCCGAACGGATCGGCGACGCCGCCCTCGCCCTCCTGGTCGAGCGCGGGATGCGGGGCCTGACCCACCGCGCCGTGGACGCCTGCGCGGGGCTGCCCCAGGGGTCGACGTCCAACCACGCCCGCACCCGGCAGGCGCTCCTGGAGACAGCCGTACGCCGCCAGGTCCAGCGGGAGGCGGAGGTCCTCACCCCGCACGAGCTGCCCGGCCCGGAGAGCGGCGGCGAGGCGCTCGTCGACGCGCTCGCCGGCTCCCTGCACCGCTACCTCACCGACCACCGCTCCCTGCTGCTCTCCCGCTACGAGCTGGCCCTGGAGGCGACCCGCCGCCCCGAGCTGCGGAGCTTCTTCGACTCGGCCGGCTCGGCCTTCCACACCCCGCTGATCGCGATGATGGCGGCGGCCGGATCGCCGGAGCCCGAGCGGCACGCGCTGTCCCTGATCGCCTGGAGCGAGGGGCTGATGTTCTCCTGCGCCGCGGGCTCCTTCCACGCGGCCGTGCCGAGCCGCGCCGAACTGCGCACCGGCTTCGACGAGTTGCTGCGCGGCATGCTCGGCGCCCGGCCCTGACCCCTGGCGCCGTCCGCGATCATGGGAGACGATGCCGCCCATGACCACCGAACGCACCGAATCCGTCCCGCGCGTCGACCCGGCCACCACCACGGGCGAGCGCGAGGCACTGGAGCAGTGGCTCGACTTCCACCGCGTGACCCTCGCGATGAAGTGCGAGGGACTCGACGACGCCCAGCTGCGCACGCCCTCCGCCCCGCCGTCGGACCTCAACCTCCTCGGCCTGGTCCGGCACATGGCCGAGGTCGAGCGCGGCTGGTTCCGCAACGTCCTGGCCGGCGAGAAGGCGCCGTGGATCTACTCCACGGAGGCCGACCGCGACCGGGACATCCACGCCACGGACCAGGACACCTACGAGAAGGCCCACGCCACCTGGCAGGCCGAGATCACGCACGCGCGCACCCTGGCCGCCGGGTGGGACCTGGACGACCTCGGAGTGGGCGAGCACCGCAGCGGCGAGACCTTCAACCTCCGCTGGATCTACCTCCACATGATCGAGGAGTACGCCCGCCACAACGGCCACGCGGACCTCATCCGCGAGCGGATCGACGGCGCGACCGGCGACTGAACCCACCCCGGGCGGAGCCGCTCCGCCCGGACCTCGGGGTCAAGAGCGGGCCCCGCACGGCTCACCCGTGCGGGGCATTCCCCGCCGGTAGGGGCGCGAAGATCACCGACCGACCAGCAGAGTGGCGCGGGTGCATGGAACCCGAACCACAGCGAAGATCCTGGTCGGGGCGGCGGTGGCCGCCCTGGCGGGCTGCGTCTCGGTGGACGCCCCGCCGTCGGCGCCCTCCCGCTCCCCCGCGCCCGCGGCCGACACCGTACGCCCCGCCCAGGACGTGGCACCGCAGCTCCTGGAGGGCCCGGCCCGCGAGGCCCTCGAAGCGGCGCTCCCTGCTCCCCCGGCCTCCCCCGCGCCCCGCGCGACGCCCACGGCGGGGCAGCACCGGCGCACGGTGGCGCCGCCCCGCACCCAGGCCCCGCACCCCGGTCCCGTACCGCCCCGGCGCGAGCGTCCGCGTCCCTCGGCCCGGCCGGACCCGCCCGGCCTGCCGGACCTCAGGGGGCTTCCGGAGGACCCGCCGGTCACCCGGGCCGAGGTCTGCGACCTGGGCGAGCGGTACGGGGGCTGGGCGCCGGGCAGCGAACAGGCCGGGATCTGCCGCGGCACGTACGGCCGGTGAGCCCGCCGCGGAGCACGCGCCCCTCACGCGCCCCTGAGCCGTAGCTCCAGGCGCTCGATCGCGGCCCGTACGCCGTTGCCGTAGCCGTCGTCGTCGAGGTGGTCCGAGGCCGCGCGCGCCCGGTCCAGATGGACCCGCGCGGCGTCGGGCCGCTGGAGCTTCACGTAGTCCGCGGCCAGGTTCAGATGGAGCGAGGGGTAGAGCGCCCGCAGGGCGGCCGCCGCGTCGTGCTCGGCCAGCCGCTCCTCCGCGAGGCCCTCCGCCGCGCTCAGCGCCCGCAGGTCCCAGGCGAGCTCGGCGTCGGGATCGTCCTGGGCGTCCGCCATGTAGTGCGCGAGGGTGCAGCGGTGCAGGGGATCGCCGTCCGGGCCGATCTGCTGCCACAGCAGCCCGAAGCGGTTCCTGGCCTCCTCCCGGTCGCCGCCGTGCAGCAGCATCATGGCCTGCCCGATCCTGGTCATGACCCCGTCGTCCGACACCTGCTGCTGCTCGGTCACCGCGACCCTCCACCCGCTCACCCACTGGGAGTGACGACGCTAGCCGCACCGGGCCCGGATCGGGCCGAGGCTCAGCCGAGGTCCGGGATGCGCCAGTCGATCGGCTCGTGCCCCTGGGCCGCGACGGCCTCGTCGATCTGGGTGAAGGGCCGGGATCCGAAGAACTTCTTCGCCGACAGCGGCGAGGGGTGGGCTCCCTTCACCACGACGTGCCGCTCCTCGTCGATGAGCGGCAGCTTCTTCTGCGCGTAGTTGCCCCAGAGGACGAAGACGGCCGGGTCGGGGCGGGAGGCGACGGCGGTGATGACCGCGTCCGTGAACTTCTCCCAGCCCTTGTTCTTGTGCGAGTTCGCCTCGCCGGACCGGACGGTCAGCACGGCGTTGAGCAGGAGGACGCCCTGCTCGGCCCACGGCATCAGATAGCCGTTGTCCGGGACGGGGTGGCCGAGCTCCGCGTGCATCTCCTTGTAGATGTTCCGCAGGGAGGGCGGGGTCTTCACGCCCGGGCGGACGGAGAAGCACAGGCCGTGGCCCTGCCCCTCGCCGTGGTACGGGTCCTGACCGAGGATCAGGACCTTCACCTTGTCGTACGGCGTGGCGTCGAGGGCGGCGAAGACCTCGTCCTTCGGCGGGAAGACCGGTCCCCTCGCGCGCTCCTCCTCGACGAACTCGGTGAGCTGGGCGAAGTACGGCTTCTGCAGCTCCTCGCCGAGGACACCCCGCCAGGACTCGGGCAGCATGCTGGTGTCGGTCACGGTCACAACCTCCGGTGGACGTTCCTGTTTCTCCGTCCGAGAACCTATCGGGGGCCACTGACAGTGGCCCCCGCAGGCCTCCTACCAGCTGGCCCGGCGGCTCAGCTCCCACATCTGCATGACCGTCTGCGGGTCGAGGGCCCGCTCGCCGCCGCCGATGTCCTCGCCGGCCGCGATGTACAGCTTGCCCTGCCACAGGGGCAGCAGCCGGACGTCCTGGACCATGATCTCCTGGGCCTCCACGAACTCGTCCGTGACGGTTCCGCGGTCGCTCTCGCGACGGGACTTCGGCAGGAGCTCGTTGGTGATCCGCGGGCTCTCGTAGGGCGTGCCGAGGACGTTCTCCTTGCCCAGGAAGGGGGCGACGAAGTTGTCCGGGTCCGGGAAGTCGGGGAACCAGCCTCGGCCGAAGACCGGGTACTCGCCCTTCTGGTAGCCCTCCTGGAACTCCTTCCACGGCTTGCCGTGCAGGGTGACCTTGAAGAGCCCGGACTCCTCCAGCTGCCGCTTGAGCTCCGCGAACTCGGCGGCCGTCGCGGAGCCGTACCGGTCGGTGGTGTACCAGAGGTCCAGCTCGACCGGCTCGGTGATGCCGCCCTTGCGGAGGATCTGCTTCGCCTTCTGCGTGCTGGGCGCGCCGAAGCGGTCGTAGAACTTGGTGGTGTGGGCGGCGACGCCCTTGGGCACCATCGAGTACAGGGGCTCGGCGGTGCCCTGGTAGACCTTGTTGACCAGTTCGTCGCGGTCGACGAGCTGGGCGATGGCCTTGCGGACGGGGAGCTTGGCGACCGACTCGTCCTGGGTGTTGAAGACCAGGTAGCGGATGTCGGCGCCGGTCGACTCGACGAGCTGGAGGCCCTTGTTCTCGGGCTTGTCCTCCTGGAGGTTGACGACCTCCTCGGCCGTGAGGCCGCGGTAGGTGGCGTCGATCTCGTTCTTCCTGAGGGCGTTGACCATGGCTTCGGAGTCGTCGAAGTACCGGATGGTGACGCCGCCGTTCTTGCGGTCGGCGAAGCCCTTGTAGGTGGGGTTCTTCGTGAGCTCGGCCGTCTCGCGCTCGGCGTACGAGTCGAGGACGTACGGCCCCGAACCCATGATCTTGCCGTCCTTGCGGAGCTTGTCGGCCGGGTACTCGGCCGGGTCCACCAGGGACATCGCGGGGGTGGCGAGGATGAACGGGAACGTGGCGTCGGACTTGTTCAGCCGGAAGACGACCGTGCGGTCGCCGACGGTCTCGATCTTGTCGAGCGAGCCGAGCATCCCGTTGGGGCCGCCCTTGTAGTTGATCGTGCGGATGCGCTCGATCGAGTACTGGACGGCCTGGGCGTCCAGCTTGTGCCCGTTGGAGAAGGTCAGCCCCTCCACGAGCTTGCACTCGAAGACCCGGCTCGAGGTGTCCGTGAACTTGCAGTCGGCGGCGTCCGACTGCGGAGTGGTGCTTCCCGTCGGGAAAGCGACGAGGGTCTGGAAGACGTTCCGGAAGAGCTCCCAGGAATTGTCCCAGGCGGCGGCCGGATCAAGCGTGGTGGGAGAACTCATCGTGCCGACGACGATTCTCTGATCCCCGGCGGATTCACTGTCCGAGAAGACACCGCATCCGGTTACCAGGGATATGGACACAAGGGCTGCAGCGGCCTGCAGACTGGTCCGGTTGAACACGTGCACGCTCCTCGTTCAGCCATGGGTCGGCCGACGATACCGCAGCACCCCGTCAGGTCAATGTTCGAGCCCGACGGGGCACTTGAGGCATTCGACGTATAACCGGGCTCAATCCGGACAGCGAATCCGGAAAGTGTCCGATTATCGGTCAGCCGACTCCGGCGTTCAGGAAAATGCCGCCGTCGACGACGAGCGTCTGGCCGGTGATCCACTCCGACTGCGACGAGGTGAGGAAGGCGGCGGCGCCGCCGATGTCCTCGGGCTCGCCGAGCCGGCCGAGCGGATAGGCGGCCGCCGCCTCCGCCTCGCGGCCCTCGTAGAGCGCCTGCGCGAATTTCGTCTTCACGACGGCCGGCGCGATCGCGTTGACCCGCACGAGCGGCGCGTATTCGTGCGCCAGCTGAAGGGTCAGATTCACCATGGCGGCCTTGCTCATGCCGTACGCGCCGATGAAAGGCGAGGCCGAGACGCCGGCGATCGAGGCGATGTTCACGATCGCCCCGCCGTGCTCCTTCTGCCAGGCGTGCCAGCTGCGCTGCGCGAAGCCGAGCGCGGAGATCACGTTGGTCTCGAAGACCTTGCGGGCCACGCCCAGGTCCAGGTCCGCGATGGGCCCGAAGACGGGGTTGGTTCCGGCGTTGTTGACCAGGAAGTCCAGCCGGCCGAAGCCGTCCATCGCCGCCTCGACGGCGGCGGCCTGGTGGGCCTCGTCGTGCGCCTTGCCGGGGACGCCGATCGCCCGGTCGGCCCCGAGGCGCTCCACGGCCTCCTTGAGGGCCTCCTCGCCGCGCCCGGTGATGACGACCCGGTCGCCGCGGGCCACCAGGGCCTCGGCGACGCCGTAGCCGATGCCCCGGCTGGCGCCGGTGACGAGGGCGACCTTGCCGGACAGCTCCGGCCGTTCCTGCGTGCTCATGTCCGCCTCTTCCTCTCGCTGCCGGCCGTCGTCAGTTGAGCGGGCCGCCGGCCACGTACATGACCTGGCCGGAGACGAAGCCCGCGTCGTCGCCCGCGAAGAACGCGATCGCGTTGGCGACGTCCTCGGGGCGGCCGACCCGCTGCACCGGGATCATGGAGGCGGCGGCGGCCTGGAAGTCCTCGAAGCCCATGCCGACGCGCTCGGCGGTCTGCGCGGTCATCTCGGTGACGATGAAGCCCGGGGCGACGGCGTTGGCGGTGATGCCGAACTTGCCCAGCTCCTTGGCCAGGGTCTTCGTGAGGCCCTGCAGACCCGCCTTGACGGCCGAGTAGTTGGCCTGGCCGCGGTTGCCCAGCGCCGAGGAGGAGGAGAGGGAGACGATCCGGCCGAAGCCCGCGTCCACCATGTGCTTCTGGACGGCCTTCGCCATCAGGAAGGCGCCCTTGAGGTGGACGTTCATGACGAGGTCCCAGTCGGACTCGGACATCTTGAAGAGCAGGTTGTCACGGAGCACGCCCGCGTTGTTCACGAGGATCGTCGGCGCGCCGAGCTCGGCGGCGATCCGCGCGACGGCGGCCTCCACCTGGGCGCTGTCCGAGACGTCGCAGCCGACGGCGAGAGCGGTGCCGCCCGCGGCGGTGATCTTCTCGACGGTGTCCTTGCAGGCCGCCTCGTCGAGGTCGAGTACGGCGACGGCGCGGCCCTCGGCCGCCAGGCGGATCGCGGTGGCCGCGCCGATGCCCCGTGCGGCACCCGTGACGACGGCTACGCGCTGCTCGGTGGTGGACATGCTTGGTTCTCCTCGCCCTTGGATCGTCCCTGGTCGCGGCCGGACTCGTCGCCGCTCCTGCGTCCCGCACATGAGCGACCGCTTAGTATCGTCCGCAGACGAGACGCTAGAAGCCCTGGCACCCGGTGTCAACGGCCCACCGGGTGCACCAGGTCACTCTCCGTGCCCCGACCGGACGATCACGGGCCGGGCACGGACGCGCGCCGCCGCCGCTACCGGACGAGGAGGTCGAGCAGCCGCTCCACCTCGGCCTCGGGGTCGGCCGTCAGACCCGTGTGCACCGGCCCCGGCTGCACCACCGTGGAACGCGGCGCGATCAGCCAGCGGAAGCGGCGCCCCGCGTCGTCGCGCGCCGCCTGCCCGGCCGCGTCGCCGCCCAGACAGACCCCCTCGACGGCCCGCAGCGCGGCCCGCACGCCGGTCACGTCGGCGGTCGGGTCGAGCGCCGACAGCTTGGCCTCGTCCAGATGCGTACGGGCGGCCACGAAGGACCGGGCGCGGCAGTAGACGACCACCCCGGCGTTGAAGCACTCGCCGCGCTCCACCCGCGGCACGACGCGCAGCAGCGCGTACTCGAAGACATCGCGGTCGGTCACGTCGTGCTGTCCTTCTCGGTGGAGTGCGTCCGGGGCGCGAGGCGCTCGGCGAGCCAGCCGGGCGGCTGCTGCGGCCGGCTCTCGGTGCGGGGGCCGAGCGTGATCCGCTCGTGGATGGTGGCGGCGCGCGGCAGCAGCGCCGAGACGTACGCGGCGCGCAGCTCGTCCGTGCTGTCGAAGCCGGGCTCGTCGACGAGCCACTCGTCGGGGACCTCGGCGGCGACCTCCTCCAGGAGCTCGCGGGTGACGAGCGGGGCCAGCTCGGCCGCGGCGGCGGCGATGTCGGGCCCGAAGGGGGCGAGTGCGTGGTCCGAGGCGTCGTACGGCTTCGCGGCGGAGGCCTGGGCGCCCGGCCAGTTGTGGTGCCAGATCATGGTGGCGCCGTGGTCGATGAGCCAGAGGTCGCCGTGCCAGACGAGCATGTTCGGATTGCGCCAGGACCGGTCGACGTTGTTGATGACCGCGTCGAACCAGACGACCCGCCCCGCCTCGCGGGGGTCGACCTCGTACGCCAGGGGGTCGAAGCCGAGGGAGCCCGGCAGGAAGTCCATGCCGAGGTTGAGCCCGCCGCTCGCCTTGAGCAGCTCCTGCACCTCCTGGTCGGGTTCGGAGAGCCCGATGACCGGGTCGAGCTGGATGGTGACGAGCTCCGGCACCCGCAGACCGAGCCTGCGGGCCAGCTGCCCGCAGACGACCTCGGCGACCAGGGTCTTGCGGCCCTGGCCGGCACCGGTGAACTTCATGACGTACGTGCCGAGGTCGTCGGCCTCGACGATCCCGGGGAGCGAGCCGCCTTCACGCAAGGGCGTGACGTAGCGGGTCGCTGTCACTTCGGTAAGCATCCGCCCAGGCTATCCGCCGGGCGGGCGGCTCAGGTGGATCGGTCCGGGACGGTGATCGCGGTGAGCAGGAGGCCGCGCTCGGCGAGCCAGCGTCCTTCGAGCCGGTCGGGCAGGGCGGCTCCTGGCGGGGCGGGGGGCAGGATGCGGGCCGTGAAGCCGCCGCCCGTGCCGTCGTGCGGGGTGAAGGTGAGGGACGCGTCCTCGAAGTCCAGGCGCTGCCCGGTCCAGGGGTACCAGGACTTGTACACGGCCTCCTTCGCGCTGAACAGCAGCCGGTCCCAGCGGACTTCGGGCCGCTCCCGCGCCAGCTCGCGCAGATGCCGCTGCTCGCCGGGCAGGGCGATGGCCCCGAGGACGCCCTCGGGCACGGGCGCGTTCGGTTCGGCGTCGATGCCGAGGGCCGCGACGGCGGACGAACGGGCCGCGACCGCGGCGCGGAAGCCCGCGCAGTGGGTGATGCTGCCGAGGACTCCCCCGGGCCAGACCGGTGCGCCGTGCGGGCCGGGCAGCAGCGGAGCGGCGGGCGCGCCCAGGCCGGCCAGGGCCCGCCGGGCGCACCAGCGGGCGGTGGTGAACTCACGGCGCCGGCCGTCCACGGCCCTCGCGATCAGCGCGGCCTCCTCCGGGTGGAGGTCGCCGGGCTCGGCGACGTCCTCGAAGGCGTCCACGGCGACGACGCCCGCCGGCACCAGACGTTCGATCACCGGCCCTCCCCGGCCGCGGGCTCCTCGGGCAGGATCCGGCGGAGGCCGACCTGCGGGTGGCGGGGCCTGCTCCACTCGCGCGGGTAGCCGACCGACACCTCCTCGAAGCGCACCCCGTCGTGCCAGGTGGTCCGGGGGATGTGCAGATGGCCGTAGACGACCGTGCGCGCCCGGAAGCGGAGGTGCCAGTCCGCGGTCCGTTCCGTGCCGCACCACTGCGCGAAGTCCGGGTGGCGCAGGATCCTCGTGGGTTCGCGGACGAGCGGGTAGTGGTTGACGAGCACCGTCGGCAGGTCCGGGTCGCAGGCCGCGAGGCGCTTCTCGGTCAGCGCGACGCGGGCCTCGCACCAGGCCTCGCGGCTCGGGTGCGGATCGGGGTGGAGGAAGAACTCGTCGGTGCAGACGATGCCGTTCTCCTCGGCGCGGGCGAGGGACTCCTCCTTGGTGGTGACGCCGGGCACGCGGAACGAGTAGTCGTACAGCACGAACAGGGGCGCCACCGTCACCGGGCCTCCCGCGCCCCGCCACACGGGGTACGGGTCCTCGGGCGTCAGGACGCCGAGGCGGCGGCACAGCGCGACCAGGTGCTCGTACCGCTCCTGGCCGCGGAGCTGGACCGGGTCGTCCTTCGGGGTCCACAGCTCGTGGTTCCCCGGTGCCCACACCACCTGCGCGAAGCGCTCGGCGAGCACGGTCAGGGCCCACTCGACGTCCTCGGACATCTCGCCGACGTCGCCGGCGACGAGCAGCCAGTCCTCGTCCGTCGTGGGCCGCAGCGACTCGACGATCGCCCGGTTCTCCCGGTAGGCGACGTGCAGGTCGCTGATGGCCAGCAGGCGGCCCTTGCTCTCGGTCATCCCGTCGTTCCTGTCGTCGAGGTGTCGGTCATGCGGTGCTCACGAGCTGCTCATGAGGTCACGAAGACCGCGTCCCAGTCCGTGGCGGCGGCCGGCTGCCGCGGTCCCTCGGCGCGCGCGGCCTCCGCGTACCCGAGGAGGGCCAGGGCCACCCCGGCGGCGCCGTCGATGAGGGACGGGCTCTCCAGGACGACAGTACCCCCGGGAGTCCGCACCAACTGACGGTATCCGAAAGGCGATTCGGGGTCGTGGAGGGAGACCAGCGCGTCCGCCAGACGGTCGGCGCCGCGCCACAGCGCCGGCTCGCCGGTGCGTTCGGCGAGCCGGACGGCGGCGTGCAGGACGCCCGCGAGGCCGTGGCAGAAACCCGGGTCGTCGTCTCCGAGTGCGGCGAGCGGCCGGGCGAGGAGTGCGGTCAGCGCGTCGACGGCCCGGCGGGAGAGGGCCTCGTCGCCGAGCTCCGTGCCCGCCAGGTGGAGCGCGCCCGCGATGCCGGCGGTGCCGTAGCACCACCCGGCGCGCGTCGTCGCGCCCCGCGCGGGCGGCGCGGCGCCGGTCTCCTCCTCGAAGGCGACCCGGCCCGGCCACGCGACTCCGCCGTGCCCGTCCTCGTACGCGTGACCGCCCAGCCAGGCGGTGATCCGCCGGATCGCGTCGAGGGTGCCGGGCACGCCGTGGCCGGCCCGGTGGGCCAGCGACAGGAGGGCGAGGGGGCCGCAGACGCCGTGGGCGGCGCCCGCGTTGAAGTCGCCGCGCGGGTAGGCGGCCCGGTCGCGGGGCACCGCGTAGCGCTCGGGCGAGCACCACCAGCCGGGGACGTCGACGCCGTCGACCCGCCGCGGCTCGGTGAGGGCGACCAGCAGGCCGAGGACGTCCGTCAGGGCTTCCGCCGCCCGCTCGTCGCCCCGTTCGGCCGCCGCGAGGAGGACCCGGCCCTGGCCGGTGAGGCCCGCGACGACGTCGTAGTCGAGGTAGGACAGCCCCGCCCCCCGGCGCTCGGACAGCGCGGCGGCGCGGGCCCGCGCGTGCCCGGCGAGCACGCCGGTGCCGCGTTCGAGCAGCCGGGCGTAGCCGCCGGTGGCCTCGGCGCCGAGCAGCGCGGGCAGCACGAGGTTGCCGACGGCCGCGGGCCCCTCGCGCGGGGCGAGCGCGGTGGCGGCGGCGAGATGCGCGTGCGCGGCGGAGCGCCACGCGCCGTCGTGCCGGGCGCAGCGGTCGTGCAGCAGCGCGACGCCGGGGTGTCCGAGCAGCACGGAGGCCGGCTGCCACCCGGGCAGCATCAACTCCCCCGGCACCCCGGCGAACTCCTCCGCGGTGACCCGGGCGACCCGCTCGGGATCACGCAGCCGCTCGGCGACGTCGAGCACGACGCGCCACGCGGAGCCCCGCGAGCCCGCGCCGGGGTCGGAAGCCGCGCCACGGTCGGGCCCGGGGGCCGGAGCGGGGACGGAGGCGGAGACCGTGGCCCGGTCGGGGGCGGAGGCCGGAGCGGGGGCAGACGCCGGGGCAGACGCCGGGGCGGTCGGCGTGGTGGTCGGCGTGGTGGTCGGCGTGGTGTCGGTGTCCGGGGCGCTGCGGTGGGGGTGTGTCATCGGTGGTGCCTCTTCCTGCTCAGGGCGAGGGCCAGGCCTTCGCGGGCCGTCACGTGCGCGAGGATCTCCTCCTCGCGGCGGGGGCCGATGAGCCGGTTGCAGTGCATGTGCGCGAGGCTCAGCGCGACCGGGGCCCGGCGGTGCGCGTCGAGGGCGTCGTGGAGCGCCGTCAGGGCCTCGGCGCGGGCGGCGCGCGGCGCGGCGGCGAAGTGGTCGGCCACGGCCTCCTTCGTGGCGCGGGCGACCTCCGAGCGCCTGGTCAGGAAGCGGGGGTCGCCGAGCCAGTCGAGGGCCTCCTCCGGGCTGCCGAGCCCGGTGAGGAGGTCGAGGATGCCGAGCGCGGCCCGTGCGACCACGGGCAGCCCGACGCCGTCGCCGCCCCCGGCCAGCTGCGTGAGGACGGCCGCGCTGTCCGCGTGGAAGACCCGTTCGGCGTGGGCGAGCGCCGCCGGGCCGCCGTACCGTTCCGTCTCGGGGTCGTACGTGTCGAGGACCAGGCGGTCGGTCAGGCCGGCGTCCCGCAGTTCCTCCGCCCACTCCCGTACGGCCGGCAGCAGCACCGGCCAGAGGGTCTCCGGCTTGCCCTGGAAGCGCAGCCTCAGATGCGGATCGGGGTCCGCGTAGCGGAGGAAGAACCAGCCGTCCGCCCCGGCGGCGCGCACCGCTTCGGAGTCGACGAGCCGGCTCACGTGCCGGGAGAGGACCTGGTCCTGGAGGCCGTCGGGGACGTACAGCTTGGCGTACAGCCACTCGCCGCCGGGCAGCACGGCCCGCCGTCCGGCGGGCGCCGGTCCGGCGGCGGGCGGCACGGGCGGGGCGGCCGTGACGCGGGGCCCACGGGCGAACAGCGGGACGACCAGTTCACAGGCGTGCGGGCCGTCGGGCCCGGCGAACCAGCCCGTGCCGTCCGGACCCCCGTACCACTCGTTGATCACCAGGCCCTGCGGCCGCTTCACCTCGTCGTGCAGGACGAGGAGGTGGCGCGGGTCGTCGAGGTCGACCGTGACGCGGTTGTCAGCCCGGGCGAGCAGCACGTACCGGGGGACGCCGAGGCGCAGCCGCCACGCGGCGACGGCCTCGCGCCAGCCGGGACCGGTGCCGTCGGTCCGGGCGGCGGCCGCCTCGCACAGCGCGCTGTCCGGGAGCCAGCGGGCGGGCGCGAGCACGACGCGGCCGAGCCGGACCCGGGGCAGGGCCGGGGCGGCGGCCCAGGAGCCCCAGTTCCAGGGGGCGCACCAGTCGTGGCCCTCGTAGCCGAGTTCGAGCAGGAAGCGCGCCACGTACGGCAGATGGCCGCTCTGGGGGTTGAGCATCGAGTGCGACACCGGGCGGACCGTCCGGCCCGTCGGCGCGTGGACGACCCACATCCGGTCCAGGTCGGCGTGGACGGCGAGGTCCTCGGGACGCAGGTCCGTGACGTGGTCGCCGGCGGCGGAGGCCGGGACGCCGAGCGGGATGCGGTACGGGAGCAGCGGGGGGACGGTGGCGACGTTCGCGGACCGGGCGACGCGGGGCCGGTACGCGACGGTGGCGGCCAGCTCGCCGCGCGGGTCCCGCACCTGCTCCCCCGTCCGCCCCTCCGCCCGTGCCACGATCGCGTCGAGCGCCGCGCCGTCGCCGAGGACCGGCGCGAAGCGGCCGAAGGTGGCACCGGCCCGGGGGGAGCCGGGGTTCGCGCCCAGGACCAGGTGGAAGTCGCCCGCGAGGAGCTCCTCCCAGCTGCCGGCGGCGAGTTCGGCGCCCAGTTCGAGCGAGGTCGGCACGCCCCGCTCGGGCGCGGCGCCGTCCGTCGGCGCGCTCCGTGCGCCCAGGGCGGCCAGCGTCGTGTCGTCGAGGACGATCTCGGGGGTGCCGTCCCCGGCCCCGTCCGGGTTCCGCAGGGCGGCCATCACCAGTTCCCCGAGGAGCTGGTCGCGGCGGCGGCCGTCCGCCGAGGGTGCGGTCGGCTCGGCGGGTGCGCCGTCCGCGCCCGCGCCGCTCCGGTAGGGCTCGGGGAGGCCGAGGCCGCGTGCCTCGTCGAGGAGTTCGAGCAGCGGCACGGCGCGCTCGGTGCCGTACCGCTCCAGGAAGGCGAGGTGGTAGGCGCGCAGGTGCGGCATGCCGGGCCGGGTGGCCGTGGTCCGCCAGAGGGCGGTGGCGGCCCGCTCGGCCTCCCGGCCGACCCGCGCCGGCAGGACGAGCCGCGCGTCGAGCCGCAGGTCCGACTGGATCAGGTCGTCGGCCTCGCGCAGGGCCCGCATCCGGGCGGTGACCTCGGCGAGCGCCGGGCCGCGGCCGGCGGGCGGTGCCGTGTCCAGGGCGGCGAGCCCGTCACGTATCCCGGCGAGGGCCCGGGGCAGCGGGTGGTCGACGCCCGCGAGCCGGTCGAGGACGTGGTCGAGCGGGGCGGTGTGATCGGGCGGCGGCAGCAGATCGCTCACCAGGAAGCCGCTGCGGACGAGTTGCTCCACCGTCCGCTCCACGGTCGCCGCCGGTGCCTGGGGGAAGCGCTCGGCGAGTCCGGCGACCAGTTCGGGCCAGGCGACGGGTTCGGCGGCCCGCTCCAGGACGTGGGCGACGACCGCACTCGACCGCACGGAGTGCGCCAACTGGCGCTTCCCGTGGGGATCGTGCTGGTCCACGAGGACCACGCGGCCGTCGCGTACGGTGCGCAGCGGGTCGGCGGTCAGGGCGCCGCGCTCGCGCAGGCCGGGGGTCGCGACGACCTCGTCGGCGAGCAGGCCGTGCAGCCAGGCCGCGTCGGGGCGGCTCGCGCTCCGGTGCGCGTCGCCCACCTCCCGCACGACGTCGGTGCCGGTGCCGCTGTCGGTCCCGGCGAGCGCGACGCCCGCGAAGTGCCCGAAGGGCGTGGCCCGGAAGGTCGTGCGGAGGTGGTACTTGGTGAGCGCGACGACCGTCCGCAGGAGGCGCTTGCGCTTGACCGGCGTCCCGGCACGTGTCTTCTCGGCCTCGTCGGCCAGGCTCGGGCTGGCGAGCCGTACCGCCGCGAGGAACACCGGATCGGCCGTGAGCCGCACGACCTCGGCCCGCAGCGCCTCGTCGGAGGCGAGACCGGCCGCGCCGGGGACGGGGGGCACGGGGGGCGCCCCCGCGTCGGGCGGTACGGGGCGGGCGGCGGCGCGCAGCAGCACCGTCCCGGCGGCGTCGAAGATCTCGCTGTCCGTCACGTGTCCGTCCCCGGTCCGTTCTGTACGTGCGTGCGTGGCAGTGACATGGGTGCGCCGGGCGGCGCGGGCCCCGGAGGGCCGTGCCGCCCGGCGCGTGATCAGCCGAGGGGGCCGATCAGCAGTGCCAGGACGTCACCGGGCAGGAGAGACAGGTGCCGGTGCCCGTGAAGGACTTGGCCTCCATCGCGGGGGCGTCCTGGACCACGACCTCCAGGTCGAGGTCGAGGTCGAACTCCAGCTCAGCGGTCAGTGCGGTTGCCATGCGTTCCTCCATGATTCGCGGTCGCTGCGGCGCCCGGTTCGGCCGGCCGCCGATCACGCCGTGGTGCGGAGCAAGATCTAGGCGGGCCCGCCAAACCACGACTTAAGAGCGCCTAACCCCACGCTGACGCCGCTCCCCTCACGCCGCGGCCCCGGCGTCCTCTTCCGCACGCCCCCCCCGGACGCCCGCGTGCCCTCCGGTCTCCCGCGCCGCGGGCCGAGATCCACAAGTCCCGGCATAGACGGCTGTAAGGGCGGCTTTAGAACGCTCGCCAAGCATGGCCGACGTCGCACCCGACGTACGGGAGAGCTGGGAATGGTCGAGAAGACGGACGACGACGACACGCTGCGGTCGCTGCACGAGCGGGGCCGGGTCGCCGCCGAGTACCCGAGGGTACGAGCGCTGGTCGGCGCCGGCGACGCCGCCGGGCGGCGCTGGGCGGGCAACCTGCTGGCCCGCATCGGCCCGGACGCCGTGCTCGCCGAGCACCCGGACACACCGGTGGTGTCGGTGGCCTTCACCGGGCACAGCACCGTGTCCGGTCTGGTCGCGCCGGTCACCGCCGAGCTGGCCCGGCACGGACTGCTGCTGCGCCCCCACGTGTCCGACTTCGACAGCTACGTCTTCGACCTGTCGGACACCGGGAGCGAGCTGTACGCGGCGAAGCCCGACGCCGTCGTGTGCCTCCTGGACGCCTCCGTCGTCTTCGACGAGGTCCCGCAGCCCTGGCGGCCCGACGACGTGGCCCGGGTCTTCGACGAGAAGCTGCGGCTGCTCGACGGGCTCGCCGGCGTGTTCGACGGCGCGGGCCGCGGCACGCTGGTCCTCAACACCCTCCCGCTGCCGCGCGAGTGGCCGGCGCAGCTGGTCGCGCTGCGCGACCGGGCGCGGCTCGGCGCGGTGTGGCGGGAGGCCAACGCGCGGCTGCTGCGCCTGATGGACGAGCACCCCTCGCTGACCGTCCTCGACCTCGACCCGCTGCTCGGCGCGGACCTGCCGCTGCGCGACGACCGGCTGGGCGTCTACACGCACACCGAGCTGTCGCCCCAGGCGCAGGCGGCGTACGCGGGCGAGCTGGCCGACGTGTTCCGCGCGGCGACCGGGCGGTCGAAGAAGGTCCTGGTCCTCGACCTGGACAACACGGTGTGGGGCGGCATCCTCGGCGACGACGGGATCGAGGGCATCGAGGTGTCCGGCTCCTACCGCGGCGAGGCCTTCCGCAGGCTGCAGCGCACCGCGCGGCAGATCGCCTCGCAGGGGGTGCTGCTCGCCGCGGTCAGCAAGAACGACCTGGAGCCGGTGCGCGAGGTGCTCAGCTCGCACCCGGACATGACGCTGCGCGAGGACGACTTCGTCCGCGTGGTCGCCAACTGGCGCCCCAAGCACGACAACCTGCGCGAGCTGGCCGCCGATCTGAACCTCGGCGTCGACAGCTTCGTGTTCGCCGACGACAGTCCGTACGAGTGCGGCCTCGTCACCCGCGAGCTGCCGGACGTCGCGGTGGTCGCGCTCGACGACGAGCCGGCGCTGCACGTCGAGAAGCTGCTGCGGGACGGCTGGTTCACCGTGCGGGACGTCACGGCCGACGACCTGAAGCGGCCCGAGCGGTACCGGGACGAGCTGGACCGCAAGGACTTCCTGGACAGCTTCTCGTCCCTCGACGACTACCTGCGCGAGCTCGACGTCCAGGTGCGCTTCGCGGACGCCTCGCCCGCCGAAGTGGCGCGCGTCTCCCAACTGACCTTGCGCACCAACCAGTTCAACCTGACCACCGAGCGGCTCCAGGAGGCCGAGGTCGCCGAGCGGGCGGCCGCTCCCGGCTCCCTCGTCCTCACCATCCGCTCCGCCGACCGCTTCGGCGACAACGGCGTGGTCGGCGCCGTCCTCGCCCACCGCGACGAGGACGCCCTCGTCATCGACAACTTCCTGCTCAGCTGCCGGGTGTTCGCCCGGGGCATCGAGCAGGCCTGCCTCTCGGCGCTGCTCGCCCACGCCCGCGAGCAGGGCCTGAGCACGGCGCGGGCCGACTACCGGCCGTCGGCCAAGAACGGCAAGGTGCGGGACTTCTATCCCGCCAACGGCTTCGCGCCGGCCGACCCCGACGACGCCCCCGACAGCTCGCCCGTCCTCTTCCGTCACGACCTGGCGGACATCACCGCGCCGCCGGAACACGTCCGGCTGACCCTGAGCCTCGGAGGGCTGCACCAGTGAAGAACCTCGACGACTTCCTGATCCTCGTGGAGAACGAGATCGGTCTGTCCCTCACCCCCGCGACCGTCGGCGCAGGATTCGACGAACTGTCCGGCTGGGACTCCCTCCACCTGCTGACGCTGCTCACCGCGATCGAGCGGGAGACCGGGCAGCGGGTGCCCATGACGCAGGTCCTGGAGGCGACCAGCCTCCACGACATCTTCGTGCTCACGGCGCCGGCACGGACGGTGGAGACATGACCGGCGCCTCCGTCGGGTCCGGCACGACCGTGCCGGCCCGCCGGGGCCCGGCCCGCTCGGCGTATCTGCTGCCCCGGCAGCCCGACCCGACGCGGGCGCCGCTGCGGCTGTTCTGCTTCCACCACGCGGGCGGCGCTGCCTCCTCCTTCTCCGGCTGGCAGGAGCGGCTGGGCGGCGGCGTCGCCGTCGTGCCGGTGCAGTTGCCCGGTCGCGAGCACCGGGTCAAGGAGCCCAGGCTGCGCGAGTTCACACGGCTCGTCGACGAACTCGACGAGGCGCTCGACCCGCTGCTCGACGCTCCCTACGCCTTCTACGGGCACAGCATGGGCGGCATCGTCGCGCATGAGCTGACCCGGCGGCGCGTCGAGCGCGGCCTCACCGCGCCCCGACAGCTCCTCGTCGGGGCCTGCCCGCCGCCGCACCGGCCGCACCCGGCCGACGGCGTCCCCCCGGAGCGGCGCTCCGACGAGGAGCTGACGGCGTGGATGGCCGGCCTCGGCGGGCTGCCCGACCTCGTCCGGCGCTACCCGGAGTGGCTCCGGCTCGCCGTCGCCGTGCTCCGCGACGACCTGAGCCTCGTGCACAGCCACACCTCGGGACCGGGCACCGCCACGGCGCCCGAGCCGCTGCCGGTGCCGGTCCGCGCGCTCGCCGGATCGAGCGACCCGCTGGTGACACCGGGGCTCGCCGCCGAGTGGGCCCGTCACACGACGGCCGACTTCCGGGTGTTCACCCTGGCCGGCGGGCACTTCTTCCACCGCACGGCACCCGGCATCGTGCTCCGGCTCGTGGCCTCGCTGCTCGCCGCCGAGCACAGCGCCCGGTCCTGAGGACTCCCCCGGGCCTCCCCCTGCTCCCCCTCCCCTCCCGCTCGACCTGTAACCCGCGCACACCGAAATTCGGAGACGGTAGACGATGACTGCTGCACCCCACCCCGTCGTACTGTGGCCGGTCTCGGCGCCCGGACCGGCCTCGCTGCGAGCCCGTGCCACCGCGGCCGCGGAGCTGCTCGACAGCCTCACCGGCCTGTCCCCGGCGTCGGCCGCGGCCTCGCTGACGGCGGCCGACGAGGCCGCGGGCCATCGGGCCGTGGTCGTCGGACGGGACCGCGACGAGCTGCTCGCGGGGCTGCGGGCACTGGCGGCCGGGCGGGTCGAGGACGCCGACGCCGAGGTGCGGCGGGGCCGGCTTCCGGAGGACGGCGCGGCACCCGGCGCCGTCTTCGTCTACTCCGGATTCGGCGCGCACTGGGACGGCATGGGCGTCGACCTGCTCGACGGCTCCGAGGCGTTCCGGACCAGTCTCACCGCCTGCGCCGACGAGCTGCGGCCGCTGGTCGGCTGGGACCTGCTCGACGTCCTGCGGGGCGCCGAGGGGGCGCCGGGGCTGGAGTCCGCGGCCGTCGTGATGCCCGCCCTGGTGGCCGTCATGATCGCGCTGACCGAGGAGTGGCGCGCGATGGGCGTCGAGCCGGTCGCGGTGGTCGGGCACAGCATCGGCGAGATGGCCGCGGCGCACGCGAGCGGGGCGCTGCCGCGGGCCGAGGCCCTGCGGATCGCGGCGGTGTGGGGTGCGGCCCTCACCGACGCGCTCGCGGGTGACCACGGCATCGTGGCGGTGCTGCTGCCGGCCGAGGAGATGCGGGAGCGTCTCGCGCCGTGGGGCGGCCGGCTGGGTCTCGCCGCCGTCAACGGCCCCGGCTCGGTGACCGTGTCGGGCGAGGAGGCGGCGCTCGGTGAGCTGGAGGCGGTCCTGGCCGCCGAGGGCGTGCGGACCCGCCGGATCCGGTCCGACGTGCCGGTGCACGTGGCGCAGGTGGACGCGATCATGGACCGGCTGCTCGCGGAGCTGCGGACCGTGCGGCCCGCCGCGTCCCGGATCCCCTTCTACTCCTCCGCGCTCGGTGCCGCCGTGGACACGACGGAGCTCGACGGGGCCTACTGGGCGAGCCAGTTGCGCCGTCCGGTGCGGTTCGAGGCGGCGGTACGCGCGCTGCTCGCGGACGGTCACGGCGCGTTCCTGGAGGCCGGACCGCATCCCGTGCTGAAGATGGCCGTCGAGGAGACGGTCGAGGACACCGGTCTGGCGGCGGACGTCGTGGTGGCCGGGTCGCTGGTGCGGGGCCGCGACGGGCGGCAGGCGCTGTCGGCGACGCTCGCCGACCTCTGGACGTACGGCCTGCCCGTCGACCTGACCAGGGCCGCGCCGCAGGAGAGCCACGGCGGCGGCGAGGAGGACCGCGCGGGTGGGCCCGCGCACCTGGAGCTGCCTCCGTACGACACCGCCGCGGACGCCTCCGAGGCCGCCCGCTCCGTCACCGGACTCCGCGCCGAACTGGACGCGTCGGCCGAGGACGAGCGGCGTCGCCGCCTCCTGGAGGTCGTACGGGAGCAGACCGCGGACGCGCTCGGTGTCGACCGGGGCGTCTCCTTCGGCGGGCCCGACGAGACGTTCCGCGACCTCGGCCTCGAGTCCTCCGCCGCGGTCGCGCTGCGCAACCGGCTGGCCGGGGCGCTCGGCCTGCGGCTGCCGGTGGCCGTCGCCTTCGACCACCCCACGCCCGCCGCGCTCGCCGCGCACCTCCACGCGCTGCTGTACGGGACGGCCGAGGCGCCCGTGACCAGGGGCCGCCGCCCGGACGCCGACCCCGGCGAGCCGATCGCGATCGTCGGCATGGCCTGCCGCTACCCGGGCGGGGTGTCCTCGCCCGAGGACCTGTGGAAGCTGGTCAGCGAGGGCACCGACGCCATCGGCCCGTTCCCCGTGGACCGGGACTGGGACGAGGACCTGTACGACCCCGACCCGGAGGCCGTCGGCAAGTCCTCGACGGCCCGGGGCGGATTCCTCTACGACGCGGCCGAGTTCGACGCCGGCTTCTTCGGCATCAGCCCGCGCGAGGCGACGGGCATGGACCCGCAGCAACGGCTGCTCCTGGAGACGGCCTGGGAGACCTTCGAGCGGGCCGGCATCGACCCGACGACGCTGCGCGGCAGCGACACCGGCGTCTTCGCGGGCACGTACGGCCTGGAGTACGGTCCGCGGCTCGCGGACGCCGCCGAGGGCGGCGTCGACGGCTACCTCCTGACGGGCCAGTTCGGCAGCGTGGCCTCCGGTCGCATCGCCTACACCCTGGGCCTCGAAGGCCCGGCGATCACGGTGGACACGGCCTGCTCCTCCTCGCTGGTGGCACTGCACCTCGCGGTGCGCTCGCTGCGCCAGGGCGAGTGCTCGCTCGCCCTCGCGGGCGGCGCCGCGATCATGGCGAGCCCCGGCATGTTCGTGGAGTTCAGCCGGCAGCGCGGGCTGTCCCCGGACGGCCGCTGCAAGGCCTTCTCGGCGACGGCCGACGGCACCGGCTGGAGCGAGGGCGTCGGCCTGCTGCTCGTCGAGCGGCTCTCCGACGCCGTCCGCAACGGCCACCCCGTCCTCGCCGTCGTGCGCGGCACCGCGACCAACCAGGACGGCGCGAGCAACGGGCTCACCGCGCCGAGCGGCCCGGCGCAGGAGTCCGTCATCCGCCAGGCGCTGGCCGACGCGGACCTCGGCGCGGAGCAGGTCGACGCGGTCGAGGCCCACGGCACCGGCACCCGGCTCGGTGACCCGATCGAGGCCCAGGCCCTGATCAACACGTACGGCGCGGGCCGTGACGCCGAACACCCGCTGTGGCTGGGGTCGTTGAAGTCGAACATCGGCCACGCCCAGGCGGCGGCCGGTGTCGGTGGTGTCATCAAGATGGTGATGGCGATGCGGAACGGGGTGCTGCCCCGGACCCTGCACGTCGACGACCCGACGGACCACGTGGACTGGTCGGACGGCACCGTTCGGCTCCTCACCGAGGAGCGGACCTGGGACGCGTCCGGGGACGAGCCGCGGCGCGCGGGTGTGTCGTCGTTCGGCATCAGCGGGACGAACGCGCACGTCGTGATCGAGCAGGCCCCGGAGACCGTGCACGACACGGAACTCACCGACCTTCCCTGGCTGTTGTCGGCGAAGAGCGAGCAGGCCCTGCGCGACCACGCCCGCCACCTCCACACCTACGCCACCGAACACCCCGACACCCCCGTACGGGAGATCGCGGCGGCCCTCGCCGCACGCGCCCGCTTCGACCACCGCGCCGTCCTCGACACCACCGACCGCGAAACGCTCCTCACCGCCCTCACCGCACTCGCCGA
>NZ_JBEOST010000022.1:0-125551 GCF_040303145.1 Streptomyces sp. NPDC096079
ATAGCCGAGACGGCCCTGGCAATGGTCGAGTTCGACGTAGCGCAGGAAGATACCTCCGTACACGATGTGCGCCCCGGTCTCCGGCATCCAGAAGAATGCCGGGCCGGCAGTAGGAAGCCCCCAGCCAGAACCTCCGCGGGTCGTGAAAACTGGAGGTGGTTCAGCGTGAGTCCAAGTGTTTGGTGCAGCCTTTTCCAAGATGGATCCGTGGGTTCAGAGGGTCACGCTGGGTCGGCTTCGAGAGCCGGCGCGCGGAACCGTGCAGCGGATGAAGCCGGCGGGAAAACCGGTCGACAGGAGACCTGCGAGGCACTGTGATGACCCCACATGCCTGCCGCACGGGCGGGCCGACTCCAGGAGCTGCTCTTGGCAACCGGGAGAACCGCGGACATCCGCCCCGCGATCGATGCCGAACTGGTCAGGCGCCTGGTCGATACGCAGTTCCCGCAGTGGGCCGGTCTGCCGTTGGAGTTGCTTGACCCGGCCGGCTCGGACCATGTGATCTACCGGTTGGGCGAGGAGCTGTCCGTCCGGCTGCCCCGCCATGCCAGCGCCATCGGGCAGGCGCGGAAGGAGTTCGAGTGGCTGCCGCGGCTCGCCCCGCACTTGCCACTGGCCGTCCCCGTGCCAGTGGGGGTGGGGAAGCCCGGCTTTGGCTATCCGTGGCCGTGGGCGGTCTCCTGCTGGCTGGACGGCGAGGTGGCGACTGTCGAGGCGCTGGCCGATTCTTCCGAAGCCGCCGTCGAACTGGCCGGGTTCCTGACCGCTCTCCAGCGGTTCGAGCCCGGGGAGACTCGGCTCCTGGGCGCCGACGAGGATCTCACCGTCCGGCCGCTGGTCGCACGGGATCGGGCAACGCGGGCCGCCATCGCGCAGGTCGGCGGCTCCTTCGACGCTGCGGCCATGACCGAGCTCTGGGAAGCGGCGATCAGCGCCCCCGGATGGGATGGTCCTGCGGTCTGGTTCCACGGCGACTTTCACACCGGCAACCTGCTGACCGTCGACGGCCGCCTCAGCGCGGTCATCGACTTCGGCGGGCTCGGCATCGGCGACCCGGCCTGCGACCTGGTGATCGCCTTCACCCTGATGTCGGCGGGGAGCCGGGCCGCCTTCCGCGCCGCGCTCGGCGTGGACGACGCCACCTGGATCCGGGGCCGCGGCTGGGCGCTGGCCACGGCCCTGAACGCCTACACCTACTACGCTGCCGTCAGCCCCCGGGTCGCCGCGCAGACCACCCGTCAGATCACCGAGGCCCTCATCGGCTAGTGCCCTGACCGGGAAGGTTCACCGGGTCAGAACGCTGAGCGAGGCTGTGGTTGGTGAGGAGGTCGGGCATGACGCGGAGACTGTCGGTGGACGAGGCCGCGCGATTGCCTGAGCCCGAACTGGGATCAGGGCAGCCAGGGCTTGACGAGCTGGTCACGGAGGACTGCTGGCGTGCCTTCCTCCACTTCGGCCGACGGCTGTTCGACGTCCCGGACGCACCCGACGCTGACGGTCTTCTGCTCCCGTACGGGACCCACGCCTTCGGTGGCCCTCGCGAGTTCACGCTGGACCTCACCCGGCAGTTCGAGATCTCCGACAGCAACGGTGATCACGACCGTTACGTGCAGGTCCACCGCGAGCTCAGATACGGCCCCGCGCCCGCGCTGAAGGCCCTGGGAAGCTTCGACTCGTGGTTCTTCCACGACGCCGGAGACGATCTCGACGACCGGGCGCAAGCACTGACCGAGCGAGCGGCCTGGGCAACGATCCGCAGACTCAGGCCGACCGAGAACAGGGTGTATCAAGAGCAGGTGTAGTCGTTCAGGCCGCCATCGTGGTGCGGCGCCCTCCCCAGCGAACACCCTTCTCACTGTGGATGCGGGCTCGTCCGCATCGTTGGGCTACGAGGACGTCGGGGTGGCGGGCGTTCTGGTTGCGCCAGCGCACGTAGGCGTGCACAGCCCGGGTCTGGAGCGTGTGGCTGGAATGGTGCGAGTTGGCCAGGGTGAACTGCCGCAAGGGCCCAAAGCGGGCCTCGATCGGGTCGGCCCAGGACGCGTAAGCCTGGGTGAAGCACAGCTCGACCTTTTCCCGGGTCGCCCACCTGCCAATTCACCAGAGGTATGTGCCGAGCTTGTGCGTCGGACGTCCGGCGGCTTTGAGGTGGCGAACCACGGCGTCGAGACTGGTGGAGCAGATCGAGAAGTTGAGGAAGCGGCAGCTCTTGGTCGGGCCGCTGCGGAGGGCCGGCGCGGTTATTCGATTGCGAGCCTTCGGGACGGAGTGTCTGATCCCGGCTATGACGATTGTGCTGGGTATGCCGACTGTCGACGGAGTACGCGAGGCCATGGCCGTACTGCGGGAGTGGCAGTACGACGAAGCGCCGATGCAATTGCATCCGGGGGACATCGGCTGGAACTACCGCTTCGGAACGGCCGAGACGGCCGCGGTGGTCCGGACCTGGAGTCGGGACGGGAGGATTCTCGCGGTCGGGATGCTCGACTCACCGACACTGGTGCGGATGACGGTCGCTCCGGAGGCTTTCCAGGACGAGGACTTGGCGCGGCAGCTCGTGGAGGATTTCTCGCTGCCTGAGCGCGGCGTGCTACCGGAAGGAGCCGTGGCTGTCGAGGCGCCGCTGGGCCTGCTGCTCCACGACCTGCTGAGCAAGGAGGGCTGGGGTGCCGACGAGCCGTGGACTCCGCTCTTCCGCGACCTCACCGAGCCGGTGGACGACCCCGGCGTGCGGATCAAGTCGATCGGCCCGGAGCAGGCGCAGGACTTCGCCGACGTCCTGCGGTCGGCGTTCAACACCTCGCGACCTACGCGCGAGTACTGGCACGCGATGTCGGCGGGACCGTTCTACGCCCACGCCCGCTGCCTGGGCGCCTATGACGACCAGGGCACCATGACGGCGGTGGTGACGGTGTGGTCGGCCGGCCCGGGGAGGCCGGGGCTGGTCGAGCCGATGGGCGTCCACAAGGATCACCGTGGTCGCGGCTACGGCCGGGCGATCACCCTGGCCGGGGCGGCAGCGCTGCGGGAGATGGGCTCGTCGACCGTGCGTGTGTGCACACCGAGTTCCAACGTTGGCGGCGTCGCCACGTACAAGGCAGCCGGGTTCGAGGTGCGGCCGCAGGTGCGGGACCGGATCCGGACGGCCTGACGCCGGGGCTACTCGGCGAGGCGGCGGTCTGGGACTGGATCGTGCGGCCGGTGAAGGCTTTTGGGGGTTCTCATCCTCCGCCGGGAGCGGCGCGGGGAGCCGTCAGACGGTGGCGGGGGCCGGGTCAAGGTCAGTGCCCCGCAGGAGCCGGAGGTGGTACTCGCCCAACCGGTCGCCCAGGAGCACGGCGTGGGTGAGGTTCTCGGCGCGGTGGGCGGCGTCGTGCTGCACGCTGGGGTCGGCGTTCTCGGCGCTCGTCCGGTGAGGGCGGTGTCGATGGCCAGGCGCCGAACGATTGTGGCGGTGGGCGTCCCGGGCGAAGTGGCCGACCCGCATCTCGGCGTTCATGTCGCGGGGCGTTCCTCTGTGCCGGTCAGGCGCCAGAACGTGGTCCGGCGCTCCGTGCCTCCTGGCCGGCGTCGTCGTCGCGGGCCCACCAGGAGGCATGGTCGGCCAGGTCCTCGCCACGCGGCCGGTCGTCTTCCGTCCGTCGTCGGCGGGATCGCCGTCGCGGCGTTCACGGCCTTCGGCGGCCGGCGCCGTGACCATCCACGTCCGTAAGCAGCACCCCGTGTCGCGGAGTCCCGGGAGCAGGTGCATCCCCCCGGGGCTCCGCTGTCTCCTGGCCGAGAGCCCCGTCCGGGCACTCGGAACGCCCGCCACTGTGCCGTGCCGGTGGCGGGGTCACAGGGTGGTCAGGGCGCGGCCGGGGATCCTGCCCTGGGCAAGGTCGGCGACGGCTCGGTCGATGCCAGCCAGGGGGTATCGGTCGGTGACGAAGGCGTCGAGGTCGAACCTCCGGTGTGGTGCCGGTCGAGGAGGGTCGCGATGTCGTCCTGGCGGCAGACGCCGGCGGTGTGCCGACTAGGGTCTTCCGGCGGGTGAGCATGTTGCCGTTGATCTGGCGGGTGATGACGAGTTCGAGGGGCTTCTTGGGCAGTCCGACGTTGACGGCCGTGCCGCCCTTCCCGACGCCCCGTGGACTCGGTCTGGTCGGAGCCGAGGAAGAGTTCCGGACGCGAGCCGTGCGGGGTGTGCGGCCGGGCCCCAACCGATGCGGCGCTTAGAAGCCGTTGTCGTACCGATCATGTTGAGTGTGGGTTCGACTCGGCGGACTCGATCGCGTGGTCTTTCGCCTGGCTGGCATCGATGCCGTCAGGGCGCCGCGGAACCAAACCGGCGCCTATACGCCGACGGAGTGATGCCCGTCTCGCGACGCATCAACGCGCGCAAATTGGTCGCGGTGCCCAGTCCGCTCAGCCGTGCGACCACCTCGAAGCGTGACTCGCCTCGCTCGATCAGTCGGCAGGCCAGGGCGAGTCGTTCCCCCGTGAGCCACATCAGCGGGGTCGTTCCCAGCTGCGCCCGGAAGCGGCGGTGCAATGTCGCCGGACTGACCGCTGCCCGCGCCGCGAGGTCCGTGATCCTGAGTGGCGAGTCGAGACGTTCTTGTGCCCAGGCCAGGATCGGAGCCAGGGACTCGTCGGGGAGGTCGGGCATGGGACGCTCGACGAACTGCCGCTGTCCGCCGTCGCGGTGCGCCGCGAAGACCAGTCGCCGGCTGACGGAGTTGGCGACCTCTGCACCATAGTCGCGGCGGACCACGTGCAGCCCGAGGTCGAGTGCAGCCGCGCTTCCCGCGGCGGTGAGGATGTCACCGTCGTCCACGAACAACACGTCTGATTCGAGGTGGACGGCGGGGAAGCGGGAGCGGAAGGAATCCGCCCACTGCCAGTGGGCCGTGGCCCGGCGCCCATCGAGGACACCGGCCTCGGCCAGGGTGAAGGCGCCGCTGCAGAAGCCGATCAGGCGAACACCGCACGCATGCGCCCGTCGGATGGTGTCCAACACCGCGGGCCGGCGGGGCACCTCGACATCGGGGCGATTGGGGACGATCAAGGTGTCTGCCGTATCGGCCGCCTCCAAGCCGGCGACCCCGGTGAGGGTGAAGAATCCGTCTCGCATCGCGATGGAGGGCTCGGGAGAGCAGAGCCGGAAGTCGTAGAATTCGCGGCCGATCTCCGGCCTGCGCAGGCCGAAGATCTCGGTCGCGCAACCGAGCTCGAACGGGTTCGAGTTCTCGTCCACGATCACGACCACCCGGTGTGCGCCCGCTGCTTGAGCTTGGTGCGAGGATTCTTTCGCCATGTGCAATTCCTAGCACTCACACTGCCTGTACGAGGCGGCCGAGGATGAGGCCATGAGCAACCGGCCCATCTCCCTTCCCCAAGTTCTGGCCTCCTTCGACACGCTGTGGAGTCCGCGCATCGTCACGCGTGTCAACGACTACGACGTCAGGGTCGCCAAAGTCGAGGGCGAACACATCTGGCACGCCCACGACGACACCGACGAGTTCTTCCTGGTGCTCGACGGGGAGCTGCACATCTCCTTGCGCGAGCCCGAGGGTGAGCACACGGTCCGGCTGCCGCGGGGGGCGGTCTTCACCGTTCCCGCAGGTACGGAGCACAAGCCGTCCTCGCCGTCCGGTGCCGCGATCCTCATGTTCGAGCCGACCGGGACACCGACCGTGGGCGACCGCCACGATGAGATCCCCGCCCACGTGAACGCGACGACCGGGCACATCCTCAAAGCCTGAGCAACGGGACGACGTCGGAACCACCAGCGGGTGATCTTGCTGCAACCGTTGCATGAAGGCCGGGCCTCCTGGCCGGCTCGGCATTGTCGATGTCCCAACGGGCTGATCGGGAGGCCCTTTTCTCCCGCGAGGCGGGGGTGCCGCTGGGCACGAGCGCGGTGACACGCCCCTGCTCGTACCACGACGTGTTGAAGGAGGTGGCGGAGCTGCCGGGGCTCCCCGGCCACGACTACGCCCCGGTGGAACGCACCCTCGCGTATCTCGACGAGCACGTGGAGCCGTCGAACCGGCACCGCAGGGCCGTGCTCTTCGCCCAGGTCGACGCGTCGGACCCGCCGCACCGGACGGCCATGTGGAACACCGCGACGCAGGCTTGGAACGCGGCGGTGCAGCGGACGCTGGGCACCGACGGGGCGTCCCCGCGGTCGCTCCCGAAGGCGGCCGACATCGGGCTCTACCTCGGGCGTCCGACGGACGCGCTCTTCGAGCCCGCCGGTCCCGGGGCCACAGTCCCTGCGGAACACGCGATGGCCCCGGGCAACCTGGCGGCGGTCGCCGAACTGGGCTGGCAGGACATCGCGAAGATCCATCAGGACGAGGTCGTGACCCGTCGGCGCGACGCCTTCCAGGCGGCGCTGCGCGCCGGGGACGCGGCGGCGGCCGACGACGCTCTTCCCGCACTGCTCCGGGCGGTCCGGCGGCAGCTGCCGGCGTCCCGGGAGCGGCCCGGGCGGCTCGCCTGGGCCGCGGCCGAGACCGGCCTCGGGCTCGCCGGCGCGGGGCCGGCACTCGGCACCGGCGAGACCCGCGGTCTCGTGGGACCCGCGCCGGCGTTCGGCCTGGCGGCCGAGCGGCTGCTTCGGGGCGGCCGCAACCGGTCCCACATCGTCAACACGCTGATGACGGCAGGCAGAAGGGGGACCTGGACCCGGCGCGGCGAACCCTGACAGCGCGCCGGGTTCCGGGCGGTCGAGCGGTCGGTGCCTCTGCCCTCGTACACACCTCCAGCGGTGCTGAACCGGTGGGCGCGACCGCCGCGCCGCTACGACCTACGCGCCGCACGAAGGGCCGACCCTCGTCTGACAGGCAGCATTCCACCTCGCCGCCACCCCCGTACGGGCACGTCCGTGGCAGAGAAGGGGGGGTCTAGGAAACGAGTGGCTTGGGGATGACTTCGCGCAGTCGGTCCAGGAGTACCCGGGCCGCGGGGCTCGAGGGGCCGTTGGCCTGCCAGGCGAGCGCGATGCGGGCACGCATCTCGGGCCGTACGATCTGCAGGGTGCGAAGCTGTCCGTCGAAGGGGTACTCGTCCTCACCGGCAGGCAGCACGGCGATGCCCAGGCCCCGCGCGGCAAGCTGCGAGAGCACATGAGGGGCTGCCGCCTCGAAGGCAACCCTGGGCTGGAATCCCGCCTGCGCGCAGCCCCGTTCGAGCGCCGAGCGCACGCCGGTGCCACGCGGCAGGCAGATCAACGGGCGATCACGTAGATCGGCGAGCGAGACGCTCGTACCGTCGATGCCGTCGAGAACGGGGTCACCCGGGGTGACAGCGGCGACCAACGGAACATCGATCACCGTCTGGAAGAGGGCTCCGGGCGGGGGGACTTCCTCGGCCGTTCCGAGGACGGCGATGTCGAGCTCGCCGGCCAGGAGCGCGGCCTGCATCCGCTCACTGGTGTCCTCGGTGAGAGCCACCTCCACCGAGGGGTGGGCCTCGTGGAAGTCCGCGAGCAGAGCGGCGATGTCGAAGGCGTGGCCGGTGGCGCCGGAGACCAGTCCGAGCGTGACCCGTCCGCGCAGCAGACCTGTGTACGCGTCGACCGTGTACTGCACCGACTCCGCCGCGGCCAGTGCGGCGCGGGCGTACGGCAGGACCGCCCTGCCCACCTCCGTCGGCGTCACCGACCGGCCTGAGCGGTCGAGCAGGGACTGCCCCAGCTCCTTCTCCAGCTGGCGGATCTGCGCGCTGAGGCCGGGCTGGGCCAGGTGCAACCGTGCGGCGGCTCTCGTGAAACCACCCTCCTCGACAACGCAGACGAAGTAGCGCAGCTGGCGAAGCTCCATAAGCAATGATTCTAGTTGGCAGCAGAACTGTCTATTGGCGTTATGGACGTGCCGACCGCAGGCTTGATCACATGGGGAACACGACAGCCCGCAAAGGAAGAAGTGTCGACGTCAGGGCAGCGATCGCGGCGGAGCGCCGAGAACTGGCCGATCTGTTCGACACCTTGCGAACCGACCAGTGGAACGAGCAGAGCCTCTGCGCGGGATGGCGCGTTCGCGACGTGGCAGCACACATGTCGATGGGGTTCCGACTCTCCTTGCCCGCGACACTCGGTGAGTTGGTCAAGGCGCGCGGGAACCTTCATCGCATGACCGATCGGGTCGCGCGCAGGGATGCGGCAGCCCATTCCACCACGGAACTCGCCGCCTTCCTGCGGGACAACGCCCACCACCCCTGGACACCACCGGTCGGTGGGTTCGCGGCCGCGCTCGGCCACGACGTGGTGCACGGGCTGGACATCACCGTCGGCCTCGGCCTCGGCCGGCGCCTCCCCGAGAACCGGCTGCGCATCCTGCTAGAGGAGATCCGGCCCGGCAGCCTGAAGTTCTTCGGCGCCGATCTTGACGGAGTGCGGCTGTGTGCCGAGGACCTCGACTGGTCGTACGGCTCTGGCTCGCCGGTGTTCGGCGCCGCCCAAGACCTCCTGCTGCTGGCTTACGGCCGCAGACTTCCAGACGGCAAGCTCCGAGGGGAATCGAGCGGCCGTTTCACCCGACCCGCCGAGGAAGCCTGACTCACGTGCGTACCCGCCTCCTCCTGGGCTTGTCCCTGCTCTCCACCGGTCTGCTCGCCGGAGCCTTCGGCTATGGCGCCGCCAACCTCGTCCCCACCTTCAATTCCGTGCCGATCGACATGAGGCTCGACTTCCACGCCGAGCTGATGAAGATGAACGGGATCACCATGCAGGGGGCGATGGCGATCTCCGCCCTCAGCGCCCTCACCCTGGCCGCCCTCACACGCGAGCGGGCCCGGCTCCTCACAGCCGCGGCGGGGTTCCTGATCGTCGTGTCGTTCCTGATCACCCGGTTCGGGAATGTCCCCATCAACGGGCGCATCAAGGAGTGGGCCGCCACCACGCCGCCGCCCGACCATGCGGTGCTCCTGAGCCGCTGGGAACTGTTCAACGATCTCCGCACCTGTACCGCCATGGCGGCGTTCGTCATCCTGATCTCAGTTGCCCTGCGCCAGGCAGGGCGAGGCGGTCGATGAGCTCGGCGAGGATACGGAGCCGGATGCCGTCGGTGCGACCGTGCGGCCCCGCTCGGCCAGCAGGGATCGCCTCTCGCCGGTCGGTCGGGCCAGGGCGGAGCGGTCGTCGCCGTACCAGCAGGCCCGGACGTCGTGAGTGGCTGCATGGCGGAGGTGCACGAGCGCGGCTGAGGGCCGGTCGTCAAGAAGTCAGCGCCGATGCTTCGCGCCGGCACCGACGGTCCGCTTCCGCGGCCTGGCATCCCGCCGCGTCTGGTGCCGCTCGGGCCACGGCGCAACAACCCCAGCGGCGCCTGCGGTAGTCACGATCGCTGGCCGGCTTCGCGTGGCAGCCAGAACTGCGACTTTGGCCGGTGCCACCCTGCTGCACCCCGTATTCCATTTCCGTTTGCGCTCAGCCCGCAAGAGATGCCAGGAGGCCGCTGCCGAAGCAAAGCGCATCGGGGCGATGTCCCCGCAGGCCCTCGAAAGGGCGACGCTCACCGGTACGAGCAACGGATCCGAGGTCAAGAAGGTCGCCGAAGGCGACGTCGAGGGCGGCCGCGACATGAAGGCCGACAAGACCCCGTGCCAGACTCTGACGAGCCTGGCCGGCGGCTTCACCCACATTCCCGCGGTGAGCGTGCAGCACCGGTCCCTCGGACCCGCCGAGGCGAAGAACGCCATCGTGGGCTCGTTGTGGCTCGCCCCCCACTCGGAGCAGAACGCCAAGAAAGTCATGGCCGACCTGCGGACCTCCCTGAAGGAGTGCTCCGGCGGCTTCCAGACCCTCGGCCTGACGTACACCGCTATCACCCCGGTGAACGCACCGAAGCTCGGCGACGAGGCTGTCGGCTACCGCATCACCAACGTCGTCGCCAAGCAGACCGTCCCCATGACGGACACCGTCCTGCGCGAGGGCGGCGTGGTCGCGGTCTTCCACGGCGTCAACATGCTGACCCCGAACGACAGCGCCATCCCCGAGACGGTCGTCAAGGCACAGCTGGACCGGCTGGGCTGAGCCCCACGGCGGGGAAGCGAAACGCCCGGCCGGGAAATTCCCGGCCGGGCGCTTTCACGTCGTGACGTCGGCTACTGCGACGGGGCGAGCATCGGAAGCTTCCGCACCCGCACCCCTTCGAGGTAGGCGCGTTCCTCCGGCGTGCCTCCCACGATCCCGAGGCGGCCACGGTCCGCCATCGCGATCAGGATCGGCAGGACGCCGTCCAGCATCATGTCCTTGTACATGTGCAGGCTGTTCGCCCGCTCGGTGAGTACCCGCTGCACGAACGCCGCGAACTCGACGGGATCGATTTCCACCATTCCCATGAGGTCGTCCCCGACTCCGGAAGGAACCTGGTATTCCTCCGAGAGCGTCCGCACCATTCCGAGGAAGATGCGCGCCACGGAATTCGCCGGGCCCCAGATCGTGTCGTCGCCGATGTCGAAGGTGTAGCTCATGACGGCCAGTCTAGACGGATGTCGACCCCGGGATGAATGTTCCGGAGTTCCTTCAGACGCTGCACGACGAGGTCCTTCAGACCCGGGTTGATCTGCAGGATCGCCGGGTCCTCGAAACGGATGCCGATGGGAGCCCCCTCGTATCCGGCGAGCAGGGGCCGGGCGTCCTTGTAGCCGTCGATCTTCTTCCCGACGTGCTTGTCGACCCACTTCTGCAGCTGCTCCTGCGTCAGCTTCCGGGCCGTCACCGTCTTGTTCTCCCACAGGACACCGTCCCGGACGAGGTCGATGTCCGTGATCGTCCGGCCCGGGTCGTTCGGGTCGACGATCTGGATCTCCTCGTCGCCCTCCTTCAGGTGGTACCGGCCGTCGGAGCCGAAGCGCTTGCGCCCCTGATACCCGTCGAGGACCTCGATCTCATCGCACTTGTCGTCCTTGACCGCGGCCTCGACGCTGAGGCAGTCCGGCGTCTTGTCCGGCTTCTCGGGCTCCGGCTTCTTCTTGAAGTTCTCGATCACCTTGCGCAGGCGCTCGATGGTCGTCTTGCCCCACTTGGCCTTGGCGAAGAACTTCGAGACGCCCGAGACCACCACCGCGATGGCCTTGGCCACCGCGGGCAGCTTGCCCACGACGAGTACCAGACTTCCGACGTTGACCAGCGTCCACAGGCAGCTCTCGACGTCGCCCTCGCCGAAGCAGCGCTTCAGGTCGTTGACACCGATGAGCTCCAGCAGGATGTCGACGCCGTTGGCCTTGATCCAGTCGACGACGGTCTGCGAGACGGCTGCGAACGCGGCCTTGTAGTCGTCGACGCACTGCTGGCCGCAGGCCGCGAACAGAGTGGCCTGGTCCTCGGCGCTCAGCGGGACGCCTGGATCGAACAGGACCCCCTTGTCGCCGGAGGCCATGGCACGCTTCTGCTCCTCCTCCTGACGCCTGCGCTCCTCCGCCTCGGCCCGGTCGGCCGCGGCGTCCGCCTGGGTGGCGGACTCCCGTGCGTTGGCCGCGGCGGTCTCGGCGCGCGTGGCGTCGTTCTCGGAGACCGTCGCGATGCGGTCGGCCGCCCCGGCGTCCGCCTCGGCCTCGTCGGCCGCCGAACGGGCGCTCGCGGCGTCCTTCTCCGCATCGGTGGCCTCGCGGTCCGCCGTGACGGCGTCACCGTGCGCCGCATAGGCCGCGGACTGCGCGGCAAGCGCGTCCGCCCCCGCCTGCAGGGCGTATCCGTCGGCGCGCTTGGCTGCGGCCTGGGCGGCCTGGGCCGCCTTCTCCGCCTCGGCCGCGGCGGTCTGGGCACGCTGCACGGCCTTCGCCGCACGCTCCGCGTCCTTGGCCGCCGCCGCTGCCGCCTGGGCGGCCAGCTTGTCGTCGGCCGCCGCCTGCTCGGCGAGACGCTGGGCCTCCGCCGCGTAGGCGGTCGCCTGCACCGCCTTCGCCTCCGCGGCCTTCGCCTGCTGCTCCGAGAGGGTCAGCGCGCTCTGGCCGGTGAGGACGGCGAAGCCCGCCGACGCGTCGGTCTCCTGGTAGGGCGAGCCGATCGCGATGGCTTCCGTGGCCGGCTTGACGGCCTGGGTCGCGGTGTCACGGGCCGCGCTCGCCGCCGTACCGACGGCGTACGCGTACCCGGCGGTCTTCGCCGCCCACTGCGCGGTCCTGACCGCCTCGACGTGCGCCGCCGAGGCCTCCTGCTTCGCGACGACCGCCGCGGCGGACGCCTTCTTGGAGTCCTCCTCGGCCTTCTTGGCGTTCATCGCCGCCGCTTCGGAGGCGTCGATGGCCGTGGCCGCCGCCGCATGGGCGACGGCAGCCGAACCCTGGGCCGTGTAGTACGCGGACCAGGCGTTGTCCGCCGCCTTCTGGGAGTTGGCCGCCGCGACCTTCGCCTCGGTGGCCGCCGCCCGCGCGTTGATCGCCGCCTGCGAGGCGTCGTTGGCCGCCGTACGGGCCGCCGTGGCCGCGGAGCCCGCCTCGTTCGCGGCCGTGCGGGCCTCGGTGGCCGCCGTACGGGTCTCGCCCGCCGCGGCCGTGCCCACGGCCGCCGCCGCCGCCGACTCGAGGGCAGCGGCGCGGGATTCCTTGCTCCGCTTGTCCCGCTCGGCCTCGGCCGCGCGATCCCTGGCGTCGGCCGCGTCCTGCTCGGCGCGCTCGGCGACGACGCGCTTGGACGCCGCCGTGCCGCCGGCCGAGGTGGCCTCGTTCAGCGCGGTTCCGGCGCGGGCGCGTTCGGTCTGGGCGCGACCCTCGGCCTCGCCCGCCTTGGACCGCTCCTGCTCCGCCTTGGTACGAGCAGCAGCGGCCTTGGCGCGCTCCAGCTCGGCGACAGCGCGCTGGCTCTGCGCCGTGGCGGCGGCCTGCTTGGCCTCCTGCTCCTCCTTCTCCGCGGTGGCCCGAGCCTCCTTGGCGATCTTCAGCTGCGCCTCGGCCTCCGCCGCGTGCGCGTCCGCGCTGTCCGCCGCGGCCTTCGCCTGGGCGGCGGCCTCCTGGGCGGCGATGCGGCGGAACTCGGTGTTCACCGCGTGCGTCTGCGTCTGGGCCAGTGCCAGCAGCGTGTGCGACGTCGAGACCGTGGCGTTCGCCGCGTTCAGCGCCGTTTCCGTCGCCTTCGCGGCGGCCGTGGCGGCCGCGCCGGAGGCACGGGCGACCTGCACCGACTGCTGGGCGTACATCAGGCCCCGGCCGCGCGGCACCTCTGCGGCGTCCGCGATCGCCCAGGCGTCCTGCTGCGCGCTCACCGCGCGCTGGGACGCGGCGGTGGCGAGACCGGCCTGCTCCTGGGCCGTCGTGAGGAGGGTCCTCACCTTGCCGCGGGCAGTCTCCAGGTCCCTCTTCGCCTGGTCGAACAGGGCCTGCTTCGGCTTGAGGATGTGGTCCGGGTCAGCCTGCAGCTGCTGGTGCCAGTACTGCTGCCAGCGCAGGATCTGGTCGGCGAGCCAGGCCTGGCCGATGGCCTCGATCATGTTGTCGGTGGCGGCCCTGGTCGCCGCGGCGGCGTCGGCCTCCGCCCGCATGATGATCGTGCGGGGCAGGTTCTGCGCCGCGTACTCCGCCTCCCACTCGGCCGAGGCCTGGGAGACGACCTCGCTGAGGGCGTTGCGCGGGTCCACCGGGTCGGCGTGGTTGCACGTGGCCCAGGCCTGCTTGAGGTTCTCGACCTCGACGCGGAACGCCGCGGTGCCCTCGGTGACCTTCTTGGCGGGGAAGCCGCCGTGCCGCAGGTAGCGGGCGATGTCGGCGGACGTGGTGCCGCCGAAGAACTGGTTGTTGGTCGTGCTGGCGTTCCGCAGCAGGGAGTCCGCCGCGAAGTCGTGCCAGTCGTCCTTGCCCCGGTTCTGCTCGGTGATCTCCCGGGCCTTGGCCAGCGCCTCCGCGCTGGGGTTGGTGTGCGCGTCCCAGCCGAGACGCGTCGACAGCTTCGGCTGTGTGGCGTGGGTGAACGCCATGACCTCCGCGCCGAACTGCGGTGCGTGCAGCGTGATCCCGTCGTCGAACGAGCTCATCGCGTACGGACGGTTGGCGTCCTCCAGGAGCGCCTTGCGGGCCGCGATGGAGTCCGCGTACTGGTACGCGGCCGTCCGGTCCTGGCCGGTCGCCTGGCCCAGGGCCATGAGCTGCAGCCAGCTGACGTCTCCGATGACGTCGTGCAGCTGGGCGTCCGTACCGGACAGACCCTGGATGGCCACGGCCTTCGTCCTGGCGCCGCCCGCGTGCAGGGCGACTCCGGCGAGGCAGCGTTCGAGTCGCGGGGTGGAGCGGACGTCACGGATGACGGCCGTCAGCTCGTTGAGGCGACGCAGGGCGTCGTCCGCGTCGCGGAAGATCTTCCGCATCCCGGTGGCGACCCGTTCGATCGCCTGGGAGAGCGCGGGCATCCGGCCGACGATCACCGACGAGGCGGGGACGTCGACGAGGTTCCAGAGGCAGTCCTCGACGTCGGTGCCGGACAGGCACTCCTTGACCTTGGCGGCGTCGAGCTGCTCGAAGAGGATCTGCCCGCCGTTGGCGGTCGCCCACTCGACGACGTTCACGGAGACGGCCGCGAGGCCCTCGCGGTAGTCGTCGACACAGGCCTGGCCGCAGGAGGTGCGCAGGATCTGCTCCTCGCGCTCGCCGAGCGCGGGCCAGTTGGCCGCGCCACCCTTGATGGGCGTGCTGCCGTTCTCCAGGGCTTCCTGGTGGGCGGCCTCGTTCTTCTCGCGCTGCTCCTGCTCGGCCTTCTTCGCGGCCTCCTCGGCGGCGCGGCTGTTCCCCGCGGCGTCGGACGCCTTGGACTCGGCGTCCTTGGCCGCCTGCTCGGAGTCGGTCGCCTTCTTACCGGCGTTGTCGGCGGCCTCGGAGGCCCGGCCCGCCTTCTCGTTCGCCTCGGCGGCGTGTCGCTCGGCGTCGGTGGCCTCGCGGCCGGCCTCACCGGCCACCCGGCTCGCCTCGTCGGCGGTGGTGCGGGCGGTGGCGGCGTCGGTCCCGGCCTGATCGGCGTGCCCGGCGGCGGTGTCGGACGCTGACTTCGCGTCCTTCTGCGCGTCGGCGGCCTGGGCGGCCGACGTCTGGGCGCGGGTCAGGGCCGCGACGGCGCGGGCGGAGTCGGTCGCGGCGCGGGCCGCCGCCTCGGCGGCGAGCTTCGCGTCCCCGGTCGCCCGCGCGGCGGTCTGCTGCGCCGACTCGGCGGCCCGGGCGGCCTCGGCCGCCTTGGCGTCCGCGGCGGCGGCCTGCTGCTCGGCGGCCGTCTTGGAGGACTGGCCGGCGAGAACGGCGAACGCGGCCGCGCTGTCCTTCTCCTGGTACGGGCTGCCGAGGGCGACGGCGTCGGCAGCAGCCGTGATCGCCGCGTTGGCGGCGTCGCGGGCGGCGAGCGCCGACTGGGCGGCGGCGTGGGCACGGCCGACGACGGTCGCGGCCGACTTCACCGCCTCACCGGCGCCGGTCGCGGCGGCGTCGGCCTCTTGCTTGGCCTTCCTGGCCAGTTCGGTGGCGTTCTCCGAGGCGGTGGCGGCGTTGCCGGCCCGGGTCGCCGCGTCCTGGGACGCGTCGAGCGCGGTCGCGGCGGCCGCCCGCGCGGCGGAGGCCGCGCCCACGGAAGAGTGGTACGCCGACCAGGCGAGGGAGGCACTGGCCTGCGCACGTCCGGCCGCGGCCTCCGCCGTGGTGGCGGCGCTGCGGGCGGTGACGGCGGCGGCGGTCGCCTGGTCCGCGGTGGTCTGGGCGGCGTTGGCGGCCTCGGAGGCCTGGTTCGCGGCGGTACGGGCCGCGGTGGCGGCCGCACGGGTCTCTTCGGCGGCCGCGCTGCCCGCGGCGGCGCCGGCGGCGGCCTCCAGGGCGGCGGCGCGGGCCGCGGTCGCCCGCTTGACCTCCAGAGCGGCGACGGCCTTGTCGCGCGCGGTCCGCGCGGCCTTCGCCTGCTGGTCGGCGAGCGTGCGCTTCGTGCGCGCGTCGGCGGCGGCCGTTCCTGCGGCGGTGTCGGCGGCTGTGGCCGTCGTCTCCTGGGCCGTGGCCCGCTGCTCCGCCTCCTGCGCTTTGGTCCGCTCGGCGGCGGCCTTGGTGCGAGAGGCGACGGCGGTGGCCTGCTCCGTCTGCGCCTTGGTGCGCTCGGCGGCGGCCGAAGCGGCGGCCGAGGCGGCCTTGTCCCGCTTCTGCTCGGCTGTCGCTCGGGCGGCCTTCGCGGCGTTCGCGCTGGTGGCGGCCTCCGTGGCGTTGGCCTCGGCGCTGTCGGCGGCGGCCTTCGCCTGCTTGGCGGCCTCCTCGGCGGCGACGCGGCGGAACTCGGTGTCGAGCCCCTGCATCTCGGTCTGCGCCTTGGCGAGCAGCGCGTCCGTCGTGGCGACCGTCGCGTTGGCCGCGGCGAGCGCGGTCTCGGTCGCCTTCGCGGCGGCCGTGGCGGCCGCGGCGGAGGCGCGGGCGACCTGCACCGACTGCTGGGCGTACGTCAGGCCCCGGCCGCGCGGCACGTGGTTCGTGTCGGCGACGGCCCAGGCCTCCTGCTGCGCCGTGACCGCCTTCTGTGCGGCGGCTGTGGCCTCGGCGGCGTGGGCCTTGGCCTCGGTGAGCTGGGTGGCGACGTTGGCGCGGTAGCGGGCGAGGTCCCGGTCGGCCTGGTCGTACATCGCCTGGGTCGGCAGGCTCGGGCGGTCGGGCCAGACGGCGGTGGCGTCCAGCCAGCCCTTGCGCCAGATCAGGAGCTGCTCGGCGAGCCACGCCTGTCCCATGGCCTCGACCAGGTCGTCGGTGGCCGCACGGGTCGCCGCCGAGGCTTCGGCCTCCGCACGCATGATCGTGGCGCGCTGGTCGGCCTGACCGGCGTACTCCAGTTCCCACTCGATCATCGCGGTCATGAGCGGCTCGTTGAGCTTGCGCGACGGGTCGTAGGGGTTGTTGTAGTCACAGGCCGACCAGGCCTGCTTGAAGTCCTCGACCTCGACGCGGTATTCGGCCGAGTCCTTGGCGGGCGCCACGGTCGGGAAGCCGCCGCGCTTCAGGTAGGCGGCGATGTCGGTGGAGGTACGGGAACTCCAGCCGACCTGGCTGTCGCTGAGCATGCTGTTCGCGGCCCAGTCGTGGTACTCGTCCTTGCCGTGGTTCTCCTCGGCGATGACCTTGGCACGGGCGAGGGACTCGGGGCTGGCCTTGCTGAGGGTGTCCTCGGTGAGGCGGTAGGCGAGCTGGCGCTGGGTGCGGATCGTGAAGTTCCAGACGCCCTCGCTGAACTTCGGCGCGAGCCAGGCCAGTTTGCCGGTGTCGTCCTTCTTGGCGTAGACCTGGTTGGCGGTGGAGAGGGCGTTGTCGCGGTCCTGGAGGAAATTGCCGTAGGTGCTGCCGGCGGCCTCGTCGTCCTCCGCGGCCTTCTTGAGGGGGCTGTAGAAGATCCAACCGTCGCCGAGGACCGTCTTGAGCTGTTCCTCGGTCCCGGTGAGGCCTTCGATGGCCTTGGCCTTCATCAGCGGGCCGCCGATGTGCAGGGCGTTCGCGGCCATGCAGCGGTCGAGTCGTCGGTTGGTGCCGATGCTGTTGCGGTAGTAGCCGGTGTCCTGTTCGGGCTCGGCGGCGGCGACGGGCGAGCCCTGGATCGTGCCGACGAGGACGGCGGAGGCCGTCATGATGGCGGTGGTCGCGGTCGCCTTGGTCAGGGCGGACCGGACGCGACGCCGGCGTCTGCCGACGTCTCTGAGCAATGACATGTTCTGCCTTGGTCTCTACGATCGACCGGCAGCACACTATTCATGGGCACGACAATGTCTGCGGCTCGCCGTCCAGGCAGAGTTCCCCCTCGGTACGGCACTGCCGGCACGCTCGCCCCCCACGAACCCGGCGCTGCCGCTTACTCCGCGACTTTCCCACGGCAGGCGCGCCCCGTGAAGATCAAATAAACCTCGCCAAGGGATCACGGAAGCTCATCAAGGGGCAAAACGACCCTCTAGTTGATCATGTTGTTACCGGGCGTACGGGCCGCGATCGGAGGCGCTCGTCCCAGATGCCGCTGAACCCGTGGGCGCGGCCGCCGCACTACTCCACGAGGCAGGGACGTTGCCAGTGGCGGCCGGTATGTATGGGTTTCTATCTGGTGATTGTCACCGCGCAGGACTGGTCACAGGACAGGGAGGACGGCTACGGGGATGTCGCTGCCGTCGCTGCCGCGCTGAACACCGAGCTGGAACGGCGCGGGCTGCCCCCGTACGAGCTGCCGCAGGCCACACAGGAGGCGCCTGGCTGGTTCGAAGAGAAGGTCAGCCCGCCCATGGACGGCTTCGTGGCGCTGTGCAGGGCGCAACTGACCGATGCGGAGCTGTCGGCCCTCCTCGACTGGAGCGTACTGATACCCCTGGCGCTGAAGGAGCAGATCGTGCTCCCCGTCGGCACCGCGCACTCAGACGAAGAGACAGTGGGCGCCGGGGCGCCGCAGGTGCTCGCCCTGGCCGACCTCATCCCCCACGAACGGCTCGTCGACGCGGGGGCCATCCCCACAGGTTCGGGAAGCAGGCAGGGCAGCCGGCCATTCACCCGGCCGTGCAGGGAATCATCCCTGAGGGACGAGGAGCAGGGGGCGGCGAGAACCTGGAGTGTCCGGATCCGGTGAGACCATTCCCGTGCGACCCCCGCGAGCCGCGGGGAGAGGGGTCGCTCCGACAGGGAGCCGGGGGAACATCAGATTTCTTGGCGGAGTTCCTTGTTTGCCTTCGTTCTGAAGACGTGGGGGCGCGCGTGCACCTTCGATCCCGGCAAATCGCACGCCTACTCGACCCTTTAGGGGTGTCCCGGCAGCTCGGATTTCGGCACACCCGGCGCATGACACCAGTACTCCCCCAGCCAGAGATCGCCCCGCTGCGCAACAGCGCCGGGGCGCCGGTGCCGCAGCCGCGGCCTTCACCGGCAAACCCGCCGCAGCCAGCTGCGACCTGGCCACGGATCGCCCCGGCCGCCCTGCCGCTCTCGTCGATATCCTCGTTCTCGACGGGCAGTTGTCCGCCACCATGCACTGGCTCTGGTGACAGGCGGCCGGCCACGGGCTGACTCTGGGGCCCTCCTGCGAACGCTGCCCACTGCCTCTCCACCACCCCGCGGGCTCGGCTGCGCCGGCGCGCCCAATGTGCTGTGCGCCGGCACGGTCGAGATCACCAGCGGTGAGACCGACATGCTCGACACGCTCACGAAGGGTTCACCAGGTCGAGACAACCCTGACCTGGCAGCACGTCCCCGGTCACGCAAGACAGCACGTGACTCCGACCCAGAGCCAGGACCACGCCGACGACACCAGCACCGCGTGGCCGGTCACATGGACCCACCCCGGGCAGGGCCTCGGTGTGCTCGGCTCGTCTGCGACGGCGACTCCGGCGAGTCCCTGATCCGCGTCCGTGTCCGAGTACTCAGTCACCGCCGGCAGACTGGCCCCCTCACCTTAGCCGTTCGCGTAGGCCCCCCCCGTATCGCCGCTGTGCGCGCGGGCCCGCGCCTAGCAGGGGTGCGCGCCGCCGTCAGCGGGTGAGCTCCGGCCGGCGGGTGAGGTTCTGCCGGACGATCTTGCCGAGGACCGAAGGGTGCATCAGCAGCGAGGACGGGGCGGTCATGTTGGCCACCCTGACAAAGCGCGTCCAGACATCGGAGTCATGCCGGGCCAGCGTGAAGACCTGCCGGTTGTACCAGTGCGCGAAACGGGCCGCCAGTGGCCGGCCGGCCGGGCTCCACATCAGGTCCGAGGTGGTGGACAGCGACCACGGCACCTTGATGATCCCGGCCGCCGTGCGCAAGTACTCGCGGCTCAGACCGGTCAGGCCCGCGCCCGTGGAGCGGCGCCGGCCGAGCAGCGAGCCGAGTGCGTCGGCCTCGATGGCGGGCACAGTCAGCCCCTGCCCGTAGACCGGGTTGAAGACGCACAGCGAGTCGCCGATCGCGATCAGCCCCTCCGGCCAGCCGGCATTGCGGTGGTGCAGGCGCCAGGTGCTGCCAGGGTTGGTGTAGCGGTACAGCTCGTCGTGGCGGCCGCGGCGGGCGATCTGTTCGGCCAGCAGGGGGTTGTCCAGGCTGCGGGCGTATTCGAGGAAGCCGTCAGGGTCGGTGGGCGGGTGCTCCTCGAAGCCGAACAGCGAGCAAACCCAGCGGCCGTGCTCCACCGCGAGCATGGCGCCGCCGCGCCGTACCGAAGGCGCGAACGTCATCTGATAGGCGAGGTCGTAGTCCTTCTGCTCCGGCGTGCGGTCGAAGACCATCGTGGTGTAGGTGATCCTCGCCTTCACCGTGCTCTTCTCCGAGACCGGCCAGCCGGCCTGGCTCAGCCAGTCGTCGATCGAGGTGGTGCGGCCGGAAGCATCCACCACCAGATCGGCGGTGACCGCCTGCTCCCCGCCCTTCTCCCTCCGGTACCGGACTCCCTCGACCCGGCCCCCCGGCCCCCTGCCCAGACCCAGCACCCGCGCCTCGCTGAGCACCTGGACCCCGGGCAGATCGAACACCCGGGCACGGATCCGGCGCTCCAGCTCATCCCGGGTGAAAGACTGGATCCGCACCCCGGTAGTGGTGCGCACAGCCTGGCCGGTGGGCAGCACGAAACTGATCCGCTCACCGTAGTCGTAGACCGGGGCACCCAACTGCTCCAACTCCGCCCGCAGGCCAGGGAAAAGCACCTCCAGCACCTGCGCACCCCGCGCGAGCATCGCGTGCGCGTGGTACGACTGCGGCGCGCTCGGGTGAACCCCGGTCGTACGGTCCACCGCATCCCGCTCGAGCACCAGCACTTCGGCAAAGTGACCGGCCAGGACCCGCGCCGCCAGCAGGCCCGCATATCCGCCACCGATTACGACCGCACGCCCCCAGCCCGGCCGGCCCGGGGCCCTTGTGCCGCTCGTACCCGCATGCGTGCCGGCGCTCGTGCCCGGTCCCCAAGCCACCTGGTCCGCGTCCTTCATTCCGGTCCCGTCCGTCAGGCCGTAGAGGCCCGGTCGGGCCGCCGTCCGCACACCACTTCACCCGCTGCCCCGGGAACGATCAAGGGCGGCGAAGGGGCGCGCGGGGGTGCGCCGGGGGCGCCAGCGCAGATGCGGCACGTGGCGAGCCGGATGAAGCAGGCCAGCTCCAGCGAACCCGCCGCCCGCCACCCAGGCCGCACCCGGCAACACCATCCCGCACTCCCCAAGCGACGCCCCCCGGCCACCGGACCAGCGGCAGCATCCACCGCGAGAGTGGCTACGTAGGTTGCAGCAGGAACGCTTGTCGATGCATTGCAGGAACGATCGTGGGTCAGGTGCCTTGGGAGTTCGCGAGAAGAGGAACGCTCGGGTAGTGGTTTGCGATGGCCGGCTAGTTAAGGGAGCCCGATTGGGGCGGCTCTCAACAGGTGGCCGTTCAGCTCTCGGCAGCCCACTTCGCGGCTTGCTCGGTCAAGTTCCGTTGGCGGGGCAGGGTCGTCATGGCGCTTCTCCCTCTCGCAGGTCACCGCCGCCAGAGCGGCGGTGTCGGAGCAACTGGTCGAAATGGGTCACCGAGGGCAGCGGCCTGGCGTCCGGGGGAACGTGGTGGAGCTTCCACTCGTGCAGGAACGTCACGGTCGCCGCTCCCCGCCCGACAGCCGACCGCAGTGCCGGGACATCGGCGGCGGTGGGCTCGTCCTCGGCCTGGGCCACTTTGCGGGCCTCCAGCGCGACCGCGCCCGCGGTCAGGGCCCCGGCCCGTAGCGCGGCGGCCAGGCCGGCGACGCTGCGCTCGTGCGCGAGGTGGCGGCCCAGCAGCACCTCGATCTGTGCCCGGGTGCCCTCAGCGTCGCCGTGGGCCCTGACTGCCGCGGCCCACCGGCGTCGTGCACGGGGGTGAGCATTCCGGCGGAGCGGGCCTGGTCGACTGCGGTCGCGTCGGGAAAGGCGCCCGGCTTGCGGACCAAAGTGCCGTCGACGATGAGCACGGTGTCCTTGGCGAACCGTTTGCGGGGGCTGGAGAGCGAGCATCGGCTCGAGGTGGTCGATGATCCGGTCCGCCGCCGATTTCGACACCCCGAACAACGGAGCGAATTGTCGCCTTGTGAGGTTCGTTCGCCAATAGGCCGCGACCAGCAGGGCCCGGTCCTCCAGCGAAAGGCTCCACGGTCGACCCTTGCGAATCGCGCCCGCACCCACCAGGCGGGCCGGGACTCGGGGCGGCCTATTCGACTGGTTTTACCTCGGCCTTCTTCACGAAGGTGCTGATCATGGTGTCGATTTCCTTCGGGAAGGCGGCTTTCTCGTTGATGGGTCCGTACACGAATCTGAGGACGATCCTGCCGGAGCGGACTGTCACGAAGCGCATTTTGCTGTGACTGACCGGCTCCTCGCGCACGTAGCTGACTCGAACGTCGCCGAGAGGTGCCACGGGCACGGGTTGGAGTGGCCCCGAGTCGACCCCGCCTTCGAGCTGCATGACCCTGCTGCTGTATTGACTCTGTGCACTGTCGACGGCGTCGCAGGCGTCCGCCCGGAAGCTCACCAGGGAACTCTGACTGTCGGGCCTTGCATACGTGACGATTGAGGCGGTGCAACGAGGCCCGCTCTCCGACGACTGCACAGACGCCGGCAGGTGGTACTCCAGCCATGACGGCATCTCGTCTTGATAGAGGAGCACCTCCATGGCATCTCTGCTCAGGTCGAACCGAGGCGTCGTGGCGGTCGGGGCGGGCGTGGGGACGCTGCTCGCATCGACGCCCGGCGCTGGCCGTTCGAGCGGCCTGGTGGACGCACCCTGTGAGGGGCCCTGAGTGTTGTCGGACGTGACGACCTGCACGATCCCGTACGTGCCGAAGGAAACCAGGACCAGGACAAGGACCACAGCGGCGGCGATGAGCGCCTTGTTGCCAGGGGTGTTGTTGATGGTCAGCGGGCCGACCACTATCTGATTGCGGGATACCCGTCCGCCGCTGATCAACACACCGCCGCTGACGTGCGTCGTGGTGTGGGCGGAGCGAGTGGTCAGCTGCACCTGCAGCCGGTCCCTCCACTCCTGATCGGCCTCGATCTCCTCGCGCACTACCTCCTGGGCTTCCTCCCTCACACCGGGCGCCGCCGGGGCCTCATCAAGCCGCTCAAGGGCCGCACGCCCACGATCGGTGGCTCCCAGCCGCGTCCGCACTAACTCAGCGGCCGCCGCCCCCATCCCCTCCCCGAGACCCGTCGCCGCTCCTGTCGCCGTCGCGACCACCACACCCACCGCAGCCACCGCAAGTTCTGCCGCTTCCACGGCACCCCCTGTCCCCGCACATCATCGAAGGGCTCATCTTTGGCCCGCACCGCTGATCAGGTCAGTCTTCAATCGGCTATCTTCCCGCCAAGGCTGCGGACTTACCCCACGTTTCAGCGAACGTGTTGCCGGCCTGGTATGCAGTGGCACTCCCTACAGGCCCGATCTCGTGTGCCCGTAGCAAGATTGCCGGCACTCCCGCAGGGACAGATGGAACGCACGGCTCTGCCAGGAGCCCCGCGCGGCGCCGCCCGCCACGATGGGTGGCCCCGTAGTGTGCTTCCCTCCAGGCCGCTAGTTCGGTCTAGGTGTATTGACCCGCAGCGTTGTCGACGCGGGGTGGTGGGAAAGTGGCGTCGTCAGTCGCCGTTGAAGACGAGATACCGGTGGGCCTTGCGCTCGACTTGAGCGGTCAGCATGAGGATCTCGTGCACCGCCTCGTTTTGTTCGGCGGCTGAGCCGTTCGCCAAGGCCTGGAGTTCCGGGACGAGGACTCTGAGCTGCGACCGGTTGAACACGGTGTCGTCGCAGGGATCGACGTGTCCGAGTATGGGCAGGTTCTGGCTCGCCGCCCGTCTGCACAGGTCAGCGATGGATGGATGGATGCACGTGGCTTCGACCGTGCCTGTGAACGTCCGAACCTGAACGCTGATCCCCATGGGGGCACGTTACTCCCGACAGTTGGTGCCACCGAAGCATTCACACAGGCCAGAGCCATTCGTTGATGGCTGCGACCAGCACAAGCGGTTCTGGTCCGCCTTCCGTGGAGGCTCCCGGATGGCCCCGGAGTCTTGTGGGTTCCGGGGCGGCTTCCATCGTGGCCGGGCGTTCGGTCGGGGGCTGAGTGCCAGGGCGGGGTGCGGGCGGGTCGGGGTGGGTGGTCAGGCGCCGATGCCGACGGAGGAGACGTGTGCGTAGGCGTTGTAGTCCGAGTCGAGGTCGCTGATGACGTCGTCCCAGATCTCGTCGACGGTGTCGGCGTCCTGGGTGGCCCAGGCGTCGACGAGGTCGGCCCAGATGTAGCGGACGGTGATGGAGCGCTGGGAGAGGGTCGGGCGGGCGCGTTCGGCCGGGACCTGGGTCTGGTCGACGGGGTAGATCTCCATGCGGCGGCCGCGGCCGTCGTTGTCGAGGTGGCGCTTGAGCCAGCCTGAGCGGATCAAGTTCTCCCGGCGCCGGACCCAGTACGCGTGGTCGATGCGTTCGCGGTTGGCTTTCGTGGGGGTGGACTTGCCCCTCATCCAGGTGCGGAGGGTGCGGGCGGTGACGCCCTGGTCCCGCAGCGCCTGACGGCCGGCCGGGCTGTCGAGGTAGCGCAGGCGGGCGGCAAGGCCTCGCCTGGTGGTGACGGGTGAGGCGATGCCGGAGGAGTGGACGATCCGGTTGAGTTCCAGGATCAGGGCCTCGCCGCCCTTCATGCCCCGGGCGTTGAACTTTCCGAATTCGCCCCACTGGGACCACAGGTCCGGAGATCCCGCCATCAGCGCTTACCCCCCAGGATGTATGCGGACTTCTCCTTGACCTGGTTCAGGTCCCGGCCCTCCGGGAACACCGGCCGCCAGTCGCCGGCCACGTGGAGTTCGTCCGTTCCTGAGATTTCCACGACCTGGAGTCCCGCCTTGTGGGCCTTGTGGGCCTTCATCCACAGGTTGGCGAATGCTTTTGCGCGGATGATATGCATCCAGTCCGGGCGGCGGAGTTCACGATTCGCGCTCGATTCGCCGATGGTCGACACGAGCTTAGAGTACATGGCCTTCACGTAGGCCACGGTCAATTCGTCGCCCTCCGCGAGAGCGGTCTTGCGGGATTCCGTCAGAGCGCGGCGGAGTTTCTCCAGGAGCGCTTCCGTGGCGCCGGAGACCAGCGAACGGTGGATCACCGGGGCTTCGGCGAGGCCCTGCCGGGCGCAGTCGAGGAGCAGGCGCAGGGTGGACTCGCTGACCCACAGCTCCCCCGGTTCCATCCGGTTGCCCAGCGGGTTGGGCAGGTCGCTGTGCTCCCAGTCGGCGGGGGTGATGAGGTGGACACCTGACTTCTTCGGGTCATGGATGCCGCTTGTGTCGTCCCTGAGCTGGCCGATGGGCAGCCAGCACTTGAGCGCGGACAGGTAGGCCGCGTTCATGTCGAGCGCGGTTACCTCGATCTTCTCGCCGCGCTTCGCCGCCGCGAAAAGCTCGGTGTTGCGCCACTTCGGGCGGCCCTCCCAGATTTCGTCCGCGCCTTTCTGGGACTTCTTCCGCAGGATTTCCTGCGTCGGCGGAAATTCCGAGTGCTCGTACCGGCCGCCCACACGGGATGCCTTCAGGAGCGTCATCACATCGGGAATGGCCGTCTTGATCAGGGTCGCCTGCGCCGCGTCGGCATCGCCGCCGTACTCGGCCAGGACGTCGCGCACGCGGTCGGTGATCTGCTCCACCAGCGTGCCGGAGGCGTACCCGGGCGTGGCGCGCTGTGATGCGGGCTTCGCCGCCGGTACAGCTGGCGACGCCGGGACCGCGGGCTGAACGTCCGCACGCTCGACGGGCGCGGGTGGGGCAGCCGGTCCATCGGCGGGCGGGGAGACCGGCTGGGCAGTGAGCGGGGCGCGGTCGGTGGCGGGCTCCGGGGCGGCGACCGGTGCGGCCTGGGGTGCGGCGGGAGCGGTCGCGGCGATGGCCGCGGCGCATTCCTCCGCGCTCAGGTGCTGCGGGTAACCGTCGACCTCCTCCGCGGCCGGCTGCCCGCACAGGACACACAGGCCCACCGGCTCACGTACACCGGCCGTGGGCGCCGGTGCGGGAGCCGTGTCCGGGAGGGCGATGGGCGGGTCCAGCGGCTGTACGTGCGTGGCGTGAGTGCCGGAGGCGAACACCCCAGGCTGGAGAGGGGGTGTGGCGCCGTGCAGCACACCGACCGCATGTGTCGGCCCGGCCAACAGATCCAGGACGGACAGACCATAGTGCGCGGCGAGCCGGTCGACATCCTCCAGCGACCAGTGCGCGGTGCCACCCTGCTTACGGGACACCTGGGCCTGCGACAGCCCCAGCCGCTCAGCCAGATCGGACTGACGCTCCCCCGTCCGCGCCATCAGCGCGGCGACCGTGAGCCTGAGAATCTCCTCCACACCCATCACGAATGTCAATCTAGCATTCAGTATGCGACTTCCGCATGCATCGGGGGGCCGGGTCGCGTGGCACCCCGCTGCCCTCTCGGCGGGGCCGCGTCCGCTCTCGGGTCACCAGCCCCGGCTTCATCACTGACTTTCCCGGCTCCTACCCGCGTCACTACGCCGACGGCGTGTACCTGGACCGCAGTGGCGGCTCGAACCCACGCCGGGATCCCCGGGCCGCGGGCGCGGGCCCGCGGTCCGGGGGTTCACGGGCCGCGCGGTTCTCCCCCGCGGCCCGGGGCGTCGTCCCTACGGCTTCTCGGATGCGTGCAGCGCGGCCACCTCCTCGGAGGAGAGCGCCTTGTCGAAGGCGTGCACTCCGTCGACCGAGCCCTTCCAGAAGTCGACGTTCCCGCCGCCCCACTTGGCGCGGCCGACCGCGAACGGACCCGTGCTCACGTCGGCCGGGCCCGCCGCCGCCGTGGCGGCCAGGGTCCCGTCCACGTACAGCCGGATCTCGTTCTTCGCGGCGTCGCGGACGCCCACCAGGTGGTACCAGCGGCCGAGTTCGGGAGTCGTGACGGAGCGGGCCCGGTTGCCGCCCGGCGTGCTGAAGGCGAAGGCGCCCTGGCCGTACTGGAGGTAGAAGGGGTTCTCCTGGCGACGGCCGTCCTGGCTGACCACGGTCGCGTAGTTGCCCGGCAGGGAGTCCAGCGTCGCCCACGCCGACACGGAGTAGCTCGTGGTGGTGTCGATGACGGGACCGTCCGTCTGGGCGAAGTGGCCCTGGCCGTCGAACGTCAGAGCACTTCCGCCGACTCCGGTGCCCCAGCCCGTTCCCTCGTTGAGCGTCAGCGTCCGTCCGCCGGGGCCGGAGTCGCGGGCGCTCGTGCCCGAGCCCTCGTCCAGGGACCAGGAGGCGCCGCCCCCCAGCGGGCCGCGCTGCCCGGCGGCCGCGCCGGCCGCGATGACCTTCAGGTTGATCGCGCGGACCCGGGCCGGGTCGACCTTGATCTCCCGGCGGTCGTACGTGTAGAGGCCGTTGAGCTCGTTCTCCAGGTCGGAGATCTGGGTGTAGACGGACCCGGACAGCTCGGCACCCGCCGCCTCCAGGTAGTACTTCTCGGTGTTCTCCACGTACTTGCGGGTCAGGGCCTCCTTGTCGGCCACGCCGCTGTAGATGACCGTCGGGGCTCCCGGCCACATGTGGCCCGGGGCACGCAGGGTGAAACCGCCGTGCTCGCCGTCCAGCGCCGCCCGGTGGTCGGGATAGGCCGGGTCGGTGTTGTTGTAGTCGTGGTGGTCGACGATGTCGCCCTTGCCGGAGTCGCCCTTGGAGTTGCAGCAGTTGACCCCGCTGTGGGCGTTGACGATGCGGGACGGGTCGGCGGCCTTGACCGCGCCGGCGATCCGGCCGGTCTCCTCCCGGTTCCACTCGCCCCAGCCCTCGTTGAAGACCGTCCAGCCGATGACCGCCGGGGAGTCGTGGTGCCGGCGCATCATCTCGCGGCCCTGGTCGACGAACGCCTGGCGGCCGGCGTCGTCCTTGAGGTCGCCCGAGACGAAGTCCTGCCAGACCAGCAGCCCGAGCCGGTCCGCGTGGTAGAACCAGCGGTCCGACTCCACCTTGATGTGCTTGCGCACGGCGTTGAAGCCGAGCTTCTTGTGCGCCTCGAGGTCGAAGGCGAGCGCCTCGTCGCTGGGCTGGGTGTAGAGGCCGTCAGGCCAGAATCCTTGGTCCAGTGTGGCCAGCGAGAAGATCGGTTTTCCGTTCAGGACCAGTTTCCGGAAGCCGCCCACCTTCTGGACCGCGATCTCGCGCATGCCGAAGTAGCCGTCGACGCGATCGGTCGACTTGCCGTCCGTCAGGCGTACCTCCAGGTCGTACAGGTACGGGTCGTCCGGGCTCCACAGGTGCTGCCGCGCGACCGGGAGGCGCAGGGGCGCGGAGGCCGGGCCGGAGACCCGGCCGACGACCTTGCCGCGGGCGTCACGGGCGACGGCCTCCACGCGCGCGCCCGCCGAGGCGCGGGCGGAGGCGACCTTCACGTCCAGTGTGCCCGTGTCGATGTCGGGGGTCGTGACGAGGTCGTCGATGGCCACCGGGGCCACGGGCTCCATCCACACCGTCTGCCAGATGCCCGACGACTGGGTGTAGAAGATGCCGCCCGGGTTGGCGGACTGCTTGCCCGTCGGCTGGTTCGGGCCGCCGGTGTCGGTGACCGCGACCACCACCTCCTGCGGGCCCTTCGCCTTGAGGGCGTCGGTGACGTCGGCGCTGAAGGCGTTGTAGCCGCCGGTGTGCTCGGCCACCCGCTTGCCGTTGACCCAGACGGTGGCCCGGTAGTCGACGGCGCCGAAGTTGAGCATCAGCCGGTTGTCCTTGCCGGCCCTGCCCACCTTCCAGTCCTTGGGCACGTCCACCAGGCGTCGGTAGAACATGTGGTCCTCGTGCCGCTCGATCCCGGACAGCTGGGACTCCACGGGGAAGGGCACGACGATCTTCTCGTCGAGGTCCTTGCCGAAGACCGGCTGCTCGCCGGGGTCCGCGCCCGCGAACTGCCAGGGGCCGTTGAGGTTCTTCCACCGGGAGCGCACCTGCTGCGGGCGCGGGTACTCCGGCAGCGGGTTCTCGCGGTCCAGTTCGTCGCCCCACTCGGTGGTGAGCCGGTGCGTGGAGGAGTTGGCCGCCGAGCGGAGGATCCGGGGGACGGTCTCGTCGCCGTTCTTCAGGCCTCCGGCGCCGTCGTAGTCGACGCGTACCTGCTGGCCCTTCTGGATGGGCTCTGCCAGCTCGACGACCGCGGTGCTCGGATCGTCCGCGGCCGCGGTGACCGAACGGATCGGCATGGGTGTGGTGTCCGCCTCCACCGTGAGGTGCCCGGCCACCGACGCCAGGCCGCCGACCGGGTGGTCGAACCGCAGGCGCAGCTGCCTGCCGCTCGCCGGGACCGTCGGCTCCACGGGGTAGACCTGGAAGTCGGCGGGCGGGGTGAAGGCCGACTCGGGGACCAGCTGCTTGGCCAGGGTGGGGGTCGACCAGCGCAGGAACATGTTGGCCCCGCCGACGTCCTGGAACATCTCCAGCCGGAAGTCGTGCTTCTGGCCCGCCGTGAGCCGGACCGGGGCGCTGGTCTGCTCGCGGTCCCAGTCGGGCACCCAGTGGTCGATCACCGGCTTGCCGTCGACGTACAGCCGGAATCCGTTGTCCCCGATGCCGTAGAAGGTGTAGTCGCCGGTGGCCGGGGCCTCGATCCGCCCGGTCCAGCGGGCGGTGGTGTGCTCGGCGCGGCCGGTCAGCGACTGGAAGGTGCCGGTGAGGCCCGAGAAGTTGATCTGCGGGTCGAGGGAGGTGCCGCCCAGCTTGTCGAAGTCCCGTGCGCCGGGCGCCGACATGCTGAAGTACTCGCCCTTGAGGCCGTGCACTTCGACGGCCGCGTCCCGGGCGGGGGCGGAGAAGGTGCCGCCCGGCTGGACTGCCGGGGAGGCGGTGGCGTGCGGCTGCGCGGCGGAGGCGGTCGGGGTCAGGGCGCCGACGGGCAGCACCAGGGCGGCGGCGGTCAGCAGCGCCCATATTCCGTTTCGGGGGCGGGTGTTTCGTCGTGTCATCGAATCTTTCCTCTTAGAGAGGGGATCGGAGCGGCCGGACCCGTGGAACGCGTGTCGGCGGAAGTGGCCCTGCGAGGTGCCGTGTCCACCTCGGGAGCGCGGGTGCCCGGCGGTTGTCGCAGCGTCGCGCCGGTGGGCGGAGGCCGGCGCCGAACGGGCCGCCCGGACATCACCACGGCGGTGCCGTGAGGGGTGGGCGGCTGCCATTCCAACGTTGGAAAACTGTGTGCAGCGGAATGACAGCACGCGCCGCGGAGGCTGTCCAGACCCGGCGCGCCCTTCCTTCCGACTGACCGTCAACTCCTGCGCCGTTACCGCGGAACCGGCCGCCGGAAGCATTCCGGAAACGTCGTCCCGGCCTCTTGCAGCGCTCGCCGAGGCGCGGTTATAACGTTGTAAAGCCGGAGTCGCCGCCCCTCGGGAGGTTGCTCCGAGCCCGTGTCCGCCCAGCTCATGGGTGTGATCCGGGCTGCACGAGGCTGCGCACCAAGGTTTCGCCGTCCCCTCACGGCGAACCGGCTCCGCTTTCCTGCTCTGAGCGACCGCACGCCACTCGGCGGTGCTGTCCCCCCGCCAAGGAGTGTCCTCACGATGACCCTTCCGCAGAGATACCGCACGCTCTCCGTCGCGTGCCTCGTCGCCGCCACCGTCACGCTCGCCCTGTCCGGCTGCGCCAAGTCGGAGACCACGGACAACGCGGGCGGCGACAGCAGCCAGGGGGCCCAGACCGTCCAGACGCCCACCGCGTCCGCAGGCCCGGGCTGCACCCTCACCACCTACGGCGCCCCCAAGCTCGACCTCAAGAACGCGATCGTCGGCTTCTCCCAGTCGGAGAAGGAGGCCAACCCCTTCCGCATCGCCGAGACGCAGTCCATCAAGGACGAGGCCGCCAGGATCGGTGTGAAGAAGCTCCTGACCACCAACGCCCAGTCACAGCTGCCCAAGCAGATCAGCGACATCCAGGACATGCTCGCCCAGGGCGCGCAGTTCCTCATCATCGCCCCGCTCAACTCCGACGGCCTCGAACCCGCCTTCCAGGCCGCCGCCGCCAAGAAGGTCCCCGTCCTCACCATCGACCGCAAGGTCAATGCCACGGCCTGCAAGGACTACCTGGCCTTCCTCGGCTCCGACTTCGTCGAGCAGGGCAAGCGCGCGGCCGACGCGATGGTCAAGGCCACCGGAGGCAAGGGCAAGGTCGCCATCCTGCTCGGCTCCTCCGGCAACAGCGTCACCACGGACCGCACCAAGGGCTTCGTCGACCAGGTCGGGGCGACCGCCCCCGGCCTGGAGATCGTCGCCCAGCAGACCGGCGAGTTCGCCCGCGACAAGGGCCAGCAGGTCATGGAGCAGCTGATCCAGTCCAAGCCCGACATCACCGCGGTCTATGCCGAGAACGACGAGATGGCGCTCGGCGCCGTCACCGCGCTCAAGGCGGCCGGCAAGGCCCCCGGCAAGGACGTCAAGATCGTGTCGATCGACGGCACCCGCAACGCCGTACAGGCCCTGGCCAACGGCGAGTTGAGCGCCGTCATCGAGTCCAACCCGCGCTTCGGCCCGCTCGCCTTCGCCACCGCGCAGAAGTTCTACGCCGGCGAGGGCATCCCCGAGGACGTCATCATCTCGGACCGCTCCTACGACCCGTCCAACGCCAAGTCCTCCCTCGGCGGGGCGTACTGACCCACGGCCGGCCCGATCCGTCCGCGAGCCGTGCCGGTCGGCCGCCCCGTCCCTGACGGCCGACCGGCACGGCTCCGGACGTACTTCGGGCCCGCACCCGAGGCGTACCAGTCCGGCAGGTGTTCCGCTCCGGCCCGTGCCCGGCCGGTACGGCCCCGGACACGTGCCTCGCACCCGGCCCGAGTGACCTCCGGGTTCCGCACCGGCCGCGGACGGCTCCGTACGGCGTCCGGCCGGGTGTCGACCCGGTCCCGAGCCCAGCCCGTCCGGGGTCTCCCGCCGCCGGACACGGCATCCGCCACGGCCCCGGGCCGCCCGCCCTCCTCTCTCCCCGTTCCCTCTCCGGAAGGCCACGTTCATGGCTCCCCCCGAAGCGGCGCCGCCCGAGGCCGCGCCGACAGCGACGAGCGGCACCGCGCCCTCGGCCGCGCCGACGGTGCTCGAGGCACGCGGCGTCGGTAAACGCTTTCCCGGCGTGGTCGCGCTCGACGACGTCTCGTTCACCCTGCGCGCCGGCGAGACCCACGCGCTCGTCGGCGAGAACGGCGCCGGCAAGTCCACTCTCATCAAGGTCCTCACCGGCGTGCACCGCCCGGACAGCGGCGAACTGCTGCTGTCGGGAGGGCCGGTGCGGTTCACCCGTCCCTCCGAGGCGCAGGCCGCCGGCATCTCCACGATCCACCAGGAGGTGAACCTGGTCCCGTTGATGAGCGTGGCCCGGAACATCTTCCTCGGCCGCGAGCCCAAGAACCGCTTCGGGCTCATCGACTTCCCCCGCATGCACGCCGAGGCATCGGCCCTCCTCGGCGGGTTCGGCGTGACCGTCGACCCCCGCCGCCCCCTGGGCACCCTCGGCATCGGCACCCAGCAGATGGTCGCCCTCGCGCGGGCCGTCTCCGTCGAGGCCCACGTCGTCGTGATGGACGAGCCCACCTCGTCGCTCGAACCGCGCGAGGTCGAGACGCTCTTCCGGGTCATCGAGGACCTGCGCCGACGGAACATCGCCGTCGTCTACGTGAGCCACCGCATGGACGAGCTCTACCGGATCTGCGACCGGGTCACCGTGCTCCGCGACGGCCGGCACATCCACACCGGCCCCCTCGCCGGACTCGACCGCATGCGCCTCGTGTCCATGATGCTGGGCCGCGAGATCTCCGAGGTCCGCCGGCACGGCCTGACCAGCTTCGGCGCCGCCGGCCACGACGTCGCCCGCGAACCCGTCCTGACCGCCACCGGAATGGTCCGGCGGGGCCAGCTGGACGACGTCTCGCTGGAGCTGTACCCCGGCGAGGTGCTCGGCCTCGGCGGCCTGCTCGGCTCCGGCCGCAGCGAGACCGCCAAAGCCCTCGCCGGCGCCCTGTCCCTGGAGGCGGGCGAGGTCCGCGTCGGCGGCGCCCCGCTCGGCCGCTCGTCCTCCGCCGCCGCCATCCGCGCCGGCATCAGCCTGCTCCCCGAGGACCGGAAGGCCGAGGGCATCGTCCCGGGCCTGTCGGTCCGCGAGAACATCGTCCTGGCCGCTCTTCCCCGGCTCTCCCGCGCGGGCATCGTCTCCCGCGCACGGCAGGACCGCGTCGTCGACATCTTCATGAAGCGACTGCGCATCAAGGCGTCGAGCCCGGAGCAGAAGGTCGGCGAGCTCTCCGGCGGCAACCAGCAGAAGGTGCTCCTCGCGCGCTGGCTCTGCCTCGAACCCAAGGTGCTCCTCCTCGACGAACCCACCCGTGGCATCGACGTCGGGGCCAAGGCCGAGGTCCAGGCACTCATCGACGAGCTCGCGCAGGAGGGCCTGGCGGTCCTGCTCGTCTCCTCCGACATCGAGGAGCTCGTCGAGGGCGCCGACCGGATCGTCGTCCTCAGGAACGGCGCCACCGCGGGCGAACTCGTCGGTGAGAACGTCTCCGAGGAGGCCCTCCTCGCGGCCCTGGCCGACCACACCGCGCAGGCCGACGCCGCAGAGCCCGCCGGCACGGCGCAGCCCGACGCACCGGCGGTCCCCGCCGACACCGGGGCCGGCGCACCCGGAGCCGTACCCCTGACCAAGCCCGCCGGAGCCGGCTCCCCGCCGGACGCGGCGCCCACGACCCGCGCGGCGCACCGGGCCCCGGCCCCGGCCGCCGAGGAGGACCCCCGATGAGCACCCAGGCCGCAGCGGCGCCCGTCCGTGGCTCCGCGACCCGGCGGAACACGACCGCGTGGTTCCAGGAGTACGGCGTCTACGCCGCCGTCGCCGCGCTGCTGCTCTTCAACGCCTTCTTCACCGAGCACTTCCTCACGGTCGACAACCTCCGGACCCAGCTGATCCAGGTCGCCCCGATCGTCATCGTGGCCCTCGGCATGGCCCTGGTGATCGGGACCGAGGGCGTCGACCTGTCCGTGGGCTCCGCCATGGCACTCGCCACGGCCCTGCTGCCGCTCTACCTCGGCTACGGCCTCGTGCCCGCCCTGCTCATCGCCCTCCTCGCCGGAGCCGTCGTCGGCCTCGTCAACGGCACCCTGGTCTCGGTGGTGGGGCTCCAACCCATCGTGGCGACCCTGGCCCTGTTCGTCGGCGGCCGCGGCATCGCGCTCGTCCTGGCCGACGGGCAGCTCAAGCAGATCGTCAACCCCGACCTGCTGGCCCTGGGCACCGGCAGCCTCCTGTGCATTCCCCTGATCGCCGGGATCCTGGCGCTCGCCGTCGCCTTCCTCGTCCACCGCACCACCTTCGGACGCCAGGTCGTCGCCATCGGCGGCAACCGCAAGGCCGCCGCCCTCGCCGGCCTGCCGGTGAAGCGGGTGCTCATCGGCGTGTACGTCCTCTGCGGCGTGCTCGCCGCCCTCGCCGGCATCCTCGCCACCGCACGCCTCACCGCCAGCGACCCCTCCTCCCTCGGCACGCTGATGGAGCTCTCCGCCATCACCGCCGTCGTGGTGGGCGGCACCCCGCTGAGCGGCGGCTCCGTCCGTGTGCTCGGCACCCTGGCCGGCGCCCTGCTCATGCAGCTGCTGCGCGCCACCCTGGTCAAGCACGACCTGCCCGACTCCACCGCCCAGATCGCCCAGGCGGCCATCATCATCGCCGCCGTCTACATCGCACGGGAGCGTCGATCCCGATGAACCCCACGTCCTCACTCACTGCCCCGGGGGCCGGCACCAAGGGCTCCGGCCCCGGCGGCACTGCCGACGCGGACCGCCCCGCGAGCGGCCTCACCGCGGCCGAACGTCTCCTTTCCCTGGTGCAGCGCCAGGGCGTCCTGGCCGTCCTGCTGCTCGTCGTGGTCATCGCCTCCTTCGCGTACCCGAGCTTCGCCACACTCGACAACTCCCGCGGTGTGCTGGTCCAGGCGTCGTTCCTCTCCATCGTCGCGCTCGGCATGACCCTGGTGATCATCACCGGCGGCATCGACCTGTCCGTCGGCTCCGTCTTCGCCCTCGGCGGCGTCCTCGCCGCCTGGGCCTCGCAATGGGGCCTGCTGCCCGCGCTGCTGGTGCCGCTCCTCGTCTGCGGGGCGATCGGCACACTGAACGGCCTGCTGATCGCCCGGGCCGGCATGGCGCCCTTCATCGTCACCCTGGCCTCGCTGCTCGGCGCGCGCGGCCTGCTGCTCGCCTTCACCGACGAGGGTGCGACGACCTACCTCGTGCCGAAGGGCTCGGCCTTCGCCGAGCTGGGCCAGGGCACCATCGGCGGCTTCGGCCACCCGATCCTCGTCGCCCTCGCCCTCTTCGGCCTCGGCGGTCTGGTCCTGCAGCGCACCTCCTTCGGCCAGACGCTCTTCGCCGTCGGCGGCAGCGCCGACGCCGCGACCCTCATGGGACTCCCCGTCGCCCGCGCCAAGGTGACGGTCTACGTCCTGAGCGGCCTCCTCGCGGGCTTCGCCGGAGCGCTCAACGCCGCACGGCTCTCCTCCGGCGTCACCATCATCGGCACCGGCATGGAGCTCGACGCCATCGCCGCCGTCGTCATCGGCGGCACCCTGCTGGCCGGAGGCGCCGGTTCGGTCAGCGGCACGCTCTGGGGCGTCCTGCTGCTCGCCGTCATCCAGAACCTGATCAACCAGATCGGCTCTCTGAACTCCTCGTACCAATCGGTGGTCAGCGGTGGATTCCTGATCCTCGTCGTGGTGGCGCAGAGGTACGTTTCACGCAGCAGAAGGACGCTCTGACGCCGGAACCATCCCCACCGGCCCCCGTGCCCCGGGGCCAGGAGCGCGCCCGAGCCCCACCGGGGACGGGCCGCACCGGCCCCGGGCCCGGCGGCCGACCGTGCAGAGCCGAACCAGAGGAGTTCCGTGGGCGTCAGCCTCAAGGACGTCGCGCAGCGGGCCGGCGTCTCGATCAAGACCGTGTCCAACGTGGTCAACAACTATCCGCACGTCACCCCGCAGATGCGAGCCAAGGTACAGCTGGCCATCGACGAGCTCGGCTACCGCCCGAACCTCACCGCCCGCCACCTCCGCAAGGGCCGTACCGGCATCATCGCCTTCGCCGTTCCCGAACTCGGCAACCCCTACTTCGCGGAACTCGCCGGAGCCGTCATCGATGCCGCCGCCCAGCACGACTACACCGTGCTGGTCGACCACACGGCGGGACTCCGCGAGCGCGAGCTGCTCGTGTGCCAGGAGTTCCGCTCCCACGTCATCGACGGGCTGATCCTCAGCCCCATCCACCTGGAGAACGACGACCTCCTCGCCCGTCAGGAGACCTCGCCGCTCGTCCTGCTCGGCGAGCGCGAGTACGAGGCACCGTACGACCAGATCGCCATCGACAACGTGGCCGCCGCCCGCACCGCGGTCCGTCACCTGCTCGACCTCGGCCGCCGACGCATCGCCTTCCTCGGCTCCCGCACCGACCGCGAACGCCGGCCCGCCCATCTCCGCCTGCGCGGCTGGCGCGAGGAGCTCACCGCGGCGGGCCTCACACCCGACGAGTCCCTGGTCGTCGCCACCGACGGCTACGGCCGCGGTGACGGCGCGGCCGCCATGACCGCCCTCCTCGACCGCGGCATCGTCCCCGACGCCGTCTTCGCCTACAACGACCTCATCGCCCTGGGCGCGCTGCGCACCCTCACCGAGCGCGGCCTCCGGGTCCCCGAGGACATCGCCGTCGTCGGCTTCGACGACATCGAGGAGAGCCGCTACGGCGCCACCACCCTGACCACGGTCGCCCCCGACAAGCCCGCCATCGCCCGGCACGCCGTCGACCGGCTCGTCGAACGCCTCGCCGGCGGCCCCGTCGCCGAACCCCGCCGCATCAGACCCGGCTACCGGCTCGTCGTACGCGAGTCGACGGGCGTCGCACCCCCCGCCGCCCCGCGGGGGCGGCCCACGCCGGAAGCCGGGGACTGACGGACGACGGGGCCGTATCCGCCCCGCACGCGCGGGCCGGGGGTGCCGGCCCGCGACCGGGCCGCCTGCCCGCGGTGGCCGGGCTGCCAGTGCCACGCGGGCTGTGCCGTGTGCCCCGGGTGGCCTGCCCACGGTGGCCCGGCCGGTCTGTGCACGCGGGCCGTGCCGTGTGCCCCAGGGGGCCGGAGCGCCCGCCCACGGCGGCGGGGCCCGGCTCGTCTCCGGCGCCCGTACCCCGCCGGGGGGGGCGACCGCACCCATGGAACCGCACCCCTCGTCGGGTCCCCTCCCGTCGGCCGCTCCCCCACTCGTGACGAGGACACCCCATGCCCCGAGCCACCATCCACGCCCATCCGTTCGGCACCACCCCGACCGGGGAGGAGGTCGCGCTCTGGCGACTCGCGACTCCCTCCGGCGCCTACGCGGAGATCCTCACGTACGGAGGCATCCTCCACGCCCTCGGCGTACCCGACGCGGCCGGCCGCACCGAGAACGTCGTCCTCTCGCTGCCGTCGCTCGACCAGTACGGGGAGAAGAGCCCCTACCTCGGCGCCCTGATCGGCCGCTACGCCAACCGCATCGCCCACGGGCGCTTCACCCTCGACGGCACGCCCCACGCCGTACCGGTCAACGACCGGGGCCACGCCCTCCACGGCGGCCCCGCCGGCTTCGACGCCCGGGTGTGGGAGGCGACCCCGCACACCGAGGGCGGCACCGCCGCGCTCCGGCTCCGACTCCACAGCCCCCACGGCGACATGGGCTTCCCCGGCTCGCTCGACGTCACGGCCACGTACTCGCTCGACGCCCAGGGCACGCTCGCCCTCGACTGCACCGCCACCACCGACCGCCCCACCGTCCTCAGCCTCAGCAACCACGCCTACTTCAACCTGGCCGCGGACGGCGGGGACGTCCTGGACCACACGCTCCAGGTCGACGGCGACGCGTACCTCCCCGTCGACGCGACCGGAATCCCCCTGGGTCCGATCGCCCCCGTGACCGGCACCCCGTTCGACCTCACCACTCCCCGGACCCTGCGCACCGGCGTCCTCGCAGACGAGGACCAGGTCCGTGACGCCCAGGGCTACGACCACTGCTGGGTCCTGGCCTCCGGCGAATCCGCCGCACCGCGCCGGGCCGCCCTCCTGTCGGCCCCGGACGGCGCCAGGACCATGGAGGTCTGGACGACCGCTCCCGGCCTCCAGGTCTACACGGCCAACCAGCTCGACGGCACGCTCACCGGCCCGACCGGTCACCCTCTGCGCCGCCACGGCGCCGTCTGCCTGGAGACCCAGCACCTCCCCGACGCCCCGAACCGCCCCGCCTACCCGAGCGCCGTCCTCCGCCCCGGGACGACCGGCCACCGCCGCACGGAGTTCCGCTTCCCCCGCACCACCGCCCCCCTCCGGACGAGCGGCTGACGCCGGCCCAGCTGGTGGCCAGGCCCCGGCCCGCACCGCTGGACCCCGACTGCGGCCGACCCGACACCAACCGCCGGACCCCCACCAGCAGGCCGCTTCCTCCGTCACGGCAGGGCGATGTCGCCCCTCGACGCGGCGTGCTGCTTCCGCATGATGCGGGCCACGTGGTGCTCCACGGTGCGCGTGGACAGCACGAGGCTCTCGGCGATGTCCCGGTTGGCGCGGCCCTGGACGACGAGACGGGCCACCTCCTCCTCGCGCGGGGACAGCCGGTCGCCGTAGCCGAGGCGGCCCCGGCGGTGGGTGGTGACGATGGCGTGGCGGCGCAGCAGCCGTCGGCAACGGGCGACGTCCCAGCGGGCACCCAGCTGCCCGTAGGCCTCGACGACGTCCTGGACGCCCCGGGCCGCCGCCTCTCCGTGCAGGTCGAGCAGACACCGCCCGCGGGCCTCCGCGGCGCGGGCGGCGTCGAGCGGGCGGCCGAGCAGGCGCCACTGTTCCTCCGCGTCCGTCAGCAGGGCGACGGCGTCGTCGGTCCGGCCCGCCGCCTCCGCGAGCAGCGCCCCGCACACGGTGAGCGCCGCGCGGGCGGCGGGCGCGTCGGCGTCCGCGGATCCCGCGGCGAAGTCGGCGACGAGTCGCCGGGCCCGCGCCGTGCGCCCGCCGCCATGGAGGGCCTCCACCGCGACGGGCAACACCTCGCTCGCCCACACCCAGCCCCGGGTCCCTTCGATCCGGCGCAGCACGTCCTCCACGGCCTCGCACGCCTGCCCGGGGCGCCCCGCCTCCAGGTGGACACGGGCGGTGGCGGCGGCCGACGACGTGAGGATGAAGCCGGTGTCGTAGCAGGCGGTGCGGGCGGCCTCCGCGAGGTCGTGGCGGGCCCGGGGGACGTCGCCGAGCACGTGCAGCGAGGTCAGTCCGCGCACCAGCATCGCCTCGGCGGTCAGGTCGGGTATCTCCTGGTAGAGCCGGGTGGTGGTGTCGGCGGCGGCGTGCAGACCGTCCCAGCGGCCGCCGTGCCAGGCGAGCACCAGACGGGCGGTCTCGACGAGTCCTTCCAGGTAGGGGCTGCTGCTGTCGGCGAGCCCGGCGACGGCCAGGTCGAGGAAGTCCCGCGCCCGCGTGCCGTGTCCGAGCGCGCTGGCCGCGTGCGCCAGGTTGGTCCAGCCCCGGGCGTGGTGCGCGGCCTCCATCGCGGACGCGGCCGGCCCGCGCAGCGCCTCCGCGGCGTGCCAGGCGCGCGGGTCGCCGACGAGCATCAGGGCGGTGGCCCGGTTGGCGGCGATGGCGGCCCGGGCCACGGGATCGGTGACGCGCTCCGTGAGCGCCTCGCCGCGGTCCAGCCAGTGCCGGTGCCGGTCGACGGGCCAACCCTGGAGGGAGGGGATGGCGGCGACCGCCATGGCCCGTGCGGCGGTCTGCGGATCGGACGCCTCCAGGTCGGGAATGGCGCGGGCGACCTCGTCGAGGCTGTCCAGTGCCCCTCCGGTCTGGTTGCGCAGGACCACGCTGAGGTGCAGGCGGATCTCGCCGCGCAGGCGCGGCGGCGGGTCGTCCTCGTCGAGGACCGTGCGCACGGCGGCGACCACCTGCTCGCCGGCCCGGGCCAGTTGGGCGGTGCGGGCCAGTTTCGCGGCGGTGCGCACCCGTCCCTCGGCCCGGGGTTCGTCGACGACGGCCCGGGTGTACAGACGGGTGGCGGTGGCGTAGTCGCCGCCGGCTGCCGCCCGATCGGCGGCCAGCACCAGGCACCGCAGGCCCTCGCGGACGTGTCCGGCGGCCGTGTACAGCCGGGCGAGGTCGACCAGCGGGACCGGCCCGTCGCCCACGCGGTGGAGGATGCGGGCCGCGCGCAGGCTGAGCCGCGCAGCCCGGGGACCCGGCACCCGCGCGAGCGCGGCCCGGCGGTCCAGCGGGTGCCGGAAGGACAGCGACGTCCCTTCGGCTCGCAGCACGGATCGCCGCACGCACGCGTCGGCCGCCGCTTCGGCCGACGCGGGCGGACACTCCGCCACCTCGGCGAGGAGGCCGACGGGAGCCGGCCGGTCGAGGACCGCCGCCGCCTCGACGATCCGCCGGGCGTCCTCCCCCAGCGGCGCGCACCTGCGGGCGAACTCCCGGGCCACCCGCCCCGGGACTCCCGTCTCCCGTACGGCGGCGAGCACCGCGCGCCCTCCGGTGCCGTCCTCCCCGTCGGCCGACAGCAGCTCTCCGGCGTCGTCGAGGAGGGCTCCGGCGGCCCCGGGCAGCCCGCCGGACAGTTCGTGCACGCGTGCCGCGAGCTCTGGCAGGTCCTCGGGTCCCACCCGCGGGCACCCCGCCGCCCACAGGCGGACGAACCGCTCCGTCTCCTCCGGTGTCCAGGGCCGTACGCGGATCTCCTCGCATCGCCCGGCCGCCGGGGTGCGGACGCCGAGGACCGGCAGCCCGGGGGCGGCGTCCTCGGTCACGACCAGCCGCAGTCCGGCGGGCAGGGCGTCCGTCAGCCGGTCGAGCAGCCGGAGCGTCCCGGAGTCGGCGAGGTGGACCGCCTCCAGGACCAGCACGGTGTCACCGAGCGAGGCGAGCAGGGTCCGCACCGCGCGGGGCAGCAGCCCTCGGCGTACCTCCGGGTCCGAGGCGGACGCGGGCGGGGCCGGCAGGCGGTCGGCGAGCTCGGGCACGACGAGCGCCACGACTCCGGTGACCGGCGGCATCCGGTCGGCCAGGCCCGGGCGGTGGGGAAGTTGGGCCAGGGCCGAGGCGACGGCCTCCAGGGGCGACGGTTCCTCGCCGTCCGGGCAGGTCCCCCGCAGCTGCGTCCACTCCGCGAACTCCGTCCCGCCGAGCACCTCGTCCACGAGCCGCGACGTCCCGGCCCCGGCCTCCCCGCGCACGACGACGACGCCGCTCCCCGCGCGCAGGGCCGCGCGGAGCCGCAGGGCCTCCTCGTGCCGGCCGACGAACCCGGCTCCCTCGGAACGCACGTCGCCGTACGGCACATCGAAGGGACGTCTCTCCACGGCTCCGCCTCTCACCGGCCACCCACCCGGTGGTTCCTCGAACGTCGTGGCGGTCTGCCGCGGTGCGGGCGGGGCCGCGGTGTCCGCCGGGCGGGTGGGGCTGTCCGCAGGGGTCTACCGGCAGCGGGGCCGCCGTCGCAATAGGGGGCGGCTACCCAGGGAATGCCGCCCGCCCGCCCCGGTCTCCGCCGGGCGACGGCGGCGACGCCGCGTCCCCACTCTTTGGGTAGCGCTACGCATTGCCGGCCTCCTTCCGTGTGACCGAAGCTCTGGGCGGTCCGGTCGCGCCGTCCCCGTCCACCACGGTCCCCAACCGCTGGAGGCACGGGGAGGCAGCACCCCACGCGGTCGTACGGCGTGACCGGATCCGTGCGTCGCGGAGCCCGCTCCGTACGCCACGTCACCTCGTCCCGCCGTCCCGGGCGTCGCCACCAGAGGCGCCCGTACGACCGCCTGCGGCCGACGGATCGTCACGGTCCCCACCGGGACCCCGTCCGGGCCGGCCGACGGCCACCCTCCGGGCGCGCGCCCTCCCACCCCTGACGGGGCGCGCCCGGAGCAGGCGGCGGGACGGATGCCGCTCTCCGGACTTCGAGCCGGGTCCGGACACCTCCCACGAAGGAAGCAGACATGGAGTTCGACGCTCGCGCCCTCCGGCGCCTGCTCGCCGTCAGTACCAGTGCCGCCCTGCTCGCCGCGGCGTCCGCCACCGCCGCGGCCACGGCCGCGCCCACACCGCCGAGCGGCGGGGAGAACCGCATCGTCGGCGCGGACCGACCGGGCGCGGTCGAGGGCTCCTACATCGTCACCTTCAAGGCCTCCGTCGGCCCGGCCGACGTGCCCGCCTCCGCCCGTGCCCTGGCCGAGCGCCACGCGGGCAGCCTGCGCTACACGTACACCTCCGCCCTGCGCGGCTTCGCCGTCCGCATGACGGAGAGCGAGGCCCGGGAACTGGCCGCCGAGCCCACCGTGGCCCGTGTGGAGGCCGACGGCGTGGCGTACGCGGTCGACACCCAGCCCTCGCCGCCCTCCTGGGGCCTGGACCGCGTCGACCAGCGCGGCCTTCCCGTGGACAAGAGCTACACGTACGGGACGACCGCCTCCCACGTGAACGCGTACATCGTGGACACCGGCATCCGCATGAGCCACCGCGACTTCGGCAACCGCGCGGTCAGCGGCTACGACTTCATCGACAACGACTCCGACGCCTCCGACTGCCAGGGGCACGGCACCCACGTCGCGGGCACCGTCGGCGGCGGTTCCTACGGCGTCGCCAAGGGCGTCAAGCTCATCGGCGTCCGCGTGCTGAACTGCCAGGGCACCTCGGGCGACACCTGGGCCCCGGTCCTCGCGGGCATCGACTGGGTCACCAAGAACGCGGTCAAGCCAGCCGTGGCCAACATGAGCATCGGCGGCGGGAAGACGCAGTCGGTGAACGACGCGGTCGCGGCCTCCATAGCCTCCGGCGTCACCTGGGTCGTGGCGGCCGGCAACAACAACGCCGACTCCTGCTCCTACTCGCCGTCCTCCACCCCGTCGGCCGTCACGGTCGGCGCCACCAACAGCCGCGACGGACGCGCCACCGGCTGGTCCAACGGACAGGGCTCCAACTACGGCACCTGCCTGGACATCTTCGCCCCCGGCGACAGCATCGTCTCCGCGTCCCACTCCGGCGACACCGCCTCCCAGACCATGAGCGGCACCTCCATGGCGGCCCCGCACGTCGCGGGCGCGGCCGCCCTGCTGCTCGCCGCCAACCCGACCTGGACCCCGGCCCAGGTCCGCGACAGGCTGGTCGCCGACGCCACGCCCGACAAGGTCACCGACGCCCGCACCGGCTCCCCCAACAAGCTCCTGTACACCGGCGCCACCACTCCGCCGCCCACCGGCAAGAAGTTCGAGAACACCGACGACTACCAGATCCGCGACAACGCCACCGTCGACTCCCCCCTCACGGTCACCGGAGTCACCGGCAACGCCCCTTCGAACCTCGCCGTCACCGTCGACGTCCGCCACACCTACCGCGGCGACGTGAGGCTGGAACTGGTCGCCCCTGACGGCACCGCCTTCCTCCTCAAGGACTACGACTCCGCCGACAGCGCCGACAACATCCAGGGCACCTTCGCCGTCAACGCCTCCGGCGAGTCCGCCAACGGCACCTGGAAGCTCCGCGCCACCGACAACTGGACCAACGACACCGGCTACATCAACGCCTGGTCGCTCCAGTTCTGACCCGGCGGCCTCCCGCGTGAAGCGGGTGCGCGCCCGGGGGACGGCCCCGTTCCCGGCGGAGTCCGCCGGGAACGGGGCCGTCGCGCCGATGCCGAACGGGACTACGGCGCGGCCGGGACCGTGTCCTGGAAGGTCGTGCCCGCCGTGCGGTACGCCCCGACCTTCGCGGCCACCTGGGCCGGGGTCAGGACCTGGTCCTTGACGTGCAGGACGTAGTCGACCTTCTGGTCGTAGGCGCGCGGTGTCGTCGAGGTCTGGCCGGCCAGGTCGATCAGCCACTGGTTGAAGTTGATCGACATCGGGCGCTCGGGGAGGTACCGGGCGTCGTGCCGGCCGAACTCCTGGCCGTCGACGTAGTAGACGATCGCGTTGTCGTCGATGGTCAGCACGAGGTCGTGCCAGCCGTCGTAGCTCGTGCGGGACTCGGAATGCTGGTTGACGGCCTCCCACGGGTCGGGCCGGTAGGTCTCCCACGACGTGGTGTAGAGGATGTCGGCGGGTTCGCCCCAGCCCCCGTTGGGGAGGTACTCGAAGTCGTACTCGGCGTAGTCGTCGGCCATCGGGGCCTTGAGGTCGTTGATGGTGAAGAAGGTCTGCACGACACGGTCGCCGTCCGGGCCCGACACGGGTGCGTCGGAGAAGCGCACCCGCGCCGCGTAGGTTCCGTTCTTGAACTTCGAGGCCTGGGTGAGGATCTCCGTGTGCCGGGTGGACTCGCCCGTCCCGGCGGTCGAGGTCCGCAGGTTCATGATCGAGTTCGTGCCCTCCTTGGCGAAGGTGACGTTCTCGGGAGCCCAGGTGGCTCCCGGCACGCCGGGTCCGCCGGAGTTGGAGCGGACGCTCCAGCCGTGGGCGTTGATCGCCGGGTCGGTGTGGCCGGTGTAGTCGAAGTCGTCGAAGAGCGCGGCTCCGGTGGGCGGTGGCGTGGTGGGCGGAGTGGTGGGGTCGGTCGGCGTGGGGGTGGGCTCGTTGCCCGCCGGCGCGGTCCCCCAGACCTGGACCCCGCCCACGGTCGCCGTGACCTTGGCCCAGTTGGCGTACGCCGTCTGGGCCGGACCGAACGAGTAGTCGTCGCTCTGGTTCAGGGCCTGCCAGTTGGAGCGGTGGAAGCGCAGCTGCATGTCGCCGGTGTCCGCGCCGGGCGCGAGGGATCCGGCGCCGGCGGTGAAGCCGATCTCCAGGTAGCGGTCGGCGGTCGCCGTCGGGTGGGCGAGGGTGCCGAAGGTGCCGGTGAGGTTCGCGCAGCCCTTCACCGCCCAGGAGCAGGCGTAGGTGTACGAGGCTCCCGCCTCGGCCTTGAAGTAGTAGCGCACCTTGACCTGGCTCAGCGGCACGCTCGACGCGCCCGTGTTGACGACCTTGAGCCAGGGCTCGGCCTGGTCTCCGCCGGTCGAGCTCTGCCGGTACTGGACGGTGAGCGCCTCACCGGACGCGGCCGCCGGCAGGGCGGTGAGGGCGGTGGCGCCGAGCCCGGTCACCGCGGCGACGGCGAGTGCGGCGCGGATCCGCAGGTTCCTGCTCCTCGTGGGGTCGTTCATGGTGATTCCTCTCCTGGGACGGGGTGGGGCGGGGTACGGAACGGGTGGTGCGGTCGAGGTGCGCACCGGTGGGCCCTGTGTACGAGCGGGCGAGCTGAGTGTGGGGCCCGGTCACGGAGCGGCAGCGAGGAGGGCCGCGGGCGCGGGCGGCAGCCGGCGCGGTACGCCGAGGGCGTCGAGCCGCGTCCTGTGGTGCCGCAGCCGCTCCTGGAAGCCCTGCCAGTCGTGGCGGCCGGTCCAGACGACCTCGGCGAGCGCGCAGAGCCGGGGGAACGTCAGGTACTCGGCGTGCGCGGTGGTGGGCACGTACTCGGTCCACAGCTGCACCTGAGAGCCGAGGACCCGGGCGGCCTCCTCCGGGGTCCAGTCGGCCGGTGCCGGATCGTTGCCGTGCACGGTCCGCAGGTCGACGACCTCGCCGGCCTGGCCGGGCGGCTCGGCGGGGCTGGCCGACTGGGGGTAGTCGAGGTAGGTGGTGCGATGCGGCGCCATCACGACGCGGTGCCCGCGGCGGACGGCCGTGCGGCCGTGGTCGGCGTCACGCCAGGGCATGACCGTGAAGTACGGCGGGAGGTCCGCGCCGTTCTCGGTCCAGCTCAGCGGCAGCCGACCCGCGTCGAGCAGGTGCCGTCCGACGCGTTCCATGAACCAGCCGTGCAGGGCCGCGGGTCCCGGCAGACCCTCCTCGGCGGCCCTGCGCAGCGCGGAGGGGGCGTGGTGCCACTCGGTGGTGGGGCACTCCTCGCCGCCGATGTGCACGTACGGGGAGGGGAAGACCTCCATCACCTCGTCCAGGACGGTGCGGCAGAAGTCGAGGGCGCCGTCGTGGACGCCGAGGATGGTGTCGCACACGCCCCACCGGTCCCAGACCTCGTAGGTGCGGCCGGGACGGTTGCCGAGATCGGGGTAGGCGGCGAGCGCGGCGCGGACGTGCCCCGGCATCTCGATCTCGGGCACGACGGTGACGCCGCGCTCCGCCGCGTACGTCACCAGACCGGTGAGTTCGGCCCGGGTGTAGGCACCGCCGTGCGGCACCCCGCCGACTTCGGTGAGCCGCGGGAGCGCCCCGACCGGCATGCGCCAGCCCTGGTCGTCGGTGAGATGGAGGTGGAGGACGTTGAGTTTGTGGAGGGCGAGGAGGTCGACGTACCGCCGCAGGTAGGAGACGGGGCGGAAGCGGCGGGCGACGTCGAGCATGGAGCCGCGCCAGGGGAAGCGCGGGGTGTCGGTGATCTGCACGCAGGGGACGGACCAGCCGACGCCGGCGACCGGCTCGGCGCTCAGGGCCTCGACGGGCAGCAGCTGGCGGAGGGTCTGCACACCGGCGAGGAGCCCCTGGGGCCGGGCGGCCCGCAGCAGCACCCCCTCGGCGCCGACGGTCAGACCGTACCCCTCCTCGCCAAGACCGGTGAGGGCGCGGTCGAGCGCCAGGACGACGGAGCCGTCCGCACGTGCGGGCAGGTTCAGCCCGGTGGAAGGGCCGAGCAGGGTGCGCAGCAGTCCGGCAGCGCCCTCGGCGCCCGGCGAGACCTTGAGCGCGGTCGACGCGTCGAAGGTGAACGTGCCGGGCAGGAGCTGGAGGTGGGTGGGTTCGGGAACGAGTCGGGGCTGGGGCATCGAGGAGCGTTATCCCTTCACGGCTCCGCCGGTCATTCCGGCGGCGACCCGGCCCTGCAGGACCAGGAAGAGGACGAGGACGGGCAGGGCGAAGAGGGTGGAGGCGGCCATGGTGGCGCCCCAGTCGGTGCCGAAGACGTTGGAGAAGGACGACAGCCAGACGGGCAGGGTCCGGTCGTCCTGGTTCTTGATGATGAGCATGTTGGCGAAGGCGAACTCGTTCCAGGCGGTGATGAACCCGAAGAGCGAGGTCGCGAGCAGTCCGGGTGCGAGCAGCGGGAGCGTCACGCGGCGGAACGCGGCGGTGCGGGTGCAACCGTCGACCTGTGCCGCTTCCTCCAGTTCGGGCGGGACCGCCGCGAGGAAGGAGCGGAGGGTGACGATCGTGAAGGGCAGGGTGACCATGAAGTAGACGAGGCTGAGGGTCGCGAGCCGGTCGAGCAGGTCGGCGTCCCGGGCGATCACGTACATCGGGATCAGCAGCGCCTCCCAGGGCGCCACCTGGGCGATGAACACCATGAGGATGAAGCCCCGCCGGCCGCGCCAGTTCATCCGGGCGACGGCGAACGCGGCGGCGAGCGCCACCACGAGGGCGAGCACGACACAACCGGCCGTGACGAGAAGGCTGTTGCGCCAGAACATCCAGAACCCGTCGGCGCCCACGGCGTGCCGGAAGTGCTCCAGGGTGACGGAGACGGGAAGGAAGCCCGGCGTCTCGGACTGGATGTCGCGGGTCGGCCGGAAGGCCGTGAGGACCATCCAGTACACCGGGAACACGGCCAGGACGAAGACCAGCGCCGCCGCGGTGTGGAGGGGGAGTCGGCGCAGGGCGCGCGGGGTCACCGGTCGGCCTCCTGTCGGAGCATCTGGCGGAAGTAGGCGATGAGCACGGCCATGAGGAGGAGGACGGTGAGCGTGGAGACGGCCGCTCCGAGGTCGTAGCGGTGCAGCGACTGGGCCACGCGGTAGGCGTACACGGGCAGGGTGGTCGTCGCCTCGCCCGGGCCGCCCTTGGTCACGGCCCAGATCTGGGCGAAGCAGCGGAAGACCCAGATGACCTCCAGGCAGAGGACGAGCCCGAAGATGGGGCGCAGCAGGGGGAGCGTGACCGAGAGGAAGATGCGCCGGCCGCCGGCGCCGTCGAGCCGGGCCGACTCGTAGAGCTCGGCGGGGACGGTCAGCAGCGCCGAGTGGAGCGTGATCGCGGCGAAGGGCACCGACTGCCAGACCACCAGGAGGACCAGGACGGTGAACGCGGCGGGGCCGTCCGCCAGCCACGAGTAGCCCTCGAAGGACTCGAAACCCAGCCGTACGAGTACCCAGTTGACCACTCCGAGCCGGGAGGCGAAGAGCCACTGGAAGACGGTCGTGGTGGCGATGACCGGGCTGGCCCACGCGAGGACCAGCCCCGTCGTCACGAGGATCCGCATCCTGCGGCCGAGCCGCTGCATCATGAGCGCGACCAGGGTGCCGATCACCATGATCAGGACCACGTTGACCAGGGTCCACCAGAAGGTGCGCCGGACGACCTCCCAGAACTCGGGGTCCGAGAGCACGGTCCGGTAGTTGCGGAGCCCCACGAAGGAGGCTTCGCCTCGGATGAGTTCGCCCAGGCCGTACTGATGGAACGAGATCAGCAGATTGCGGACGAAGGGGTACCCGAGGAGGAGAAGGCCGCCGAGGACGGTGGGGGCGACCAGGAGGTAGGGCCAGAAGGCCGCGCGTCCCGACGGGGCCCGGGCCGCCCCCGCCGGACGGCCGGACCGACCCGCCCGTCCTGCGGGCCGTGTGCCGATCCGTCGGCCGAGCCGCCCGCTGGGCGGACCGTCGAGAGGTGCGTCGAGAGGTCCGTCGGGAGGTGCGTCGAGAGGTCCGTCGCGCGGTCCGTCGAGCGGTCCGTCGAGCGGTCCGTCGAGCGGTCCGTCGAGAGGCGCGTCGGGTGGCGTGTCGGGGGTGCTGCCGAGGTGTCTCGTGGGCGGTCTCACGGGTCCGCTCACGAGCCGAGGGTCTTGGTGATGCTCTGCGAGGCGGTCGCGGCCGCCCGAGCGGGGTCGGTACCGGTGAGCACGGCCGTCATGTACTGCTTGATCGGGTTGGTGGCCTCGACGGCCGCCCACTGCGGGGAGTTCGGAGTCGCCCGGCCCTGCGCCGCGCCCGCGGCCATGGCGGCCGTCCCCTCGTCGTCCTGGATCACGCGCGCGAGCGAGGTGCGGTTGGGCACGTAGCTCATCGTCCTGGCCATGTCGGTCTGCCACTTCTCCCCCGCCAGCGCCTTGACCACCTCGTACGCGGCGTCGGGATGGGTCGAGGCCTCCGGCACGATCAGGTCGGAGCCGCCGGTGAAGACGGCGCCGGGCTTGCCCGCGGTCTTGCCGGGAATCGGGAAGAAGCCGAGCTTTCCCTTGAGCGCGGGATTGATCTCCTCGACGATCTTCGCGCCGCCCGGTACCGCGATGATCTGGGCGACCTCGCCCTTGGCGAAGACCTCGGCCTGCGGGGGCTTGGCCTCGTCGGAGTCCTTGGGGCCCTTGCCCAGGGCCTGGAGCCGCCGGTAGAAGTCCATTCCGGCGCGTGCCTGCGCGGAGTCGAGCGCCCCCTTCCAGGCGGCCCCGTCCTTGACGGCGAGGTCGCCGCCCTCCTCCCAGATGAACCCGGAGAGGGTGTACCAGTTCTGGCCGGGCAGGTAGATGCCCTGGGTCCTGCCCCGGTTGAGCTTCGCCGTGACGGCGAGCCACTCGTCCTGCGTCTTGGGGAGACCGGTCACACCGGCGCGGGCGAAGAGGTCCTTGTGGTAGATGACGACCCGGTTGGCCGCGTACCAGGGAATGCCGTACTGCCTGCCGTCGACCTTGCCCGGCTCGGCGAGGCCCGGGAGCCAGTCCGCGCCGTTCAGCTCGGCGGTCCTGTCGCCGAGGTCGCGGACGCCGCCGCTCGCCGCGTACTGCGCGACCTGGGTGTTGCCCACCTCGATGACGTCCGGGGCGTCCTTGCTGGCGAGGGCGGCGGTGACCTTCTCGCCGATGCCGTCCCACTCCTGGATCTGGATGTCCAGGTCGACGTCCCGGTGCTCCGCCTCGAAGCCGGTGCGGAAGCGGTCGAGGAAGGCGTCGGTGACGCTGTCCTTCATGATCCATACGGTGACCTTCTCCGGGCCGCCGGAGGCTGCCGGTTCGCCCGATCCGCCACAGGCCGTGGCGGTGAGGGCGACGGCCGCCGCGAGGGCGGCGGAGCCGGCGAGGGGACGAGTCTTCACGGGCACCTCGATGAATGATTGACCAATTGGTCAAGTGGTCAGGTGTGTGAGCAGAAGGTGGCACGCGCGCCGGGAGCCGTCAATCCCCTGAAAAACATGGGTTGTTCACGGGGTCTCCAGACCAACCGGTGCGGCTAGTATCGGATTTACCAGTTGACCAGTGAGGTAAGGGCGGGCGGCATGAAGGACGGCTCCTCCAGCGGGGTGCTGAAGCGGGAGCGGGTACGGGAGCACCTGCTGGGCCTGATCGAGGCGGGCGGCCCCGGCGACCCGATCCCCTCCGAGCGCACCCTCTGCGCCACCCTCGGCGTCTCCCGGCCCACCCTGCGCGCGGCCGTCGACGAACTCGTGGCGACCGGGGCCCTGGTGAGGGAGCACGGCCGCGGGATGTTCGTCGCACCCGCCAAGATCACCCAGCGACTGGCCCCGGACGACGCCGCCTTCACCGTCCCCCGCGCATCGGGCACCTGGTCCAGCACCGTGCTGGAGTCCGCCACGATCCGGGCCGGCGCCCGCATCGGCCGCAGGCTCCGCCTCTCGCCGGCCGCCGAACTGCTCTACGTCGCCCGCCTCCGCCTGGTCGACGGCGCTCCCATGGCCATCGAGCACCTGCACATCCCGGCCGACCTGGTGGGCGCCTCGCTCACCCCGGAGGAGCTCGAAGCGGGCGACCTCTACGACCACCTGCGGGAGCACCACCGGGTCCACGTCCAGGAAGCCACCCAGTCGATCGAACCGACCGTCGTCAGCGAGGACGAAGCGGCACTCCTCGACGTCCCCGTGCTCTCGCCCGCCCTGCTGATCGAGCGCCTCACCCTCGACACCGCGGGCCGGCCCGTCGAGTACGTCCACTCGGTCTACCGGGGCGACCGCTACCGCATCGTCTCCCGCCTCGACTTCACCCGCGACGGGCTCGTGACCTCCTCCACGGAGGGGGATGCATACTGACCCGCAGCGGAACGGCGCACTGGGGAGTGGACGGCATGGAGCTGAAGCGGGAGCGGGTGCGCGAGCACCTCCTGACCGTGATCGAGAGCCGCCGGCCCGGCGACGCGATCCCGTCCGAGCGCACTCTCTGCGCCACCCTCGGCGTCTCCCGGCCGACCCTGCGCGCGGCCGTCGACGAACTCGTCGCCACGGGCCTGCTGGTACGGGAGCACGGCCGGGGCATGTTCGTCGCGCCCGACAAGATCACCCAGGAGCTGGTCGCCGAGCACCGGGCGGCCGGCGCGCCCCGGAGCCGGGGCGACTGGACCAGCACGGTGCTCGGACTCCGCACGGTCCGGGCCGGCGCCCGCATCGGCCGCAGACTGGCGCTCTCCCCCGCCGCGGAGCTCGTCCACGTCACGCGGCTGCGGCGGGTGGACGGTGCCCCGATCGCCCTGGAGCACCTCCACGTGCCCGCCGACCTCGTCCCCGGCCTCACCGCCGCCGACATGGAGGGCGGCTTCTACGCGCACCTGCGGGAGCGGCGCGGCATCCGTCCCGCCCACGCGGTCCAGTCGATCGAACCGACCGTGCTGAGCGAGGAGGAGGCGGTGCTGCTCGACGTACCGGTCCTCTCCCCCGCGCTCCTCTTCGACCGGATCACCTCCGACACGAACGGCAGACCGGTCGAGTACGTCCGCTCGCTCTACCGGGGCGACCGCTACCGCGTCGTCTCCCGGCTCGCCCTCGCCGACGGCGCGGTCGGCGATCCGGCGGCGGACGCAGCGCGGGGCGGGACGTGGTGGGGAACGGTGGAGTGACGCCGCCTCATCCGGTGCGCCGGGAGAGCAGGACCCGGGTGAGGGCGAGGGGGGTCGGCCGATCCCGATGACGGCCGGGGCTCTGCCGCCCGCCCGGGAGAGGAACGCCTCGGCCACGCGTGTGGCCGCCTCGTCGGAGCTGCCCGGCAGCACGGCGTACGTCACGTCGCCGAGGTAGGCCGTGGCGGCCCGGGGGTGGACGGCGGCCACGAGTGGGCGCGCAACCGGTGGCCGACGTCCCGCCGGCCCGGCGGCGCGGCAGGTGCAGCGCGGCGACGTTCGCGATCTCGGCGTACAGTCGCAATCCGAGCCGGATCCCCTCGACCTGACCATCGGTGGGTGTGCGGACGGGCGGAAGCGGGGCCCCGGGAGCCTGCGGCAGTGGTGGTGGTCGCGACCGTCCCAGGATTCGGTGTCGACAACGCCGCCGCGGTCGTCGCGCAGGGTCGCGTTGTCTGAGCGGCTGTCCCACACGTGGCCGCGGCGGTTCTGGTGCAGGGCGGTACCGGAGTCATCAGCACCGGTAACAGACGTTCTGCACGTGCCTTGGCACACCCGAACCCTCACTCGCACAACAAGACGACCAGATCCGTCATGTGTCAGCGGCTGGTTCACGCACACCTCTGGCGCACCCGCACGACACGGTGGCAGGGTGGCCCGCACGCGGCGCTCCCCCCGTCCCCACCCCACACGGGCGCGCCGTCGGCCCCACCCTTCCGCGCCCGCAGGGAGCTGGGGCCGCGCCGCGCCTCCCGACTCCCCACGGGAGGCCGCAGGCGCGCGCCTGGCGAACCACTGTCAGTGTGCACGGACGGCGGCCTCGTACCAGCGCTCCCTCTCCAAGCTCGCCGTCACGCACCGCGCCGCCCCCCGCCGAGATCGTCCCGCTGCTGCGTACGACCGCCGACGCCACGTTCCTCGGCTTCACCGGCGCCGACCTGGCGGTGCAGGCCGAAGCGATCAGCATCGACGCCCGCTACGAGCTCCCCATCAGGGTCACCAGCGTGGGACAGCCACAACCTCCTTGCGGCACCCTGGCCAGCGCAGCCTCGTCGTCCAGCGGCCAAGGACACCGGTCTCCGGCTCGCCGGAATCGGAAACCCGGGTTCGAATCCCGGCGGCGCTGCGTCCCCGTACCTCGCACGAAGGAGTGCGATCACGGCGCGGGTCGACGGATCCCCGCGACCGAATCCCACGACGTCCACGTCCAGCACGTCCACCCGGAGGACGGCGCCCGCGTCCGCTACCAGAAGTGATGCGACATAGACAGCGAGGTCCTCACCGAGGACGACCGCGGCGACTTCCTCACCGACCACCGCGCCAAGGACCTCGTCGAAGTGATCAGCAGCTCGTCGGTGTTCCAGCTGATGATGGTCCCGTGGGCGTGCTGGTGGATGTGAGGCCGCTGTCAGGGCCGTACAGCCTGGTCGATGAGGTGCTGGACGCGGTCGAGGAGTTCGCGGGACATGGTTCGCTCCCCACGGGATGGTGATCCGTTACGCGAGGCTGGTGCGGTGCCGGGGGCGGAGGGCGACGAGGAGGGCCTGTACCTGCAAGGTGGCCAGCGTGGCCTGATGAACCGAGGTGGGACAGAGCGGGGCTGTGCGCATCGTCTAGTGGCCGGTGACGACGCGGATGGTGAAGATGTTCCGGCTTCTCGTGAGCGACAGCAGCCGGGTGACCTGGGTGCTGGGCGCTTCCAGAATGAGCCGGCCCCTGGTGCGTCGAGCTCGGGCGTTGAGTCTCAGCAGCACGTTGAGTGCGCTGCAGTCACAGAAGGACACCTCGGCCAGGTTCACCACGAGACAGCCATGCGTCCCGTCCAGAACCCGGGCGAGTGCCCGGTGAAGTTCGGGTGCGCCCTGGATGTCGATCTCTCCTCGGACCAGGGCTCGGACATTGCCTTCCATGTCGGTCGTGAGGCGGATGAGCAGCTGCTCCGTGGCGATCTCGCCCAGTACTCCGATGCTGTCGGCGACGACCTTCATGGCGATGTCGTCGCTTCGGCCCTCCCGATGCGCGGCGTGAAGCGAAGCGAGCTCTGGCGGGTTCGGGGCGCGGGTGGCAGGCCAGCGGCAGGCGCGGGATTGTGCGTCCGCAGGTGTGAGCCACGTATGGGCGAGGGGCCTGTCATGGTTCCGTTCTGTCGTCATTGCCCTCACCCGCTTCCCCGTAGGCGTGCGTGTCCGCGTCGGCGTTCATGGCCGCGAAGAACGTCAGCAGCCCGGCGATCTCGTGCCGGGCTTCCGCGGGATGCCGGAAGTGGGTGCCCCGGGTGATCCGGTAGTGATTCCGGCGCCCGACACGCGCTCGCGTCACGTATCCGGCCTTCTCCAGATCGCCGAGGACCGCCTGGACGGCTCGTTCCGTCATCTCGGTGGCCGCAGCCAGATCCCGGACGCGTACATCAGCGTCTTGCGAGATCATCAGCAGCACCCGGGCGTGTTGCGTGAGAAACGTCCAGCTGCTTCGCGGATCCCGCACTTCATCCGCCATGTATCCATTAAGAACCTTCTGTCCTGTTTCTGCAAGCATGAATCTGAACTCATGCATGCGGGCGTGGCGAGGTTCCGTTTGCGAGGCGCCGATTCCCTCCGCCGCCCAGGGGCTGCGAAGGGAGCGATCACTCAAGTCACGGAGCAGGAGGGGTATGGTCGGCGGCAGACGGATGTGCAAGCCTGTGGAGACACCAGCCTGGTCTGGTAGGAGACCCCGAGCCGCCCTCACAGGCTCTCCCTCAGGAGGGTCGGGACGCGGTTCGGGTGGTCTTGCTGGTCTGTGCGTGACCCCACGTCACGCTCCTGGCACCCCTCCCGGGTGCGTTGGGCTCGACCCCTGACGAAAGGGGCGAACCATGAGCAGTCTCACCCTCTCCACCCACGAACACCCCACCGGCCCCGTCATCACCCTTGCCGGAGAGATCGACCTCACCTCCCGCGGCACGCTGGAAGCAGCTACGCGGACGACACCGCCCGACGGACTTCCGCTGCGCCTGGACATGTCCGGCGTCACCTTCATGGACTCCTCCGGCCTGAACTTTCTGCTGACACTCCGGCTCCGCCTCACGGCCGCCGGCAGCAGCCTCACCCTCACCGGAATCCGGGAAGAGCCCATGCGCGTCCTCGCCCTGACCGGCGCCGACACCATCCTTCTCGCCACCGGCGACCATCCCCACGTGCCCGCCCCCCGCCCCGCATCCGCCCCCGAAGGCAAGACGGCCCCCAGCAGGAGCGGGAGCGCACCCTCGCGACCGTCGCCCCCGCACACGCGGACAACGACTCCAACTTCGGCAGCGGAGTGAACGCCGCCAACAACTGGAACTAGCTGCTTTCCCCGCCGCTGCCGCCGGCCCGAATCCGGTCTGCATGCAGCCCGGATTCGGGGGCACACGGACCGCGAGCGGCGGACATGGCCGCTCATCCAGGGCCCGCGGCCTCCCCGTCCGCCGGGCCCGGGCACGGTAGGGACCGGCCCGCACCTTGGTCAGGTGCGGGCCGGTCATCGCGGTCGATCCCGACCGAGCCGATTTCCGGCCCTCATCATGGGTTCAGCGTGACCACGTGGACGTCCGACGCCTGAGGACCCTTCGTGCCCTCGACGATGCGGAAGTCCACCAGCTGCCCCTCCTCAAGAGTGCGGAATCCGGCCATCTGAAGGTCCGAGTAGTGGACGAAGACATCTGAGCCGTGGTCGGGCGTGATGAAGCCGTACCCCTTCTCAGTGTTGAACCACTTCACTGTGCCGCGCTGCCTGCCCAGTTCCGGGCGTCCACGGTTCAAGCCGAGAGCCAGCCCGGACGGGCCGCTTCGGAAGTGTGGAGCGGGCAGACCGTCCTGGGTGCGCAAGGCCAGGCTCACCTCGTCACACACCAACTGCAGGTCCAACACCGGGGACGAGCTGTGGGGAACACCATGTCGAAGGACATCGATGAGTGCACCCGTGAACGCGGTATACGGGGCGCCCGAGGGCGCAAAGGCGACTCTCGTACCGCTCGTGGCTCCCACCATCCACACGTCGCCGCTCCCCCGCAAGGGCCAACGCTCGCTGTAGTCGCAGTCCAGGATCACCAGACGCCGCCGCGCGGGACTGGTCATCAGCATGTCGTTGATGGCCCTGGCGCTGACGGCTGTCAGCTCCGGCCGCTCCGGGTCGGTGGACGAGCAGACCAGATGGAGCTCGCCCATGTTGTCGAGGATGGAGTGCCCCGCGAAATAGAAGAACAGAACGTCGCGGGCCTCAGCGGCGGCCTCGCGCAGCGGACGCAGAACGTCCTCCGACCTCGCCGGGTCGATCACGGCGGTGACGCTCTGAGGGGAGAAGGCGGGGGCTGGACCCTCGCGCGTGAGCAGGGCGTGGAGGCGTTCCAGGCCGGGAACGACGGAAGGAAGCGCGGAGAGGCTCGGTGACGACATGGTGGCCGTTGCCACCAGCACCGCACGGGAATCGCGAGGATGCGGCAGACGGGAGTCTCGCTCAAGGCCAAGGCCGGACCGTCCGATGGTGCCGAGCAACCGGTCGAGGGAGGAGACGGGCTGCCCCACCAGCGGTCCGGTGGGCTGGGCCACTACCTGGTTCATTTCTGTCACCACGCCGACCAGTCGTCCACCCTCATCCACGATCGGGGCGCCGCTCAGCTCCAGAAAGCCGGCGGGCGGCGGCAGGACCTCCATCACGGGATCGGTGAGCAGAGCGGCTATGCGAGTCCCGGTCACGTTCGACACGCTGCATCGCAGCGAGATCCTGCCCCCTCCCGCGACACCCCGCAGCTGGACGCTCTGCCCCTTGAGGATCTCCTGTGAGGAGCTGCCGATGACGGGCGACGTGCCGTCCGGCCACGTCGGGTCCGTGATCCTCAGCAGAACGACGTCTCCCTGCGAGGAGTGGACCTCGGCCATGTACGCCATGCCCCGCACGGTCACGGCGATCCGACGCGCGTTGCTCACGAGGTGTCGGGCAGTCAGCACCCCCGTTCTCACCAGCACGCCGCTTCCGCGTACTCCATCGGCTGAGACACGTACGACGGCGTCGTCCGAGGAGTACGGCTCAGTGGCGTCCGGAGTCAGCGGCGACACCGCGCGATCCGGCCGAGGGGGCGATTCCAGCGTCTCGGCACTGGGAGGCAGGAGCGATTCCGCACCGCCCTCGAAGGTGAGGAGATCAGCGCGGCCCTCCACGAGGGCGAACGGATGGCTGCCGTCCCGTTCCCGTCTCATCACGAAGGTGAGGACGGGGCCGCGGGACGGGTTTCCCTGCTCCACCAGTGCAGCGACGCTCCCGGCCACTCGGCTGCCGACCTTGTGGTCGTCGCCGGAAGAGACGCCCTCGATGTCGTCGAGCCAGACGACCGTGCGCGGCCCCACCCTGTGGGCCGCTGCCAGGAACTCCTCGACGGAACGCGGTTCCCAGATGCGCCAGTCGTCCGGAAGCAGTCGTACCGCCTCCCAGGCCGCGTGAGTCTTGCCCGACCAGGCGGGGCCGGTGAGGACGACCAGCCGGCTCGTCCCCTGCTCCGCTCTCCGCACCACCTGGCGCAGGGAGGCCGCATGCGGTGAGGGCATGAGATCCGCGTGATCGGCAGCGTACGAACGCTCCCACTGCCGTGACTCCGGGAGAGGCACCCCCACCGGCGCCGACCCCGGCCCCTTGGTATGGGCGAACGGGATCGCGCCGGCGGCCAGCACGCGATCCCCCTGGGTGATGTGTCCTCCCCCGCGCACCGCCCGGAACTCGCCCGCGTTCGCCGGCACCTGTTCCAGATAGGCCGAGACCGATCTCCGTACGAGTTCCTGCACGGCGGTGATGTCCTGCCGGTCCTGTCCTCCTATGAGGGCTTCGCGGACGCCTGGCAGAAACTGGAAGGTGTACCGGTCCAGGTCGGTGCGCGGAGGCAGCGGGTGCCACGGCTGGAACAGTCCGCCCAGCGCCACCTCCGCCACGTGTCCGTGGTCAGACTCCCCGACCATGGCCCGGCGTACGAGAGTCATGACGGGCAGCGTGACGGGAACAGCGGCGAGATGACCGGCCAGGCATCGCGCGGGCGGTGACGCGGTCGCCTGGAACCGCCGCAGCGCGGACTCGGCGGAAGGAAGGGACAGAGGAGTCGAAGACCCCCCTGGCGCATGGCTCGGCGTCCAGGAGTCGTCGAGGTTCACGCTCAGACAGGTCATCCGTGTCCACCGGCCACCACCGGCGACAAGGGAGGCGAGCAGCGCGAGCGATTCCGGTGTGGCCTCCACCACCGGGACGGCGACGCCGCGGGCGGACGGGTTCCGCCCGGGCCGGGACCGGCGGCCCGCCGGGCGAACCCGCCAGGTCCGGTTCGGTGCGGCCGGGCGGGCGGCTCGCACGAACATACCGGTGGGGGTCAGGGCCCCTCGGTCCCACAGCCGCCTCGGCATGACGTTCATGACGGCGACCGGCCCGTGCGCCGCCCAGCGGAGCAGGGCCCGCGCCATCGTCGGGTGGCCCCAGCCCTCGGCGACCGTGTCCGTGACGACCAGGACCAGACGGTGCCCGGAGGGGTCGGTGAGTTCCTGAGCGCTGCGCGGTTCACCCCCAGGCGTGCGGGCGACGGTGGGCGTGCCCGTGGTGTCGGGGTCGCCGAGGAACCACACCCTGACGTCCCGGAACAGACCGGCCTGGGTGACGGCGCGGGAGAGTTCGGTCACCACGTCGTGCCAGAACACCATGGTGGGGTGGGTGTCCACGACGATGGCCAGATCGAGCCAGCGGCCCCGCGACGGGCGCATGACGGGCACCAGCATGCGGCGCTCGACGGACGCGAGGACCGTGGCTTCCTCGTCGAGCTCCCCTTCGCCCGCCGCCTTGGCCTGCTTGCCCAGCGGGCGCAGGGCTCGCATGATGCCGAGCGAGTCGTCGAGCGCCGGTGCGCGCCGGATCAGGACGGATACGCCGGCGTGGCCCTGGAGGTCTCCGGAGGCGGCCGTGGTGTTGTCGTTGTAGAGCCCGTGTTCACCGATCTCCTCGGCGTCGGCCTCCTCTCCTGCCGGGTCGGAGTGTGCTGACGGAGTCCGGCCGGGGTCGTGGGCAGCGGTCGTCTGCTCCGAGTCGCCGGCCGCATCGATGCGGCCGGCCAGCCAGAGGATGTCGGCCAGTTCTTCCGGCCCGACGTCGGCGCCCGCCGCGCCCAGCGCCTCGGACAACTCCTCGATCACGGCATCACCCTCTTGGATCGGCCGGCCCGTTGAGCTGCTGCAGCACAGTGGCCAGGAAGCGGCTGCGGTCCTCGGGATCGGTCCAGGTACCGCTCAGGCGGAGCTGGACGGCGTTGAGGAGCTGGTCGGTCGCCAGGTCGCCGTCCTGCCTCCGGGCGAGGAAGTCCGCCACCAGGTCCGCGTAGGTGCTGTCGTCCTTCTCCGTCAGACCGAGACGTTGACGCACGATGCGCACGAGCTTGTCCTGGCTCGGCGGCTCCAGGTGCAACCGGATGCAACGCCGTAGGAAGGGGGCGGGGAAGTCGCGTTCGCCGTTGCTCGTGAGCAGGACGACGGGGAAGGACCGGCATTGGACACGGCCGTCCTCCACGAGCGCCCCGGCCTTGGCGTCGTCGGCCGTGCCGATGCGCACGGAGGGGTGCTGTTGGGCGACGCGCGCCAGTTCGGGGATCTCGAAGGACCCCTCTTCGAAGACCGTGAGCAGGTCACCGGGCAGATCGATGTCGCTCTTGTCGATCTCGTCGACCAGAAGCACCCGTGGCTTCCTGCCCGGCAGCAGCGCGGTGCCGAGGGGGCCCAGCCGAAGGTACGGGGCGATGTCCGAGGTGCCGGCGGCGAGGGTGCTGCCGAGCGGGACGTCCTCGCGCTCCGAAGCCGCGGACCGCGTGCTCAGGGAGCGCAGATTGGCGTCGTGGAGTCTGCCCAGCGCGTCGTAGTGGTAGAGGCCGTCGCGCAGGGTCGTACGGCTCGTCACGGGCCAGTGCAGCACGGGGCCGAGACCGAGGTCTGCCGCGACGCTGTGCGCGAGCGTCGATTTACCCACGCCGGGCTTGCCGGTGATGAGAAGCGGACGGCGAAGGTAGAGGGCGGTGTTGACGGCCTCCTTCTCCGCCTGGTCCGGAACGTACCCCGCGCCGCGCCGCAGCGTGTCCTTCCAGGCGGCGTTCTCCTCACCCGGCCGGGCGTAGTCGTCATCGGGGACGCCGTGGAACGTTCGCCATGGCGGTTCCTGTGCGGCGAGTCTGGCGAGCCTGGCATCGCAGTCTCCCGGACCCTGGTAGATCCACCAGTGCTTCATGCTTTCGTCGTCCCTTCCTGAGCCCCGTACGCCACGACTGCGAAGCGATTGTCGGGTATGCGATCCGGGTCGTCCCACAGCAGGGCGAGGGGCCGGCGCTGCGCGGCGATGCGTCCGTCGCGCACGTTCCTGGGCAGCGCCCACACGTCGTCGACGTGGCTCACGGCGTTCTCCGTGACATCCGTGCCGGGCTGTGTCCGGGCACGGGGCCAGACGGCGATCGGCATGCCCGCGTCGAGGATGGCGTCGATGGTGTCCGCGACCCGCGTGTCCGAGACCTCGGCGATGACGCATACGGGCGAGGCCTCCTGCGTGAGCACGAGGTCGAGCGTCGCGTTGATGTCCTCGTCGCCCAGGCGCCGCATGGCCCGGGAGTTCTGTCCGCCGTGGGCCTTGAACCAGTCCCACTTCCTGCGCCAGGAATCAGCGGCCACGCCGACCCGCTCGTCCAGGCAGCGCAGCACGACCTCGTAATGGTGACCGAGCTCGCGCGGTGGACGCCCGGGACGCCCGATCGGCAGCTTCCACCGCTCGAACTCCTCGTCGAGCAGCGCGTACGGGACATCGAATTCGATCCGGCCGAATCCACACTGCGCCCGGTCAGCGCCGGTCGTCATCGCGTTGATCTCCTGGGCCATCCGGTCACGGACTTCGCTCAACGTGATCGCTCGCTGGGACTCCCAGATACTCTCGAAGGCCCCCTCTGCCTTGTGGATCCACAGACGCGCCCAGAACAGAGCGTCGTCCTGGGGGTCACCGGCGAGTCTCAGATGCAGGGTGGGCTTCTCGGTGGGAAGTCCCGGTGCGGGCGGGACGGGGTCCATGCCCGTTCTCACGACGGTGGCGTCCACCCACATGTCGGCCTGCTTGGCCCAGGCCGCATCGCAGCTCGTGCGGGCCAGGTGGCGTACGAAGGGCAGGGTGAGGGCCATGCGGCTGGTGCCGCCGTTCCGCCGGTCGAGATCGCGAGCGATGTCGACCAGGTCGGTCGAGGGCAGGGCCCGCGTGACCGGCGGCACGCAGCCGCTGATCTCGAACGCCCACCGGTACGCGTCGTAGGTGAACGACGGCAGCTCCAGGTCTCTGAGCAGGTCGCCCAGCTCGTTCCACGCCTGCTGGTCCAGACAGGGTGCCTGGTTCCGCTGCCCCTGATCGGGCCAGGACTGTCCGAAGATCGGCAGTCCGTCCCAGCCCCGCTCATGGGTGAACTCGGGGTGCTGCCAGGCCAGCCCGGCCTCGCGGTCCTCGGCGAAGTCGGCCACGACCTGACGCGCGATGCCGTCCAGATTCCAGACCGCCTCGGCGAGGCCGACACCGGCGAGCCGCTGCAGCAGCTTGTCGGTGAACTGTCCCGCACCGCGCTCGGCCATGTTCGCGGCGACCTCGCCGCGCCGACTGGCGTACAGGACGAACTGCCGCCGGTCCGGGTCGGTCCTCTTTCCTCCGTAGGAGTCCCCGGTCCCGAAGTTCAGGCCCGGCTGGGCGGCGGCATCGATCCGGCAGGCATCGGTGATGGCGATCTGAAAGGGGAACTGGCCGCGCTTGATGGCATCGGAGCGCCACCAGTGCAGTGCCGAGCCGAGGTTGAAATGGCGGGTCAGGTTCGCGGTGGCGTTCTGGCAGGGAAGCAGCAGGCGGTCACCCGTGTCGATGTAGCCGTGTCCCGCCCAGTAGATCCACAGGAGGTCCCCCTCGCAGTGCGGCAGTTCGTCGAACATGACGGTGCTCACGTTCTCCCGCGTCGCGTCCCTGGTCGCGTACGGAAGCCCCGAAGGCCCGTCAGCCGACCGGGCGGGCGGGGACAGCAGAAGCCGTACGTTGTCCAGGGGGACTCCGGCGGTGCCTGTCAGCCAGTCCGCGAACCGTACGGCGTCGCGGCCGGCTCCAGGAAGATCCCACTGGGGGCTCACCTCGTAGGTCTCGACGCCCACTACCAGGGCATGGACGCGCTCCGGTACGAGATCGACGCGCGGCGTGAACGATCCCGTCACCCGAGCTCCTCGATCTCCTTCGCGATCCGGTCGTACACCGCGTCGAGCTTCCAGTAGGCACTGTGGCACACGGGGAAGGGCTGGCGGCTGACCACCTCGTGGTCGGCCACCCGGGACGGCGCGGGGAAGACCGGCTCGGCCAGGTAGGCCAGAAGATCCGCCCGGTCATAGATGTTGAGCCAGCGCGGAAAGCCAGGCGGCAGCGACGCACTGGGCGGAAGTCCGGTGAGAGCACCGAGCTCGTGGAGGAACGGCGCTTGGGATCCGATCGTCACGAGGAGCCGCACGTTGCTCAGGGGTTCCTGGCGGATCGCGGCGAGGGCCAGGACGTCGACCAGGGCGATGCCGCCCAGACTGTGTCCCAGGACGACGGTCGGCTCGTCCGCAGCCGTGATGTGCCGGGTGAGGCTGTCCCTGAGGGGGCCTCCCCGTGCCTGGTAGCGCAGGATGTCGCCGACGGCGGGAACTGAACGGGTGGTGAGCGGTCCTCGCCAGTGGTTGAGAGCCGGCTGGGTCGTGAGGCGCATCCCGAGGCGGAGCAGCACACCGCCCGCCCGGCCCACGGCGCCACGGCCGGTGCCGCCGAGACGGCTCGTCAGGATGTCGACGATCCGGTCGCGTTCGTCCCCCGTGCAGAGGGCTGACTCCGCTGCTTCGGCGAGCAGTTGCGCGACGACGGCGCGGGCCGCCGCAGCCGCCACCTCACGTGCCTCCGCCTGGTGGGAAGCGGCGGCACATGCCGCTTCGAACTCCTCCGAGCGCGCGACGAGATCCAGCGTCTCGGCGTACGCCCCGACCAGACAGGTGCTCTTCAGGAGCTCGCCCAGCTCATCGTCGTCGGCCGGGCGACGCGGCAGGCCGGCCATGAGGTCAGCGACCCCGGCGCCCGCGGACCGTACCCCGGGCATGCCCAGGGCCGCGTCGTCGGTCCCCAGCTCGGGCAGCAACCGCAGCTCGCACAGGGGGTCTGTCACCAGCAGCTGCCACTCGGCCACGGCGAGCTCCGTCGGCGGCACGGTGGCCAGGGAACCGCCGCCCGCCCGCCCCGTCCGGGGAGGGGGAACCGAGGCGCCCGACGAAGCCAGCGTCGCACCGTGGTCGTCACCCCAGTAGCAGGAAGTGATCTCCGCCTGGGGGAAGCGCGCGGCGAGCCCTGCTCTGACCAGCCCGAAGAGATGATCGTGCCGCTCTCGGCGCACACCCGTTCCGTGAACCCAGACGAACCGCACGTCCACCAACTCCCCGCTCCACGCCGCATAGCGTCCCCAGGCAGATGATAAGGCGATCGAGGCGGGTGCATCGGCCGGTCGGCTCCATAGGTCACACGACCTCGGCATCGGGCCGGGAGGGCGGCACGCTCTTGCGCGACCCCGGATCAGTGGCGTGATCCCGTACTGTACTTGCGCCGTAGAGCAGTGACACGCTGATTCAACCGGTCCACACACTCGTGGATCCCCGGCCGCGGCGCGCAGGCACGTTCGAACCCCGACAACCATCAGCCCTGGCCCAGCTCATTCGGGACCGGACATACGACTGGCCAGCCAGTTCGGCCATTTCGAGCTTCGCGGTTGGCCAACGGCCCGCTGAAGCAAGATCATGCTGGAATGGAGCACTTGTCATCCGCATCGCCGACAGCGGTGCGCCTCATGCGATACACGAAGACCGAGCAGACTGAAATCCTCGGTGACAGCGCGGATCCCTTCAGCGTCGTTGACACCGGCTTGACCTGGCTGCCCAAGGAAGATCATTTCGGCATCAAGCTGAGCGGTCGGCTCGTGGCGCATGCAGGACTGCTCAGATTGCCCGTGTCAATCGGAGCCGTTGAGACCGAGGTGGTGGGTGTCGGCGGGGTGGCCGTCGCGCCAGACGTGCGCGGGCGCGGGCTCGCACGCCAGGTCCTGGCGGCTGCCCTCGAGTACGCCCAGACGATGGGCCCCCAGTACGGGCTTCTCTTCTGCCGGCCACCGCTCGTTCCCCTCTACCAGCGACTCGGCTGGCGAGTTCTGAACCAGGAGGTCCATGTCGAACAGCACCATGGCCCCGTGATCATGCCGCTGCAAAGCATGTGGACGCCGCTGCACGGGAATGAGGACTGGCCGGCCGGCACGGTGCGTCTGCTCTCGTTCCCCATGTAACCGAACAACGGGCGTCCTGCCGCCGGTTGTCTGGCTGAGCGCCAAGGTGATGTGGAGGACACCATGGCCAACCGCGGCGCCTACCCTCACAGACCGGCCCTCTGTGTGTTCTGGCTGCGGAAAGTGGTCGATCCGAACGACGGCCTCACGTTCGGCGGCAACCTCATCGAGACTGGAACCGGCTCCAGCCGCCGGGCGGCAGCCCGAGCCCGAGCCGAACAGCAGCCCCTGAGCTGGCGGGCGCGGGCGACTCCGCCGGCCGGAGCCTGTTCCGTGGTCAGCGATAGTCGTTGAGCCGATCCCCGGGGATCAGGTCACCGGCGCGGGCGGGGTCCTCTGCCGTCCGGCCGCGGGCCGGCGAGCGGGTGCGAGCAATGAAGATCGGGAAGATGTGCTGACGATCATTGGGTCGGTGCTGGCTCCCTGCCGGTATGGCTGAGCCCGACAGCTCATTCGGAAGGAACCAACCCGTAGCTCAGAGAAGGAACCGGCGCGAAGTGGTTGCGGCGGAAGTAGCCGATCCGGCCCTCGACGCCGCCCTTCTCGTGGGCGCCCTCGATGCCGGGCCGGCAGGAGAAGCTCTCGATCCCTAAGTGCTCACCTCATTTGGCTGGATCGGTAGGCTGCGGTCTGTGGTGGGGATTGTTGAGCGGCTGGTGCCTGACGAGTTGTGGGAGTTGTTCCAGCGGGTGGTGCCGGAGGCCACTTCGCGGCCCCAGGGTGGTGGTCGGCGCCGGCATGGTGACCGAGAGGTGCTGGCCGCGATCGTGTTCGTGGCCACATCGGGCTGCACGTGGCAGCAGCTGCCCTCCGCGTCGTTCGGACCATCGGGAGCGACAGCCCACCGGCGCTTCTCGGAGTGGACGAAGGCCAGACGGTGGGCCAAGCTCTACCGCCTGGTCCTCGACGAGCTCGCATCCCGAGGCGAGCTGGACTGGTCCCGCTGCGCGATCGACTCGGTGAACATGCAGGCCCCGAAAAGGGGGACCTGGCAGGTCCACATCCTGTCGACCGGGGAAAATACGGCTCGAAGATCCACCTGATCACCGAGCGGACCGGTCTGCCCATCTCTGTCGGGATCTCGGCGGCGAACCTCCACGACAGTCAGGCCCTGATCCCGCTGGTGAAAGGCATACCGCCGATCCGCTCCCGCCGCGGGCCCCGGCGACGCAAGCCGGGCGAGCTCCACGCCGACAAGGTCTACGACTACTCTTATCTGCGGCGATAGTTACGTGAACGGGGCATCACCCACCGCATCGCCCGCAAGGGCATCGAGTCCTCGCAACGGCTGGGCCGTCACCGCTGGACCATCGAACGCACCATGGCCTGGCTCGCCGGCTGCCGACGCCTCCACCGACGCTACGAACGCAAAGCCGACCACGTCCTCGCCTTCACCAACATCACCTGCACGCTCATCTGCTACCGCAGTCTCAAGGCGACTCCAGGCGTTGTGAAAGCTGCGCCATGATGGTCCGCGTGAGCGAAGAGACTGCGGTTGAGGCCGTATCACGCCTGTACCAAGGGTTCATGGAGCTGCCGTTTCCTCCCAAGCTGGCCGGAGCGGACCGGGCCGGCTTCGACCTGGTGATGCTGGACTCGGACACCGCAGGCTGTGTTTTCACGTGGATCAAGAACGATGGCGAGCTCGAAGCGCGGGGTCGAAGCATTCTGCTTCGCTGCATCACCCGCCTGGACCGGGTCATACCTGTGCTTGGCGAAGCGGACGCCCCTGAGTACTGGCACCGCCTGCGCGAGATGGCTCAACTTGTCGCGGATTCCCCACACGTAGCCGCCAAATGAGATGACATCTAACCCGAGGTTCGTTCTCTCCCTAAGGATCGGCCAACCGCGAGGTGATCCGCTCACTCAACGTGGCCGCACCACGGAACCTGAGCCAGAACCCGCGTTGCAACAGCAGCAGCCGTACTCCCATGCCGAAGAACTCCGACCGGTGCGGTGACCTCGCAGACGTTGGCGTTGACGTTCTGAGCAGCCTGCCCGGCGGCCTCCTGGCTCATGGCCTCCGTCAACCGGGCGGCGTCGATAGGCAGGGACACGGTGGGCCTCATGGCGGCGCCGAGGTCGTCCGGTTCGTACTGGGCCGGCGGTGGTCCCAGTCATGGCTGCGGGGACGGCGAGCAGCACCCGGTCGCGGTGGTCGACGGAGTCCTCTCGCTAGTCCCCCCTGTACGTAGCGGGCGTCAGGCAGTGGCCATGCGGGCGAGGATGATCTGCAGCCGACGGACCGCGTCCTCGGCTTCCGTGAACTGCTGCAGGGTCGGCTGGACGGCGCCGAAGTGGGGGGCCGTCGTCGACGGGCAGGGCGCGCCATTGGAGGATCGGGGCGAGTGCGGTGACCGCCGCGCCGAGGAACCAAGCCAGACGCCCATGAACGTGCGCGAGGGCCAAGGCCAGAGCCGCGAGTGCTTCACGGAGGCGGGCCAACCGGTCGACCTCCGGCAGGGCCTCCTGGGACAGGGGGGCTCGGACGGCGGCGAGCAGGCCTGCGGCGGCCTTCTGGGCGACGGTGCGGTCACCGGGGGTCGGGACCCAGGTTCCGTCGTGGATCCGGCGCTCGGCGTCTCGTACCAGGTCCTCGATGGGCGTCCGAACCCCCGTGCCCGCTCCCAGCTGGCTGGTCAATGTGCCGCCGCCCCGAATTCGGCGTGCTGCGTACGGAGCGTGAAGTCGCGCTCTCTCGTCGGCGGACACCCCACGCGGTGACGCCGCGCTTCGGCACGGGCCTCTTCCATCAAGGCGGTGAACTCCTTGTTCGTGAGCTGACGCCTGCCGGTCCCCACCTGGTGGAGTTCTCGGCCGTCGGTGTGCCCGCGCATTTCGGGACCTCCGTTTCGCCGAAGCGGCTGACCGGCGACTACCCCCTGGCGGCCGGTCCAGGCTTCGTTTAGGGAGCGGTTTCGTTGGGAGGGCAGGGGGCGTAGCGTCGTTGTCAGGTCAGGTTTGCTGCCCCGGCCGGTGTCGTCCTGCCACCTGCGGAAACAGCTGGTTCGGCTCGGTTCCTCAGCCCGGAAGGGAGACGGGTATGGAAACGACGACTACGGTTTCGGCTCTGCCCGTCGTGGACGGAGAGTGCACGATCGTGTGCACCGGCGAGTTCGACATGGACACCGTCGCCTTGGTCGCCGACGCGTGCGCCGAACCCGCCGCCTCCATGGCCGACGTGCTGCTCATCGACGTCACACACGTCGAATTCGCCGACTCCTCCCTGCTGAACCTCCTGATCTGGCTGCGCAACAGACGCCGCCTGGTCTTGGGCGGTCCCCTGCCCGACCAGTTCCAGCGCTTGCTGGAGATGGCCGGCCTGGAGAACCTCTTCGACGTCCGAGCGACCACTTGAAACCGCGGCGAGAGACCGTACGAGCCGACGGTCGTGCGTTCCGTGGTGGCCGTCTGTGTCCCGCACACCACGCCCAGGCAGACGTCACTGCATGGCTGGCCCCCGCAGAGCCTCAGCCGGGCGGCCCGCCTGGCGGGCCCTTCATCCGGAGAAGACGAGGCAGCGGTGCAGGCCGTCTGCGGCTTGGGGCGAGGTCTCGCGGGCCAGCCACGCCATGCGCCGCTGAAGGCGACGCAGACGCCTGTACATGGTTTGCCCAGGACGGGTAGGCGCGGAACGTGACTGAGGACCGAGAGCTCACGGTAGTGACCGGCGTGTCCCGTGGGATCGGCTTCGAGCTCGCCCGGCAGCTCGCCGGCGCCTCGGCGATCAGCACCGCTTCCGTGCGGGGTTACCAGCCCACCCCGCACCTCCTCGACTTCGCCGTGATCAAGTCTGCGATCATCTCCTTCGCCCACAACCTGGTGCGGATGCTCGCCGAGCGCGGTATCCGGGTCATAGTCGTCGCGCCTGTACCGGTCTGGACACCCCTCAACCCCGCGACGATGCCCGACCCTACGTGTTTCGGCGAGCAGTCACCCCTGGGACGGTCTGCGCAGCCGGCGGAGCCGGCACCCGCGTACGTCCTCCTCGCGTCCGGCCAAGTCACCTCCATCACCGGCGAGATCGTCCACGCCACCGGCGGAACGCCGCTGCCATGAACCCGGACGAAGCCCTGCGGAAGATCGCCTTCCTCCTCGAGTGGCGCGGCGCGTCCCCGTACCGGGTACGGGCCTTCCACACGGCAGCCGACGCCGTCCGCGACCTGCCGGCGGGTCCGGTGGACGCCGCCCAGGCCGTGCGCCTGCGCGGCGTGGGACCGGTCACCGCCGACGTGATCGCCCAGGCATCGGCCGGGGCGGTCCCGGACTATCTCGCCCGTCTGGAAGCCGAATCCGGCCCTGAAGCCCGGGCCGGCTGGGACCTCGCGGCCGTGAGCACCGGAGACTGTCACGTCCACTCCGACTGGTCGGACGGGGGCAGCCCGATCGAGGCCATGGCCGAGGCGGCCCGGTCTGCGATGGGCCACCAGTGGGCCGTTCTGACCGACCACTCGCCACGACTGACGATCGCCCGCGGGCTGAGCCCGGACCGGCTGAGGCGCCAGTTGGCGGCCGTGACCGCCGTGAACTCCCGGATGGGCCCGGATTTCCGACTTCTCACCGGCATCGAGTGCGACATCCTCGACGACGGCTCCCTCGACCAGGAGGAAGAGCTGCTCGACCAGCTCGACGTGGTCGTGGCCTCCGTGCACTCCAAGCTCCGCTCGGAGCCCGAACCGATGACCGCCCGTATGGTGGCCGCGGTGCGCAACCCGCGCGTCGACGTCCTGGGACACTGCACGGGGCGGATCGTCACCGGCCGGGGCCGCCCGCAGTCCCGCTTCGACGCGCAGGCCGTGTTCGCCGCGTGCGCGCAGGCCGGCACCGCCGTGGAGATCAACTGCAGGCCCGAGCGGCGCGACCCTCCGGATGATCTGCTGCTGTTGGCCGCCGCCGCGGGCTGCCTCTTCGCCGTGGACACCGACGCCCACGCCCCCGAACAGCTGCACTGGCAGAGCTCGGGCTACGCACGCGCGGCAAGGATCGGCCTGGGCGCGGACCGGCTGATCACCACGTGGCCACTCGAACGGCTGCTGGCGGCCAGAGGCGGTAGGCAGTGAGACACCCCATGCCCCGCGCGCCGTCCCGGTTGGAGGCTTCTGGGGCTGCTGACCGCGTTCTCGCCCACCGCCCGCCCCTGGCGCATTCAGCCGGGCCCTGGCTGAGGCCCGGGGCCCAGGCCCAGGCCCAGCAGGCCGCCATCGTGCTCCTGGCCGGCCTTGCTGAACAGCGAGAATGCTCCGCTGGGGTAACCCCAGGTGCCCATCGTTCGATTTCCGGGCCCGGTTCATCCGGGGATCCAGGAAGCACTTCCGAAATGTGGGATGGTGGAGGAGATGGACCGTTGTGGTTCCGTCGCTTGAGGCTCCGCCGTCGTTTGCGTACGGATTGCGGCATGTGTGTGGTGCCCTGGTGGCTTTGATCGCCGGACATGGACACGAGCCGCCCGAGCGGACCGTGCCCCGCGACGCAGCTTTCGGCTGCATCCTGATGCTTTCAGGCTGGTACCCCGCGCAAGGGGGAGCCTGTGAAGTCCTACGCCGTGCAGGTGCACCTCTACGGTTCCGTGGCGGTGGTGACGCTGTGCGCGCGGACGGACCGGACGGGAGGTCCGGCATCCCTGAGGAGCCTGATCCAGGCCCTGGCGGGGATCGGCAGCGGCGTGGACTCTTTGGTGCTGGACCTCGATTGCGCTCCGCACCCAGTTCCTGCGGATGCCCTGGCCGCAATCGACCGGTGGGCAGCCGGGCTGGAGATCACACTGGTGATCCTCACTCCCCGCAACCGCCGGCCGAAGACGCGTCCGCCCGAAGGCGCTGCGTTGCGCGCCGCCCCGGTCGACCACGCCAGAACCGACGCCCTCGGCCCCCTTGCCGACGAAGCACTGGTGCGGCAGCTGCAACGGGTCCTCGGGGCGCGAGCGCTCGTACATCAGGCAGCGGGGATCCGGCAGGCCCGTCACCACGCGCACCCCTGCTCCTGAAGAACCTCGTGCCTGCGGTGTCGCGGGACGTTCAGGGGGTAGCGGGTGGGCGAGAATGAAAGAGCAGGCGGCCACGCGGGAGGTGAGGTGCCGTGGGGGATGACGATGCAGCCTTCCCCGAGGATGCGGGTCCGCCATTCGGCGTTGAGGACCTCAAGCGGTTGTCACAGGCCCTCGCGGACTCGATGACGGGGACTGCCGCCATCGACGCTCCGGCGGCGCTGTGCCGGGCGTGCGTTGACCTGCTCGACATCACCGGCGCCTCGGTGTCGCTGGCCGGGGACAATGAGGCTCAGATGCTGTGGTGGTCCAGCGATCCGGTTGCGGGACGGCTCGCCGAAGCCCAGTACACGCTCGGCGACGGCCCGTGCCAGAGTGCTCTTGCGTTGACGGCACCGGTTCTTGCCGAGGATCTGGCGGTCGGCAAGGACGCGCGCCGCTGGCCGGTCTTCGCCCAGCAGGCCGTCGCACTCGGAGTACGGGCGGCGTTCTCGATCCCCCTTGCGTTGGCCGGCCTGGCGGTGGGGACGCTCGATCTCTACCGCAACCGCCCCGGTCCGCTCTCCGAACGGGACCGTTCCTTCGCCTTCCCGGCCGCCGACGCGATCACCACCGCGCTGCTGGCCCTCCAGGCCGAGGAAGCGCCGGGTGGCGAGGCAGCCTGGCTGGACGCGGCCGAAAGCGACCATGAGGAGGTCCACCAGGCCACCGGCATGATCATGGTGTTCCTCGGTCTGAACCCGCAGCACGCCCTGGCCCGCCTGCGGGCTCACGCCTTCAGCCGGGGGCAGAGCGTCACCGAGGCGGCGCGTGACGTCCTTGCCGGAAGGGTCAGGTTCGATGACTAGGTTCTCCCCGCGGGGCCGGACCGGAGCGAAGAAGACGGTGACGACAGACATGAACCGCGAGCAGGCGATCACCGAGGCGTTCGTCAGCCTCACCGACACCGTCGCCGACGACGTGGATCCCATCACGCTCCTGCGCCGCCTGGTCGACCACTGCGTACACCTGACCAGCATGGACGCGGCCGGCGTCATGCTCGCCAACGCCCGCGGCCGCCTGCAGTCGGCCGTCGTCACGGAGGAACGTGTCGAGCTGACCGAGGTGCTCCAGGCCCAGGTCTCCGAAGGCCCCTGCGTCGACGCGTACGCGACCGGAGAGCCCGTTCACGCCGACGACCTGGCGGAAAGTGGGCAGCGCTGGCCTGTCTTCACCCCCCTCGCCCGGGCCGCCGGCTTCTCAGCCGCCCACAGCTTCCCCCTGCAGCTGCGCAGCCAGACCATCGGCGCGCTCAACCTCCTCGCCCGGACCCCCACTCCGCTCTCGCCCCAGGACGGACGCCTCCTCCAGGCGCTCGTCAGCACCACCACGACGTCCGTGCTGACGTGGAACCGTGAGCCCCTGCGGCCCTACGACATCGTCACCCGCACACAGGCAGCCCTTTCCGTGAAGGGTGTCCTGGACATCGCTGCCGGCATGGTCGCAGCCACCGCCCACATCACCCCCGCCGAAGCCGGACAGCGTCTGCGGGCCTACGCGGTCGCCCGCCACCAGCGGCCCGCCGAGGTTGCCGAGGACCTGGTGCGGCGGCGGCTCACGCCGGACGCGGTACTGGCTCCCCCGCCCTGACTCAGCGGCCGCCCATTCAGGTCTCCTCACGCAGGACCCTGACGCTTGTCGCGCTGACGTCGACGGCGGTCTGGCCTACGTCGGGAGGTCTGGGCCTTCGGGCGGGCTGGGGTCAGCCCGTGGGGGGAACAGGAGGCTCTCGAGGACGTCCAGTCCGAACAGCATCGCCACGAGCAGGACCGGCAGAATCAACAGAATCGTGACCATGACGCCTCCGACACAGCAGAATCGGGGAACGCTGGGCAGGCACACTCTCGGTTCCAGCCTGGGCCGAACGGACGAACCCTGCATATGCGCCGCGCGATCCTGTAGGCCGTTCGGGTGCAAGGTCGCCTGCGCGCCGGCTCATCGGCTCGTCCCGCCTCGTCGCCTCGTCCCGGCTCGTCGCCTCGTCGGCGATGCGTCCAGCTCCTTGGCCGGCCCTGTCGACGTGCCGCCGAGCAGGCGGCGCGGCGGCGTCGTCGCCCGAGACGTCGGCGCCGCTTCCGCCGAGGAGGCCGCCATGCACGTGGACACCGCGGCCGACAGAGCCGAGGAGGATCCGACGGCGACAACCCGAGGAGGGGACGTAGCGGCGACCCGGCTCGTATGCACGGCCCCGGCGGGGTAGCCGCCGTTCCGACGGGCGGCTCGGGTGGTGAGACGGAGCGAGCGCTCCGGACCCGCCCGTCGGCAGCCCCCGGACACCAGTGGGAGGCAGACCATGAACAGACCCGATGGCCACCGGACCGAGAGCATGAGGAAGGCCCGGCGGACGTATGCGGAACCACCCGCCGCGCCGACACGGGATGGCGGACTCCGTGGAGAGGAGCATGACGTGATGCGTCAGACCACCCCTTTTTGTTCACCGGGCGGTGCATCGACGAGCCTGTGGCCGAACCATGACTCGGGCCCGGCCCGCGCGGAACTCGGCTGGGCGCCCACCCTCACGGCCGCGGACTTTCTCAAGGTCTGGACACCATGGCCGGGGCCGCGTGTGGCTGGCAGAAGTCGATAGAGGTGTGACACCCCGGGCGGGAGTCGGGCGACGGCGTTCCGGGCCGAGCAGGCCGGGAACGCCGCCACCCGGAGGGGGGAAGGCCGGACGGCGACGTTCGCCCGGCGCCTGCCCATGGTCCGACTCTTCATGCGTACGACCCGCGCCGAACTCGAGGCACCCGAAGTCGATCAGGGCGAGGACCTCGTCGACGGCTGTCAGTTGGGAGACTCCGGCGCGCCGGAGTCCCCGGGACGTGGCGAACCGCGATGCGGCGGCTCCGGTGGGGGCGCACCTGGGTCCGGCGGCCCGGGCGGGACCGGTTCGGGGTCGGACGGTCCGGGGCCGGGCGGTTCGGGCTTGGGGACCGGCGGTGCGGGATCCGGACCGCCGGGCGGCACCGGCGGCGCGACCGGGTCCGGTGGGCCCGGGGGCCGCGGCGGCCCGGGCGGGGGCACCGGCGCGATGTCGGGGTCGGGGGGCACGGGAACCGTGTCCGCGACCGGCACGACACGCTGCCCGCGCCCGTACCACTGCCGCGGCACGACGCTCAGTCCTCGGTTCATCGTCACACCTTCCTGAACTGCGGTCGTTCGGGTGTTCGCAGCCTCCGTGGCGGGCGGCCGGCACGCGGTGCGGACAGGGCCGCCGCGATCCGTCCTGCGCACGCCCCGAGGGCATGGGTGGCCTGCTGCTGGCGGCTGCGTCGGCGCGCCCGGTCGTCGAAGCGGCCGTGCGCTCCGAAGTCCTTGTCCGCGTCGGCCGGGGAGAACAGGTTGTCCGGGCCCCCTGAAGGGCGCCGCCGTCCGTCCTGCTGGGCGTCGAAGCCGGTCCGTGCGAGGTAGCGGTCCAGCAGCGCGGGCACGACGGCGTTCGCCAGCAGCGTCGCCACCGTGCTGCCACCGACCCGGTACTCCCGGCGCCGGGGGTGGTCGGCCGCGTACACCACGGCGCGGGCGGCCACCTCGGGCTGGTAGATCGGCGGGACCGGCTGCGCCCCTTCCGCGAGACGGGAACGCACCCAGTCGAACTGCGGCGTGTTCACCGCGGGCATCTGCACCATCGTGGTGCGCACCCGGGTGCCGGAGGCCAGCAGTTCGCAGCGCAGCGCCTCGTGCCAGCCCTGGATGGCGTGCTTGGCGCCGCTGTAGGCGGTCTGCAGTGGTATCCCGCGGTAGGCGATCGCCGAGCCGACCTGCACGATCACTCCCGCGTCACGCGGCAGCATCCGCTGGAGGGCGGCCCGGGTCGCGTAGACGTAGCCGAGGTAGCTGACCTCGGTGACGCGGAGGAACTCTTCCGGGTCGATCTCGGTGAAGGGAGCGAAGACCGAGGCGAACGCGTCGTTGACCCAAACGTCGATCGGGCCCAGCTCCTCTTCGATACGTTCGGCGGCCTGCTCCACTGCCCGCGCGTCGGCGACGTCCGCCTCGACGGTGATCACGTCGGCGGCGCCCGCGCGCTCGGCATCGCGGGCCGCGCCGTCGAGACCGGCACGGCCGCGAGCGATCAGCGCCAGACGGTCGCCGCGGGCGGCGAACGCCACCGCGCAGGCGCGGCCGATGCCGCCGCTGGCCCCACTGATCACGACGGTCCGCTGGATGGCTTCCACATCGTCCATATCCGTCCGGCTTTCCGCGATCTCGTGTGGCAAACGGCCTTGGCCGTGACAGGAGGGCATCCGTCCCCGCGCCGCACGGCCGGGAGGAGGACGAACTCCCGGGCGAGTTCTTCCGGCAGCGGTTCGGTCGGCCATGGCTGGTGGGCCACGTGGGCGGACAAGTCCTGGTCGGCGCGCCATCGCCCCGCCCACCACCTTCTTGCCGACCACGCCGGTAGGGACCCCTGACTGTGTTGGACCCGTCGGTCGCGCAGGTAGCGCGGCTGCCCCGGTCGAGGCGGACCTCGGCGTCCGACTCGTCGCGCGGGGCCCGGTCCAGGGCGGCGAGGTCGACGTGTCCGCCCGTGCCCGTCGGTCAGTCCTTTCCGCCGCCGGGCAGGAACTCCTGGATCTTCGCTTTCACGCCCTGCCGGACGACCGACGTCCGGTCGCTGTCTCCCTTGAGGACCGAGCGGGCCGCCGACTTGATCTGGTCCCAGTCGGCGTGCGGCGGGATCGGGGGCACGGCCGGGTCCGTGCGGAAGTCGATGACGAACGGCCGGTCCGCCGCCAGTGCCTGACGCCACGCCGGCTCGACGTCCTCCGGGCGCTCCACCCGCACCCCGCCGAGACCGAACGACCGCGCGACGTCGGCGTAGGGCACGTCGGGCAGGGCCTGCGAGGCGTCGAACCGGGGCGCTCCCTGCAGGGCGCGCATCTCCCACGTGACCTGGTTGAGGTCCCGGTTGTTGAGCACCGCGACCACGAGACGCGGGTCGGCCCACTCCTCGTAGTACTTCGCGGCGGTGATCAGCTCCGCGAGACCGTTCATCTGCATGGCGCCGTCGCCGACGATCGCGATCCCCGGCCGGTCCGGGTGCGCGAACTTCGCGCCGATCACGTACGGCACGCCCGGTCCCATCGTCGCCAGGGTGCCGGACAGCGAGCCCCGCATGTCCCCGCGCATCCGCAGGTGGCGGGCGTACCAGTTCGCCGCCGACCCGGAGTCCGCGGCCACGATCGCGTCCTCGGGCAGCAGCGCGTCCAGGGCGTGGACGACGTGCTCGGGGTTGACCGGGTCGGCGGGCACCTCGGCGCGGCGCTCCATCACGTCCCACCAGCGGGCCGCGTTGTCCTCGATCGTCTTGCGCCACGTGCCGTCCGTCCTCGGTTCCAGCATCGGCAGCAGGCGGCGCAGGGTTTCTCCGGCGTCGCCGACCAGGTTGACCTCGAAGGGGTAGCGCAGGCCCACAAGGGACGGGTCGATGTCGATCTGCACCGCCCTGGCCCGGCCGAACCGGGGCAGGAACTGGGTGTACGGGAAGCTGGAGCCCACCACGAGCAGCGTGTCGCAGTCCCGCATCATCTCGTACGAGGGGCGGGTGCCGAGCAGGCCGATCGCTCCGGTGACGTAGGGCAGCGTGTCGGGCAGCGCGTCCTTGCCGAGCAGGGCCTTGGCCACGCCCGCGCCGAGCAGCTCGGCGACCTGTTCGACCTCGGGGCGGGCGTGGCGGGCACCCTGCCCGATCAGCATGGCCACCTTCTCGCCGGCGTTGAGGACCTCCGCGGCCCTCGCCAGCTCCTCTTCGGCGGGCACCGGTACGGAGCGGGGCGCGCCGAGGCTGGAGGGGACCTGCTTGAACGCGTGCTCCGGCGGCTCGTGGTCCAACTCCTGCACGTCCGCCGGGATGATCACCGCCGTGACGGTGCGCCGGGTGGTGGCCACCCGCATCGCCCGGTCCAGCACGTTCGGCAGCTGCGCGGGGACGGTGACCACTTCGCAGAACTCCGAGGCCACGTCCTTGTAGAGGGCGGCCAGGTCGACCTCCTGCTGGTACGAGCCGCCCATGGCGCTGCGGTCGGTCTGACCGACGATCGCCACCACGGGCACGTGGTCGAGCTTCGCGTCGTACAAGCCGTTCAGCAGATGGATCGCCCCCGGCCCCGACGTCGCCGCGCACACCCCGGTCCGCCCGGAGAACTTCGCGTACCCGACGGCCTCGAACGCAGCCATCTCCTCGTGCCGCGCCTGGACGAAACGGGGCCGGTCCTCGGCGCGTCCCCAGGCGGCCAGCAGGCCGTTGATGCCGTCACCCGGGTAGGCGAAGACGTACTCCACCTCCCAGTCACGCAGCCTCTCCAGCACGTGGTCGGAAACCTTCATCGTCCGCTCCTCCTCCGTACGCCACCGCGTCCCGGGCCCGGGACGGCCTCGTCACGCGTCTCACCCCTGGCGTCCGCGCGAAACCCGCGTCCCCCAGCCGCGGCGGTCCAGGTGCCCGCTCAGGGCTTCGACGTCCGCGACGAGGGCGTGGGCCGTCCCTCGCCCTTCCTGCGGCACCGCGTCGACAGGGCAGAACCGGAGGCGCAATCCGCGACCCGCTCTGCGGTGTGTCAGCGGCGCCCCGTAGGCTCCCGCCCATGAACGACGGGGACCCCGGCAGACGGGTGATCGACGGCCGCTTCGAGCTTCAGGATCGGCTCGGCGGCGGTGGGATGGGCACGGTGTGGCGTGCGAGGGACATCGTGCTCGACCGGGCCGTGGCCCTGAAGGAGGTGCGCCCGCCCGACCCGGGGCTCGCCGAGTACGACCCGCAGGCGGCTCGTATGCTGCGCGACCGGGTGCTGCGCGAGGCACAGGCGCTCGCTCGGGTCGAGCACCCCGGTGTCGTGACCATTCACCACATCGTGGACGCCGGCGAGGACAGTTATCCCTGGCTCGTCATGGAACTGGTGACCGGCGGCTCGCTCGCGGACCAGTTGGCGATCGGGCCGATGGAACCCGTCGCCGCTGCCAGACTCGGACGCGAACTGCTCAGCGCCTTGCGGGCCGCGCACGACGCCGGCGTCCAGCACCGGGACGTGAAGCCGGCCAACGTGCTGCTGCGGCCCGACGGCCGTCCCGTGCTCACCGACTTCGGCATCGCCGCCATCCGGGAGTCGACCGCACTGACCGCGACCGGCTCCATCATCGGCACCCCCGACTACATGGCTCCTGAGCGCATTTCCGGCGACGAGGGCGGTCCCGCGTCGGACCTGTGGTCACTCGCGATGCTCCTGTACGTCGCCGTGGAAGGCGCCCACCCGCTGCGCAGGGGATCCACGCTGGCCACCCTGGCAGCGGTCCTCAGTGAGCCGCTGCCGCCGCCTCGCCGAGCGGGAGTGCTCGCCACAACGCTGTCCGCCGCCCTGGTGAAGGACCCCACGGCGCGGCCCGACGCCGCCGCGCTGGACGCGCTCCTCGCCGCAGCCGCCCAGGGCACGCCCCTCGGCACGGTCCCGGACGCCACCACGCCCACCTCCTACCACCTCGTGCCGCCCGCCTCGGCCACCGCACCGGCGTCGGCGACCCCGCCCGCGCCCGGCTTCGGCCCGGCGACGCCTTGGCCGTCCGAAGGGACGCCCCACCCCTCCGCCGGGGCGACGCCCTATCCGGCCGGCCCCACCGCACACTCCGGACCGGGCCGGGGCCCGTGGGACGCCGTACCGCCCCTCACTCAGCCCGGGTCCCACGAGCGAGGGCACGCCGAGCAAGCCCGGCGCCGTGTCCGAGGGATCGCCGTCGGCTCCTCCGTCGCCGCGACGGTGCTGGCAGGCCTCCTCGCGTGGCAGATCGTCCACGGCTTCGGCGGTTCCGAGGACCAGGGCGCCCGGACCCCCGGCCCGAACACCTCCAGCTCCCGCACTCCCGCATCCGGCCCCTCGCATGCGGCGGACGCACCCGAGAACACCGGTGGTGACGACAGTGGAGAACCCACGCGGAACCTGCTGACCCCGGACGGCATCCGCACGGCGTTGAAGGCGCTGAAGGAGGCCACGGGCACGAACCAGGTGTGCGACCTCACGGTCTATCCGGAATACGTCTCGGCCCAAGTCATGGTCAAGGGCAGCAAGAGCCGCTACGACACCTGGACCTACCGTCCCGGGACCGGCGCCGAAAAGGGGATCATCAGCGGCAGCGTCGGCCCCATGGACAGCCCGTTCAGCGTGGACGCGTTCAACTGGGACGTCCTTCCGGCCCTCTTGAAGCGGGCGGACAAGGAGTTGAACGTCAAGGACATCTCGTCGCGCTATCTGCTCGTCACGGGCGACGACCCGACCTTCGGCGACCCGAAGCACATGTCGGTCTACGTCTCCAACAGCTACAGCCAGGGCGGCCGCATCGAAGCCGACGCCGCCGGCAAGGTCACCAAGGTGTACCCCAACGAAGCGAAGGACTGACCCGTGGCGCCGGGCCTGCGGAGAAGTCCGTGGCCCGGCACCGTCGACTCGGGGCGAACGCGAGTACGTCGTTCAGGCGGACTGACCCCTGATCCTTGCCAGGAGATCGACGATGCGCTGCTCGGCCGTCTCGTCGCCACCGCTGCGCGCTCGGGAGGCGGACTCGGCCGGCAGGGCGTACGGGCGGGAACGGGCGGCCGTCCGGTCGCGGTGCGCGCCGACCGCGGCGCCGATGATCCAGGAACCGCCGACCGGGGTCCGTTCGGCCTGCGCGGGGCGGGAGTGCGCGAGGTACGGGGCTGCGGGAGCAGGCTGGGGCGTGAGGCCGTGGGGGATCCGGATGACATAGGTGAGGCCGGAATCCCCGGGGTGTTCCCGCACGGTGAGGGCTCCGTCGTGGGCGTCGATGATCCTGCGCGCGACCACGAGGTGGGCGGGGTCGTTCGCGGCCCGCGGGCCGGCTATCTCGATGCTCAGGTGGTCGCCGCGGAGCGCCGCCGTGATGATGACGGTGGTGTCCCCTCGGAGCGCACCACGGTCCTGCGGAAGGGCCGAGCCCGCGGTGGTGACTCCGGAGGCGTCCGCGATCAGGTGGGCCAGGGCGGTCGACGCATGCGCGGGATCGAGGGCGACGACGACGGGCGGGGCGTGCACGGCGAACTGCGTCCGGTGCGGGCCGGTGAGCGCGGAGGCCTTGTCTATGCCGGCGTTCACGATGGTGCCCAAGGTGGTGGGATGCCGGGTCACGGTGGTCGCCGCTGATTCCCGCCGCCGGGACTGCTGCCCGGTCGCGGTGAGCCGAGGGTTCGCGTCCGGCCGGGGCACGCGGTGTACTCCGGCCTCGGTGTGCGCGCCGGTCAGTTCGGCGTACTGGCGGGCGAGGGTTGCGTACCGCTGGGCCCGCTCCTCGAGCTCGGCCTCGTGGCGTGCGATCAGCTCCTCGTAGGGCCTGCGGTCGGTGAAGGTCATGATGGCGCCGACGAGCTGGTCTCCGTCTCGTACGGGCGCGGTGGTGAGGTCCACGGGAATGCGGTCCCCCGCTTTGGACCACAGCACCTGGCCCCGCACGCGGTGCTTCCGGCCTGATCTGAGGGTGTCCGCCAGCGGGGACTCCGCGAACGGGAACGGGCTGCCGTCAGCGCGCCGGCACACGATCAGCGGATGCAGCTCGACGCCTTCGAGTTCCGTTGCGCGATAGCCGAGAATCTCGGTGAAGGCGGGGTTCACGAGGACGACCCGGCCTTGGGCGTCCGTGCCCACCACGCCCTCGGAGACGGCCCGGAGGATCATCTCGGTCTGTCGTTGTGAACGGGCCGGCTCGGCAGCTGCGTCGAGGGTGCCGGTGAGGTCGCGGACGATCAGCATCAGCAGCTCGCCGCCCGTGTGGTGGGTGTCCGCGTCGTACGCCTCGGGCCTGGCCAGGACGGATTCCGACACCTCCACCGGGAACCTGTCGCCGTTCGTTCGCCGGGCGATCGTCCGTACGGGTGCGGTCCGGCGCCACTCGCCCGCCGGGCCCCGGTTGCGAAGGGCGTCCGGAAACGGGCGAGGGTCCAGCGTCGGCAGCAGGTCTACCAGGCCGCGTCCGAGGAGCGTGGTGCCCGGCGCCTCGAACATCGCGAGGGCGCTGGTGTTGGCGTTGACGACCGTGCCGTTGCGGTGGACGAGCACGAGGCCGTCGGGGAGGGCGTCGAGTACGGCCGCGAGGCGCATAGCGCCTCCGGGGAGGGTCGGGACCATGGCGACGTTTCCTTTCCGGGCCTTGGAACCGGCAGGTGCGGTGGGTGCCGGGGCGTGCGGGACACCCGAGCCTGCGCGGTGGGGAGGGCGAGGGGCCTGCCGGGCGTGCGGTGGGCCTCGGAACACCTAACCATCCGGTGATGGCATGTGTGAGGCGAGGCGAGGTCGGAAGGTGCTTCTTAAGGGTTCTTTGAGGTCGTGATCAGGCGGGGATGAGGCAGGGGTGATGCGGTGTGGTGGGGCCTTGTTCTTCGTGCGCCCGGGCCGCGCTCGACTTCGAGGGGCGTGCCGCTCGTGGCCCGTACTGTTGCCCCGTGTCGTTCCTGCCGCCATGCCAGAAGGTGAGGGCACGTCAGCCGCGCCGCGTTGTATGGCATATGACGGGTACCCCTGTGTCATACTGCCGTTGCGTGCCCGAGATCGCCGGTATCACCGGACGCCTCCGCTCTGCCCCTCGCTCCGCGCTCCAGGGCAGGGCGTCACCCGGCACGCGCTTCGCACGGCGCGGATGGCATGGTCTCCCCCGTCCGGCCGTCCGCGCCGTGCCTCGGCTCGTCCCTCATCTTCCGTGTCAGCTAGGCCGTCGGGGCGCGATGGCGGCCCGTGGGCCGGAGCCCGTCCGCGGCCGCGGGCGTCCCGTCGGCGCCGCCGGCCTCGTCCTGGACGACCGCGGGCAGCTCCAGGACGTAGGAGCTGCCGCCGACACCCGGCGCCCGACGCATGCGTAGCGTTCCGCCGTGGGCGGTGGCAATGCCCTGGACGATGTCGACGTGCTCCTGGACGCCGCCGTCGTACGGGCCGCGCACCTCGATGCGCAGAACGCTGCGGTGCTGGAGGGCCTCGACGAAGACGTGGTGCGGACCGAGGTCGGCCGCGTCTTCGTCGTCGGTGTGGATGACGTCGGCGATCAGCCGGCCGACGGCGGTCGTCATCTCCTCGGGGTCCACGTGGACGAGGAGCTTCGGCGCGTGGACCGAGAACTGCACGCGGCTCGGCCCCGCGAAGGCCGCTGCGGCCCGCACCCCCGCCTGCACCAGGTCGTCGATGAGCACGGTGCGCCGCTGTGGCCGCACCGGAATGCCGTCGTCGTGGTACGGCTGGGACCCGTGGTTCATGAGGGCCATCGTCATGCGCACGTCCTGCGCCAGGGCTTCGAGGCCTGCGGTCGCCTCGGGCCACAGGGGGCGGGAGCTGTCGTCCGCGAGCCGGCTCGTCTCGGCGTACAGGTGGTGCAGTGCGTTCATCACGGGGCCCGAAAGGAGCTCGGTGAGTTCGCGGATGTGGTCCACGGCCCGTTCGGCTCGTGCCCGTTGCCGCTCGACTTCGGCCTTGTGGTCGCGCAGGCAGCGGGTCTGCGCGGCGACGTACTCGTCGGCGAGCCGCTCGAAGGGGCGGCGGTCGGCGAGGGCGACCACCGTGCCGACACTCCGTCCCTCCACGATGACGGGACGGATGGCGACATCCGCCGTCAGACGGGTGCCGTCGGGGGTCCTCAACTCCCGCGTGGAGCGCCGGCTCGCGCGCCCCGTCCGCAGCACTTCGGTCGCCGGGGCGTCCTCTGCGTCGAGGGGCTCGCCGTCGTACCCGAGGAACGTGAGCACGGATCCGAGTTCGCGTCCCCCGAGCTCGGAAGCCTTTGCGCCGAGGAGCCGGGCCGCCGCCGGGTTGACCAGGTCGATCCTGCCCTCGGTGTCGGTCCCGATCAGCGCCTCACCCCCGGTGCGGAGCGCCGCCTCGGCCAGCAGGAGGGAGCGCGACAGGGCCGCCCGGGCGTCCTCGTCCGGCGTCACGTCCCTCAGGGAGATCGCCAGGGAGGAGCCGTAGGGGATGCTCTCGTGGGTGGTGTGCCGGTCCAGCCGTACGGTGCTGATCTCGGCGGTGAAGCTCCGGCCGTCGGCCGCCCGGGCCATGGTCCGGAGCCGAGCCGCGCGTGGGCCTTTCGAGAACTCGGAGATCGCCGGCGGGCGGGTCAGGTTCCAGTCGAAGGACGGCAGGAAGTCCAGCACTCCGCGCCCCTCGACCGTGTGCCGCTCGTATCCGAGCAGGGCGGCCGCCGCCGGGTTCGCCCTGACGATGGTCCCGTTGTCGTCGACGAGCAGCACGGCGTCGGGAAGCAGGTCCACCATTTCCTCGTGAGGCCGGGCCATGTGCCCCACCGCCCCTCGGGGGGACAGCGTCGCAGGGCTGTTCTCGAAGTTCACCGCTGATCTCATCCCGCCTGTCGCCCCGTCCGTGGACTGCCGTTTCGTCTCCGAAGCCGGGCACGGGGCGACAGGCTTCCTGCCCGCGTGTCCCGGCATCCCAACGAGCCGAGTCGTCACCTGCCTGCCATAGGCCATGCCATGTGCCCTGTGCCGCCGTCACATGGAAACACAGGAAGGGCAGTTACACATGTGTTCGCATGCCGACTTAGGACTTCTTTAAGGATGCTCTCTGCATGCCATATGTTCTGACGGATTCGCCCGTCCAGAGACATGCGCCAGGGGGATACCGCCGAGACCTCGCGAGTACTGGCCGCCCGTCGCTGACCGACGGCGGCCGGCGACCCGATGCCCGCTTCCCCTTGATTCCCCGGAAAGCGGTCCTCTCTATTCTCGGCTCAATTCCCCCTGAGCGCGAATTGGGCGCATGGCCAATAGCGGCGCCCCCGCAGGCCGCTGCCAAGAATCAGAGTATGTGTGGGCGATGCCCTACAGTAGGCGTCGGCTTACGCAGCCAGCCGACAATGCGCCACGCGCCCCTCCAGGGAAGGCGAACAGCGCTGAGGGAACAGGGACGGACCAAAAGAGAGAGTCATGCCGGGAGAAACGGAACTTACGTCCGCGTACAGCAGCAAGGTCGCCGATGATCTCGAGCACAATGCGGCGGAGCAGGAGCGCATTCGCGGAGAGCTCGCCCGTCTCACGGCCGAACTCGACGAGCTGATGCACGACCACGGCGTTCTGGTCAAGCTTCAGCAGGCACTCCAGGCCGGCACTTCGGCATCCGACCGCCAGGTCCCCCGGCAGAAGGCCGCGAAGAATTCCGGCGCCGCAAAGACCACGCTCGTCGAACTGATCCGTGATCACCTCACTCTGAGCAGCACTCCTTGTTCCGCGTCCGAGGTGACGACCGCCCTCAGCGGGCAGCTCCCGGACCGGCACATCCAGACGACCGTAGTGCGTACCTCCCTGGAGAACCTCGTCGCCAAGGGGCACGCACGCCGCTCCAAGCAGGGATCCTCCGTCTTCTACACCGCGACCGTCCCGACGCCGTAGCGGATCGGACCCCACCGCCGTTCCCGCACCGACCGGACGTGCCGATACCCGTCGTCGACGAGACCTCCGGCATCGCCGACCGCTACACATGGCATCGTACGAGGTCATGTCCGCGAGTGGGCTTAACGTCGGCTTTCCCATGCCTTAAAGGCCCTTAACCGGACAGGTGCTCGATGTGGCACCGGGCCGGCTGCTCTCCTCTCATGACCGGCCCGATGGAAGATGCCATGTCTTCCGGCCTGTTCGGCAGGGGCCCCGACATCCTCCACACATATGTGTGTCGCGTACGGTGCACGCATGGCAAAGGTGCTTCTCGTCGTCGACGACCCGCCCGTTCGCTCCGCCCTCCACAGGTGCCTCTCCGACGCCTCGTACACCGTGTGGCACTGCGGAACGGCTCTGGGCGCGCTGCGGGCCGTCCTGGACGAGCCGTTCGACGTGATGGTGCTCGACCCCGGCCTGCCCGACGTCGACGGCCTGGAGATGCTCAGGATGCTCCGTGGCGTCTCGGACATACCCGTCATCGTCGTGACGGCTCGCCGCGACGAGCGCGAGGCCGTGCGGGTGCTGGGCAGCGGTGCCGACGAGTGCCTCGTCAAGCCCTTCTCGGGGGAACACCTCATCGCGCGGATGACCGCTGTGCTGCGACGGGCGGCCTCCGACACGGGCGGCCTGCGCCCGGACGTCGTCACGGTGGGCGGGCTCACCGTCGACACGGCCCGCCGACGGGTGGCCCTCGACGGCTCTCCCCTCGACCTGACGCGCAAGGAGTTCGATCTCCTGGAGTTCCTGGCCTGGCGCCCAGGCGTCGTCGTGCGCCGCAACGAGCTGTTCCGTCACGTGTGGCTGCAGGAGTATCGCGGGGAGCGAACCGTGGACGTCCATCTCTCCCTGCTGCGAAGGAAGCTGGGTGAGTCGGCGACCCGGCCACGCTACCTCCACACGGTCCGCAGCGTCGGCATCAAGCTGGAGGCGCCGCAGCGGTCGGCCTGGTCGCCCTCATGACGCGGCGTCGCCCTGAACGCTCTCCCAGGCCGACGGTCCGTAGACGACCTCTGGCTGCGCTTCCCCGTTCGTACCGATCCGCAGAGCTCCGCCCGCGATCACGGAGTACACGAACTTCGCGCCATCATGGTCCTCGTAGGTCACCGTACGGCGAGCTGCGGGAGAGCCTTCTGGCATCGCCGAGGTGTGCATGGTCACCTGAACTGTCATACACAGAAGGTATGCCGTCGACAGGGCGCATCGGCTCCTGACACACGTCATGGGGTGCGCTCCCTCAGCACAGCCTTGCGTGTCCTCCCGCGTCGAGCGCTGCGAGCCGGGCCGGGCCGTAGGCTCCGGTCCATGACTGTGCTGTACGGCGACGCCCTCGCGCTCCGGCCCTCCGAGCCCCACGACGTCCCCGCGCTGGCCGCGATCCGTGCCACCCCCGAGGTACGGGCGCGCTGGCGCGGCGGCCCCGACCTCAGGGCTGAGATCGCGGAAGACCTGACGGATCCCGACACCCACTGTCTGACGATCCACCAGGAGGACCGGATCATCGGCATGATCCAGTGGCACGCCGAGGAGGATCCCGAGTACCGTCACGCAGGCATCGACCTCTACCTGGACCCGTCGGTGCACGGGCGGGGCTTGGGCACCGACGCCGTCAGGACTCTTGCCCGGTACCTCGTCCACCATGAAGGGTTCCACCGGATCGTCATCGATCCGGCCGCCGACAACGCCGCTGCCATCCGGTGCTACACCAAGGTCGGATTCCGCCCCGTCGGCATCATGCGGCAGTACGAACGCGGCGACGACGGGACCTGGCACGACGGCCTGCTCATGGACCTCCTGGCTGACGAGCTGAACTGACGCGGCTCGCCGAAGGAACGTGACGGCCACGTTCGCCGTGAGCAGACCAGGCCACGCGGACCGGCCGCGAGGACCGGGCCGCCGGAGGGTATTCGACAGTCGCGCGTGCCGGGTCAGGGCAGCGGCGTCCCTCCGGTCGCGTTGACCACCTCGCCGGTGATGTAGGAGGACTGTGCGGAGGCGAGGAACACGAAGGCCGGTGCCATCTCGCCCGGCTGCGCGGGACGGCCCAGCGGCGACTGCTCGCCGAACTTCGTCGGGTCGGGCATCGTCGCCGGGATGAGTGGTGTCCAGACCGGTCCGGGAGCTACGGCGTTGACCCGGACCCCCCGGTCGGCGAGCATCTGCGCCAGCCCGTGGGTGAAGGAGATGATCGCCGACTTGGTCATCGCGTAGTCGAGGAGGTGGGGGCTCGGCTGATACCCCTGCACAGAGGCCCACCGGATGAGATCCTCGTCGAGATCCGTCGCGGTCGCCTCCAGTACACCGAGCCGCTCGATTCCGTCGATCATCGGCACCCAGACGGTGCCGCCGTCACGCGACCATTGTGGTCGCTGTGAGCGGTACGAGAGGCCGGCGGCCGAACCGTCGATGTCCAGCACCTGTTCCTCGGCGCTCTCGGGCTGCGGCAGCGCCACGAGACTGGCCTGCTGCAGGTCGGTCACGTAGAGGCGGGTGCCCTCCAGGCCCATGCGCCGGCCCGTCCGGAACACCAGGCCCGCCAGGTCGCGTCCCGGTACCAGGTGGGAAGCGGCGACCAGGTCCGACAGCACTCTCTCGCGCGACTCCATGGCAAAGCCCTTCCACCGGCACGTGGGTCACAACCCGCGCTCACCGAACGTAACCGCGCCCCGCTTCTCCGACCACCGCTGACGTGGCCACCGGGTCGCGTGCTGCCCCGTCATCCGCCGGCGTCAGCGGCGCCGCCCTTCCTCCCCCCGACGGCGTGCGGCCTCGGCGCTCGCCTCCGCCTGCCGCCGTCGGCCTTCCTCGCGCTTGCCGTGTGCCCATCGCGAGGCCGGTCAACCCCTCGTACGCCTTCGGCTGGGGAAGGAGCTCCGCGAGCGGTCCCCCGGCCACCTGAGCACCCCGCCGCACCGGACCGCACGACACCTCCTCGGGACGCGCGGACGTCGTGGCCGAATGAATCCGCCGATCCTGGTGACTCGCCCATCATGAGAAGCCGCTCTCGAACACGCGCTTACGGGACCGTCGTCGTAGTGACCGGTGCGTCCAGTGGGATAGGCCGGGCCGTGGCCCGGGCGTTCGCCCGCCGGGGGGTCACGACCGTGCTCACGGCCCGCAGCGCGGACGCGCTGGCCGATGTCGAGCAGGAGTGCGCCGGAGCCCACCCCCGCGCCCGGTCCGCGGCCGTGCCTGCGGACGTCGCCGACGCCGGGGCGATGGAGGGGGTCGCGCGGACGGCGCTCGACCGGTACGGCCGCATCGACGTCTGGGTGAACGCGGCGGGTGTCGGCACCCTCGGTCTGCTGGACCGGGTCCCTCCCTCGGACGCGCGGCGCTTGTGGGAGGTCAACGTCCTGGGCGTGCTCAACGGCGTACGCGCCGCCCTCCCCGTGATGCGCCGCCAGGGCAGTGGCGTGCTGATCGACGTGTCCTCCGTCCTGGGAGGTGCCGTCGAAGCGCCGTACATGGGCCTCTACGCCGCCTCGAAGGCCGCACTCGTCACCCTGGACGACGTACTGCGCCAGGAGCTGGCGCTCACCGGCGACGACGGCGTGCGCGTCTGCACCGTGCTGCCGACCGGCGTGGACACGCCCTTCTTCGCCCACGCCGCCAACCGCACGGGCCGCCGTATGCGCTCCATGCCGCCGGTCGCCACCCCCGAGCGCGTCGCCCGGGCCGTGCTCGGCGCCGCGGACCGGCCGCGGCGCCGCGTCCTCGTGGGCCCCGGAGCCAGGCTCCTGCCGTTGGCCCACGCCGTGGCCCCCGGCCTGGTGCGTCCCGTGATCCGGTGGCGTACCGAGCACGCCTACCTGGACGGGCACGGGACGGCCGCGGTCACCACCGGAGGGCTGTACACCCCGTCCGGCGACACCGCGGCCGTGTCCGGCGGGCACCACGGCGGCGCCCGTACCGCGGCCCGCAGGACCGCCCTGCTCGCGGCGCTCGCCGCCGCAGCGGTCCTCGTCGGCAGATCCGCGCGTCCGCGTCCCCTTTGAGGAGGCCGAACCCCATGGCCAAGTGGAACCGACTCGTGCACACCTCCCCCGACGACGTCTGGGCGGTCCTCGACGACGGCCGGGAGTACGCCCGGTTCGTGGTGGGCACCCATGACTCCTGGGAACAGGCGGGACAGTGGCCCGCCCCGGGGTCGGAACTGGGATACACCCTGCGCCTCGGCCCGTGGTCCTATCGGGGCAGTACGGTCTCGCGCCTGTGCGAGCCCGTCCACCGGCTCGAACTGGAGGCGCGGACCGGCATCGGCAGCGCACGCGTCGCGTTCCTCCTCGAACCGTGGGGCGAGGGCACCCTCGTGATCGTCGACGAGCATCCGCTGGGCGGCCCTGCCGCACGCTGGCACAACGCGGCCGTCGACGTGGCGATGCGCTGGCGACACCGCCGCATGCTCGCCCAGCTCGCCGAGATCGCGGAGGCGGGGAAGGAGCGCTCGGGTGACCGCGCCTGACGCGGTCGTCATCGGTTCCGGCCCCAACGGGCTGGTGGCGGCGAACCTCCTCGCGGACGCGGGATGGTCCGTGGTCGTCGTGGAGGCCCGGGAGCGGCCGGGCGGAGCCGTGCTCAGCGACCGGGGCGTCCATCCCGACTACGTCCACGACGTGTTCAGCGCCTTCTATCCCCTGGCCGCCGCCTCCCCGGTGATCGGCGGGCTCGGGCTCGACCGGTACGGGCTGCGCTGGAGCCACGCGCCCGACGTCGTCGCCCATCCCCTGGCCGACGGGCGCTGTCCGGTCCTCAGCCGTGACGCCGCGCGGACGTCCTCGTCGGTCGCCGGCTTCGCCGCCGGCGACGGCGCCGCCTGGGAGGAGCTCCACCGCCTGTGGCGACGGGTCGGCGATGATCTCGTCGGATGCCTCTTCACCCCCTTCCCGCCCGTGCGGTCGGGTCTGCGGCTGGCCCGGCGCACGGGAGCCGACGAAGGTCTGAGGCTGTTGCGCACGATGCTGCTGCCGGCCCGCCGCTTCGGCGAGGAGCACTTCGCGGGGGAGGGAGGCCGCCTGCTGATCGCGGGCAACGCGCTCCACGCCGACCTGGGGCCGGAATCGGCCCTCGGCGGGGGCTTCGGCTGGCTGATGTGCATGCTCGGCCAGGAACTCGGCTTCCCCGTTCCGGTCGGCGGCGCCGGGCGGCTCACCGACGCCCTCGTCGCGCGGCTGCGGGCGCTCGGAGGTGTGGTCCGGTGCGGCCGCGCGGTGACCCGGGTGGTGATCCGGGGCGGCCGGGCGGTCGCGGTGCGGACCGAGGACGGTGTGGAGATCCCGGCCCGACGAGCGGTCCTCGCCGACGTGCCGGCACCGCTGCTGTACGAGCGTCTCGTCGGCGAGGAGTACCTGCCGGCCCGTCTCCGCGCCGATGTGCGCCGATTCCAGTGGGACTTCGGCACGGTCAAGGTCGACTGGGCCCTGTCCCGGCCCATTCCGTGGGAGTGCGCGGGCGCCCGCGGGGCGGGGACGGTGCACATCGCCGAGGGGGTCGACGCGCTGACCCGGTTCGCGGGTGAACTCGCCATGGGACAGGTGCCTGCCGTGCCCTTCACCGTGCTCGGCCAGATGACCACGGCCGACCCGGGCCGGTCGCCTGCCGGGACGGAGTCGGCGTGGGCCTACACGCACGTACCGCAGCGCATCCGGTGCGACGCGGGTGGCCAGGGCATCGCGGGGCGCTGGGACGAGCACGAGAAGGAGGCGTTCGCCGCCCGTGTCGAGTCCGGCGTCGAGCGGCTCGCCCCCGGTTTCCGCGCCTCCATCCGCGCCCGGCGCGTGCTCGCGCCCCCCGACCTGGAGCGCCTGAACCCTTCGTTGGTGGGCGGCGCCGTCAACCAGGGCACGAGCAGCCTGCACCAGCAGCTCGTCTTCCGCCCGCTGCCGGGAGCCGGACGCCCCCGCACACCGGTTCGCGCCCTCTACCTCTGCTCGGCGACGGCGCACCCGGGCGGAGGCGTCCACGGGGCGCCGGGGGCCAACGCGGCGCGGGCCGCCCTCAGGGCGCTGCGCGTTCCGCACCGGACCCGCGGGTGAGCCCCGCACGCTCGGCGGCTCCCGGGACGCCGCCGCCCGGCAGGTCGGGATGGTCCGCGTGCCGTCGGGTAGGAGGCCGTGTACGAGTGGGGTCTGCGAGTCGGAGGGTGGCGCGGGCAAGTGAAGGAGCTGGACTTCGACAGCAGCAGCATGGAGGCGACGGAGCACTTCCTGTCGTCGGCGTACACGCCCATGCGGGTCGGGGGGAGAGCGGCGAGCACACGGACCCGCGTCGTGCGGCACGCCGCGGGCGGGCTGGTGGTCGACCGGCTCTCCTTCGACTACACGATGGCGTACGACGCGGGGTGCCTGAACCGCGTCTGCCTCGTCACGATGGCCGAGGGGACCCTGGTGGACACCACGGGTGGTGCCGAGGAGGTCTTCGGGCCCGGGGACACGTTCCTCATTGCTCCGCATGACCGTCCGTACAGCGGCGAGGTGCGGGGCGCGCGGTACACGATCACGATGTTCGACCCAGCGCTGCTCGGTCAGGTGTCCGCGGCGGCCGGTCCCGTGGCCCTGACCGGAGCGCGTGCGGTCTCGTCGGACGCGAACCGGCTGCTCGGCTCCGCCGTCGCCCATGTCCGCGATCACGTCCTCACGGGCCCCGACGTCGACGCCCATCCGATGCTGGTGTCCCACGCGGCCCGGTATCTTGCCTCCGCCACGCTGAGAGCCCTCCCCCACACGTCCCTCGGTGCGGACGCGCACGTGGACGGCCGTGACTCCACGTCCCGTACGCTGCGTGCCGCCGTCGCGTACATCGAGGCGAACGCGGACCGGGACATCACCCTGGCCGACATCGCGGCGTCCATCCCGGTCACTCCGCGAGCGGTCCAGTACGCCTTCGCACGGCACCTCGACACGACTCCGCTCGCCTACCTCCGCCGGGTCCGCCTGGCCCTCGCCCACGCCGACCTCCAGGCGGCCGAGCCGGGCTCGACGACGGTCACCTCGGTCGCCATGCGGTGGGGCTTCGGGCACCCGGGGCGCTTCGCCGCCGCGTACCGGGCCGCCTACGGACGCGCGCCTTCCCGCACGCTGCGCGCCTGAACCACCGGCGTCTGCCTCACTTGGCCGCGGCGATGAGGGTGAACTGGCCGCGTACGCGTCACGTCAGGTCGAGGACGAAACCACTGCGCGGCAGCGTCGGCACCCGCGACAGCGGGATGGTCAGATCCTGGGCGGGGACGCTGTAGTCGAGTGCGGCCAGCTCGCTCACCAGCGCGGAGAGCACGGTGACCGTCACGTCCTCGCCGGGGCAGCGGTGTCCGTGGGCGGGGTCGCCTCCGCCCTGGGGGACGAGTCCGTCCGGAAGGCGAGGCGCGCGGCTGAAGCGTTGCGGTGCGAAGTGGTACGGATGGTGCCACAGGTCCGGGTCGTGGTTCTGTCCGTAGAGGTCGAGGAGGAGCATCGTGCCCTTCTCGATCCGCTCGCCCCGCCACCTCAGGTCCCGGGCTGCGAGGCCGGCGACGAAGGGGGCGAACGGATAGAAGCGGCGCACCTCGTGGGCGAAGGCAACGGCGTGCGCGCCGGAGGGGTCCGCGCGCAACAGCTTCCGATGGTGCGGCCAGCGGTCCAGGGCGTGCGCGGCGAAGGCCGCGAACCAGGCGATCGCGACCGTGGGGCGGACGACGTTCAGCACCTCCACCGCGGCCGTGTGCGTGTCGAGCAGTTCGCCGTCCAGGTCACGGTGGAGCGCCACGGCCTCCAGCGGAGTCGGTCCGGCGCCGTCCGCCGGACGCTCGCGCGCGGCTCGGACGAGTGCGCCCATCGCGTTCTCCTGCCTCGTCCGGGCCCTGCGGGCGCGCAGATGGCGGAGCCCGGGAGCGGCGAAGCCGTCGACCATGGCCGTGCAGTCGCGGGCCAGGCGCGCGGTCTCCTCGTCGGGCAGGGGGAGGCCCGCCCAGTCGCGGACGGCGAGGGCCAGGACCTCGGCCACGGTGTCGAACAGCACGACGGACTCCCCCGCCCGGGAGGCTTCGCGCACCGCGTCACGCCAGTGACGCCTGACGAGAAACCCCAGCTGGGTGACGCTCTCGTCGTCCTTGAGGAGGGCCATGAACAGGGCTTTTCTGGCGCGGTGCGCGTTCCCGTCCAGGGTGTGCACGGCCCCCCGCCCGAAGAGGGTGTCCAGAACCGGGCCGGGCAGCGCCTCCTTCCGTACGACGTGTTCCTCGTCGTAGAAGAACAGCACGGCCTCGGGGCCTCGTACGGCGACGGCGGGCTTGCCCAGGAGCCGGGTCCGGTACACCGAGCCGTCCGCCGCCGACCGCATCCGGTCGGGAAGCCACGCGTATCCGCGCGTCAGCGCGCCCAAGGTGCTGTCGTGCAGAGGAGCCGCGAACGGCTTGGAAGGCATCATGCAGTGCGGTTACCCGAAGATTCACGGCGCAACGGTGCAACCGCGGACGAACCGGACCATGAGCTGTCCTGGCGCGCTCCGCCGGGGCACGGGTAGACGTCGCCGTCACGGGTAGACGCCGTGCGACAAACAGCAGCTCATGGCGCAGAGCCGCACCATCCGAGCATCGGGAATGTTGATCATGGAAGCACGGGCAGCGGCCCAGCCGAACACAGAACACGTCACGCTCGACGAGAGCGTCCGGACGTGCCGGCCCGCCATCGTCCCCCGGACACGGGGCGATGACACGGACGGCAAGGACGTCTCCGCCGGGCCGGACTGGAACATCGTCCGAGGCGAAGACTAGGCGCGGCCGGCGTGACGTCCGCGCACGTCCCCCCACGACCGCGCAGCGCACGCGACGGGCCGACGGGTGACTCCGCCGGAAGGGGGACTCCCCCGGGAGCGGGGCGTTTCCGGGAGCGTCAGGTCACCCACAGGAACCAGGGACCCTCACAGGGCGGTGAGCACCTGGGGCGAGAGGTTCTTGATCATGGTGTCGGTCCAGCGCATCTGTCGCAGGGTCCGGGAGATGCAAGAGGAGGCGAGGGAGAGGAGTTCGCTGTCCCTGGACGCCTGCGCAACCTGGGCGAGCATCTCCCAGTGCAGTGAGTTGCGGGTCGCTGCCACGTGCACCTCGCGGAGGTCACGCAGGAGGAGGAGACCGGGTTCGGGCGGGGTGGAGGGCGTGGCCGGATGGCCCGGGCCGAACGCGGCGACACGGGTGTCCTGTCCCTTGTCGAGGTACAGGCCGTGCCGGGCCGCCGCCTCCCGGAGTCGCTCGACGTGGTCCTCGGACCATCTGGAGACGTCGGCAGCCACGTGGTGGACCTCGTGCTCGGCACGATGACGCGTCGCAAGATCCGCGAGTGCGCCGATCAGGTGCCTCTCGCCCTCGTAGAGGGTGCGCAGTGCCAGTTCGATGCCGTTCACCGGTGATCATCCTTCCGGTCCCAGGCGGAGTCGGGGACCTGGGTCGCCCGTGCCGTCGGTCCGCCCGAGGTGGCCGGAAGACGTCGACCCGCCGGAGCGGAGGCCGTGGTGGTGGGGGCGGGTGAGGGTCGTCCGTCGCCGCGGGCGACGCGTGTGACTGCCGCGGCGGCGGTCTTGAACAGGGGCTGTTTCGAGGCCGGGTCCCAGTCGGTGATGGTCGTCTCGTTGGCCGCCCGGCCCGGAGTGGAGGCGTCGGGACCGGAGCCCGACAGCATGTCCCAGTATCCGTAGTGGAACGGTACGAAGATCACTCCCGGCCTCAGCCCGGTGATGCGCAGCCGCCCCCGCAGGGCGCCGCGTGGGGTGGCGACCTCCACGAGGTCACCCTCCGCCAGATCGAGGCGGGTGGCGTCGTCGGCCGACATCTCCACCCACACGTCGGGGGCCGCCGCGTTCAGTTGGGGCGAGCGTCCCGTCTTGGTGCGCGTGTGGAAGTGGTAGAGGGTGCGGCCGGTGGTCAGCTGGAAGGGGTAGGTCTCGCTGGGGCTCTCGTGCGCCGGCATGTAGGGGGCGGGCCTGAGCACGGCCTTTCCTGCGGGGTTGCGGGCCCGGTAGTCGTCCTCGCTGTCGGCCGCCCCGGTGACGAGATCCTTGCCGTAGGTCTCGCACATGTCCGGATGGGCCCAGCTGATGCCCTCGGTGTAGAGGCGTGGTGTCCCGCGAGGAGCGTCGCGATTGACCGGCCACTGAATGCCGGTGCCCTCGCGCAGCATGTCGTACGTCAGGCCCGTGTAGTCGCAAGGGCGGCCGGCGCTGCAGCGCTTCCACGCCTCGAAGGCCGAGGCCGGATCCCGCCAGGTGATCAGCGGTGCTCCGTCCTGGTCCCGGAAGTCCATGCGGCGCGCGTAGTCGAGGAAGATGTCGAGGTCCGGCCTCGCCTCTCCCGGCGGTTCGACGGCCTTGTCCGAGAGGTGGACCGTGCGGTCCGCGTTGGTGAACGTGCCGGTCTTCTCGCCCCAGGTCGCGGCGGGCAGGACGACGTCCGCGTACTGGGCGGTCTCGGTGAGGAACAGGTCCTGGACGACGAGGAACAGGCGTTCCTGGGCGAGGATCGTCCGGATGCGGGACAGTTCCGGCAGGGACACGGCGGGATTCGTCCCGCTGACCCACAGCATGCGGATCGATCCCTGCTCGGCGTACCGGAACATCTGCAGGGCGTGCGTGGGCGGTGCGTAGTGCGGAATCACCGCGGGTTCGACGTTCCAGACCCGGGCGAGGTCCGCGATGTGCGCATCGTTCTGCCAGTTGCGGAAGCCGGGGAGGTCGCCGTCGGCGCCGCACTCGCGGGTGTTCTGGGCGGTGGGCTGCCCGTTCATCTGCAGCACGCCCGCTCCGGGCCTGCCCAGCATTCCCCTGAGGAGGTGCAGGTTGTTGACCTGGACGGCCGCCGCGGTGGCCTGGTGGGACTGGTAGACGCCCTGGAGCACGGTGGACAGCAGCCGCTCGGCACTGCCGAGCAGTTCGGCCGCCTGGGTGATCCGGGAGGCCGGCACGTCGCAGATCCGGGCGGCCCATTCCGGCGTGCACTCCTCGACCTGCGCGGCGAGCTCCTCGTAGCCGACCGTGTGCGCCCGGACGTAATCGTGGTCGACCCGCCCGGCTCGGATGATCTCGTGGAGCAGGGCGTTGAGCAGTGCGACGTTCGTGCCGAGCCGGGGCGCGAGGTGGACGGTCGCCCTCCGGGCGACCGACGTGGGCCGGGGATCGACGCACAGCAGACGGGGCGGGTCGCTGCCTTCGAGGCGGTCCAGGACGCGCATCCACTGCACGGGCTGGGTCTCGGCGATGTTGTGCCCGAAGAGCGCGATGACATCGGCGTGGTCGATGTCGTCGTAGGTCCCGGGTTGTCCGTCGCTGCCGAAGGTCTCCTTGAGCGCCTCCCCCGCAGTGGCCGTGCACAGGCGTGTGTTGCCGTCGAGATGGTTCGTCCCGATGCCCGCCCGGGCGAGGACCGCGAGTGTGTAGTACTCCTCCAGGAACAACTGTCCGCTGGTGTAGAAGCCGAGCGATCCAGGGCCCCGCTCGGCGAGGAGCGAGCGGGAGCGGGAGACGACGCGGTCCATCGCGGTCTCCCAGTCGGACTCCACGAGACGGCCGTTCTCGCGGACCATGGGGCGTGTGAGCCGGTCGGGTGACGCGTTCGCCTGCCAGCCGAAGAGGTCCTTGGGACCGAGGCGGCCGCGGTTGACCCGGTCGGTGGCGCGTCCGCGCACACCCACCACGCGTCCGTCCACCACCGCGATGTCCATGGCGTCACCGTCGGAATGGAGGAGTGAAGCCGCCTGAACCCACTTCTGCACCTGTTCCGGGCGGACATCACCGGCGAGGTACGTGTCGACCCGTGCCGGCCAGGGCTGATGACGTGCGTGGGGAACCCGAGCACCCCACGGATCGCGGATCCGGTCCACCGACTCCTCCATGCCGACCTCCTGGCCGCGGGCCGCGCGCCCGCCTCCGGTCCCTGCGGATGCCTACGTCCGGCGACCCGTGCTCAGGCGGCCCGGCGACCGCACGCTGCGAGGGGGCCTCCGGACGCCCACTTCCCTCCCCCGTCCAGGCGCTGCTGCGCATGCGGGTCGGTCGCCCGACCTCGCGGGTGCCCGCACCGCGCCACGGCAAACCCGGTTCGCTCGGGAGGCCGGTGCAGCCCTGGTCCCGGACGAGGGAAAACCGGTGAGACTCCTGTGGCCATGACACGCGGACATCCGGGTAGGCGCTGGATACGAGCGGCGAAGCCGCCCGAACCGGTCCCGCCCACGGCGGGCCCGCGGACCCGGCGATCGAAAGGAGAGAGCCATGCCCCGTGGATCCTCCCCCAAGCGGGAACGGCAGTACGAGCACATCAAGGAATCCGCGCAGGACCGTGGCGAGTCGAAGAAGCGCGCCGAGGAGATCGCGGCCCGTACGGTGAACAAGGAACGGGCACGATCCGGCGAGTCGAAGACGGCGAGCCGATCTTCGACCCAGGACATGTCCTCCTCCAAGCGTGGCGGACAGCGCTCGCACTCGGGCTCCCAGGGTCCGACGAAGGACCAGCTGTACAACGAGGCGAAGAAGCGGAACATCAAGGGCCGATCCACCATGGACAAGTCGGAACTCAAGCGGGCTCTGGGGCACTGAAAGCAGCCTCGGGGAGGCGCTTCGTCGCGGGTGCGCGGGTGCGCGGGTGCGCGGGTGGGGCCGTGCATCGGTGGTTCAGCGACCCGCTCGGCAGTTCGCTACCCTGCAGCCACGACCGGGCCTGCTGTGACCTGAGGGTCGCTGGGGAGCAGGGACGCGAGGTTCTCCCGTACGAAGTCCGCCGCTCGTGCGATCGATTCCTCCGCTCCGGACCGGTCTTCGAAGACGCTGGTGGAGACCATCACCCCGCCCCCGGCGTCCACCCAGTAGTACGCCACGAAGCCGGGGACCTGCCGGAGGAGGGGCACGAATCCCTCGTCCACCCGGCGACCTGCCTCGGCAGGGTCAGTCACTCCTTCGTAGCGCCGAATCACTGCGTACATAGCCGATCTCCTCATGGATCCCAAGGTCACGTTGCGGGATACGACATACCCCCGCCGGGCGCCCCTCGCCCGGGTGGCGTCCGGATGTGACCTGGATAGGCGTACTGGGACCGGGGCCGCTCGCGTACCCACCCGAAAAGGCCGCGGACCCGGGCCCCCGCACGGGAGGATGGTCCCGACGAGGGGCGGCCGGGGGGCCGCGACGCGGGCAGGGGGAACAGCATGGACAGCGGGCTGATCGCGCTCGGCGCGGCCGTGGTCGGTGTGGCCGGGACGCTGCTGGCGACGGTGGTGTCACAGCGGATGCTGGCGCGGGTGCAGGCGGCGCAGTTCGACCGGGAACAGCACGTGTCCCACACGCGGTGGCTGCGGGACCAGGAGCTGACGGACCTGTCCCGCCGGCGCGACTGCTACACCGCGGCCAACGCCGCGTACCGCCGTTACCGGATCTCTCTCATGAACTTCCTGTGGGCGGTCCACCAGGCGCAGGCCACCGCGGCGGACCGGGCAGCCGTCGAGGAGGCCAGGAGCGCTCACCACACCGCCTTCGCGGAGGCGCAGATGATCGCCTCCGCCGGCGTGCTCGCGGAACTGGACCTGATGACGAAGGTCATCGCGGGCGCCCATGCCCGCACGATGCGACTGGCGGACGGAATCCCGGAGCCGGACGGCTCGTTCGAGCTGATCCATGCCGAGCTGCTCCTGATCACCCAGCGCTGGGTGGGCATGCGCAGCGCGATGCGGTCCGACCTCGGCCTGGCTCCCGCCCTGGACGGCTCCGACCCGGACCCGGCCGACTGCCTTCCTCCGGCGTCGGTGTCAGGACCGGGCCCGGCCGCCGGTCGTCCTTCCGGTACGCGTCCGGGACCACCCGGCGATGCCTGCCCGGACTCGGCGGCTTGAGGGGCCGGGTGCCGGGCGCACCTGCACGGGCTCTGACTGGCCGCGGCATCAGTAGCTGTCGTAGCTGGGCCTGCCGTGGGGCCGGTAGACGCCGACGACGGTACCGCCCTTCGTCGTCGAGACGCTGACCGGCTCCAGGGCCGTGGGGATCGCGCCGTCGGCGAACAACCGCTTGCCGGTGCCGATGATCACCGGGTGGATGGTCAGCCGGTACTCGTCGACGAGGTCGTTCCGCATGAGGTCTGGGCGAGGTCGCCGCTGCCGACCACGTTGATGTCGCCGCCGTCGGACGCCTTCAGCCTCCGTACGGCATCGACCGTGTCGCCCTCCAGCAGGGTGGAGTTCTGCCACTCGACGGACGTCAGGGTCCGAGACGCCACGTACTTGTGCATGCTGTTCATCCGCTCGGTGAACGGGTTGTCGGGATCGGCGGTCGGCCAGTAGGACGCGAAGATCTCGTACGTCTTGCGACCGAGCAGCATCGCCTCGGATCGCTCATACCACCCGGCGATGGCCGCGCCGACCTCGTCGTCGTCCACCGGCTTCTGCCAGCCGCCGTGCTGGAAACCGCTCTCCGCGTCCTCGTCCGGACCGCCCGGCGCCTGCATGACGCCGTCGAGTGTCAGGAACGTGCAAACGATGATCTTGCGCATGGTGTGCTCCCTCTGTTGACGGGTAGACCACACAACCGCCCGGAACTCATCGGCGCCACTTCCCTGGGACTGTCCTGCGGTGTCTCACCGCGATGGCGGAACCGGCCTCCCGCGTCAGCGCCGCGTGCCGCTGTTCCCTGCCGTGTTTGTCCTCGGCTGCGCATCGGGCCCTGAGATGGACCTTTTCGATGAGTCTTTGTCCCTCTGCCCTCGCGGTGGGAAATGTGCTGAATGCGTGAGCAGTTGACGCGGCATCAACTTCATGTTGAAGAATCCCCCCGTCTTGATCGGCGTACCTCTGGCGAGGCCGTCTCCCCCTGCGCGGGAGGTGGTCTGATTCGCCATGCCCTGAGGTGCTCCGGTCGAGGCCGGAACCATCGCGACCGGTGAGGGGATGCCCTCGCACCGGCGTGTCGGTGCGCCTGTTCCGCCCCGTGCGGGACGGCGCCGATGAAGGGGATGGCGTGAAAGTGAAATACGGGCGGGCCATAGCCTGCCTCGTGGTTGCGGCGATGGCCGGAACCGCATTGCCACAAGCCGCTTTTGCGGCTCCGGTTTCAGGCAGGGAAAGCGAGGGTAAAGGCGGCTTCTTCGACGGTTGGTTCTCGGATTCCGAGGACGACGAGGACGAAGAGGACGGCGAGGAATCCAAGAGCCCGCGGACCGGCGGTGATCCGGTGCTGCCCAGTCGGGAGAAGCTTCCCCCGGGCAAGGCGGCGCCGAAGGCGAAGCGTGTCGCCGAGCTGACCGGGAAGCGGACGGCGACCGCGCGGTACTGGCGGCTGTCCGACGGCCGGGTGCAGGCCGAGGTGTCGGCCGTGCCCACCGGGTACCGGGCCGGCAAGGCCTGGAAGGACATCGACGCGAGGGTCGTCCCGTCCGGGGCCGAGGGGTTCGTGTTCGCCAACACGACGAACACGGCGAGCAGCTGGTTCGGTGCGGACGCGGAGCGGCTGCTGCGCTTCCGGGCCGAGGGCCACACCGTGACGCTCGGTCTGAAGGGCGCGGGGAAGCTCGCGCCGGTGGCCCGGGGCGAGACGGTCACGTACAAGGACGCGCTGCCGGGTGCGGACCTGTCGTACGAGGTGGGTCCGGGGCGGGTGAAGGAGAACATCGTCCTGGACGCGAAGCCGTCCGGTCCGGTGTCCTTCACGTTCAGCCTGGACGCGGGCGGGCTGACGCCCAGGGCGCACAAGGACGGGTCGGTCTCCTTCCACGGTGAGGGCGCCAACCCGGTTCTCGTCATACCGGCGGCGTTCATGACGGACGCGACGAAGGACGCCGGGGCTCCGTACGGATCCGCGTACAGCGGGAACGTCACCCAGAAGCTCGTGAGGGCCGGCAAGGGCTGGAGCCTGGTCGTCACGCCGGACGCGAAGTGGCTGGCGGCGCCGGAGCGGCGGTACCCGGTCACGATCGATCCGACGATCTCGATCGCCCCCACGCCGACGACGGCGCAGGACGTGATGATCTCGTCGGACGGTCCGACGACGAACTACGACGACAACTGGCGTCTGTCGGTCGGCAACACGAGTACGGGTACGTCGCGTGCGCTGATCCGGTTCCCGGTCGGCAGCATCCCGGCGGGCACGAAGCTCGATTCCGCGGACCTGAAGCTCTGGTTCGACCAGACGCACACCGCGGGCGACACCGAGGTGCAGCTGGAAGCGCACCGGGCCACGCAGGCGTGGTCGGAGTCCACGGCGACCTGGAGCAGCGCGAACGCGATCACCGGTGAGCTGTCCGGCACCTCTGTGGTGGTGGACAACGGTGAGGCCGGGCGTACGGCGGCCGTGGGTGCCTGGCCGGCGTCGGCGAACACGGCGTACACGCAGTACGCGGTGAACCAGACGTACATGTACAACAAGGATTCGGTCGCGGGTGACACGTACACCTGGCAGCCGAGCCTGCCCGAGGACGGCACGTACCAGGTCGAGACGCACCACGTCCCGGCCTCCGACCGGGCGACGAACGCGCCGTTCACCGTCACCTACGACGGCGGGACGAAGGCCTACACCGTCGACCAGCAGGCCGGCACGGCCGGCGTGTGGAAGACGCTCGGGTCCCACCCGTTCAAGGCCGGAACGCTGGGCAAGGTCGTCCTCGGCGACGGGCCCGTCTCGACCGCGACGTCCGTCATCGCGGACGCGGTGCGGTTCACCAAGGGCGGCGTGGTCACCAAGCAGCCCGGTGAGCTGAACACCTGGCACACCTTCCCCGTCACCAGGACGGTGCAGTCCTGGATCGACGGGACCAACGTCAACAACGGCTTCGTGATCAAGGCCGGTGACGAGTCCGCGAACGGTCCCAAGGGCGGTCCGCGCTACGAGGGAAGCGAGTTCGGGTACGGCGGCGAGACCGCCAACTACCCGCGTCTGGTGCTGACCTTCGGCCGTCAGGGCGTCGACCTCGCCGCCCCGACCACCATCCACGACACCGGTGCGGAACTGTCCTGGTCCGCGTACCAGGACAAGGATCCGATCGCCACCGGTGACGACCTGGTCGAGTACCAGGTCCACCGTTCGGTCAGCCAGACCTTCACCCCCTCGGCCGCCACCCTGGTGGCTCCGGTCGCGCCGGGCACGACGTCGTTCACCGACACGTCGGCCTCGCCGACGAAGGCCGACGACCCCGACCCGTACGGCCGCGCCTACTACTACATGGTCGCGGTGAAGACGAAGGACGGGCAGGTCGTCGCCGCGCCGACGCAGCTCGTGCGCCTGCCGAAGGCCGGCCGTACGACGAAGGTGTTCGCCGCGTCGCAGGACACCACGCTGTCCTCGGTCCAGTCCACCACCCCGCACGACACCCTCGACGACAGCGGCCCGAGGAACTGGCTGTCCGTCGGCAACAACTCCGCGACCTACGGCGACACCCGCGCGCTGCTGAAGTTCCCGGCCCTCGGGATCCCCGCCACCGCCCGGGTCCTGGACGCCAACGTGCGCCTGTGGTCCACGCAGACCACCCAGGACGCCACGGGCGCGGTCTACGAACTGCGGCCGCTGACGCGTGACTTCGACGAGGCCACCGCCACCTGGGCCAAGGCCGACGCGAGCACCGGCTGGACGACGGCGGGCGGTGACTTCGGTGCCGTCGTGACCGACACCGGGGCGATGACGAACGACCCGGCCCGTCACGACTGGAACGTCACGTCGCTGGCGCAGTCCTGGGTGACCACCCCGGCCTCCCAGAAGGGCGTCGTCCTGAAGACGGCGGACGAGACCGCCGCGCAGGAACGGACCCTGTTCCTGTCGTCCGAGGGCACCGAGCCCCGGCTGGCGCCCAGGATCGTGGTCACGTACATCGACTCCACCACGGACTCGACGTACTACGCACCGCAGACTCCCGCGCGCATGACGCCGAACAGCGACTACACGGTCGACTTCACCCTGACCAACACCACGGCCTCCGGCTGGACCTCGGCCGACCACGTCCTGACCTACAAGTGGGCCCTGCCCGACGGGACGGACGTGACGACCGGTGGCAACCAGGTCCGTACGGCGTTGCCGGCGAACGTCGCGCCGGGCGGATCGGTCGGCCTGCAGGCGCAGGTGAAGTCCCCGATCAACTCGGACAACGGCAACAAGCGCACCGACTACGTCCTGACCTGGGACGTCTACAACAAGACGGCGGGCACCTGGACCTCGGGCACCGCCGGCATCCCGGGCCTGAGCCAGAACGTGGCGGTGGAGGACCCGACCTCCAACCAGCTCGGCATGGAGAAGTTCTACTCCTACACGGGCAAGAACACCGGCGCCGGTTCGACGATCATGAACAACCTGGCGTCCGGCAACAGCGTCTGGCAGTACAACGCGTTCACCAACCCCGGCCGCGGTGTCACCACCTTCGCCCGCTTCGCGTACAACAGCCAGGACACCTCCGACACGGTCTCCGGCTCCGGCTGGTCCTTCCAGGCTTCGGGCCCGATCCGGCTCGGCGCGCCGCTGGAGTTCCATCCCAAGCCGAACCCGACCGAGATCCGTCTCCCCGACGGCGACGGCACGACCCATGTGTTCCGCTGGGACGCGGGCACGAGTTCCTGGAAGGCGCCGGCCGGCGTCCACTACAAGCTGGCCGCGAAGGCGGGTCTGGACTGCACCCCGCTGAAGGACCCGGTCCCGGACGCCTGGACGATGACCCGTCCTGACGGCAGCCGGTTCCTGTTCGGCTGCGACGGCTACCTGACGTCGCTGGTCGAGAAGAACGGCAACACCCAGACGTACACGTACGAAGAGCGGAAGTCGAACAACAAGCCGACCAAGTTCCTCAAGTACATCACCGACCCGGCAGGCCGGCAGTCGCTGACGGTCCAGTACTACTCCAAGGCGGACGGCAACAACCCGAAGATCATCGACCACATCAAGTCGATGACCGAGATCTCGGGCCGTACGTTCACCTTCGAGTACTCCGACAAGGGCCTGCTCACCAAGATCACCGACGGTGCCGGTTCCAGCCAGCCGAAGGTCTTCGGCTTCGAGTACGACGCCACCCAGGGCAACAAGAACGTCAAGCTGGTCAAGGTCACCGACCCGCGCGGCAACGCCACCGCCATGACGTACTTCTCGCCGCAGGCCGGTGACGACCCGACGTACCACTGGTGGACCAAGACGATCACCGAGCGCCTGCAGGGCGTCACGACCTTCGGCTACGCGGTCGACGCCGGGAACCCCAAGTTCGTCGACACCAAGGTCACCGACGCGGAGTCGCACTCCACGGACTACGTCTCGGACGACTTCGGCCGCCCGGTCCTGACGACGAACGCCAAGTCCCAGACCACGAAGATGAGCTGGGACGCGGACAACAACGTCACGTACCTGGAGGAGGCCAACGGGGCCAAGACCGCCTACTGCTACGACCAGAGGACGGGCTACCCGCTCTGGAAGCGCGACGCCGAGAGCAACAGGTCCGGCGTCCCGCCCCCGGCCGACTGCGCCCCGGGCACCTATCCGCCGAACTCGGCCCGCTACACGTACCTGACCCGGCTGGACGGCTACGCGGTCGACCTGGCCACCAAGACCTCTCCGGAGGGCCGTGCGTGGCAGTTCGGGTACGACGCCTTCGGCAACCTGAAGACGGTCACCGACCCCAAGGGCGTCGCCACTCCCGCCGCCGGTGACTACACCACCTCGTACGAGTACAACTCCTACGGCCAGCTCACCAAGGCCACCGACCCCAACGGCAACCCGTCGACGACGAGCGACTTCGGCCCCACGGGCTACCCGGCGAAGATCACCGACGCCCTGGGGAAGACGACGTCCTTCGTCTACGACGTGCGCGGACAGGTCACCGAGGTCACCGACGCGCTCGGCAAGAAGACCACGCAGACCTACGACGCCTTCGGACGTCCGAAGGAGAACACGGTCCCGAAGGACCAGGACGCGGGCGTGTTCATCACCACCCCCGCACCGGTCTACGACGCCAACGACAACGTCACCACGTCGACGGCGCCGAACGGGGCGGTCTCGACCGCCGTGTACGACGTCGCGGACCAGCTCGTCTCGGCCACGGCCCCGAAGGACACCCCGACGTCGCCCGAGCGGAAGACGTCCTACACCTACGACAAGGTCGGCAACCTCAGGACCGTCACCGAGCCCAAGGGCACGCTGACGACGTCGGACGCCACCGACTACGTCACCACCAACCACTACGACGAGATCTACCAGCTCACCTCGGCGGTCAACGCGGCGGGCGACAAGATCTCCTACGAGTTCGACGCCGTCGGCAACGCCGTCAAGGTCGTCGACCCGAAGAAGAACGCCACCCCGGACCCCACGGACTACACGTCCACGATGGCGTACGACCTGAACCACCGGCTCACCAGCTCCACGGACCCGGCGGGCAAGGTCAGTTCGCGCACCTACGACAAGGACTCCCTGGTCCTCACGGCCACGGACGCCGGGAACAGCACCACGACCTACACCTACGACGAGCGGGGCAAGCAGACCGAGGTCAAGGTCCCCTACGACGGGACCACGTTCCGCGTCACCCGGTACGAGTACGACCAGACCGGCAACACCACCAAGGTGATCACGCCGAAGGGCACGGCGACGGCCACCGCGGACGACTTCGCCTCGCGCACCGAGTACGACGCGCTGAACCGTCCGGTCAAGCAGTACCAGCCCTACGACCCGAACAGCCCCGGGCACAACGACCCGAACGTCTACACGCAGACCGTGTACGACGCGGTGGGCCGGGTGGAGCGGCAGTCGCTGCCGCCGTCCCAGGGCCAGACGGTGCGCAACGACAGCGTCATGGAGTACTACGACAACGGCTGGACGAGGAAGTCCACCGACCCGTGGGACATCACGACGACGTACGACTACACCGAGCTCGGGCTGCAGAAGGCCCGCACCCTCACGTCGGCGGGCGGTTCCTCGGACCGCACCATGACGCAGTCGTACTACCCCGACGGCAAGCTGAAGTCCAAGTCGGACGACGGCGTGCCGGTCGGCAGGTCGGTCGTGCTCGTCGACAACTCCGACACCCAGCACACCTCCGCCACCGGCACCTGGGCGACCGGCGGCATCACCGGTCAGCAGGGCTACGACCACCGCACCCACACGTCCGGCGCGGGCACCGACGCCTTCACCTGGACGCTCAACATCCCGAAGGACGGCACGTACACCGCGTACGTGAAGTACCCGCGGGTCACGGGCGCGGCCACGGCCGCGAAGTACACGCTGTCCCAGGGGACGACGACCCAGCCGTCGGTCGCCAAGGACCAGACGGCCGGCACGGGCACCTGGGTGGCGCTCGGCTCCTACGCGCTGAAGCAGGGCAACGACGCCAAGCTCAAGCTGGAGCAGGGCACGTCGGGCATCGTGGTGGCCGACGCGGTCAAGCTGGTCCGGAACACGACCGGCGAGACGGACACCGAGAAGCGGACGTTCACCTACGGCTACGACGTCAACGGCAACGTGACGTCGATCGACGACACCTCGTCCGGCGCCGGCATCGACGCCTACACGATCGCCTACACCGGCCTGAACAAGGTCCAGAAGGTGACCGAGGCCCTCGCGGGCCAGGAGAAGAAGGTCACGTCGTACACCTACGACGCCAACGGTCAGGCCGACACGGTCACGCACCCCGACCAGTTCGCGAAGTACGCCTACGACCTGCGCGAGCTGGTCAAGTCGATCTCGGTCGGCACGTCCGCCACGGACGCGTCGCCGAAGGTCACGTCGTTCACGTTCAACGACCGCGGCCAGCGGCTCAAGGAGACCAAGGCCAACGGCAACACCGTCGACCACACCTACCTCCTCGGCGGTGACCTGAGGTCGACCACGGAGAAGAAGGGCTCCGGGACGCTCGTCTCCTCGCACACCTACGCCTATGACCTCAACGGCAACAAGGCGCAGGACGTCGCGAAGAAGATGAACGCCGACGACCACGCGGCGTACCTCGACTCGACCACCGACTACACCTACGACCCGGCGGGCCGGCTCACCCGGTCGGTCAAGACCGGCATCGGCGCGGGCACCGAGACGTACGTCCACGACGACAACGCCAACGTCGTCTCGCAGACGGTCAAGAACGTCACCACCGCCTACGAGTACGACCGCAACCGCCTGCTCCGGGCCACCACCGGGGGCTCGGCGGCCACCTACAACTACGACCCCTTCGGACGGCAGGAGTCCGTCACCTCGGGCGGCCAGGTCATCGAGAGGAGCGTGTACGACGGCTTCGACCACGTCGTGGAGTCCCAGAAGCGGGACGGCACCGGCGCGATGAAGTCGACGACGTTCACCTTCGACCCGCTGGACCGCACCGCCTCGAAGACGGCCGACGGCAAGAAGACCGACTTCCACTACCTCGGCCTGTCCGGCGAGGTGCTGAGCGAGGAGGTCGCCGGACAGCTCACCAAGTCGTACCAGTACAGCCCGTGGGGCGAGCGGCTGTCCCAGGTCAAGCACAACACCGACGGCACCGGCGAGGACGGCTTCTACGGCTACAACTCGCACAGTGACGTCGAGACCGTCACCGACAAGAACGGCGACACCAAGGCGACGTACGGCTACACCGCCTACGGCTCCGACGACCAGTCGGAGTTCACGGGCATCGACAAGCCGGACGCCACGGATCCGACGAAGCAGGAGTACAACCCGTACCGCTTCAACGCGAAGCGCTGGGACGCCCAGTCGGGCACGTACGACATGGGCTTCCGGGACTACAGCCCGGGGCTGAACCGCTTCACCACCCGGGACATGTACAACGGCGCCCTGGCCGACATGAACCTGGGCGCGGACCCGTTCACCGGCAACCGCTACGCGTTCGCCGGCGGCAACCCCACCAGCTTCGTCGAACTGGACGGCCACTTCGCCTTCGCGATCCCGGCCCTCTGGTGGGCCGGTGCGGCTCTGGTCACGGCCCTGTACGCGGCCACGCCCGAGGGGCAGAAGAACCTCTCGGACGCGGCGACGGCGATCAGCCAGATGATCCCGACCGCGGACGAGGCGTCCTCGTCCAGCGCGGCAGCCGGGAGCAGCACGGCGCCCACGCCGTCGCCCTCGCCGGGGGCGGCCCCCACGCCGCCCGGCAGCGGCCCGCAGGGCTTCCACACCGGGAAGGCGGTCTCCGACCTGGTCCGGTTGTTCGCCCGCCTGGCCCCCTCCGCCGAGGAGGACAACTCCCCCCAGCGCAAGGCGATCGACGGCGCCGGTGAGGAGAGCAGGAAGTGCCAGAACTCGACCGGACCGAGCCTCGTGTGGAACACCCCGGTGGACACGCAGGGCCGGGCGACCGGCGGGTTCGCCTGTCTGGACCCCTCCCAGCCGGCCACGCTCGACAACACGGGTCCGCAGAACCCGCGCGGCTGGGACCTCCAGGACGAGGCCGACGACTGGAACCGGGCCCACCTCATCGCCCGTGAGTTCGGCGGCAGTCACTACCGGGAGAACATCATCCCGACGACCATGTACCAGAACCAGAAGGAGGGCATGCGGACCGTCGAGTACGAGATCGAGAGGCGTCTCAAGCTCGGCGAGAAGGTCTACTACCAGTCCATCCCCGTGTACGCCCCGGGCTATGTGAACCCGATCGGCGTCCACATGTACGTCTCGAGCTCATCGGGGGCGTTCTCCCGGCTGATACCCTCCGGAGTCCACGACTGACGGGCCCGGGAGCCACTGAAGCCGTGAGTCCCCCGAGGGACTGATACGGCGCAGAAGAGGCGGTGGGGTGGGCGGCGTCGGCCGCCGCCCCACCGCCGCTGCCGTCAAGGAAGGAACACATGAATCATCTCGACGTCGTCCGGCTGCTGGGTGTCGACACCCCGGTGCGGCCGGAGGGAGAGGGGTACGGCCAGGTCGTCCCCGAGGACTTCGAGCTGCTGGTCCAGGCCGTGCCGCAGGGGGTGATCGCGGCTTCCGTGCTGCTCGGCGGGACCGATGTCCCCGTGCGCTCCCTGGAGGACTTCACCCGGGACACCGCGCTGCGCGTCGCGGACATGAGGGAGGCACTGGAAGGCCGCGAGCAGGAGCTCTGGCTGCCGCTGCACCCGTGGCCCCACGGCATGGTGCCCTGGGGGCGCACCGCCAACGACGGCGTGCTGCTGTGGGACACCACCTCCGCCGACACCGCGGACTGGACGACCGTCCTCACGGACACGGACTTCCAGTTCTGGCTGGACCTTCCCTTCTCCGCCTCGGAGTTCGTCGCGCGGGCCGTCGCGGGACGATCGGAAGGGACGCCCGCTTTCGAGACGTACCAGGAGTACGAGGCGGGGACCTTCTGGAAGGTCGCCGACGACAAGCGTGCGACGGCCATGGTCCTGGCGAACCGTGACATCGCGGCGGTCGACGAGATCGTCGCCCGCGTGCGGAGCATCGGCGTTCCCGGCGTCCGGCAGTACGCCCAGGACCTGCTCGGCCGGGCGGGCGAGTCGTTCGGCGCGCTCCCGGAGGACTACCTGGCGATCATGAGGGAGTTCCCCGGCGGCGTCGTCGCCGGCGTGCGGGTCTTCCCCGCGTCGGGCGGTCCGGGGACCCCGGTCCTGCGCCGGCTGGACGAGGACGGGCTGTTCTTGCAGTGGGGCGAGGTCGGGGGCCGGGCGTTCGGCTGGCTGACCTCCAAGGGCGCCCCCGAGGAGTGGCGCGTCGCCTACATCGAGCCGGACGCCTCGGCCCTCACCTGCCTGGAGGACCAGACCTTCGCCACGTTCCTGCGGCGGCGGCTGCGGGGGGACAACTCGCTGTTCTGACCTGCCGGGCGGCCTGTCGCGCGGCGGTACGCGCGGGGGTGGGGCGTCTCCCCCGCGACGGGCAGCCGGAAGCTGGTGTCCCCGGGGACCGCTTCGAGGCCTTCGCGGGCCTCGAAGCGGTCCCCGCGGCCCTTCCTCAGTCGCCGTGCCCCGTCCCGCCGCTGCCGAAGCCGCCGCTGGAGATGCCGCGCCACTTCCGCTTCTCCTCGCTCGGGGGCTCGGGGTCGGGCTCGCCCGTGTTCTTGAGGTTGTACGGCATGAGTCGATGCTCGCCGTCGGTCAGCGGCATCTCGGAGGGCTTGCGGTACTCGGAGGCCTCACCGGGCGGCTGATCCGACTCGGGCCGGTGGGGCTGCGTTTCCGGGTCGGGCGGCGGGAGCTCCTTGTTCTTGACCCGGATCCCGAACACGAAGGCGCCGATCAAGACCGCGACGACCACCAGACCTCCCAGAACCTGGGCCAGTCCGGACTGCCAGACACCGGCCGCGAGCACGGGCCCCGCCAAGAGATGGATGCGCATCGGGCGTACCTCACTCATGTCTCGGGGATCCTCGAACCTCGATTCGAGGAACCGCAGTGTCACCCAGTCATTCCCCCAGCGGACCCGGGTGGGATGCACCCTTTCTCCCGGGAGCGAGCGGGACAGGGGGGTCTTGTGCCCCCTTCTGGTCCGGGCAACCGCGCGAAGTCCCGGCTTCACCTGCCCTTGAGTACCCGTCCCGCCGGTTCGAGGTGCGGAAGGCCGGGGTGCGCGGGGCGAGGACGGTCAGAGGCCGGCCTGGAGGCGGAGGCCCGCCAGGGTGAGGTCCAGGGCGGAGCGGAACTGGTCGACGTCGTCGTGGCCGTCGAACTCGTCGACGATCTCGTGGACGAAGGGGAACTCCTCCGGGGCGAGCTCTCGCCAGGCCTGGGCGAAGCGGCCGAGGAACGCGTCGCGGTCCACCGCGCCGTCGAGGACCTCCTCGGGCGGTTCCTGTCCCATGTCGACGGCCGAGCCGACGACGACGCCGATCACCGCGGAGACGGCGTGGAAGCGCTGGCGGGCGCTGAGGTCCAGGCGCAGGGTCTGTCGGCCGAGCATCTCGTAGATGCGCAGGGAATTGCTCTGCACGTCGGTGTTGCGCATGAAGTACGCGCCGAGCCACGGGCGACGGACGACCGCGTCGAAGAGCGTGACGGCCATCGCCCGCAGGTCGTCGATCGCGTCCTCGCCGGTCGGCAGCTTCTCGATGTCGGCGAGCACGCCGGCCATGACGTGGTCCGTGGCGAGGTCCAGCAGCTCGTCCTTGTTCGCGACGTACCAGTAGATGCTGGCGACGCCTCCGCCCAGGCGCTGGGCCAGGGCCCGGAAGGTCAGCGCCGGGGCTCCCGCCTCGTCGAGCAGGGCGACCGCCTCGCCGAGGACGGACTCCATCGAGTGCGAAGCGCGTCGGCGCCCCCCGCCGGAGCGGGTCTGCTGGCGTGCCATGGCGTGCACCTCATCACTTTGCATCGGACCGAACGTTGTTCTATCGTACCGGATGGAACATCGTTCGATAACCGAACCGCGTTCGATCGAGAGGAGTGCGCCATGGCCACCGCCACGCTCACCACACCACCCCGCACCTACCCGTCGCTGCGCGCGGCGTGGATCCCCCTGGCCGCGCTCTGCCTGGCCTTCTTCGTCGAGATGGTCGACAACACCCTGCTGTCGATCGCGCTGCCCACCATCGGCCGCGACCTGGGCGCGGGCACGACCGCGCTCCAGTGGGTGACGGGTGCCTACTCGCTCACCTTCGGCGGGCTGCTGCTGACCGCCGGGTCCATCGCGGACCGGTTCGGGCGCCGCCGCGTGCTCCTGATCGGACTCTCGGTCTTCGGCACGCTCAGCCTCGGTGTGCTCCTCGTCCATTCGGCGGGCGGGCTCATCGCCCTCCGCGCGGGACTCGGCATAGCCGCCGCCGCGATGGCGCCGATCACGAACTCCCTCGTGTTCCGGCTCTTCGACGACAAGGCGCTGCGCATGCGTGCCATGACCGTGATGATCGTCGTCGGCATGTCCGGCTTCGTGCTCGGCCCGCTGCTCGGCGGTACGGCGCTGGCGCACGTGTCCTGGGAGTGGCTGCTCCTCGTCAACGCCCCCATCGCGGTGATCGCCTGCCTCGGCGTGCGGCTCGGCGTCCCGGCCGACCGTCCGGAGGACCTGACCAAGGACTCCCTCGACGTACCGGGCGCCGTCCTGAGCGTCGCCGCCATCGGCCTCGCCTGCTACGCCCTGACCAGCGGCGTCGAGCACGGCTGGCTCTCGACGATCACCCTCGCATCGGTCGTCGGTGCCCTCGCCGCGGCGGTCTGGTTCGTCCGCCACGAGCGCCGCACGTCCGCGCCCATGCTCGACCTGCGCCTCTTCTCACGCGGCACCGTCCGGGGCGCCGCCGTCGCGCAGATCGGCACGTCCATCGCCATGGCGAGCGTGATGTTCGGCCTGATCCTGCACTTCCAGTACGCGTACGGGTGGAGCCCCGTCCGGGCCGGCCTCGCCAACCTGCCGATCATCGCGACGATGCTCCTGGCGACCCCGCTGTCCGAGTGGCTCGCGCGGCGCTTCGGGCATCGCGTCGCGTGCCTGGTGGGCGCCGGGTTCCTCGCGGGCTCGCTGGCCGGGCTCGCCTGGGGCGTCGAGCACGGCTACGCCGCCATCGCGGTCTGCATGGTCCTGATGACCATCGGCCTGCGTACCGTCATGACGATCTGCGCGGTGGCCCTCGTCGACGCCATGCCGAGCAACCGCACCTCCATCGGCACCGCCCTCAACGACACCGCCCAGGAGGTCGGCTCCAGCGTCGGCACCGCCGTCGTCGGCACGCTCATCGCCGTCCTGGTCACCACACAGCTCCCCGCAGGTACCTGGAGCAGCGACCTCATCGCGTCCTTCTACCACGGCGAGCGCATCACCTACGCCCTGCTCGCCGTCGTCGTCGGCCTGATCGCCGCCGGTGGCGCGCTGAGCCTCACCGACTCCCGCTCCGTGGAGGAGCACACGAGCGAGGAGGCCGCCTGAACACCGCGGCCACGACCACCGGCGGGCCGTACGATCCGGAGACCGCCGCCGTGGGTCCACAGGAGTTCGCGCCTGGTCCGAGAAGCCACGGCACACTTCCTGCGGGCTCAGGCAGGGGAACGCCATTCTTCGTCCAGGGCGCTGAAGACCAACGAGTCCCGCCAGCCGTCGTGGAGCAACGCCGTGTGGCGCAGGTGTCCCTCTTGAGTCATCCCGATCTTGGTCAGTACGCGGGACGAGCCGAGATTCCTCGGGTCGCAGGTGGCATGGATCCGGTGGAGCCCCAGCTCCTCGAAGCCGTGCGCGAGCAGGTGCCGGCCGATTTCGGTACCGATGCCCTGCCCCCACACGCGGGGATGCACGATGTAGGAGATCTCGCCCTGGCGCTGTCTGCGGCTGCGGACGTGCAGCTCGCCCATGCCGACCACATCGCGCCCGAGGCGGGCGACATAGGGGAACCGGCTCTGAGGGGTGTCCGACCAGGCAGCGACCGCCAAGTCGACGAAGTCTCGTGTCCGGGCTTCCGTGTTCGGCCCCCAGGACTGGAAGCGGCACACCTCCGGCAGGCGCGCCCACGCGTGAACGGCCGGCCAGTCCTCGAAAACGATCTTGTCCAGGGTGACGGAGTGCGTACGCATGCAGCGATCATGAACGGGGCGTCGCGCGAAGGGCAAGGTCACCGGGGCTGCGCCGCATGCCGGACCTCCCTCGACATCACCATGCGATCACACGCTTGACCTCAATCACGCTTGAGGTATGAGGATGATCCACATGACCACGGAATCCACATCCCACGCGGCAGACATCGAAGCGATCAACCAGCTCGTCGCCACCGTCGAACACTCCCAGCAGAACAAGGACCCCGAGGAGTTCCTCGGGCTCTTCCACCCTGACGCCCTATGGACGACAGGCCACGGCAAGGTCCTCATAGGCCTCGACGCGATCTCGGAGTTCACCCGCGAGGTTCTCCCCGCGGCGAGTTGGGACGGCAAGGTCACCTACGAGGTGGTCCATGTGCTCTTCATCCGCCCCGACGTCGCGGCGGTCAAGGTCCGTCAGCGATACCTGGCCCCGGGCGAGGAGAGCGAGGGCGCCCCGCTGTACGTGATCTCGAAGCAAGCCGATGGCCGCTGGCTGCTGATCGCCTGCCAGAACACGGGGGTCGTCGCAGACTAGAACGTGTTCGGCCGATCACGCGGCCCGCGGCGGTGGTGGGTGCGGATCAGTGAGCGGCCCCGGCCGAAGTTCGGCCGGGGCCCTCGGCGCACGTCACGGACCTGACACCCGCGCGCGGCCGCAGCCGTCCGGGTGGGGATCAGCTGGTGCGCTGCAGTGCCGGCGGGGTCCAGTCGCCGGTGAGGGCCGGCTGGTGGGGCCAGTAGAGACGCAGGAAGACGTTGAAGCTGCCCTCGGGAGCGGGGAGCCAGTTGCTCTCCCGGTCGGGTCCGGGAGAGGCGTGCTGGACGTAGATGTCCAGTGAGCCGTCCGGATTGGTGCGCAGGTCGCTGCGGTCGCCGATCGCGTAGCGGTTCAGCGGGTTGTCGACGAAGAACTGGCGCTCGTTCATCATCGTGAGGGACCAGAAGCCGTCCACCGGCGGGGTGTCTCCGGCGTCGAAGTGCAGCACGTAGGTGTGGGCGCCGTCGAGCGGCCTGCCCTCGGCGTCGGTGGTGGCGTGCGGGTACAGGGCGTCGGCATCGAGGTTGGCTCCGTAGCCGAACCGAGTGATCACGGCGCGCTTGGCGAAGTCCGTCCCGTAGTCACCCAGTCCTCGGTGCACGGCCCATCCCCTGTCCTTCGCGGACTCCGCTTCGGCGAGCAGAGCGCGCAGGGTTTCCGGGCCCTTCCGCGCCCCCTCGTCGAGCGTGGCGAGCTCCTCGGGGGACAGATCCTCCAGGCTCGCTCCGGGGGCGATGCCGAGCTTGGCGAACTTGCCGAGGTACGGCGCATCGGCGGGGGCGGGAGGGTTGTCCACCATCATCCGGTTCAGGAGGGTGAAGTACTCGCGGCCGCTGAGCGCGTGCACCCTGTCGACGGGCGGTGTGACGGCGTCGGCGCCGTCCGGAACGGGGACGTCGACGGGCGGGGTGTAGTCGTCGGGGTCGCCCGTCCATTCGGACAGCGGGATCAGGCGCGTGCCGTCCTGGAGCCGGTTGACGGCCGACCAGTCCGACGGCCCGCTGGTCGCGTACCGCGGGATGGTCCAGTTCACCGCGGTGGGCGACTTCAGCAGGGTCAGCCCGGCCGGGGCGGGCCCCGACCACGACGGCCCGGCGATCAGGAAGGGGCCGGCGGACGAGCCGTTCTTGCGCCGGCCGACGACGGCGCAGACGTTGGACCACGCGTCCAGGATCGGAACCATCCAGAAGCGGTCACCGAAGTCGGGCAGGGTCAGCACCAGCGGCTGTTCGGACAGGTCGAGCCAGGCACTGGAGTACAGGGTGTCGGCGTTCGGTGACACGACCTCGGTGAAGGAGGCGTCCGGAGTGCCGCGCATGTAGCAGAACTGGTTGACCGGGGCTTTCCGGCGGTCGTCGTCCCTGGCCGCGACCGCCGTCATGACGGACTTCGTCATGGCCGCCGTCACCAGCGGATAGCCATACAGCCACGCCTCCGTGGCCAGTTTCTCCCTCGACTCATCCGTCATCGGCTTCTCCCGGGTGCGGTGCTACGGCGATCAGGTCCGGGCCCGACGCTATGAGCGGCACCTGCCCACCGCGCGGCGAGCCCGCCGAACGGGTGACGCGGACGGACGAGCGGCCGGCTTCCGCCGGATGACGCGGACGGACGAGCGGCCGGCTTCCGCACAGATCCGGTGGCTGCCTCGTACCGGAAGGGCTGCGGCCGACGACCGAGCCGTGGTGTGGTTGTCCGTGGACCCGGACCAGGCCGAAGGAGTAGCCCCATGAGCAGCACCCCCGTGCCCTTCCAGGTGTACGAGGCAGGAACGTACCTGCACGGGACGAAGGCGGACCTCGCTGCGGGGGATCTCCTGGTGCCCGGCTTCGCATCCAACTTCGAGGACGGGCGCGTGTCCCGGAACGTCTACTTCTCCGAGACCCTGGATGCCGCCGTCTGGGGCGCCGAGCTCGCGGCCGGCGACGGCGCGGGGCGGATCTACGTGGTGGAGCCGACCGGCGTCGTGGAAGACGATCCCAACGTCACCGACAAGAAGTTCCCCGGCAACCCGACCCGCTCCTACCGCACGAGCGATCCCGTGCGCGTCGTGTCGGAGCTGAAGGGCTGGGTCGGGCACTCCCCCGAGCAGATCAAGGCCATGCTGGACGGGCTGGACGATCTGCGACGCCGCGGCATCGCCACCATCCTGGACTGACGACGAGCGGCGCTACGGGATCTGCCGACGGCTCACGGCTCACATCTCGCATCTCACTAGAGGTGCCCGGGCGGCCCCACTCAGCCGGAGCGGTACCCCCAGCGAGCCGCGCCGTCCTTACCCATGAAGCACTTCGCCGGGCGTCCGTCGGATGTCGTGGCAACGGCACCTACCGGGGAGCAGAACTGGCCGAAGCCAACCCCGGAGACGGAACCGGAGCCGGAACCGGAGCCACCGCTCGTGCCGTCCGAGGACCCGGAGGAGCCGTCGTCCCACGAGCTGTCGCCGCTTCCCCCCGAGGTCCCGTCGCCCGATGCGGAGTCGTGAGGCGGCTGCGCACGGGGCCTGGGCTTCGACGTGGCCGTCGAACCCGACCCGTACTCGGGCTCGGGCATGACCTTGGGCTTCGGCTTGGGCTTGGGGGCGGGCTTCGGGGACGGGCTGGGGGCGGTGCACGAGGTGTCCGGGCCGATGAGCCACAGGTCCACCTGCGTGGTGACCGGCACCTCGATGTCCGCCTCCGGCTGCTGACGGCAGACCTGCCAGTCCGCCAGGCTCTGGCGCCGGTCGTCAAGGCGCTGCCCGGTGTGCGCGTGGAACGGCGTGACGCGGTCGAGGCCGAGGCCGAGCGCGGGGAGCGTCCGCGACGCCGCGTCGTACCGCTCGCCGACGAGGTTCGGCATCACCACGCGCCGGGTCCCGTCCAGTTGCGAGGGGCACGGTTCCGCCTCCGGAACCGCATAGAGCGTCAGCGTCCCGCCGTGCGGGAGGGTTCGCTCGCCGGGGGAAGGGTTCTGGAAGCAGATGCGCCAGTCGGCCTGAGTGGTCCTCACCGTCCGGTACGCGGAGGACGCGTCGGCAGCCTCCACCCGCCATGCCCCGCGGCGTACTGTCGCAGCGGCCGTGGCCAGGGGCGTCCCGCGGAGGTCGGGCACGGCGATCGCGTGCTCCGGGCCGCCCCCGGCCGCGGCATCGGGCTGCCCGGGGCCGCTCAGCCCGGCGACCAGTACCCCGACGACGGACACGACCGTCGAGACGGGATGCCGGCGTATCCAGGTGGAGGTCCGCGTTCCGCCGCCCGGCCGCAGGGGCGAGCCCGGAGGCAGGAGCTGTCCCGCTGCTTCCAGGAACTCCCCCTTGGGGTCGAGCTTGGAGCCGTGCAGCTTGTGCGGTTTGCCGTCCACCAGGATCTCGACGGAGTCGAACATGCCGTACGAGCTCCGCAGGATCCGCGGCGGCCCGGCCACGCGGGTCAACTTCGGCGCCAGGAGGTTCCGGAAGAGGACGAGCCCCTTACTCGTGAGGACGGCGTAGCCCCAACCGTCGTGATAGACGGACCGGACGGCCTCACTCGCCCCAAGCTCCTGCAGCAGCAGCTTCTTGTGGCTGTCGGAGAGGGATATGCCCTCGCCGGACGCGACGGCGGCGGTACGCGGATCGTCGGCGAACAGGTCGGACACTGGCTTCCCCGGTGCTCAGAGGTACGACGGACGGCCCCGGGAAGGCCCGTACGGCGGTCGTGGACGTACGGGATGCTAGCCCTTGCCCGCAGAAACCGCTGGTCCGGGCCCCTCTCCGCAGAATGACGGACTCGTCCCTCGCTCCGCCGTAGCGTCGACCCGTTCCGGATTCCCCACCCCGAGGGCCGATTGGTGATCCTCGGGTTGCACGTGCTGAGGGCTTCGTTCGACTGCCGCCGGGCGACCAGGGCCTGTCTCCTTGAAGGCTACGGCCGCCATTCCTGGTGGTAGGCGGGGTGCTCGGCGTATGACTGCGCAAGGACTCGCAGCGCGTATGCCAGGCCGGCCGAGCGGGGGTCCGAGGGATCCATGGCCTTGTAGTCGTTCGCCAGTTGCTCGGTCAGGTCGAGCATGGGGAGCTGGCTGTCGAGAAGAGCCGCGCCGCCCAGGCCGTGCGAGGCTGTCGCCGGCGAGGCGGACCTTCGTGCTCAGGCCGCCGCGGGAGCGTCCGAGTGCGTGGTCGTCGGGCTCGGCCCGGCCTGGCTCCCCTTTTTCCGGGCTCCGGCGGCATGCTGGTGGGCTCGGCAGACGGTGGAGTCCACCGAGACGGTCCAGCCGATGTCGGCATCAGCGTCGGCCGCTGCCAGAACTGCGGCGAGGATGCGGTCCCAGGTGCCGACCACGGCCCACCTGATCAGGCGTTTGTGAGCGGTCTGAACGATTCGAGCTCCTCTGGCAGATCCCGCCAAGGCGAGCAGGTGCGGTACTTCCACGCGGTGGCCTCCAGGGTTCGGCGGTGATCGGCCCACCGCCGGCCGCGGATCGGATCGACCGGTATCAGCGGCTCGATCCGTTCCCACATCGCACGAGTGATGACTAATCGGACGGACACATCCGATCAACTGACCAACCGATCAAAGAGACACGCTCTAAGCTTGTTCTTTATCTACCAAGATCTGCCGGGTTTGCCGATGGCTTTGAGGGTCTCGGGGCGTTTGACGGTTTTGCCGACGTCGTAGCGGGTGGCGGGTCGCCGGTTCTTCGAGCCGGGGGTGGTCCGGGCCCGGTTCCGGTCGGTTGAGGAACACGGGTCGGGCAGAGCAGGTGGGCGCGGACGTTCCTGACCCCTCGGCGGACCCGGGCCGGGGTGAGGCGTTCGGGCTTGGTCGGCTTCTCCCAAGGCCGGCGGAGGTCTGCGGCGAGCGGCCGGGCGAGGCGGAGCTGGGTGTGGGCGACGACCAGGAGCCAGGTCCAGCGCTCCGCTGCCTCGGGAGTACGGACCCTCGGGGTGGTCCAGCCGGGCGCCTGTCTCCCGAAGCGAAACGTGTGCTCCAGATCGAATCTCCTGAGGAACACCTGCCAGCACAGGTCCACGTCGCGGGAGCGGCGCCGGTCTTCGAGGACCACAACCACACCGGCGGGGCCTCTCGTTCTTTCGAGAGGTGCCCGACTTTCAGCCGTACCAGGGTGCCTTCGACGATGGGAAGTTCGCCGTCGTGCTCCAGCCAGGCCGAGCGGTGGGTCAGGCTCAGGTGGACCCGGTCCCACGCCTGCGCTTCGGCCTTTCCGTAGTTCACCGTGTCGGTGGCCGTGGTGATCGCCGGTTCAGGCCAGGTCTTGGGCTTGGCGAAGCGGAAATCCGGCGCGTGCTTGGGCGGCCGACCGTTGACGCCGTGCGTCCTGGGCGGTTTCGGCAGACGCATCACACGGTCGCTGCGGATCCGCCCGACCAGCTCGACGGGCAGATCCCGCAGCACCCAGGACAGGCGGGTGACGTCGCAGCCGGCGTCCACGACGATCGTGATGTCCGGGTCTCCGGGCGCCCACTGGCCAGCTGCGATGACCGTTCGGCCACCGCCCTGAGCTGGGAGGCGGTGACCTCGGTCGCGTCGTCCTCGGGCCCGAGCCGGACCACGTCCAGGATCCCGGTCCACGACGTGGCGCCGGGCTCCAGGGCAGCGACGAAGGAGTACGGCCAGCCCGGGATGAACTGCGATGCAGACTTCGCCCGCCCGTAGACGCGGCAGAACAGCCAGTCCGCCGAGGACGGCGCGTCCGACCGCAGCCATGGCGACACATCGACCGCCAGCACCAGGCGCCCGCCCTCGAACCGCGGCAACGGCAGCCCGGTCAGCACCGTCCGCAACCGCTCGACGTCGATCCGGCCGTGGTTGAGGGCTCCGTACAACGCTCCGTGCCCACGGCGGTGCTCGGCCACCAGACCGGCGAGACCACCGGCCCCTCGACGCACAGCAGCGCGTCGGTCAGTTCGAGCAGTTCATCACGCTGGGCGGTCAGGCACTCGTAGAACTCTCCCCGGAAGCGTGACGCTTCCGCGAACGCTTCCCGTCGGACATCGTGATGCAGCACACTCACCCTCACGGCTTTCGTCGTGGTCACGTGTACTCCTTGGTCGGAGCACATGATCAGACGAAGGCTGCCCCCGCGTCCGGCGAATCCCCCGGGCGAGCAAACCCGTTCGAGACACCGTTCGAGATCATGGCACCATGTACGGCATGACGACCAACCGAAAGGTCCATGCCGCGTAGACGGCCAGGACGCATCCGGGCCGAAATCCCGGACCGGCAGCAGTCACAGCACTCAAGGCCGGCCATCGACCGCCTCTCCCCGCGAGCGCTGTCCGAGATCGTTCGCCTTGAACGCACGCGGAACTACCTCCAACCGGGAGACACCAGCGCGGCAATGCGCCTGTGGAAGGACTACGTCCACCGCCCCGAGCGCGAACTCTGGCACGACGACGAGTTCGGCAACGTGCACTGGTACTGCTGCGGCAACCCCCTCGAAGGCCGTGCCCTACTCGACGGCGTGATCCGAGCAATGTCCCCTCGCGGAGCCCGCGAACTCCGCAAGATCATCGAAGAGCTTGACGCCTTCATGGGCCCACCCTGCCCAGCCGCAGACTGCCGAAGATCAAGAACAAGCTAAGCCGTGCTGAGAAGTGGTGCACGATGGGGCCGACCGCGTACCGATCGAAAGAAGCATCGTGGTTGCCCCCGTGCTCAAGCAGGCCCTGCGCCATGTTCACTCCGTGAAGTCGCAGGAACCGTCCGATGCGGACTCCGTCGAGTTCGCTGACTGGCGGGAGAGAATCGCTGAGGCCTTGAACGCGTTGGCCTGTGTGCTGGTCTTCGAGGAGGACCGGGTCAGTGCCAGAGCGGAGGCAACAGCGGCGCGGAAGCAGGCTGCAGAGGCTCGACGCCGGACGGAGATCGGGGCTGGCGAGAACTGATACTGCGGGCGGCCATCCACACGGTGAGGTCGCGGGCGATGTCGTCGATGCTGGTCGAGGTGGTGACCTCGTGCTCGTTTCGGGTCGTGTCGCGGCGGACGACCTCGTAGCCACCTTCGTCCAGCACAGCCACGGAGGTGAACCAGACCGGATCGTCCTCGTCGGGCTGGACGACCACAAACGTATTGTCGGAGGCATCGAGGTCGCTGATCATCATGAACAGCGCATCCTCGGACGGGTCATCAATGCGGTCGCCGTTCTCGCTGTCGGCGCCGGAATACCGAGCCCCCATCCGCGATGTCTCCCCTTTCCCCGCTCAACCTGGTCGGGGTCAGCATGGCATGCGGCAACGACAGCTCTGCCGGGTCACAGCCATTCGCCGAGCACGGCGATCAGGATGGTGGCGGCGAAGCGGACCAAGAGTGTGTCGAACCGTGCGGCCACCGCCCGGGCGCTTGAGCCGGTTGACGACCGGAGCGAGGGTCACGGCTGCTGGTAGAACTGGGCCGTGCCCGTATCGGAGCCGGCACGGATGACTCTCTTGCCCGGCGGCCCACCCTCCTTCCGCCCCGGCGTTCACCGTGGAGCCCGCTTTGCCCCTGCGGACAGGTAGCACCCGCCGGATATCCCTGCTCCTGGCGACCGTACTCGCGGCCGCAACGCTCACCGGCTGCGGGCTGCTGGAACTCGCCAGGGGCTACGAGGGGACCGACGACCGGGTGAAGGACATGGCGGCGCTCGACATCCTCGACACCCGGCCCGACGGGGCCGCCGTCGCTCGGGGCTTCGGGGAGGTGGACGCCGGCTGCCGGGAGGACAGCGGCGATGTCGAGGTGTACGCAGGCCGGACGTACACCTTCCCCGGCACACAGGCCGAAGTGTCCGCGCACTACCGGACGGCGGCGGTACGGGACGGATGGAATCCGGACCCCAGAGCCTCGCCCGGCGAGCCGTGCTTCACCAAGGAGGACATGACCCTGTGGATCGTCTTCCGTACCGCCGAGCGACTCGCGGAGGACGGTCACGGAAGTCGCGCCGACCTCACCACCGGGGCCGGCTACTCGGTCAGCATCGACTCGTACCTGGGCAGCGGCGCCGCCGAGGCTGGTTGCTAGGTTCCGTCGCCGGCGTGATCTCGGCTGGTGGATCACGGAAGGGTGATACGTCGTCATGACCTGACGGATGCCGAGTGGGATTTCGTGCGGCCCTCGCCGCCTCGGGCATCCATGGGGCGTCCTCGGCTGGATGACCGGACCATGCTCAACGGGATCGTGTGGCGCTTGAAGCGGTGGCGCGGAATCGCCATCCGCTACGACAAGCCAGCCGAGTCCCGACAAGCAGCCGTCGCCCTCGTTGTCGGGGCGGCTGAGCACCGCAGGTGGCCCGGCTGGACAACCCCGATGCTCAAAATTGGCATCGGGCGTCGCTGCGTCTGGGGGACACAGGGCCGGGCTCAGGCTCGCTGGGACCGGTGGCTACGCTCTGCGCGTGACGGGATCAACAACGCTGATCGACCAGTGCAGGGCCTCGCTCGGGGAGGCGCCACGCCGCTTCTCCTGGTTCGACAAGTTCCGATACCTGCGCATACCCAGGTCCGACTGGGTGGAGCGCGAGGATCCGCTGGCGGAGATCTTGAAAGTCCAGGACCTGCTGCTGGCCGAGGGCCGCATGGTCTGGGGCGCCGTCGTGCAAGCGAACTCCGATCTGTTCGCACGCGGCTGGCACGACCTTCCGGCTGCCGTGATCTACAGCCCTGACACCGCGGTGTTCGACGACAGCCCTGACCTGCTCCTCGACATCGCGCGCAAGCTGTACCGATTGAAGGGGACCCGGCAGCAGGATCCGGAACTCGCTGTGTTCTCGCGCATGCTCGCCAGTGAGCTCGACCGTGAGATGCGGTTGGAGGTCCCCCGGCGGCTCACTGGCAGTGCCACTGTGTACTGCACCGACATCATCGTCGCCCGCAGGCATCTCCCGGGCCGGGCGCTGAACGAGCCGATCTTCCCTCTGCTCATCGCTCCAGAACACACCTCCATGACGATGATGCTTCCGAGCCGCTTCTGGCCGACGTCGGCCTGACGACGCAAGCGAGATCGGGGCGTGGCCGCTCCCGCGCATCGAAGCCGTCCATCGGGCCGTCCATCCCACTCAGCACAGCGGGACGGTCAGGGTCATCGGATCTCATTGGATCGGAGCCGCCGTCGGGCCCCGGAACCACTGGGTTCCTTGGACGCCTGCCGCGCCTGTCGTCATTCGATCGTCTGACGACAGGTAGGGGCAGTCAGGAGCTTCGGCGCCCCGTCGTCGCCGGGGCTTGCAATCGGCACCTAGGTACAGGTTTACCGTCGGAGGTGTCCCCGCGGTGCGGGGGCATGACGACGGGAGTGAGTGTGATGGGTGATCTGGCGTGGGTGCCGCAGTCCTGCACGCTGCCCACCGAGGAGCAGCCCTTGCGGGTCGCGGAGTGGGACGGGCTGTTCGCCGAACGGCTGACCGCGGTGTCGCGGCCCGGACCGCTGCGGCTCCGCCTGGACCTGGCCGGCGGGCGGGGCGTCGAGGAGAGGGTGCGGGACCTGGCGGAGCGGGAGGGAGGTTGCTGCTCCTTCTTCTCCTTCACCGTCACCCCGGGAGAGGACCTGATCGGCCTGGACATCGCGGTCGACCAGCAGCACGTCACGGTCCTGGAGGCCCTGACCGCGCGGACCGCTGCCGGAGGCCGGCCGTGAGCGCGGGGCTGCGCAGCGGGCAGGTCTCCGAGGCGACCGGGGTGAACGTCCAGACGCTGCGCTACTACGAGCGGCGTGGGCTGCTGGCCGAGCCGGAACGCAGCAACGGCGGCCACCCCCTGTACGGCGAGGACGCGGTGACCGCGCTGCGGGTGATCAAGGCCGCCCAGCGGCTGGGGTTCACGCTGGAGGAGGTCACCGAGTTGCTGGAGGCCGGCCGCCACCGGCACGGCCACCCCCCGCCGGCTTCCAGGAACGAGCCGCGGCGAAGCTCGCCGACCTGACCACCATCCGCACCGCCTTGGCCGCGGCCGTCGACGCGGGCTGCGACGACCTGACCGTCTGCGCCGCAAGCACCTGCTGCCCTCTCCCCTTCACCGGCCTCGCCGAGGAGACCCGCGATGCCGGCCCCTGCTGCTGACCACCGCCCCCCCACCGCACCCCCAGGTCCTCGGGGGCCTGGGGGGTGCGGTGGCGTGCGTGGCCTGCTGTGCCCTGCCGGTCCTGATCACGGCCGGAGTCGTCGGGGCCGGCGCCGGCGTGGTGGTGGGCTGAGTGCCGGCCCTCGCCGTCGTGTTGGCCGTGCTCGCCGCCGGAACTTGGTGGTACGGCCGGCGCCGCCACTCCTGCTCCTGCGCGCCGAAGGCCGGCGAGCAGGGCGGGTGCGGCTGCGGGCCGTCCACGGACCCGCTGAAGATCAGTGCCCCGGACGCGCGGCGGAACCGATAGGCGAGCCCAGCGGCTCGTTCCGAACTCTCAGTGCCTGGAGACAGACGTGGAGGGGCTTTCCCGTACACCGAGGCCGACGGGTCCCTGCACACGACCACGGCGCCGCAGAGCGTCATCACCATGACGGTGCTTCCCATGAGCATCGGCCTGGCCCCGGCCGCGCGGCTGGCGGCGGCCGGGAAACGGCGTGCCGTCCTGCGGTCGGCTCAGGTCGTGGGGGCGGGTGCCGCTCTGGCCACGACCGCGCGGACGTTCACCGCAGGTTTCGATACGCCCAGCACGATCACGCTCACCGGCATGCACGTCGTGATTGCCGCACTCGTGCTCCTCGCCCTCGAAGCACTGGCCCGCCGCACGCGAGCCGCACCGGCACAGTCGGCCGGGGTGTGAAGCCCGGCCTGCGGGCGGCGGTCGCAGGCCCGCCCCCGTCTTCCAGGAACCCGCGTTCCTGACCTGGGACGATTGCCCCAGAGCCGGGCCACAGGGCAGGGCCCGCAACCGAGCGCACGGGAGTCAACGAAGTGGTGGCGGAGCAGGGACCGCGAGGTGTGTTCGAGCGGATGGAGCACCACCAGGTCGCCGTCTATCTGGGGGCGCTCGCGGCAGGCGGGCTGGTCGGCTGGGCCGCCCCCGCGGCAGGGCCGGTCCTGGAGCACGCGATCAACCCGGTGCTCGCCGCGCTGCTCTACGTCACGTTCTTGCAAGTGCCCGCCGCCGACCTGCTCCGCTCGCTGCGCGCGGGCCGGTTCCTGACCGCGGCGCTGGTGGTCAACTTCGTGGTGGTGCCGCTGGTCGTGGCGGCCATGTTCCCGTTCCTGCCTGCCGACCTGGCCGTCCGCCTGGGCGTGCTCCTGGTCCTGTTGGCCCCGTGCGTCGACTACGTCATCGTCTTCTCCGGACTGGCCGGCGGCAGCAGCCGGCGCCTGCTTGCCGCGACCCCGCTGCTCCTGCTGGCCCAGATGGTCCTGCTGCCTCTCTTCCTGTTCTTGTTCCTGGGCTCCGGCCTGGCCGACGTCGTGGAAGCCGGCCCGTTCCTCGAAGCGTTCCTGACCCTGATCGTCATCCCGCTCGCCCTGGCCTGGCTCACCCAGGCGTGGGCCGCCCGCCGTCCCGCCGGGCGGAAGACCGTCGACGCGATGGGGGCCGCGATGGTCCCGTTGATGGCCGCGACCCTGCTGGCCGTGGTGGCCTCCCAGGTTCCCAAACTCGGCGACAGCCTCACGGACGTGGCCCGCGTGGTGCCGTTCTACGTCCTGTTCCTGCTCGTGATGGCCTTCGCCGGACTCGCCGTCGCCCGCCTCTTCCGCCTTGCCGCTCCTGACGGGCGGGCCATCGTGTTCACGGGCGCGACCCGCAACTCCCTCGTCGTCCTCCCCCTCGCCCTGGCCCTGCCCGACTCCTTGGCCGTCGCCGCCGTCGTGGTGGTCACCCAGACCCTCGTCGAGGTGATCGGCATGGTCGTCTACGTTCGGGCCGTTCCCCGTCTGCTCCCGGCTATCGGCGCACGTCGGCGCACGGCCAAGGGCTAGAGCCGCACTACGGCAGGCCGGGTCAGGCCGCGACATGCCCTGTGCGATGCTGTCTCGTCGCCCCGGGGGTGAGCGGCGAGGGGCAAGCGAGTCGGGGAGGGCGAGGTGGCACGGCGGGGCTGGAGCGTCGTGGTGCTGCCGGCGATCGCGCTCCTGGTCCACCTCGTGATGCCCGACATGTCCGCGTCCTCGAAGACCGTGGAGACGTGGGGCATCACTGCGGCCTCCGGCACGGCCCGCAACGACTCAGGGCAGCCGGTGCTCACGTCCGACGACGTCACCGTGCAACCCCGCAGCACGGTCCCCGGCCATCCCTCCTCCCACGCCCAAGTCCTCCTGTGGGTGCCGCGGGACGCCACGCCACCGGCCGCGCCGTCGTTCGGCGCTCCTGCGGACGACCGCGTCAGGGCCACCCTGCGGCCGGCCCTGAGTGTCCTGCAGGTTCTTCGCTGCTGATCGGGCTCCTCTGCGCGGCGCCGGGGCATGACGGCCGGGCGCCCGCAGCTCGCGACCCGATTCCTCCACAGCGCCCGAAGGTGATCATGCAGTTGTGCTCCGCTCGCCGCTCCGGCGCCACTCCCACCGCGTACTTCGGCCCCGGGGCGGTGCGGCGATGAACCTGGGCATCATCGGCCAGGCGGCGGGCCTCTTCGCCGTCACCAACATCGACGACATCCTGGTCCTGGCCCTGTTCTTCGCCCAGGGCGCCGGACACCCAGGCTCCACCCGGCGCATCGCCACCGGGCAGTACCTCGGCTTCGCCGCCATCCTCGCGGTCGCCGTGGCCGCCGCGTTCGGCGCGACGTTCCTGCCCGAGGAAGCGATCCCCTACCTCGGCCTGCTCCCGCTGGCCCTCGGCATCAAGGCCGCCGTCCAGGCATGGCGGCACAGGAACGGCCCCGACGAGGAAGAGGAAACCTCCGAGGGCGGCCCGAAGGTCTTGGAAGTCGCCGCGGTCACCTTCGCCAACGGCGGCGACAACATCGGCGTATACGTCCCCGTGTTCGCCACCGCCGGCATCGGCGGCATGAGCGTGTACGCCATCGTCTTCCTCATCCTGCTCGCCGTGTGGATCGCCGCCGGCCGCTACTTCGCCACCCGCCCCGTCATCGCCAAGGCACTCAGCCGCTGGGGCCACATCCTGCTGCCGGCCGTCCTGATCGGCATCGGCCTGCTCATCCTCATCGAGGGCGGCGCGTTCGGCCTGTAGACGAGGAGGGGGCGGCAGAGCCGCACCCAAGGTCAGCACGTTGCCGCAGGAGCACCGGGAGCGCCTGATGGCCTTCGCCGAGGACGTGTACTTCGATTCCGGCCACCGC
>NZ_JBEOST010000023.1:0-124204 GCF_040303145.1 Streptomyces sp. NPDC096079
AGGAGGCCGGCCATGGCCGAGCAGACCACCACCACCCCCGCCGTCGACTTCGCGGCCGAGGTCAACACCCACGACGTCGCCGAGCTCACCCTCGGGCGTCAGGTCTTCAACGACTCCGACAAGGACAACTACTTCGAGGGCTGAGCCGCCCCGGCGTCACGCGAATCCGGGGGTCGTCGCACTGCGGCGGCCCCCGGGCTCGTTTCCGGAACCGAGGAGGAGGCAGAGAGATGGAAGAGCAGTGGCTTGCCGCCGGACCAACGGCGGAGAGCAGCGGTATCGGTGTCGCCGGCCTCGACGGCGTCCGCACCGGCGCCGGGGCCCGGGTGCGCGGCGCGGCTGAGGGCGCCGCTGCCGTCGCGGTCATCGGGGACTGCCCGGTGGGCGAGAAGGAGCTGCACGGCGCGCTCGCAGCCGTGCGGGCGGGACGGTGGGAGGAGCTGACGGGCTGGCCGGGCTCGTACTGGGTGATCGCCGGGAACGAGCGCGAGCGGTTCGTCTGCGGGGACCTGGCCGGGCGTCGGCCGATCTACTACACCGTCGACGGAACGTGGACGACCAGCCTTCGCCGTATCGGGAAGCCGCTCACGGCCGACCTGACGCTGGCGGCCGCGAGGATCGTCGCCGGAAGCGACCACTGGCCCGGCCGCAGCCCGTACGAGCAGATCAGTGTGGTGCCGGGCGGCTGCGGCCTGCTGCTCCGTACCGGGCAGGCGCCGCAGCTCGTCGACGTCGCCGCGATCAAGCCGGTCGAGGACCTGCAGTCCGGTGCCGCACGGTTCGGATCCGCACTCACCGAGGCCGTTCAGTACCGGGTGAGCGCTGCTGGGGCGACGGTGGGCGCGGACCTGTCGGGAGGTCTCGACTCCTCTGCGGCCGTCGTCCTCGCCTCCCAGGTCGGCCGGGTGCACGCGGTCACATACACCGACGGCTACACCAGCGCCGAGGACGCCTCCTTCGCCGCCCGGATTGCCGAGCACAGCGACATCGAGCACACCATCGCGCACGGTACCGACGAGGACTTGCCCTTCTCCTTCCCCGTCGGCCAGCCGACCGGCCTGGAGCCGGCCATGGGTGCCGCCCTGTTCGACATGGACCGCACCTACCTCGCCCCCGTGGCAGGCCGGCCGCTTCACCTGACCGGGCACGGCGGCGACGTCGTCCTGGACGCGACCTCCTCGATATGGGTCCGTCTCCTCCAGGACGGCGAGCGCCGCGCCGCGCACCGCCAGGTCGTCGCCTTCGCCCGGCTGCGGAACATGGCGCCGGGCCCCTTCTGGAAGAGCCTGCGGGAGACCGCCGCGCTCGGCCGGACCGGCGTACTGGGCAGGGCCGTGGAGCAACTGGAGAAGAAGCCGGCGCGGCCCGCGCAGGACGCGATGGGCTGGTCCTGGTGCCGCCTGGGCGCGGCCGCGTCCTGGCTGACCCCCGACGCGCGTACCCAGGTGGCCGCGCTGCTCCGGCAGGCCGCCGCCGACACCTCCCAGCCGGAGCGGGCCGACGAGTTCGACCAGTGGTCCGCGCTCCGCTTCACCGGCGCGGCCGCGCGCGCCTGGGAACCCTACGCGGACGCCCTCGGGGTCCGCCCCGTCTACCCGTACCTCGACAACACCGTGGTCCGCGCCGCGTTCGCCGTGCCCCCGGCGGCGCGCCGCGGCCTCTACACCTTCAAGCCGCTGCTCTCGGCGGCCCTGCCCGATCTGCCCGACTGGCTGCTCGGGCGCCGCTCGAAGGGCTCCTTCACCGCCCAACGGGTCGTTGCCTTCCAGCGGCACCGCGCCCGGCTGGGCGACCTCCTCACCGTCAGCCCCCTGATCACCGCCGGTCTGTTCGACCACGCGGCCGTGACCGGCACCCTCGACCAACTCGGACAGGGCCGGACTCCGATCGGAGCCGCGGACATGCACCAGATGCTGACGGCCTCCTGGTGGCTCACCGGCACCCACACCCCTGCGGAGGCATCGTGCTGACGCCGGCCGGCCACATCCACTACGCCACCGACGAGCACGGGATCGTGCTCCTCGACGTTCGCGCCGCGAAGTGGTCGATGCTCAGCCCCGACGTCTCCCGGATCTGGCAGGCGATCGTCACCAACGGCACCACCAACGGCACCACCAACGGCACCACCAACGGCCTCGCCGACGAGCTCGCGATCCCCACCGGCCGCGACCCGCACGCCGTGCGCCAGGGCATCGACAACCTCGTGAACCAGTGGAAGCGGGACGGGCTCCTCGTCGACCCCACCCGCGCCCCGCGCCGCAGGTGGTGGAAGCGATGACCCAGATGGTCCCCGCCCCGCTGGACACCCCCACCCTGCCCGAGCGGGCCATCGCCGCTGCGGGGCTTGCGCTCTCCCTCGCGCTCGGCCGCTTGCCGCTGAGGCACCGCATCGCCGCCGTCCGCGCCCTGCACCGCCTCCCGCACGCCCCCCGCGGACAGGTCGCCCGGCTCGACACGGCCGTACGCCACATCACCCCCACGTGGTGGCCGGGACGAATCGCGTGCCTGGAGATCAGTCTCGCGACCGTCCTCGCAACCGCTCTCACCGGCCGCCGCGCCTCCTGGGTCCTCGGGGCCCGCCGACTGCCCGACGCCGCACACGCCTGGGTCGACACCGCCGAGGGACCCGTCGGCCACGACGTCGGCGACGGCGCGGACCGGCCCTACACCCGCGTCCTGTCCGTCCCCTAGGACGCTCACAAACGGCTGTGGTCCGGCGAGACATGCCTCCGTCTCCCCGGACCACGGCTCCCCGATCGGGTGAACTTCGTAACGCGAAGTTGACGGCCTGATTGTCTGACCGGCCCCGATGTGCACATGCCTCCGACAATCACGTTGCCTCACCCCGCCACGACGCGCGTTCCTAGGCCCGTGAGTTCTACCGCCACCATCGCACCGGCCGCCGTCGGTCAGCCTCCCGTCATGCGTATGGCCTCCGACCGGTACCAGGACGCCAACGCGACAATGTCGACCTGGGCCATTGCCCGCCGCCTGCCGAAAACCCTCGGCGAAGCCGTCCGGCTGGGCTGGGCCACCGACCACCGCGCCGTCCTGACCCTCGCGGCCTGCCAGATCGCCGCCGCCCTGCTCACCGCCACCGCGCTCGCCGCGACCACCCACGTGCTCGCCGGCCTGTTCACCGGCACCGGCGTACTCGCCGGGCTCCAGGATCGTGCCGGAGCCCTGACCCTCCTTTGCCTCGCCTTGTGCGCCCGCTACGTCTTCGACGCCACCACCCGGGCCGCCGCCGCCCGCCTGGCCCCGCAGGTCGTCCGGGAAGCCGACCTCCGCGTCATCGCCGCCTCCACCGCGGCCGAACTCGCCGCGTACGAGGACCCCGACTTCGAAAACGCCCGCCAAGCCGCCTCCGACGGAGCCGACAAAACCCGCGACCTCATCATCGACGCCCAGCTCCTCACCTCCGCCGCCGCCCAGATCGTCGCCGCGGCCGCCGTCGTCGCCGTCCTGCACCCCGCCGTCCTCGGCCTGCTCCTGCTCGCCGCCGCCCCCTGCGCCTGGGGCGCCGTACGCGCCGCGCGGATCGAGCACGACGCGCACCACCGCAACCTCGGCGACTCCCGCCTGCGCAACGTCTTCCGCTCCTACACCACCGAGCACACCACCGCCGACGAGGTCCGAGCCGGCACCATGGCCGACTTCCTCACCAGCCAGTACCGGATCATCTCCAGCCGCCTGGAAGCCGAACAGCTCACCGCCACCCGCAAGGCCCTCACCGTCCGCGGCATCGGCGACGCCCTCACCGCACTCGCCACCGCCGCCGCGTGGGCCGCGCTCATCCTGCTCGTCTCCACCGGCCGCATCGAACTCGCCGCCGCCGGCGCCGCAGCCCTGGCCCTGCGCACCGCCTCCGCCGCGCTCGGCACCACCGTGCGCGCCGGGGCCGGCCTCTTCCGCACCTCGCTCGCCGTCGGCGACTGGCACCACTTCCTCGCCGTCGCCGGGCCCTGGACCGCCCGCCGCGGAACCGCCCGGATCCCGGAGACCGGACCCGAGGTGATCAGCGTCAACGACGCCGCCTTCACCTACCCGGGCACCGACCGGCCCGCGCTCACCGGAATCAGCCTCGACCTCAAGCGCGGCGAGGTCATCGCACTCGTCGGCGAGAACGGCTCCGGCAAGACGACCCTGGCCAAGCTCCTCACCGGCCTCTACCTGCCCACCAGCGGAAACGTCCACTGGGACGGCATTGACCTCGCGACCGCGGATCCGGCCACCGTGTACCCCCACATCGGGCTCGTCCCGCAGGACTACACCCGCTGGCCGCTCGACGCCCGCTCCAACGTCCACCTCGGCCAGCCCCGCCCCGAAGGTGACCCCGCCATCCATGCCGCGGCCGAAGCATCCGGCGCCGACGCCGTCCTCGCCCAGCTCCCCGACGGTCTCAACACCTCCCTGGCTCGGTCCTGGTGGGGCGGACACGACCTCTCCGGCGGCCAGTGGCAGCGCATCGCCATCGCCCGCGCCTTCCACCGCGACGCCCCCGTCCTCGTCATGGACGAACCCACCGCCGCCCTCGACGCCCGCGCCGAACACCGCATCTTCACGCGTCTCAAGCGCCTCGCCGCCGGTCGGGCGACCCTCTTCATCACCCACCGTCTCGCCAACGCACGCCTCGCCGACCGCATCGTCGTCCTCGAAGGAGGCCGCATCATCGAGAGCGGCACGTACGAGGAGCTCGTGGGACGCGGCACCGACTCGGAGTTCTACAAGCTGCTCCAACTGCAGGAGAACGGAGACTGACCGGCGGGGCTGGTGGGGGCGTAGTTCTCCGTTGAGGTGTCACAAAAATTGCTCGTTGACGTTTGGGAGGGAAAGGGGTTGCGGCTTGTGTCAACCCCGCACTGAACCGGAGGAACGGTGACGACCGCGACAGCTCCCCTCTCGCCCAAGAACCGTGCGTACCTGCAGGAGAGCCTGTTCGCCTGGCTCGAGCCCGAGACAGCGGCAGCGCCTGCCCCTGCGCCGCGCAGCGAGCCCATCCCCGCCCCCCTGCCCATGGGAAGGGCAGCAACGCGGACGCTCTACGAATCCACCCCTGGTGGGCCGCCGGCTTCCCCCGGTCAGGCGCGGCCGCGCGAGCCTCTCCCCGCCCCCACGGCCGTGCAGGCGCCCGCCAAGGCCGCCCCGGCAGAGCCGACGAAGGCGCCCGAGCCGACGAAGGTAAACGACCTCTCCCACGTGTGGGTCGTCGCCGCAGAGGTGGAGGTCACCCCGCGGATCGCAAGCATCGCCGACTTCCGAGGCAGCTTCAAGGCCGCCGAGGGGCAGCGCGTCGAAGCCCTCGAGGTGTACTGCAGGGGCTGCCGCCGCCCGTACGACGAGGTCCGCGGCAACGACTGCGCTGCCAAGGTCGACAACACCCACCTGATCGGCGGCGACCAGTCCCAGCGCGCGAAGCGGAAGGTCGTCACCCCTCCCCCGAACGCCCGCATCATCCCGGGCGCCACGATCAACCGCCGCGGCATCGGCGCCTACATGTCCGGAGTCTCCCGCCCCAAGAGCTGACCGCGCGACAGTAGCGCCGCCCGCTGTCCATGGTGCGCGGCGTGACTACTCAGCGAACCTCCAGGGCCCTGGCCCGCGAAGCGGCCGGGCTGTGCCTCACCCCCCTTGGCGTGCTCGGTGTCCTCGTGGCGCTGGGCTCACTCCACTGGGCTGCCGGCCTGTCCGCCGCCATGGGCGGGGTCCTCGCCGCCGCCGTCCTGCTCCCCCCTCAGCCCGACGCGTCCCGCCAGGCCCACGTGGTGCGCTGGGCGGCCGGCCTCACCGGATACGGCGGCCTCACCGGCTGCGCCTTCGCCCTGTGCGCGCCCGTGGGATGGATCGGTGTCTCCCTGGCCGTGACCGCCGCAGGCTGGTGGCTCGCCACCAGCCAAGCCGTTGAGGGGGCCTGATGCCGCGCCAGTTCCTCCCCACTCTCCGGGGGCTCTTCGCGCCCAGGGACGTCGAGATGGCGTCCTCCCCCGTCGAGACGAAGGACCTCATCGCCGGGGGCGTCTACACGTCGATGTCGTACGCCGGGGTCACCAACGTGTGGGGCACCCCAGGCCGGGCGGCCGGCTGGGACCTCGAGCGCGTGATCTCGGAAGGCTATGAGCGCTCCATCTGGACCTTCAAGAGCGTCGAGGCGATCAGCAAGCACGCCTCCACCCTCCCCGTGCAGATCGGTCGCGGCGGCGACGAGCGCGAGTTCGACGAGGTCCTCGAGGACCACCCGCTCCTGCGGCTGCTGAACAAGCGGGCCAACCCCCAGGAGACCGGCGACGTCTTCAAGAAGCGCCTCAGCGCCCAGTTGCTGCTCAGCAAGAAGGGCGCGTTCATCGAGAAGACCAAGAGCCGCGCCGGCGTCCTGGTCCGGCTCGACCTGCTCCCGCCGGACCGAGTCGAGGTCATCCCCGACGACGAGAACGCCTCGTACGTGAAGCACTTCCAGTTCACTGACTACCGCGGCCGCGTTCACGAGCTTCCGCCGGAAAAGGTCATCTGGATCCGGGACCCGCACCCAACGGACCCCTTCTGTGGCGTGACTCCGCTCGAGGCAGCCGGCCTGTCCGTCGACCTGGACGTGAAGGCCCGCACCTACAACATCAGCTTCATCGACAACGACGGCCGCCCCGGCGGGATCGTCGGCATCGACCTGGACGGCGTCGACTCCGGCGAGGTCGACCGGATCCAGCGCCGTCTCGCCCCCGGCGCGCACAACGCCGGGCAGCTCACTCTCGTCGGAACCGGGCCGGGTGGCGTCTCCTACGTCGACACCTCTGCCCGCCCGCGCGAGATGGCGTACGAGACGCTCTCCACCACCTCGAAGAACGAGATCCTCAGCGCCTTCGGTGTGCCCGAGTCGGTCATCGGCAACGCGTCCGAGCGGACGTACGCGAACGCCGACCGCGAGGAGTACAACTTCTGGCGCCACACCGAGCTGCCCCACCTCAACCTGATCGCCTCCGCGTTCGACCCGGACCTATCCGACGACTGGGTCATCCGCTTCGACACCAGCGGCATCGAGGCCCTGGAGTTCCCCCGCCGCCAGGCCCGGGAGGAAGCCCGCAAGGAGTTCGAGGCCGGGCTGATGACGATCGACGAGTACCGAAAGATCGCCGGGCGGCCCCTCTTCAACACCCCCCAGTCCCGGGCCCTGTGGATCTCCCCGCAGAAGGCGCCGGTGCCCGCCAACGACCAGGACGCGGCCGCGCTCGGCCTCGCCCCCGAGCCGGGAGCCGGCGGCGAGCTCGGACCCGGCCCGGACCCGGCCCTGCCCGCAGGCGAGGGCTCCGCAGCGGCGGCAGTGGCCGAAGCTCGCTCCCTCGACCCGGGCCCGACCGCCGCGGACGATGTCGCCCTCGCCCGCGGGCAGGCACCGCTCGAGCTCCCCGCGGCCCCGGGCGCACCGGCAGCCGCCGACGTCGCACGCGCCCGCACGGAGGCGTCCGCGCCTCCGGCCCCGGGTGATGCCGCCGACGACGTCGCACGGGCCCGCACCGCGACCGTGGAGCCCGGCCGGGGGCCCGCGGCCGACGACGTCGAGGCCGCCCTCGCCCGGCCTGAGACGAAGTCCCTGCGACCGACCGGATTCGAGGTCACCGACGACGACTTCGACGCCCTGTCCATGGCCGTTCAAGCAGCCCTGACGGCTCTTCTGGCGCGGCAGGCCGGTGTCATCGCCGCCCGGCTGCGGGCGCCGAAATCCAGGAAGCACACCCGCTTCTGGACCCCGGAGAACGAGCAGGACACACGCGGCGGCGAGGCGAATCTCGACGAGGACCGCCTCGTCGGCGCTGCCCGCTGGGCGGAGGAGACCACCAACACCCTCGCGCCGATCCTGCAGCAGGCAGCGACCACCACCGCCCGCAATGTCAGCCGCGCCCTCACCGGCAACGACTCGGCGCCCCCGGCAGCCGTTGCTGCTGCCCTCGTCTCCGCCATGTACGCCGGCGAGGCCGTGGCCGCCCTCCTCGGCGACCTGGCTGAGGAACTGCGCACCCTGCAGACCAGAACGGACCTTGAGCTGGAGGACCTGGAGCAGGCAGTCAGCCAGTTCTACGCGACCTCCTCACCGGCGCTGATCGCCAACGTCGCCGAAGCGTGCGCCGTGTCGACCGTCAACGGTGCCGCTGACGCCGCGGCTGAGAGCGCCGGCCCCGGGGTCGTCCGGACATGGGTCACGCGCCAGGACGACCGCGTACGGCCCGCGCACAAGGCACTGCAGGGCAAGACGCTGCCGGCAGGAACGCCGTACGAGATCTCTGGCGCTCAGCTCCGCTACCCCGGCGACCCCTTCGCCCCCATCGGCCTGACGGTGAACTGCCGCTGCCGTCTCCACTACGACACCGACCCCGAGGAGTAACCCATGTGGCCTGCCATCTGGATCGCCTGGACCCTGGCCTTCGCGGTTGCCGAGGCTGTTGCCCTGGCGAACCGGCGCGACGAGGACACCCTTTCCGAGAACGTCCGGCGCCTGTTCCGCACCCGCACCAGCAAGGCCGGGCGAGCGATCTTCGCGGTTGGCTGGTTCGGGTTCAGCGCCTGGTTCGCCATTCACATCCTGACCGAGACCATGTGAGACATGGGCGGCAGGCCTCTTGCCCAATTGGGCAAGAATGATCTTGAACAGTAGGGGCGCAGCTCAGCACGCGACGATAGCCGCCCCGGGTGTGCATCGTCCGCGCATGCTGAATCGTCCCGACGCTGCCCGAGCTGAGTTGCAGGCCCAGAGTGGCCTCGAGACCAAGGCCGCCCGCCGCAAATGGAACCCTGCCCTGCACCCGCGCGACAGCAAGGGCCGCTTCATCGAGACGGGCGGAACGGTTCGCTTGTGGGGAGGCAAGCTCGCCCGCGTCGTCCGCGCGCTCCCCAACGACCGCATCCTCGTCCAGGACCAGAGCGGCCCGAACGAGTTCCGCGGCCGTCGCCACACCACCAGCGCCAAGTGGGTCAGCATGGTGGCCCGCCCCGACGGCACCGCGCCCACCGACAACGAGCAGAAGGTCCAGGAAGAGGACGCGCGCCGTCTCAAGAACCCGAGCCGTGGCAACGGTGCGGCACTCGATGACGACGGCGACCCGACCACCCCCAACGACCCCCACGACGTCGACGACCAGGGGCGCCCGATCGGCGTCGACGGCCCCGACGGTCCTCCAGACGACGACGATGAGGACGAGCCTGCCGACGGCCGACTGCCCGTCAACGTTGCCGCGCTGCCGAACAAGCGCCACAACGGAGACGGCCGCTTCGACGACATCGCAGCCGTCCGCCAGCATTTCCTCGACCTCGCCGACGCCCCGGGCCAGAGCACGGACATGGCGGAGTTCCTGCGCTTCGCCGCAGGTCGCGACGACCTGCAGACCACCGACGACGGCCGCCTCGTCATCCTGATGGACCTCCAGCGCGGTGGCTGGTACCTGACCGCCGCAGGCACTGGCCAGCGCATGAACACGGCCGGCACCTTCGACACCCCGCAGCACGCCGCCCGGTTCGCACGCCACCTCGAGCGCACCGCGCCCACGGACGGCTCACAGACAGCGTTCAACTCCGGCTTCGACTTCTCCGACCCTGACCTCGACACCGTCGCCAAGACGTGGCGCTCAAGCCAGGGCGAGAACATCGCGGCCGCCATCAAGCGGGCCCGTACGGAGTTCAGCAACGGCACGCCCCCGGCCGCCCGCGCCCCCAAGGCGGACAGCACCCCGGAGCCCGAGGCGCAGCCCCTCGAATACGACTGGGCCCCCGAAAACCTGATCACCGTCAGCATGCCTGCGGCGGTCGCGGAGTACGCCTTCCCGGACGGTGAAGCGCCCGAGCATGAGCCCGACATCCGCAAGGCGTACGACGACGCGAAGCGCGGCCGCACTGGCGTCCTCAAGATCACCGCTCCTGTCGAGGTGCACGAACTGCTCATCGACCGGTCTTCTGTCCTCGCTGGCGACGGCGCGGACGCGACACCTGCCGAGACCCGCGGGTACAGGAAGTACATCAAGGACGTCGACACCGCCGCGCAGGAGCAGCGCGCGCGACGTGCCGAGCAGAACACCCCCGAGCCGCCGCCCGCCGCCCCGGCCGCCCAGCCCACGGCGAAGAACGGCGACACCGTCAACCTCACCCCCGACGAGGTCAACGAGCCTGCGGCCGCCGCCCGTGCCGCCAAGGCCCCGTCCGCCATGGGCAACAGCGAAATCCGCGACGAGATCGTCTCCCTGATGGAGAAGGAGATGGCCGACGGCGGGCTGTCCGGCGTCGACCGCACCCGCATGACTGTCCTCGAGGCCGAGGAGGCACGACGCGCCGGTCGAAAGCCGAAGGAAGAGCCGAAGCCGAAGGCGAAGACTCCCACCGAGGAGCCGGGCGGGCTTTTCGACGCGGAGCCCGACCAGCAGCAGCGCCACGTTCCCGACCCGAACAACCCCCACGACGTCGCCGACGACGCGTTCGGCACCCCTGACCTGTTCGCGGCCGCCGAGGGCCGCGACACCAGCCGTCTCCGCCCCGTGCAGACCCGCGCCCCGCAGGACTTCCAGCAGGGCGACCGGTTCGTCGACACCGACGGCCGCACGCACACCGTGGCGCAGGCCCCGATCCGCACCGGTCGTGGCCGCATCCGTGTCGTGGACGAGGACGGCCGGGAGCACTTCCTCAGCCCCGACACCGAGCTGCGTGTCCTGGCTCCCGACGAGGCCGCCCCGGCAGTCCCGGACGCCACCCCCACGTCGGACGGCCCGGATGACGTCCCCGAGGGCGACACTCCGACCCCGGAGAACACCGACGCACCGGAAGCGGACAGCACGGCGCCGGAGGACACCGACGTCCCCGAGAACGCTGCCGAGCCGGCCGACACCGCGGCGGTTGACGACCAGGTCGTCATCGACCACAGCGGCACGGGCACCGTCGTGCGCTTCCCCACGCCCAACGGAACGGTCACCGACGGCGAGTTCGCCGCGCTGCGCAGCCTCGGCTTCAAGGCGAGCCGAGACCGGTCGAAGCCGCGGTTCTTCTACCTGCCCAGCAACATGACCCTGTCGCTCCGTGAGGACCGGGTGCGCCGCCTCAAGGAGTGGCTGGACGGCCGGAGCATGGCCTACCAGTCCCCGAAGGAGACCACCGAGCGCCCGGAGCTCTCCACCGAGCAGCTCGCCCAGCTCGAGGGCCGCCACATCGCACCCGTGGGCACCTGGGCACTGACCGACTTCCAGCCTGGCGACGAGGTATGGACCGGCCTGTCCTGGGACACCGTCGACTCGCTCGGGCCGAAGAACATCCGGCTGCAGTCGCGTGGTTCCGTGCCGTACGACCGGATCCTCGCCCGCCGCCGCGGCGGCGAGATCCGCACCATGCTCGACACCCCGGCCGACGACGGCACCCCGCGCCCGGGAACCGATGACCCGAACTACCTGCGTGACGAGCAGATCGCCGCCGAGCTCGACCATCTGCGCGCCGCCACCCTGCCGGACGGCTCCGACCCCACCTCCAAGGCTGTCCGTCGCCAGGTTGCCGCTCGTATCCGCCAGCTCGACGAGACCCGCGGCCAGCGGGCCTACGCCCGGCGCCGTGCCGAGTCGGACCGGCGCGACCGGTCCGCGTTCGTCCGCGACCCGGCCCGTCTCGCCGCGAAGAAGGGCGAGCAGGTCCAGGGCCGCGATGGTGCGCTCATCGGCGCCGTCTACCAGGAGAAGAAGGGAAAGTGGACCTTCGCAGACCGCGACGGCCGCGTCCCGGGAAGCCGCGGCACCGTCACCACCTACACGAGCCGCGCCGCCGCCATCACGGCACTCAACAAGCACACCGACTTGCGCAACGACCGCTCTGGCGAGGGCTGGAAGTACACCGCCTGGGACGACGTCCAGGCCGGTGACACGATCCGCCTGCCCGAGCTGGGTCGCACCGATAACCGCCGTGTCATCACCGGCTGGTCCGAGCCCTTCGAGGTCTCCCAGATCAGCCGCGGCGAGAACGGCCAGATCATCCTCGCCGGCCGCCGCGGCGACGAGGACGTCGAGCTCGAGGTTCCCCACACCGACGCCACCTTCGGCGCCACGAAGCCGGGCACCGTCCCGGAGCGCGAGCGCAGCGCCGCGGGCGACGGCATGCCGTGGCAGCAGATGACCCCGAACGACTTCGGCCGGGACGAGCGGCCGACCCCGGCCGGAGACCAGAACGCGCCGCGTCCGGCCGATGAGTTCGGCACGCCGGACCTCTTCGACAACGGCACCCCGGACACTCCCGAGGCGGCCCCGGAGGCGCCGGAGGCGGCCCCGGAAACGCCGGCCCTTCCGCGCAACGAGAACGAGACTGCCCGCGCGATCCGCGACCGGCTCCCCGACCTCCCCCCGCTGCCGAAGCTCACGGGCCTCAACCGACAGGACAAGGACACCGTCCGCCGCATCCGCGGCGACTACGCCAGGATTCTGGAGTCCCTCAACGGCATCGTCGCCGAGAACCCGCCGACTGGTGACGCCCGCGAGGACCTGCGCCGCGTCCGCGAGAACCTCGACTACATCGCCGAGCGGCTCACCAGCCAGCTCCTGCCCGACTCCGAGCAGGCGCGGACCGCGCAGGCCAGCCTGTACGACCTCGGCCAGGACCTCGACAGGATCATGTCGGCGCTGCCCGAGCGCACCCCGCAGCCTCAGGGAGACGGCCCCAACGGCGGCACCCTGTTCCGCCCGTGGGACCTCCAGGACGGCGACCTGGTCCGCTTCGACGCAGTCAGCCCCAGCTACCGCTCCGGCGGCCTAGCGCCGTACTTCGGTAGCTTCCGCAGCTCGTCCACCTCGTCCGGCGACCACGGCAGCACGTTGGTGACCTACCAGGGCCGCGAGTGGAACGACGACCGCCAGCAGTGGGAGCCGAAGATCTCCCAGGACACCGTCATCATGCCGCCCCGTGGGCTCGTCGAGCGATTCACCGAGGAGGAGTGGGACGCCTGGCGCCGCCCGCAGCAGTCTCAGGAGGCTCCCGAGGCCCCGAAGGCACCGCCGGCGCCGATCGGTGCCGCGTCGCCCCGCTCGATGAGCAACGAGGAGATCGAGGCCGAGCTCGAGGCTCTGCAGGCGTGGCAGGACCAGCACGTCAGCTCTGCAGGCGAGGGCCCGCGTGTTGAAGGCAACCGCATGCTCGCGATCATGCCGGTCGGAAACCGCCGGGGTGACCTGTGGGAGGAGCAGCGTCTCCGGGCGGCCGCGCGCCGCGACCAGGAGAGGAAGGAGAAGGCGAAGCAGGAGCGCGCCGCTGCCCTGGCGCGCACCGAGATCGGCCAACGGAACGGGGATGGGTCCTATCCGATCTCCGTCGACGGCAACGAGGCCGGCACCGCGCGGCGCCTCGGTCGCGAATGGTCGTGGACCAACACCGACGGCGACACGGCCCCCGAGCTCTATGGCAGCCGTACCGAGGCTGCCGTCGCCTTGGTCGGCAACGTCGATATCCGGCGGAAGAACGCGGCCGAGCGGGACCGCGGGTCAAGCAGCGACGCCAGCCGCTCGCACGACGACCGAGCCGGCCGGGCCCGGAGTGTTTTCGACGAAGGCATGAACGTCGTCGGCGGCGAATCCCTGCCTGAGATGCAGGAGCTCGACGACCGTCTCGGCCGCGCCGACACCAGCGACGACCAGGACGCGGAGCTTCGCGACGTCGCCGACCGTATGGACGAGCTCGCCGAGCAGTACGAGCTTGCCGGACCGCAGGGCGAGCTCGCGGCCGACCGATTCCGCCAGGCTGCCCGCATCGCGCGCGGCGAGGAGGACGACCGCCGCGACAACGACCAGTCGGACGACGGCAGCGAGAAGACCGACACTCCGGTGGACGGCGACGAGCAGCAGAGCGACGCCCAGCGCGACGAGGAGAAGGAGGACGGCCAGGAGGACGACGAAAGCCGCCGTCAGCGCCGCGACGGTGACGCCGACAGCGCTGGTCCGGACGGGGAGCCGGACGGTGGCGGGGCTGGCACGCCCGAGGGACCTGACAAGGACGAGGACGTCGAGGACGACCCGGAGGGGGAGCAGGGCGACGATCCGGAAGACGACGACGAGAAGCGGCGCAGGCGGCGCCGTCGCCGCCGTGACGGTGGTGGCAACGGCGGCCCCGGCGGTGGCGGTCCCGGCGGGCCCGGCCTGCCGCACCTGAACCTGCCGGACTTCGACGGCCCCAGCCCGACCGGCGGTGCCGGAGACGGCGGTGCCGATGCAGGTGACCGAGGCAGCGGCCGACGTCACCCCGACACGGACTCCCTGCGTAGCGCCTGGAGGAACGGCGAGGGGCTCTCCCCGGCCGAGGACACCCCCGAGCGACGCGCCCGCCTGGCCGACCTCGCGGACCGGGAAGGTCTCGCCTTGTCGCCCGACGGCGGCCTGGCGACGTACCCGGAGACGCAGGGCGATGGCACGACGCTGTGGCGGTTCACACAGGCCCGCAACGGCAGCGGCCTGCCCGGCATCACCCTGACATCCGACAACCCCGACGAAGCACTGGAGCTCGCCGGACGGTTCGAGGACCTCACCGACCCCAATGGCGACCCGTTCGAGTGGCACCAGGTGTGGGACTCGGGAATGGTCGCCGCCTGGCGGGACAGCGAAGGCCGCAGCCTGCCCGAGGCTCTCCGCGCAGTGCGCGACGACTACGAGCAGGAACGCGCTGGAGCCTTCTCCCTGCCCGAGGACCTCACCGCCCTGAGCAATGACGAGCTCGAGGCAGTCGTCCTCAACGGCCTGGGCCCGGAAGACATGCAGCGGCTCATGGACGAGATGGACCGCCGCGACGACGTCGACGCGCGCGTGCGTGCAGCCGTCCCGAACACCCCGCCGGCCAATGCCGAAGAGGAAGAGGCCCGCGGCCTCGCCATGGACGAGGCGTTCAAGTTCGGCGACACCGACGTCACGCAGCCCACCGTGGCCACCCCGGGGCGTATGCGGCGTGAGTTCGACGCGCTCGACGAGGAGCGGTACCAGGCAGCCATGGACGCCACCGGCGGCCGCATGCTCAGCCCCGAGGCAGAGGAGCAGGGCGTCGACCCGCGCGCCGTGTTCTCCGGCCGGAAGTACACCAAGGCGCAGGCCCTGGAGTTGGCCTCGCCCGAACTGCGGCTCTGGATCGAGGGCGACGAGGACAAGGAGATCCCCGGCAACGGGCGGCTCACCTACGCCGGATACCGGCAGCGCGAGACGGACCGTGCCCTGTACGCCGAGTTCGCCGAATGGGACGAGGCCCGGTACCGGCTGGCCATCGACGCGACGAACGGCTACTTCCTGCGCCGCGAGTACAAGTACGGAGGCAGCGGCTTCACCGAGCGAGACCTGTTCTCTGGCGGAAATATGACGGCCCGCAACCGGTGGCGGCAGTACGCCAGCGAGGAACTGCAGGAGTGGTTCGACGCCAACGGCGGCCGCCAGACCTTCGCCGACTTCAAGCAGGCACGACGCGACGGCGCCCGTGCCGAGCGGCACCAATACGAGGAGGAGCAGAAGCGCGCCACTGAGGAGACCCCGGCCCCTGCCGCCTCGGCCGCGGACATTCCGGCCCCGGCCGGCAACTCGCGGCACGACGAGAGCGAAGAGGAGGCCGCTTTCCGCTATGGCGGCCGCGACCGCATGCAGGAGTTCGCGGACCGCGCCGAAGTGCGCCCCGGCCGCAACGCCGACACCGTGTGGCTCGACGGCCGGCAGATCGGCCACATCAGCAACATCTACCGCTCCGACTCGGACCGTGAACCGCTCTGGGACGCGACACCGTTCTTCGGCTTCGCTGCCGGTCGGAGCAGCCGATCTCGCAGCCGGGACACGGCCGTCGCCAACCTGGTTGTTCGGGCCCTGCAGGACGGGCCCGCCGATCCGGCGAACCCGAACGAGCACATGTGGGACTCCGTGAAGTCGGGCCTGGCCGGCCTGACGCACGAACTGCCGGACCTGCCGCCGCGGCTGCAGAACAGTCCGGAGGCCCGCGCCCGACACGACCGGCTCAGGGCGATGATCGACGCCTTCCGGGCCAAGGAGTCGCCCAGCGGCGACCTGCGTCAGGACCTCGTCCAGGCGCGGGACGACTTCGCGTGGCTGCGGAGCACCCTGCCTCATACCCGGAAGGGCGGCCCGCAGCGGAACGCGCTGGACGACCTCGACCACCGTGTCCACGTGGCCCACCACTTGCTGGACGGTTTCGGGCCGGACAGCGACCTCGAGCGCCCCCGCTCCAACGACCCCCAGGGAGATGACGACACAGCGACCCCCGACGTCGTTCCGACGCCGGACGTCCCCGAGGCCGCGCCGGAGCCTGCCCCGGCCCCGTCGGCGACGCCTGACCCCGAGGCGGATCCGGACCCGATCGGCGGGCAGCCCGCACACTGGGCCCGTGTCGAGGACCTCGTCCCCGGCGACATGGTCCGGATGAACGGCACCACCCGGCAGGGCCGGCGAGTCCAGCGCGCCGGGTACGTCGGCAACACCGGACCTGTGCTCGTCGACGTCACCCGCCGCGGCCGCACCGAGCAGATGTGGCGCACGTGGGTCACGGAGCACCCGGACGGCACCGGCGAGTCGGGCAACGTCTTCACGTCGGCCAACTCCACCGCGGCCCGCGCCGAGGCGCCGGACAACGTCGTGCCCGGGTCTCCGGCCAGCGGCGCCCAGTCCTCGCTCCGGTCCGGCGACCTTCCCAACCAGGTCCCCGCGGACCGCGACGGCCGCGGCCTGTTCCCGGGCAGCACCGTGAGCGACACCGGAGACCGGGAGGGCACCGTCACCGGTGCCACCGACACCACTGTCGCGGTGCGCTGGAGTGACGGGAACGATGACGCGGCGCTCTCCCCGACCACCCTCACGGTCACCGATGGGCAGCGCCCCGACGGCTGGACCCCGGAGGGCCAGCGCGTGACCCCGTCGAGCGTCGTCAGCGACTCTGACGGAGCGCTCCTCGGCCCGGTGGACGACGTCGACGGCGACGACGTCACCATCACCACGGAAGACGGGGCGATCACCCGCAGCGCGGGGGACCTCCGCGTCACTGGCGAGGTCCGTGACGAAGCCCCGGACACGGGCCCCGTGACCGGTATCGACGAGCCCGCCGCCGGCGACCTCCAGGACGGCGACGTCGTCCTCCTGGACCTCGACGGGAACCTGACCACCGTGGCGATCACCGGAACCCCGGAGCGGGACGGAGACCGCGTGACCCTCCAGTACGCCGACACCACCACCGGCGAGATCGGCGAGATCGATGTCGACGCCCGCGCCGTGCTCCCGCGCGCTCAGGGCCCCGACGGCGGCGCCCCGGACCTCGGCCCGGACGACGCCCCGGAAGCCGACGACGACCTGACCATCCACCCGCAGCCGCGCACCGTGGAGCCGGTGACCGGTCCGACTGTCGACCCGGAGCTCGACTCGAGCGACCGGGACGTCATCGGCGACCACGCCGACGGCCCGGACGACGACCCCGACGCCCACCAGGCCGCCGTACGGATCAGCAGCGACCTGCCCGTCACCCCGCAGCAGGCCGCGGCCCTCGCCGCGCAACTGCGGGCCACCGCGGACCCCTCCATGCCGGAAGGGCGGGCCGCGCTGCGTGCGGCCGACCACCTGGACCACGCGGCCGGCCGTACGCCGCCCGCCGGATTCGACCGGCCGCGCCCGTCGAACGTCGCCCGGCTGGGAGCGGGCGACCTGGTGGCGCTGCGGTCGAACAGCAGCACCGACCCCCTGCGGGTCTACCGCGTCATCGACGCGATCGACGCGCCGGGCGGGATCCGCAGCCTGCAGCTGGAGAACGAGGACGGCGTCCGGGACCACCGCATCGAGCACGGAGCCATGCCGGTCTGGCTGCTTCCCGAAGCTCAGCCGGACCCCGTCACCCCGCCCGAGCCCGACGACACCACCCCGGAGGCCCCTAACACTCCCGCAGCCCCCGCCACGCCGGACACCCCGACCACCCCTGATCTGCCTATCGCCCAAGTCCGCCCGGGAAGCCTGCGCGCCGGTGACGTCATCGACGCGCCTGTCAGCAGGACCGGCTACCAGCTCAACGGGCACCGCAAGCTGACCATCATCAGCGAGCCGCAGCGCAATGGCTGGTGGATGCAGCTCACCGGTATTGACGAGGACGGCAACGTTCACGACTTCGGCCTGCACAGTGGCCGCGCAGTGAACGTCTACGACCGCAACCGGCCCACCCCGGCCCTCCCGACGACCGGCACGCCCCGCGACCCCAACCAGGCGCCGCAGGCGGACACCGACCGCCTCGCCAGCGACCACGCCCGCAGCATGGCCGCCCGCATCATCGGCGAGGCCATCGCCGGAACCGACCCTGCCGGGGACATCCACGCCCTGCGCGAGCAGATCGCCCAGCGCCTCACCCGCGAGGCCCTGGCCGACGCCCGCCAGAGCGTCCGCCGAGACGGGATCGACGCCCTCGACGCAACGGGACTCACGGGGGACGACCGGGCGGCCGCCCTGCGCCGCCTCCGGGATGCCCGCCAGCGGGCGCACACGCAGACGGTGAAGGCCGCCCTGCGCACCATCAACGATCTTGAGCCGCTCCCCGGCGAGAGTGACGAGGACCTGGCCGCGCGCGCCCGGGACCTTCTGCGCCTCATCCCGGACCAGATCGCCAACCGCCAGCGGGCGAACGCCGGCGGCGACGCGGAGATCAACCGGGCGGTCGACGGGCACGTCGACGAGGCGGTGAACGCGCTCATGGAGCAGCTCCAGGGAGCCGGACTCGACGCGGGTGACGCCGAGCGGATCGCCCGGATCCTTGCCCAGCAGATGGGCGGATCCCGGCGGCGTACCGCCCGCCGGATCGCGTCCCGGGTTGCTGCGGCGTCCCCGGCCGCCGGCCGGGAGCCGGGCCTGCTCGCGAAGATCGTGGCGCTCTTGATCCGGCTGTCCAAGCGTCTCGTGGAGCTGGTCAAGGCCGCCGCCCGGAAGATCGCCGAGAAGTACCGCGACGCACGGGAGCGCATGGCCCGGATGCGGGCGTTCCTCGGGCGCATGGTCCAGCGCGTCCGGCAGTGGCCGGAGTCCCGCCGCCTGGCGCGCCTGCACCGCGCGGTGAACCTGCCTGATGCGGACGGCGACACGCTGGCCGCCCGGGTCTCCCACTGGGCGGGCCTCATGCCGGAGACGGGCCGGTTCGGGCAGTCGCAGCGGCGCGTCACGTTCTGGCGGCCCAGCACGTGGAGGCAGCTCGCCGCGGGCCGGCTGCCGGAGCGCTCGGACCGGATCCAGTGGACTCGGGACCGGGCGGCCGACGGCGGCCCCGGCCTCACCGGGCTCCGGCACATGGCGGCGCTGCGGGCGGCCGGCACCGACGTCGACCAGGACGTGACCCGTCGCCTGGCCGCCGTCCTCGGCGACGACTTCGGCGACAACCCGCACGACACGCTGCAGCACGCCGACGACTACATCGCCAGCAGCGAGCGGCGCCTGGTCAACCTGCAGGCAGCCCGGAGCAGCGGCACCATCCCGGACGACCCGGACCTCGAGATCGAGCTCCACGCGGCCCGTATCGAGCTCTCGGCTGCCCGCAGGGAGTACGCAGACCTCCGCGCCCGCTACGCCGCGGCAGTTCCGGACGCTGTGGCCGCCTCCCTGGGCGACATCCGCGAGATGGGCCCCCAGGGCATCAGGGCGCTCGTGTTCGGGCCGGACACCGACCCGGAAGCGGAGCGGGCCCTGCGGGGCGTGGAGAGGTTCCTGCCGCGCGCGTGGTTCAACATCCCCCAGGTCCGCGGCGTGACAGCCGTAGACGGCAGCCGGGGCCGCTACGAGCAGGAAGGACAGCGCATCACGGTCGCCGATCTCGCCGACGAGGGCCGGGGCACCGCCGGGTACGGCCTGGCGCAGCACCTCGCCCGGTACCTCGAGGACCTGGACGTCGCCCAGCGCATGTACTGGTTCAGCCGGACGCACACCGGCCGGCCCGGCGCCCGACGGATGAGGCCGAGCGCCCTGGACCGGCTCCTGCGGCGCCAGCAGACGCAACCGGAGACCGGTGACACTCTCGCCCAGTCCATTCAGGCGATGTTCAGCGGCGATTGGTACCAGGACGACGACCTGCGCGCGTTCCTCCTGGGGCTGATGGCCACGCGATAAGGAGGCAGCAGTGCTCACCGTCACCGGCTCGTTCGACGACGGTGCGACCTACACCGTGCAGATCACCGGGCGGGCCGACCGCCCGGTGATCGGGTCGCACCGGGCCGCAGCTCTTGCAGAGCTCCACCTGGGCGAGAGCGTCGCCCTGTCCCCCACCGGCCCGATGGCGACCGCCGCCGGCGACGACGAGGCGTCCATCCTCGCGGTGCTCCGGCGGCACACCACCGTCCTCGAGGAGACGGGGCCGATGCCCGCCCGCGCAGTAGAGCCGTAAACGGCCTCTTGCCCAATTGGGCAAGAATGATCTTGGTCGGCGGATGGGCACCGGCAACGGGCGACACAAGCCGGGCCGCGTGCCCATCCTCCGCCCCGTGACCAGATACGGATTCGCCATCAAGGCTCTCCCCCCGGGCGGCAAGCCCTTCGGGGAGGAAGACGACGAGAACGACGAGACCATGGGCACCGAGAAGGCATCTCTCGACGAGGCCAACCCCGGCGGCTCCGAACCCACCGACGACTTCGCAGACGACTTCCCCGAGGAACCGAACGCCGCCCCGGCCATGCCCGCCGAGGACCCCGCGGCCGCGCCCCAGGGCACGGACGCCCCCTCGGAAGGCGAAGCCGGCCAGGCCCCGGAGGCGCCGCCGACGCCCCCCGACGACGACTCCCGCCCGTGGGCCGGAGACATGTACGACGAGGGCAACGAGACCGACCCGGACTCCGCGTACTCCGCATACAGCGGCGTCGACGGTGAACAGGCATGGCTCGACCGCGGGCCCGACGGCACACTGACCGGGTGGGTCCGCGACTCCACCGGCCAGGTGTGGCGCTACACCGACCCCGACGCCTGGTCCACCGACGTCGACGGCGCGCAGATGACCCGAACCCACGGCCCGGACGGCGAGGACAGCCCGCCCGAGCCGGGAGGGAGCGGTCAGCCGCCCGCCGAAGACCGCGGCGCCCAGGAGCCCCTGTTCGCAGGCCAGTAAGGAGCCGAGAAGGTGCAGTTCAACCGTCAGACCCAGATGGACCTCATCAGTGAGGGGAAGGCCGCGTTCCAAGGCGGCGACCCGTCCGATGCCTGCCCGTACGACAGGTACGGCGACCGCGAGCAGCAGGTCGGATATCGCTACTGGACGAGGGGCTGGGGCGCCGCCCGCGCCGAAAGCGAGGCTGCGGCCGCGCAGCGCGCGCAGCCCAGCGCAGGACAGTAGCCACGCGCTGACGGCACGGTGCCCGGCGGCCCACTGTCCACCGCCGGAGGTTCCCCGCCGTGCCGAGCGCTGCTCCACTCACCACATCACCCCGCCCCACCATCCAGCGAGGCACCAGCCGGGCAATCTACGCCGTCACCGGCGTCGTCGACGAGGTCAGCGACCTCATCGTCCCCGGAGCCTTCGCCCGCACCCTTGCCACCCGCCCCGTCAAGACCGTGTGGCACCACGGGTGGAAGGACCCCGTCGGCGTCGTCGTCGAGTGCGAGGAATGGCTGCCCGGCGACCCCCGATTCGCCGACGTCCCCGGGGAGTGGCCGGCCGAGGCCGGCGCCCTGGTCGCCACGGTGCTCTACAACCTGCGCACCCGCCAAGGCCGCGACGCCTACGAGCAGGTGAAGCAGTGGCACGAGCACAAGCAGGCCGCGTTCTCCATCGGCTACCGCGTCCCCGACACCGGCGCGAGCAAGCGCGGCGACGGCGTCCGCGTCATCCACTACCTCGATCTCTTCGAGGTGTCGCCCGTGCTTCACGGCGCGCACCCCCTCACCCGCTCGCTCGAGGTCAAGTCCGCCCCCAGCACCGGCGACGTCGACGGCCTCGAGTACAAGACCACCCCGTCCCACGTCGAGATCGACGTCGTCGCGTTGACGGAGGGCAAGGACATCAAGGTCGCCGGACTCGCGGTCAAGGCCGCCGACACCGGCCGCGTGCTGATGATCCAGCGCGCCCTCGACGACAAGGACCCGGCCGCCGGCACCTGGGAGCTCCCCGGCGGCCATCTGGAGAAGGGCGAGGACGCGCTCACCGCCGCCGTACGCGAGTGGACAGAGGAGACCGGGTCAACGCTGCCCGCCACTGCGAGCGTCGTCGGCTCCTGGACGGCCCCGAACGGCATCTACCGAGGGTTCGTTGCCGTCGTCCCCGCAGAGGCGGACGTGCCCATCAACACGCCGCACAGCGACCGGAGCGTCGAGAACCCGGACGACCCTCGCGGCGACGCCACCGAGGTCACCGCCTGGTGGCCGATCGAGTCCCTCCCCCGCATGCCGCTCCTGCGGCCCGAGTGCCGCGAGATCCCGTGGGCACTCCTGACGGGCGCCTCCCTGCCCCAGGGCCCGGCGCAGCCGCCCCCGCCCCCCGCCCCGAACATCCTGGAGGGCATCCTCGCCGCTACCCGGCACGGAGTGGCCCCCACCGAGCAGAAGTCCGCCCGTGCCGCCGTACGGGCGGCCCGCAACCTGCCGCGCGTCGAGCACAAGTCCGCCCGCTCGATGGTCGCCGAAGCCAAGAGCCGACTCCCTGTCCCCCTGGAGACCCCCGTGATGCCGTCCAAGCCCCTTCCCGAGTCGCAGGAGCAGTTCCGCTCCCGCCTGTCCGACAGCGTCCGCGAGCTCATGGACCCGGACGGCACCACCTGGACGTGCATCGAGGGCACGTACCCGGACCGCGTCATCGTCTCGGTGCACTCCGAAGACGGCGAGCGACGCACCCGCAACTACGCCATCCCGTACACGGTCTCGGCCGCCGGAGACATCACGCTCGACAAGCCCCAGCCCGTCGAACTGGCCACCATCGTCGTCCCCGAGGGCGCCACCGCACACCGTCAGGCGACCGACGACGAGGACGTCGACGCCCGGGTCATCCAGCCGACCGTCGGGGCTCTCGAGGACGCCACCGCGCGGGTCAGCAGCTCCACCGCCGACCCAGAGCAGCTCGAGGGCGTCCGCGACAAGGTCCGCAGCCTGATCGCCGCCCTGTCCGCCAAGGGGCTCGACGTCGAGGAGGAGGAACCCCCGCCGAGCGGCTCCACTGTCGGGTTGGACCTGTGGGACGAAGACACCTTCCCCGACGACACCGGCGAGGCGGACGGCCCCGGCGAGGACGAGGAGGACGACACCGCAGACACGCCGCCGGCCCCGGCCGTACCCGAGGAAGAGGAGGAGGACACCGTCCGCCTGGACCCCGACGAGGTGAAGGCACTCCTCGCCGAAATCCGAAGCTAGGTTGCATCCCTCAACTCCCCCACCCTCTCCGTCACACGCCCCACAGAGATAGCAAAACCGCAGGTCAAACCCATCGCGCTGCCCGCTCCGCACACCCGGAACGGGCAGCGCGCGACGTTAGGCCCCCTCTCCCCTTTTGATCCGCCTCGCGTTGAGGCGTCCCGGTGCTGGCCGGGCGAGCGACGCACGTCAACCGCACCCAGCACCCCAGGGAGAAGACCCCCAATGCCCACCAGCCGAATCGAAGAGCTGCAGGTCGCGCTCCAGGCGAAGTCCGCCGAGGCCGAGCGCATCTCTCAGACGTTCAAGGTCGAGGACGGCGGCCAGTTCATCGTCTCCAGCGACCAGGCCAAGGAGTTCCGCAAGGTCTCCGCTCAGGCCCAGGAGATCAAGTCGCTCATCGACGCCGAGCAGGGCCTCACCCAGATCAAGCAGTACCTCGAGGCCCCGGAGTCCGCGCCGGCCGCGGCGAGCCACTACGGGCAGCGCCCCGGCGTCGAGGAGAAGTCCCTCGGCGACCTGTTCGTCGAGTCCGCGTCCTACCGGCGAGGGGCCGAGCTCGAGTTCCGGGACAAGCCGTACATCCGCGCCGACATCGAGGGCAAGTCCATCTTCTCCCTCTCCGCCGGCACCGTGACCCACCAGGTCCTCGGCTCCGCGCAGAACCTGGGCATCGCCGAGCGCCCGTTCCGCAAGTTCCACGTGCGGGACCTCTTCCCGAAGTCCACGACCAAGAACGCCGTCCTGTACGGCGCCCGCGAGACCGGATGGACGAACGCGGCCCGGCAGGTCAAGGAGCGGTACGCCGCGGACGGCACGTCGCCGGCCACCGGCGCCGACACCGACACCTGGGGCCGGGCCCCCCGGTCGAAGCTGACCCTTACACCGACGATGTACCCGGTCGCAGAGGTAGCCACCCTCCTGGACGCCCACAAGAACATCCTGTCCGACGAACCGCGCCTCAAGACCTTCATCAACACCCGCATGGTCGAGGGCGTCAAGTACGCCGAGGACTGGGACCTGCTCCACTCCGTCGGTGACGGACAGTCCCTGACCGGCATCTACAACACTCCGGGCGTCCAGCAGTACACCGGTCTCGCGACCGACCAGTACAGCGTCCAGATCCGGCGCGCCATCACCAAGGCCCTGCTCGCCGAGTACGACCCGACCGGCATCGTCCTCTCGCCCACGATGTGGGAGCACGTCGAGGTCGAGGAGGACCATAACGGCGCGTTCCGCGTCGCCATCGCCGTCGCCATCGGCGCCGAGAAGAAGGTGTGGAGGCTGAACGTGGTCGAGACGACCGCGATGTCCGACAACGACTTCCTGATCGGCGCATTCGGCCTCGGTGCGCAGCTCCACGACCGGGAGAACGTCTCCGTCACCGTCTCCTCCGAGAACGGCGAGAACTACGAGAAGGGCCTCATCACGTTCCGCGCGGACGAGCGGCTCGCGCTCGAGATCCCCCGCCCGGAGAGCTTCGTCATCGGCAAGTGGACCACCCCGGCCCCCTGATCGATGCCGGAGTGAGGGGGCGTACCCAGACCTGCGGGCGCGCCCCCTCCCACGTACCACCATCACGACGACGGAGGACCCGGTGATCGAGAAACTGACAGGCCTTGCGGCGGAACTGGACGCCCTCACCAGCGTTCCCGCCGCCCCCCGCGGCCCCCGCTGCAGCGTCGGCGCCCTCCTGGACACCGCCGGCGGCGACGTGGCCGCCTCTCTGCGCGCGGTACTGGACAAGCCGAGCGTGTCCGCCACCGCCATTGCGGAGACCATCAGCCGCCACGGCGAGCCGGTCACGGCCTACACCGTCAACCGGCACCGCCGGCGCGGAGCCCCCAACGGATGCAGGTGCGAGCGATGACGAACCTGAGCAACGACCTGCAGGCCCTCCTCGAACCCGCGGCCGCCGAGCAGAGCAGCCCCAGCCAGGTTCAGCGTGCCTACCCGGCCGCGCCGCGCGGCTGGGAGAGCGGCATCCGCTACGAGCCGGGCGGCACGATCGTCGTCACCACCCCACCCGCCTCCGAGCACCCGGCCGGCGAGAACGAGTGGCGGGCCCGCGTCGAGGAGATGGGCCTCCCGATCCCCGAAGGCTTCCGCGTCCGCCTGGTGGAGGCCAAGCACGACCCAGCCGCCTGGCACCGCGACGCCCAGGGCGAGGACGCCGTTACCCGCGCCGTGTGGCGCTGCCGCTACGTCATCGAACCGGCCGCCCCCGCCTGGATGTCCGCCGACGACGTCGACGCCCTCGTCCGCGATGCGATGCGCCGCCGCCGCAAGCCCCGCACGGCCGTCGACGGCGTCGACCGCGCCCTGGTCGTGGTGTACGCCGATGCGCAGGCCGGGAAGGTCGGCCGCGATGGCGGCACCCCCGAGCTCCTCGCCCGGGTCGCTGACCGCTTCGACCGACTCGACGACCACATTCGCGACCTCAAGGCCGTTGGCCGCGCCCCGTCCGCCGCGTACTGGGCCGACGCCGGCGACTGCATCGAGGGCTTCGAGAATGTCGCGGCGCAGGCGTTCACCAACGACTTGACCCTGACCGAGATGGTCCGTGTCCACCGTCGCATCACCTTCGAGGGCCTGGACCGGCTCGCCGGGAAGTTCGGTCGCGTCGTCGCCGCGACCTGCGGCTCTAACCATGCGCGCGTGCGCCGCGGGAAGGACGCTGTGGGCCCGCCGGTCGACGACTGGGGCATCGAGGTCATGTCCCAGGTCGCCGACGCCTACGCCCGGAACGAGGACGCGTACGGACACGTCTCGTTCGTGATGCCGGAACGATGGCGAGACACCGTCAGTCTCGACGTCGCCGGGAAGATCGTGGGCCTGGCCCACGGACACCAGTTCCCCCGACCGGAGAAGGCCGCCGACTGGTGGCGCGCGCAGACCTTCGGCCGCCAGCCCGTCGCCGACGCCGACATTCTCCTCACTGCCCACTACCACCACTTCCGCGCGCAGCAGATGGGCAATGGGCGGATATGGCTGCAGGCGCCGACGCTCGACAACGGAAGTGACTGGTTCGCCGTCCGCTCCGGCGAGGTCTCTAAGACCGGCCTGCTCGTGTTCAGCGTCGGCCCGGACGGTCTGGACGATCTGCGGATCCTCTGAACGCGACGCAAGCTCCTTCGGCCGCTCACCGTCCTGGCCATGACCAAGACACCACGGTGGCTACTCACCCAGAACTCAGACATGCGCCGACAGGGGATCTACAACTGGTCCATCCCGGCGTGGGCCGGGACCCTGCCGGACGGCCGCAACTACAACACCTGCCCGTCCGCCGGAGTCTGCAAAGACCTCTGCTACGCCCGACAGGGCGCCTACCGGTTCCCTGGCGTCAAGGCCCGCCACGAGGCGAACCTGATGATGACACTGGACGACCTCGCCGGCTGGGAAGCACAGATGACGGCCGAGCTCCAGCACAAGCGGTACCAGGGCCGTTGGGTCCGCTGTCACGACAGCGGTGACTTCTACTCCGCGGAGTACACCGAGGCCTGGATGCGCGTGATGAGGGCCTCGCCGGGCGTTCGCTTCTACGCGTACACCAAGTCCGTAAGCCTCTTCCGCGAGGTCGTGGAACCGGACCCGCCGGAGAACTTCCGGTGGGTGTACTCCCTCGGCGGCCGTGAGGACCACCTGGTCGACGTCACCATCGAACGGCACGTCGACATCTTCCCCGACGAGGACACCCTCGCCGAGGCCGGCTACACCTCCCGCGGCAAGGCCGAGGAGGGCTGTCTCGTGTCCGTCCTCGGCCCGCAGAAGATCGGGATCGCAGCGAACAACATCAAGCACCTGCAGAAGAAGCAGGGCCCGAACCGGTGGAGCGACCTCCAGCGCGCGCAGGACGACCGGCGCCGAGGGCCCGGCAAGCAGTTCAAGAGCAGCAGGCCGTAGCCAGTCCCGGGGACAAGTCACCCGGCGCCGGATCCGCGCCGGACGACACCAAGATCATTCTTGCCCAATTGGGCAAGCGCCCCGCATCCCAGTCACCACGCGACCCAAGTCGGGCCCGTGCCGCATTCTGCGCCCGCCACCGACCCCCAGAAGGGAAACCCCCATGCTCCACAAGGAAGACGGCACCTTCATCAAGAAGGCGTCGTTCCCCGCCTCTGCTGTCACGGACGTCCCGATGCGCATCACTGAGGACGTCTACGAGTCCAAGGTCTACGGTCCCGGCGACGGCCGCGCCGAGGGCTCCCGGTACCACCTGCTCTACCAGGCCGGAACGATCGTGCTCCAGTCCGAGATCGACCGGCTCTTCGCCCCGGCCGCGACTGTCGCGACCCTCACCCCGGCCACCGGACCGGCCGCCGGCGGCACCACCGTCACCATCAAGGGCACCCGCCTTGCTGGCGTCACCGGCGTGAACTTCGGCGCCACCCCGGGCACCGAGCTCAAGCGCGTCTCCGACACGGAACTCCGCGTCAAGACGCCCGCGGGCGCGGCGGGGGCCGTCAACGTCGTCGCGGCCGCCGACTCCGGCAACGTCACCAAGACCAGCGGGTTCACCTACTCCTGATCCCCACAGCAGAGCGGCCCTTTCGCTACAGCGGAGGGGCCGCCGCGCGTAGGCCGCGACACAAGCGCCGCTCTCCGGCCAGGGTGCGCGCCGAACCGACCACCACCCCATCAGGGAGCCACTCATGGCAGGCACGCCCCGCACCCGCAAGACCGCGGCCCCGACGGTCACCGAAGCCGACCCCGGCGCGGCCCCCGAGGAGACCACGGAGCTCGAGACCGCCGCGGCGGACACCGTCGAGGAGTCGGCCACGGCCGCCGACACCACCCCGGCGGCGCCCGACGCTGCCCCGCTCGAGCCGCCGGCCGTCCAGGAACCCCCGGCCGCACCCGCGGCAGCACCGTACGCGACGCCGACCGAGGTCATCCCGGACGATGAGAACCTCGCCGACGTCATCGTCGATGACGCCACCCAGGAGCCTCCGGTCGACGTGGACGCCGTCTTCGCCCCGCTCACGGAGTACGGCTCCGTCCTCGTGTGCACCGTGCGCCTGGTCGAGCGGACGTTCCTCGGGCCCCATCTCAACCCCGTGCACCGACTCCTGCAGCCCCAGGGTGCGCACGTCTCCGAAGGCGTCGCGAAGCGGATCCTGGAGCGCCTCCAGGCCCAGGCTGCGCGGCAGGCCGCGGCCGACACGACCGACGAGCAGTAGGAGACCGGGGTGTACGACTACAGGCCCATGTACGGCGGCGCGTTCTACGATCCGGAGCCGGCCGGAGGGCAGGTGACCAGCCTGACCCTCTACTCCGGCCCCGACCGCGCCACCACCGTGACGGCGACGGGACCGGCCACCCGGCTGCGTGCCGGGGTGTACCGCTTCGCCCTGCCGGACGTGCCAGCTGGCCGCTACTGGGCCACCGTCGTCTTCACCCCGAGCCAAGGGGCCCAGCCTGTCCAGGACCAGTCCGTACGCCTGGACCTGCCCCTCGGGCTGGGCCTCGTCACTTCCCCGGAAGCTGTCGCCACGGAACTCGGCGCGACGCTCCCCCTCACCGCCGAGCAGCGCGACGACCTCCTTACCGCCATTCGCAAGGCGCAGGCTGACGTCGTCGGCTACCTCGGACAGCCGGTGATCCCGCGCATAGTCACCGGCAGCGCGCTCGCACCCCGCTGGAACGGTGAGCTCGAGGACGTCGACACGTGGCCATTCGAGACCGACGACCTGGTCCACGTCGTCTCCTACCGGGAGCGACAGGACGGCACCTACGACGTTGACTTCCTCCTCGGACTCGACGGAGCCGCCGTCGAACCCGTCGTCCGCTACGTCACCACCCACGCCGCCGAGACCGAACGCAACCGGCCGGGCGGAGTAGGCGCCCAGGGCCGCCGTGTGTCGTCCGTGAGCGCGGAGGGACAGTCGATCTCCTACGAGGCCGAGCCGACCGCCGGCCAGGCCGGGGCGCTCCCGACCCTCGACAGCCTGTCCCGCTGGAAGCGGCGCCTTTTTCAGCCGCTGAACCAGCCCGCCCGTGCGCCGTGGCCGTACTCCTCCAGCCGCGGCCGCCGCTGAGAAGGGACCCGCTCGCCGTGGCCGTCGTGCTGCCGAACGTCATGCTGACCGCGTACGTGCTCGCCCACCCCTGGGAGCGCGACGCCAACGGCGTGCCCGTGCCGCCCAACCCGAACCAGAAGCCGACCCCGCGCGGCACCTGGCCCGGGTCCGTGCTCGAGCAGCCCGACGGCTCATGGACCGTACGGCTCGACCCTCAGGCATGGCCCGTCAAGGAGGGCGACACCGTCTCGGATTCCGACGGCCGCTCCTGGACGCTGACGGCCACCCGTCTCCACGCCGTCCCCGGCTGTCCGGACGTCGACTACGTCCAAGGCACCGCCACCCTCAACCCTCCCGAGGTGTCGTGATGGCCAAGTTCACTCCGGCGCGCGGCCTCGAGGAGCAGCTCGCTCGCATGCTCGCGCCGGACGTCCGGCGCATCGCCCACCAGGTCGAGGTCGAGGCGAAGCGTCTGGCGCCGCCCGTGAAGAAGTGGGTGACCATGGGCGATAGCAAGGTCCGCCCCACCCACGTCGCCGCGAACGGCCAGGAAGTCCCGGACAACCTGAGGTTCAAGCTCGACTCCATGGACTGGGACATCGAGCACCGCGGTGTCGGCGCCCATACCTACATGATCCGTCCCAAGGATGAGTCCTCCCGGGCCGTGGCCAACCTCAAGAACTGCCGATGCACTGTCCACCGCGACCCGGACGGCATCGCCCAGCACATCAACACCGGGCAGCCCGTCGTCGCAGGGAAGAAGGTCACCGTCACCGTCTCCGTGCAGGCCGACATGGTCGTCGAGGCGGAAGTGGGCACCGTCTACCCGGGCAACCTGCGCGCCGACGGCACCTTCTTCATGTCCCGCGCGGCCGCGATCGTCGCCGCCCGCAGCTAATCTTCGACACCCAGTATGGCGCGCGCACAGTTCACGAAGGCGTCCATGGCCTCGTTGTGCTCGCGCCCGAACTGCTCGATCAGAGGATCTGCCTCAGGCTCCATGTAGTCGTTGAGCAAAGCCGACCGCTCCTCTGCGCTGAGAAAAGGGATCCGGTCGAGAGCATCCGATGCCTCGTTGTGGACCTCCATCATGTTCGCTGCATCGGCTGCATACGCGGCTCACCAGGCATCCATGGCCGTCAAGGCCTGTTGGGCATCGTCGTACTCAGGCCAGCCGCGCACGCCGTTCAACTGCATACGGAGCCGATACGCCTCACCTCGTGTCCGCGCAAGGCATTGGAAGGCCTGCGACGTTCGCAGCACTTTGTCGGATTCGGCTTTGAGGGAGGTGGGAGCAACAAGCTGGACGACTCCCCAAGTGTGAAGGAGCTCGTCGTAGGAGGGCGTGGAGTCCACGTTGGGCTCCCGGAACATCGTGTGCAGAACTCGGCCGAGCGTCCTGTCGGCACGGATCAGGTTTGTCGCTGCACTGATCCGCTGATCGCGCAAAGCGGCGGTGTGTGCCTGAGTTGCGGCATGGTCGGCCTGTTCCCGGACTGCTTGAAGGGTTGCTGTCGCAGCCGTCTTCGCTGCTGCCTCTGCGGCTTTGGCCTGGATAACGCCTCCGCGGGCCTGGAGCCATGCGCCGAAAGCAGCGCCGGCGAAGCCGACCACGATGGTGAGGAGCGCAAATATCTGCGCTTGGTGCGCCTTGAGGAAGTCAATCACGCGAGGTGACACTAGCTGCCGCCCCCTGCACAGTGCGCGCCATGGCTACGAACTCAACCACCAAGAAGCCCGCCGTCCCCGCGGCCGCGGAGCAGTCCACCGACGCCGACATCGTCATCCAGCCCGCTCCGGCCGTCCGACCGTCGACTCTCGCCCGCCGCGTCGGTCCTGCGCTCGACCCCTCCGTCGCTCCGGTCGCAGTCCGGCTGACGCACCACCACGAGATCGACGGCACGGCCTACGCGCCGGGCACCGAGCTCCTGGTCGACCCGGAGTACGCCGAGCGCCTGCGGGCGCAGGGCTACGCCCAGCCCTGATGAGCGAGCCGAATCTGGCCGACGCGGATCCGGTCTCCGCGATCCTCGCCTGGCTGCAAAACCACCCGGAGGTCGCCGACGCACTCGGCGGCCCCGGCCGCGTGTCCGGAATCGAGGAAGGCCCGTGGCCGCACCTGCGGGTCGACCACGGGCCCGGCGGCGATCTGCGAGACCTGCGGTGGGCCATCTCGCCGGAGGTGACGCTCGAGGTACTCGGCGACCCGGGCGGATGGCCGGGCAAGGCCGAGCTCCGCCGAATCCTCCTGCGCTGCGCTCTGGCGGCGCAGGAGCTCGCGGAGGCCCCCCACGTGCCCGGCAAGCCGGTCATCAGCGGCATCAAGCCGTCCGGACTGCTGCTCTGGGCACCCCTTGCCACCGGCCACCCCCGGTGGCTGATGAACCTCTCCGTCACCCTCCACCCGTAGCACGCGACGCAAGCAGTCCCGGCTCTCCAAGGTGTCCGCGCCCCAGTACCGGACCCCAAGGAGACGCCCGCCATGGCTGGCGAGACCACGAACAACAACCAGATCGTCATCCCTCAGCTCAGCCGCGTCTGGCTGGCTCCCGTCGGCACCACGGCCCCGGCCGATGCCACCGTCGCGATGCCCGCCGGCTGGTACACGGCGGGCCTGTTCACCGAGGACAGCCTCAAGTTCAACTCCGAACCGAACTTCGAGCAGGTCCGAAGCGCCCAGTCCTCGTACCCCACCCGCACCTTCCAGACGACCGACGCCGCGACCATCGAGGTGGACCTGCAGCAGTGGTCCGGCCAGAACTTCAAGGCGGTGTACGGCGGCGGTGCCATCACCGTTGTGACCCCAGCCGGAGGCGGCAAGCACTACCGGTTCGCCCCTCCGCGGATCGGCGGACGCTCCGAGATCGCCGCGTGCATCGAGATCATCGACGGCGGCAAGCACTACCGGTACGTCATCCCGCGCGCCATGCAGATGGAAGGCGTCTCCAAGGACCTCGCCAAGACCAAGGAGAGCGTCCTGCCGCTGCGCCTGGCGATCCAGGGCGGCGACGAGACAGATGCGTGGTACGTCCTCAGCAATGACCCGGCCTTCCAGTTCCCGGACCCGACGATCACGACCGTCACGCCCTCCACCGGCCCGGCCGCCGGCGGCACGAACGTGACGATCACGGGCACTGGCCTCAGCGCGGTCACCGACGTCCTCATCGGCGGCACGTCCCTCGTCGGCGTACTCCTCACCAACGACACCACGCTGACGGGCGTGACTCCGGCGGGCACCGCTGGCGCGAAGGACGTCGTGATCGTCTTCCCGGGCGGCACCGCCACCAAGACGGGCGGCTTCACCTACTCGTAGCCCGGCCTGCGGGCCGCTCCTTCCCGCGCCCTGAGGCAAGGGGCGGCCGCACGCCGCGACACAAGCACTGTCGCGCTGCGACTCTCCGCGCGCTGCCGAAACCGGCAACTCAGCCCGACATCCACGAAGAGGTCCCCACATGTCGTACGTCATCGACCTGGCAGCCGAGCGCCGCGAGATCACCTACCCCGACGGCATCCCCGTCCGGTTCACCGAGAAGCTGGACCTGTACTTTCCGGCCGAACTCCCGGCCGACGCGCTCGACCCGATCCTGTCCGACGAGCTGGACCTGGTCGGCCTGATCGGCGACATCTTCAACTCGACCGACGGCGACAGCGACGCCGGCGTTGCGGAGATCGTCGCCGCGCTCTTCCGGCGCCCGACGCTCCCGCGCAAGTTCCTGGGAGCGGTCCGCGAGACCTACAGGATCCTCCTGGACGCCCAGCTCGAGGGCCAGCACCATGCGTTCCTCGCCGCCAAGCCGTCCCTGTCGGACTACGTGCGCCTGACGACCGGCCTGGCGAAGGTCTACGGGGTGGAACTGGGAAAGCTCTTCAAGTCGCCCGCCTCCTCCGAGAGCGATGGAGCGACGTCGAATCCGACCTCTCCCGCTACCACGGAATCGACGCCCGACGCGTCTGGCTTCGTCCCGGACAACCCGGATTCCTTGGGCTACGGCGGTTGATCGTCCTCCTCGACGGCCTGCCTGACGACTCCAGGGTCCGCTCCGCCCCCACCGCGGGCTGGACCCAGCAGCTCGAGCTCATGGCACTGCTCATCGAGGAGGTCGGGCTCCTGGCCTCCGACAGGCGGCGCGAGGAGCCGCTCACCATCGTTCGCCCGTCGCGACCCGACACCGCCGCGGGCCGCAGCCCTGGCTTGCCGGACCGGACGCAGACGAGCGTCGTCGAGGACCAGACGCCCTGCATGACCGGCCACCGGCAGATGCTCGCGGCCGCCCTACAGAGAGGAATGGTTCGTGGCTGAGGGCCTGCAGGCCGGCCGCCTCGAGGTGCCGGTCGTGGCTGACCTCGCGGGGTTCGCGGGGAAGCTGCGCACAGCCGTCGAGACGGCCGCCGAGGGCGTGGCCGCCAAGATCAAGGTCGAGGTCGACAGCAAGGGGCTGCGTAGACGGCTCAAGGACGTCGTCAAGGAGGCGTCCAAGGGCGTCACCGCGAAGATCCGCGTCGAGATCGACGAGGACCGATTCCGCGTGTCCCTCGACGACGTCCGGCGCCGCATCGACGAGGCCGACCTGAACATCCCCGTCCGACCACGCGAGGAAGGCGATGCCCGCGGCGGAGGGATTCGCGACTGGATCCGCCGGATCATCGAGGGTGGCCAGGACGAAGCCGACCGGAACCCGATCGACATCCCTGTCGCGCCCCGCCTTCCCGGCCGGGGACGCGGCGGGCTGCGGATGCTCGGGATCGGCGCGCTCGTCTCCCTGGCGCAACCGGCCGTTGCCCTCCTGGGCCAGTACGCCGCCGGGCTTACCGCGCTCGTGTCCGCGGCTGCGCCCGCAGTTGGTGTGCTCGGCGCGATTCCCGGGCTGATCGCCTCGGCGGGCGCGGCTGCGATCGGTACCAAGGTGGCATTCGCCGGCTTCGGGGACGCGCTCAAGGAGTCGCTCAAGGCCCAAGGACAGATGGCTGCGGCCGGCAAGCTCACGGAGGCGCAGCAGGCGAAGCTCGACAGCAGCCTCCAGAACCTGTCCGCCTCCGCGCAGAAGTCGGTCAAGACCATCGTGGGCCTGTCCGGCGCGTGGAAGACCATGCGGCAGTCGGTCCAAGAGCGCTTCTTCTCCCGGATCGCGGACGACATCAAACCCGTGTCGGACTCGATCCTCCCGCTCTTGCGGGACTCTCTCGGCAGCGCCGCCGACCAGATGGGCCGTGCGGCAGAGCGCGGCTCCCAGTTCCTGCGCTCCGGCATCTTCCGCCGCGACTTCAAGACGATCGCGGGCACCAACTCACGGGTGCTGAGCAGCATGACCGGCTCGCTCGGCAACCTCGGCCGCGCCAGTCTCGACTTCCTCGTCGCCTCCGGCCCGTTCGTCGAGCGGGTCGGCAAGGCGACCGAACGCGCCACCCAGTGGGTCCGTGCGTCCGTTGCCGCCGGCCGCGAGACCGGTTCCCTCGCCAAGTTTCTTGACCACGCCGGGGACAAGGCCGCGCAGCTCGGCCGCGCGACCGGCGGCCTGATCCGCGGGCTCGGTGGCGTCGGCCGGGCAGCCATGGACACCGGCAACGCTCTCCTCGACGGCCTCGAGGGCAGCATGTTGCGCTTCGACAGGTGGGCGAACTCGGGCGCGGGACAGAAGGCGATGAAGCAGTTCTTCGCCGACGCGGCCCCCGCCTTCCACGAGGTCAACCTCCTGTTCGGCGACATGATGCGAGGCCTGGGCCGTGCCATGAAGGACGGCGGAATCACCGACCTGGTCCGGCAGATCCGGGTCGAATTGATGCCCGCCCTCGGCGCCTTCTTCGACGCGATCGGCCAGAGCGTCGGACCTGCGGTCATCAGCGTCATCTCCAACCTCGCCGAGGCCATCGCCGGCGTCTCCGAGGCAGGGGTGGGCCTCGGCCTGCTCCTCACCGCCTTCGGTGGTCTGGTCAGCGTCTTCAACACGCTGATGACGGCGATCCCCGGCGCCAACACGGCGCTCGCCGTCTTTCTCGGCCTGATGCTCACGCTCAAGGTCGTCTCGGCAGTCACGGGCATGTTCCGCGGCTTCGCAATCCAGGTTGCCGCCGCCAGGACGTCGCTGGGCAACATGAGCAACACGCTCCGCGGGATCGGGCCGGGGCAGCTCGGCCCGCAGATCTCGCTGTGGGGCCAGATGCGCAACGCCTACCAGGGCGCAGCCACCGAAGCCGGCCGGCTGGGCGGGGCGATGCGCGGCATCGGCGCGGCGAACCGCGTGGCGTCAACTGCTCTGGGTGGCATGACGGCGGCGCTCGGCGGCCCGCTGGGCATCGCCATTGCCGCCATCACCATCGGACTCGGCTACCTCGCCTCCCGGCAGGAGGCCGCAGCCCGCGCGGCACAGGCACACAAGGACCGGGTGGAGGCACTGTCAGATGCCCTGACGGCGTCCGGCGGCGCGATCGACGCCAACGTCCGGGCCAAGGCCGCGATGCTTCTGCAGGGCACGGAGCTCGAGGACGGCGAGGGCCGACTCGTCGACGTCATGGCGAAGGCCGGCATCGAACTGGGCGATCTGACGAACGCCTACCTCAAGCAGGGCAAGACCCTGGGGGACCTGGAGAAGGAGCTCCAAGCCACCGCCGATGCGCACTGGACCTATGAGACCCTGGGCCGATCGACGGTCTACACCCTGGACGCTCAGGGCAAGGCCGCCAAGGCCGCCAAGGACGCTCTCGCCACGGTTCGCGGTGAGCTGGAGGGAAGCCAGAAGCGCAACGAGGAAATCAGCAAGGCGGTGAACGACGCCGGGACCAAGGGCGTCAGCGCCTACGACCGGCTGTCGGCCGCAGTTCAGACGTACAGCAACAAGACGAAGAGCGCCGATGAGCGGACCGAGGCGCTCAAGAGGGCGCTGGACGCCCTGAGCGGCGGCTCGGACTCCGTGCACGACGCAACCGCCCGCCTCAACCAGCAGCTCCTCGACATCGACGACACGATGAAGTCGGCGAGCCAGAAGACCGGCGGCTGGGGCAAGGCGCTGGTCACCAGCAACGGCGAGGTCAACACGGCCACCCGCAATGGCCAGACCCTCAATCAACAGCTCAACCAGCTCAAGGACTCGGCTCTCGGGCTCACGGTCCGGTATCAGGAGGCTGCCGAGCAGGGCCTCATGCCGATGTCGGAGGCCATGGAGCAGAGCCAGGGCGCGATGAACCGGACCCGGACGAAGGCTCTCGAGCTTGCGGCCGCGTTCAACATCCCCAAGGCGGAGGCCGAGAAGCTCGTCAACGAGCTGGGACTTGTTCCCTCCACGGTCACCACGATCATGACGACGGGCGGCGTCCCGAAGGCGACCGCCGAGTTCCTCGCCCTGCGTACCCAGCTCATGGACCTGGAGCGGGGCAGGGCGATCCGGATCACGGCGCCGACCCCCGAGGTCACTGCTCAGCTCCAGACGATCGGCTTCAACGTCCAGCGCATCCCGGGCACGAAGGACGTCGAGATCTCAGCGCGCACCGACGCGGCCCGCGGGAACCTCCAGGCCCTGACCGCCGACATAGCGGCCGCGCCGGACCGCAAGTCGGTCACGGTTGAAGCGATCGTGAAGCAGGCTGCCGGCGACCTCAAGGGCATCCGCGACAAGGTCGCGGACATGAAGGGCAAGTCGATCGAGGTCAAGGCTCCGACACAGGTCGCGCAGAAGGCCCTCCAGGACCTCGGCTACAAGATCGAGAAGGTGGACAAGGGCGGGAAGACCGTCAGGATCACGGTGCCGACACAGGATCCCGTCGGGAACGTGCAGACGATCCAGAGCAGGATCAACAACCTGACCGGCCGGACGGTCCACGTCACCGTGCAGTACCACTCCGTCGGCAAGCCTTCGGTGATCGAGAAGGCGGACGGCGGCATCGTCAAGTTCGCCGACGGCGGCTTCCACGGTGCGGCCTCCAAGATCCGGGCCTTCGCCAATGGTGGTCTTCACGGGGCGGCCAGCCGCATCCGGGCGTTCGCCTCCGGCACGGAGAAGCACATCGCGCAGATCGCTAAGGCGGGGGAGATGCGGCTGTGGGCGGAGCCCGAGACCTATCCCGGGGAGGCCTACATCCCTTTGGCGCCCTCCAAGCGCCGCCGCTCCGAGGAGATCCTGGACACCGTGGCCGACTTCTTCGGCGGCACGGTCGTCTACCCGGGCCGGGACTTGCGGCAGTTCGCCGACGGGGCGCTGCGGCTCCAGCAGAACGCCACCAGGGCGAGTGCCCCGCGCCGCATGCCCGCCCCGCCCAATCCGGCGCCCTCGCTGGTGGGCGGCGATCTCAACCTGAACATGGCCACCGGCTCGGCAGGCGACGCAATCGGCGACGCCATGTTCGAGCTCCGACGCATCAAACTGGGAGGGGCGTATGCCTCCGGCTGAGGGCGAGTGGAGACTCTGGCACAGCAGCTACCGCATGTTCGCCGGCACCGACTTCACCTTCGGGACCGTCCGTACGGGCGTCTACCTGCTCGAGCCGTATGAGATCACCCTCGGGGACTCCGACGTGGGCGACATGGCGCTCCCACGCAACGACGGCATCCGCTTCGGCCGGGACCGCCGTGCGGCCAACAAGATCACGTTCGAGCTCGGCGTCGACTCCGTCGGCTCGGGGAGCACACGCCTGGCCCGGCACGCCGCCAACCTGTCGAAGCTCAGCCAGTTCGCGCAGGCCTGGGACGCCGAGGCTTTGCGGCTCCAGTACGGGCACTCAGCCACCCTGTCGACGACGCAGGGCGGCCGCTCCCGCCGCTTCTACGGCCGCCCCCGCCGATGGGCGGCGGCCGGCTCGCGGCTGACCCATCAGGGCTACACCCCGGTCGTGGCCGAGTTTCAGTGCGTCGATGACACCGCGTACGACGACGTCGAGCAGGTCGAGCGGGTGCCGCTGCGATGGGCGGTGAAGCCCGGCGGCATCGGAGGCCCCATCCGAGGGCCGATCTGGTCGCCAGGAGGGATCCGGAACCCGGCCTGGTGGCCGGCACCGACGGGCCCCGGGTCCCCGCCGGTGCACCTGCCGGGTCACGTCGTCAACCGCGGGACCAAGCCCACGTGGCCGGTGATCACGATCTACGGCCAGATCACCACCCCCGTGGTCAAGCTCGAAGGCCGCTGGACGCTCACTCTGGACCTGTCCCTCAAGGCGGGAGAGGCCGTCACCATCGACACCCGGCCCTGGATCGCGACCGTCACCAGGGGCAGTGCGTCGGTGGCCGGCCTGATCCGCCGCGGTTCTCCCCGGCTGGACCAGATGCGTATGCCGCCCGGCAACTGCGTCTTCGACCTCGACGGCAAGGGCGCCCCGAACGCCTACATGACGGTGGCCTGGCGGGACGCCTTCTCGTACCTGTAGCCGCCCGGCCGCTGCGCCGCGACGCAAGGTGGCCCGCTGAGCCACCCTGCGCCCTTCCGACAGATCGACCGACGAAGGAGTGCAGGATGTGGGACGGGGTTCCGTGGTACGTGGAGGGCGGTGCACTGCACTCCGAAGCCACCTTGCGGCTCCTCGCGTTTGCCGCGTTCGGGAGCAACGAAGGCGTGGTCGGCTCGAAGGACCTGACCGTACGCGCGCTGGCGCAGCCCGACGCGAGCGTGCAGGTACTCCCAGGAGCGTGCGCGGTCCTCAACCGGGCCGAGGGGGCGTCGTACCAGGCATACGCCGGTCGGCTGCCGGTCCCCGACACGATCCCGATCGCGTCGACCGGCAGCCAGCCGCGCAGTGACCTGGTCATCGCCCGCGTGGAGAACCCGTTCCCGCCCGGGGAGGCGTGGGCGTTGCCGACCGACGTCGAGGCGGGCCCGTACATCTTCACGCGGGTCATTTCCGGAGTGCCGCCGACGACAGTGGCGCGCGACCTCGCGACGCTGGCGCCGCGGGACTCGGCAATCGTCCTGGCCCGCATCGACCTCCCCCCGGGAACCACCGCGGTGACGCAGGAAATGATCAAGGACCTTCGGTCGATCGCGAACCCGCGCCATGAGCGAATCCAGAAGACCGCGACGCTCAGCGCGGCAACCCTGCTCGGCTACTCGGACGGCTCCTGGCAGAACTGGCCCGGCGAGGTGACGAGCTGGAACCTGGACATCCCGCGGTGGGCCACGCACGCCAAGGTGCAGGTGACCCTGGCCGGGGTCCGGATGGCCGGCGGCGCCGTGGCCGGCTCGATGCACCTGATCCTCGGCACCGCGCCCGGGGCGCCGATCCCCATCGGCGACGACCAGAGCGCCGCCGTCCGGCGCCGCACGGTGGTGCTCTCGACCGAGTTCCCCATCGCCGACGAACTGCGGTCCACGACCCAGGCCCTGACGGTGCAGACCAAGATCGCTGCGGCTGGCGGGGACGTCCAGGTGGACACCCTCACGTGGATCACCCTCGACATCGAGTTCTCCGAGGCCCCCGACATCGAGGGGGCGTGAGGTGCAGGACTGGCGATTCATCGCACAGCGCGCCCTGCCTGAGACCATCCTCGACTGGGAGGTGCCCCTGTCCCTGACGTCGAACCCGCGCAGGGAGCTGTGCGGGGCCGGGTCGATGACGGGGGTGATCGAGCCGGAGTACCAGCGCATGATCGGCTCCGACGGCAAGCCAATCCTCCAGGAATGGGGAACAAAGCTGTACCTGGAGATCGCCGGACAGATCCGGTGGGGCGGGATCGTCACCAAGACGTCGTTCGACGGCGGGAAGGCCACGATCCAGTGCGAGGGCTTCACGTCGTACGCGCACGGCATCCCGTATGAGGACTACCTGATCTCCGGCCCACTGATCACACCGAAAGACCCATATGCCGGAAAAGACAAGAACCATGATGGGTGGATCGACGGTAAGAAGGGCAAGCAGAGAACCCCGAAGCCGCCAAAGCCGTACGGCGGCACGCGCTACGACGTCCTGCACGTCTACCGGCTGATCTGGCAGCACATCCAGACCCGCTCGTACGGCAACATCGGCCTGACCTTCGACACCCACCCCCTCGGCGAGCTTCTGGGCGCAAAAGACGGCAGCGACCCCTGGGAACTGGCGTGGTGGGACAACCCCGACTGTGGACAGGTCCTCGACACCCTGACGCGCACCACCCCCTTCGACTGGGTCGAGACCCACGCCTGGGCCGCCGGCACCGGCAACAAGATCAACCACCGGGTCCGCCTCGGCAGGCCGCGCCTGGGCCGCCGACGCACCGACCTGCGCTTCGCCGACGGCGAGAACATCATCGCCATCGCCAAGCCGGAAGGGATGGGAGACGAGTACGCCAACGACGTCGTCGTCCTCGGCAAGGGCCAGGGTCGCAAGATGGCCCGAGCGCAGGTCCACGCCTACGACGGACGGATGCGCCGCGTTGCGACGGTGACGGACAAGACCCTCTCCTCCTCCGCCTCGCTCGCCAATCGCGGCCGCGCCGAACTCGCGGGCCGCACCCGACAGCTCCAGATCCCGCAGATCCAGATCATCGACCACCCCAACGCCCGATTCGGGTCCTGGATGCTCGGCGACGACATCCGCGTCCAGGTCGAGGTCCCATGGGTCGGCGTCGTCGACGTCTGGCACCGGATCATCGCCGACGAGGTCAGCCCTGACGGCGTCCTGACCCTCCACCTGCGCCGCTCCGACGCCTTCCACTACTGACCGTTCCGGCAGCGGGCGACACTAGCGTCGGCGGTCCTCACCATCCCCGTCATGGTGAGGATTCTGGAGACAGCGACAGGGGCCCAGGCGCTCGCCCGCACACTGCACGAGCACGAACTGCGCCTGCGGGCCATCGAACGCAGCGGGCAGGCATCGCACACGTCCATCGACGGCGGTGCGATCGACATCTACGACGAGCAGGGCCAGCTCAAGGGGTCGGTAGGCGTGCAGCCCGACGGCGGCGTCGCCCTGGTCCCGGTCAACACCGACCCGCCGCCGACCCCGATGCCGCCCACCGTCGAGCCGGTCCTCGCTGGTCTCGTCATCGGCTGGGACGGCACCTGGGACGACGCCGACGCCACCCCCACAGACTTCGCCCTGGTCCAGGTACACGTCGGCCCGGCGGCGGACTTCACCCCGGACCTGTCCACGCACGTCGCCACGATCACGGCGCAGCTCGGCGGCACGGTCACCGTCGCCATCGAGGGCTACAGCCCGGTGTGGGCCCGTCTCGTCGCCCAGAACACCGCGCAGATCACAGGCATGCCCTCGGGCGCCGTGCAGGGCGCGCCGCGCCAGGCCGTCGGCCAGGACCTGATCGACGGGATCATCTCGGAGGTCAAGCTCGCCACCGATGCGGTCACCGCCGCGAAGATCGCCCTTGGCGCCGTCACCGAGGACGCCATCGCCAACAACGCCGTCACCGCGGGGAAGATCCTGGCGGGGTCGGTCACCACCGCCCACCTGACCGCCCTCGCGGTGACTGCGGAGAAGATCGCCGCGCTCGCCATCACCAGCGAGAAGATCGCCGCGCTCGCCATCACCGCGGACAAACTCGCCGTCAACTCCGTCACCGCAACGAAGATCGCCGCCGGGGCTATCGACGCCACCCACATCAAGGCCGGCTCGCTCACGGCCGAGAAGCTCGCCCTCGGCGTCGACGGCAACGTCATCCCCGACCCCAGCTTCGAGGGACCCATCTCAGCCCAGCGCGTCGCCTACCTGCCGGACTGGATCATCGTCAACACCGGCAACAGCACCCCTCGCTCGGTGTGCACCGACCTCATCGTGGACCCCAACCCCGGCAAGACGCTGCTCCTGGCCGAGCTGCCCGCAGTCCCCGGCCAAAAGTTCTGGTTCGCCGCCGACTACCTGGTCCCCGCGAACAGCAATGTCGAGAGCATCACCATGTGGGTCGAATGGCGAGACCAGAACGGCAACTACGTGGAGGACTCCCGGCTCCAACTCACCGGCACCGGGGTCGTGAAGGGCGGGTGGCAGCGGATGTCCGGGGTTCCGGACAAGCCCGCGGCTCCGAACACCACCAGGGCGTTCATCTTCATCGGCGGGGTGGTACGCGCCGGCTCCCTCTCCTTCGACAACGTCGCCGCCCGGGTGGTCCTCGCCTCCGGCTTCGCCGGGGCCAGGGCCGAGCTTTCTCCCCGCGGCCTGCAGCTCTACGACAACGACGGAAGCGAAGCCGTCGCCCTGGTGACGGGCCGCCCCAACTACCTCACACTGTCCAGCAACGGCATACCGGTGGCCACCATCGACCAGATGGGTAACGCCGGATTCGGCGACCTCGCCGTCGCTGGCAACCTTGAAGTCGGCGGCGACTCCCTGACCAAGATCCTGAACGCCCTCCCCCGTGGCCTCGTCGCCGTCGACTACATGGCCACGGCTGTCACCGCAGGCTCCACCGAGTACGGATACATCGAGCTCGCGTTCGAGGCCGAGGCCGCCCGCATGTACCGCGTTGTCTTCGACTGCTACGCCGACCCTGATGTGTCCGGCGGCGAAATCGTCGTCGTCCTGCGCGACGGAGGAGCCTCCACCCCCTCGATCAGCTCCCTCCAAATCCAGTCCATGGTCCGCCCCCTGTCCGGAGCTGGCTGGAACCGCGTCCGCCTGGAGACCGTGCGATCCGGCTACGCCTTCGGCGCCGGACTGCACCGCCTTCTCATCAGCTTCTACGCATCGGCAGGGCCTGCCGGCCAGACCGTCCGCATGCTCGGCGGCCCTGGCTACCCGGGCCTCTTCTACATCGAAGACATCGGCCCCTACCTGCCCGAGACCGGCGTCTACAACACCGGCGGCGGCACAGCCACGCCGCCCAAGCGGACGTACACGAAGATCTACCAAGCCTCCTGGTCCGGCTCCTACGCCAACCGGTCCGGCTACAACAGCTACTACGGCAATCAGATGCTCCAGGGCTACGTGTCCTCCACGAACGGCATGCAGGCCTCGCTCGTCGGTTTTCCGGCAGCGCTCTCCACCGACCTCGCGGGCGCCACGATCAACAAGGCCGAGATCTACCTGTACTTCGAGCACTGGTACAACAACGCCGGCGGCACCGCCGTCATCAAGGCCCACAAGCACGCGGCCAGGCCCGCCACGTTCTCCTGCGACGCCGAAGCGAAGTCCGTCACCTGGGCCCGTAACCAGGGCAAGTGGGTCGACATCACGAGCGTCTTCGATTCGACGCTCTGGCGCGGCATCGCGCTCGACCCCAACAACTCGTCCGCCACTTACTACGGGCGCGCCCGTGGCGTCGGCGAGACCTACCCCCCACAGCTCAAGGTCACGTACACCAAGTAACAGGAGGCTCCACCATGCCCGTATCCATGCTCATCGACGAACACGATCGGCTCATGCGCAACGCGACCTTCGCCGCCCGCGTACGCGTCGCGTTCGGACGTGTCGCCCGCGAAGTCCTCGCAGAGACCCCCAGCACCGTCGGCTACCCGCTGCGCTTCGCGCTCGCCCGCGGCACCCTCAACCCCTCCGACTTCACCGGCTCCGGCTACGCCCCTGCCATCGCCACCGACCCCGTCATCTCTGCGGCGGCCGCCGACGGCCACGTCGACGGCCAGCCCGACAGCGCCCAGGCCGCCATCACCGACCAGCAGCTCCTCGACGCCGTGCGCCGCAACTGGAACCCGATCGCCGGAGTCGTCGACCAGGCCACCGAAACGTAGAGCGCACGCCGCGACAGAAGCCGGCCGGTCGTGCACCGTACGGCGATGCGGGGAGCTGCGGCCTGCGGGCCCGGCTCCCGCGCATCCCTACTGACGACGATGGCTGAGGAGGCGCTCGTGGAGTGGCTCGTCTCTCTGGCGCCTGTTCTCAACCCCGTGCTCGGCCTGTTGGGCGTTTTGGGCGGCGGCTGGATGGTGCACCGCCAGAGCAAGCGGAAGAACGACACCGATGCGAAGACGGCGGACGCCACCACGTTCGCCACGTCCGTGGAGACCGTAACGACCGCCTTCACGCAGCTTCTCGAGCAGCAGCGCGAGACAAACGCGGCGACCCTCGAGCGGGTGACCACGCTGGAGAACCGCGTCGAGCGCCTGGAGGAGGAGCAACGGCAGTGGCGGCGCTGGAAGGCCGCGGCCGTCGACTACATCCACCACCTGCGGGGGCTTCTGGCCAAACTCACCGAGCGGCCGGCCCCGCCCCCGCCGTCGGAGATCGCCGAGGACCTCGGCGACAGCGCCCCCTGAGCCAGCGCGCGACGCAAGACTCCGCCCACCCGCACAGTCCGCCCGTCACGCATCCCCGCATGAAGGGCAACCCCCATGTCTCAGACCCTCAACTCCCTCGCCACCGGGCTCCAGGTCGGCGCCGTGCTCCCGCTACTCACCGCGGTCGTGCAGCGCCCGAACTGGTCGGCCCGGTACAAGCGGATCGTCGCCGTCTTCGCCTCCCTCGTCGCCGGCACCGCGGCCGTGGCGGCGGACGGCGGATGGTCCCAATTCCAGCAGGGCAAGCTCACCACCGTCACCGTCCTCGGGGTCCTGGTGGCCGCCCAGACGAGCTACGACCTCCTGTGGAAGCCGTCCAAGCTCGCCCCGGTGATCGAGGCCGCGACGTCCAGGAAGACGCCCCAGCGGGCCGAATAGAGCTGCCACCGCCCGGCCGACACCCAGCCGGCGGGTAACATCAGCAGCGAGGTGGCCGTACCGCTACCGCGAAGACGCGTTTGAGACGTCGGCCAGGTTGTTTCGGGGCGATTCCTTTCCCCCGTGGTCCGACCTGACCACAGGACGTCGACCAACCGGGTGCGTGTAGAGCTCTCGGGGCCAGGGAGCGGATGCTCCTGCGACGATCTGGCACACGCTCTTCGCGACCGTACGGTCACCTCGCTGTTTCAGCAGCCGATCACCGAGTCCCGAGAGCACGGGCTCACCCCGAGCGGAGGAACACACGCCCATGGCCACCGATGCGAAGCGGATCGCAGCCGAGGTAGAGCGGCTGGCCACCATGGCGGAGGAGCGGTTCGTCAAGACGCTGGTCCACTACGTCATGGGCGGCACCGATCCTCGGTGCCCCCGAGACGTCCAGGGAGCAGCGTTCCTCTCACCGGACCTGGCCCCCGAGACCCTCACCGGGCTGGAGACAGCACTCCGCCAGGCGAAGGCGTTCAACCCCAAGCGCGAGGACGAGAGCAAGCGCGACCAGCAGGCGCGCATCGCACCGTGGCGCGAGCGCATCAGGGCCGCGATGGCGCCGGTGCAGGATGTCATCGACGACCAGGCCCACGCGTACATGAAGACGCTCGCCGCCCTCGACGACGCTGCCCTTGAAGAGCGGTGGAGGGACTACGTTCTCGACGAGCCGGCCGCCGACGGCACTCCGCACCGCATCGTCGCCCTCGGATTCCGCTCACCGAGAGTAGCGGCCAGGGCTCAGCGAATCTGCCGCATCATGACCGAGGACCCGATCCGCTTCATGCACCCGGCGCCCGCCGGCGAGAGCGGCAACGCCTTGGCCGCGCGCATCGAGTCGTTCCGCGAGCGCGTGACCGCCGAGAGCCAGTTCCTCCGCTACGCCGCCCAGTACGCGGAGGCGCGCCAGGGCCGGATGCCGGCCGAGCCGAACCACCGACTGCAGGCGCTCAAGCTCCTCGGGCAGGCCCATCCCGAGGAGCTGCTCGTACTCCTGCGCCAGGTCCGGGGCGAGGACCGCGTGGCCGTTCAGGAGGCGCGCCAGGAGCGCCGAGACATCCGGCGCGCGGCTCGGACCGGCGGCGCGCCATAGGCCGCGCGCTCGACCAATCATCCACTTCTCAGGGCGCGCCCATCTGGGCGCGCCCTTGGTCATTCTCAGAGCGCGCCACCCCGGCCGCGCGCCGTGCCCGCTCAGCCTCCGATCCGCGCGTGCACTCCGCGCTCAGCGAGGCCGCGCCGCGCCTCCGCCCGCCACGCGCTCGACGCCTGACCGCGCCGTTCCGAGGCCCGCGCGGCGCGATCCGTCCCTCGCGCGAGGGCGGCGCGCCTCGATCAGGCGCAAGGCGCGCCGCCATAAACCCAGAGGTCAGGGGCGCGCGCCGTGCGCGCGCCTGGTTGGGACCAGGGCGCGCGCCTCTCTCGGCGCGGGCGCGCTGCCCCGCCGATCCAGGCGCGCGCTGTCACATTGCCGGCGGCGCGGGGCACGGCGCGGCCCTGCGCGCGCTCCTGACTGGCGCGCGCCTCAGCGCGTGAGAGCAGGCGCGCCGGGCCACGGCGCGCAGCGCGCTCCGGAGGCGCGCGGGTCGGCGCGGAGGCAGGCGCGCCCGCTGTCGGCGCGGCCGCAAGGAACGCGCGCGGATCGGCGCGCGAGACTGCAGCGCGGTGGGGGCGCGCCTCGTCGGGCGTGGCAGGGCGCGGGCGCGCCTTCGCAAGATGAGGTGAGGTGATGGGGGGGGGAGAGGCGGACCACGCCGCGGGCGCGCCCAGGAACGGTCCGGGCGCGCGTCACGTCACTTCGTCACTGCGGGATCGAAATGAGCGGCGAACTTCCTAGCGATCTGCGGGTCAGGCAGCGGAGCGTTCCGGTAGACGTCGGCGAGCTCCTGCTCACCGTCACTCTCAAGCTGGGCGATCAGACGGGGCCGGTTCTCCTCCACGTACTGCTTGAGCTCCATCATCGACGGCTCTCCGCTCCCGGAAATCGGCCGCAGATAGTCACCCTCGGTGAGGAACTGCAGTCGCGCTTGGACCTTCACCTCGTCGCGCAGGGCCTTGAGCGCAACGGCCGCTCCCCGAGTCACACGAGTGCGAGCCGGGGGCGTGGGGCGGTCCTGCGGCTCCTCCGCCTGGGAGGTCTCCTCCGGGACCTCGTCCGTCGGCGGCGGCTCCTCGGCCTCAGGGTCCGGAGGCGGTGGCGCCGAGCCCTCGGCGAGCGGCTCCTCCACGGCGCGCTCCTGGGCCGGCTTCGGCTCCGGCCCCGACGGACCTGCAGCAGCCTCGGCAGCGGCAGCGTTCCCGGCCGGGTTGTCCTGGCCCGTAGGCTCTCCCCGCGGCGGCCTGTTGTGCTCGCTGCCGGTGCTCTTCGTGCGGCCGGACGACGGGCCGGACTCAGCGCGCTTCTCCGCCTGAGCATCGTGGTGGACGATCGCGCGGGTGATCAGGTCGTCGGCGTTCAGCTCTCCGAAGAGCTTCGTCTTGGTCGGAACGGTCCTCAGGATCCGCTTCCCCCACTCCTCGCGGAGCTCTATCAGACGCTGCTTCGGGTCGGTCTCGTCCTGGAGGGCCTTGTGGACCAGCCCCATGATCTGCTTGCTGGACAGCACCGCCGGGGGCGCGGCCGGCTGCGAGGAGGGCGGCTGTCCGGCCTGCTGGTGCCGGGCCTGCATGACGGCCTCGGGCCTCAGCTCGGTGACGGCGCGCGTGCTGACGGCATCCTGGTAGCCGAGGCGCCGCAGGAGGTCGTCCAGGCCGTCGTAGCGGTAGATCCACCCGGGCTTGATCTCCCAGTGCTGCGGAGCGCTGTGCGCACCTGTGATGTACGCCTCGCCCAGCGTCTTGAACTCGACGATGGCGTCGACGGCGGAGCGGATGTTCTTCTCGGCCTTGATACGTCGGCTGGTGTGCGCGGTCGGCTTGTCGTTCTCGAATGCGGTGACGGTCTCCTGGCGGGCGATGAGCAGGGTGGGCCCGTTGTGCTGCCGCAGCAGCCACAACATCTCTCCCCACCGGTCCTTCGCCTGGATCCAGAGGTCGCGCTCATCGTCGACGGGCTCGTCATCAAGGCGGAGTCCCCTGCGCTCGGCGCGCCGCCGGCTGACGAACGAGACCTCGTCGCTCAGGAGGTCCCACACGGAGGAGATGTCATCGATGACGAGCATGTTGCGCTTTCCGTCAGCGTCGGACGGCTGGGCGATCGCGGCACGGAGGGCGTCGAGGATGTCGTCGAACGATCCGTCGTGCGGGACGATCTCATAGCGCGCGCCCGCGAGCCGGCCGTACTGGTCGGCGGTGCCGGACACTCCCCCGACCTGGATCCAGTACGACGTGGCGATCAGGTCAGAGCCGGTCCCTGCTGCGGCCTCCCAGCTCTTGCCGGTGAACTCCGGCCCGGCGAACAGAATGATGGGCGGGTTGGGGAGGCCGCTCGGCGTACGGAAGTTGCGCGCGCGTTGAGGCGCAATGGTGCCAGGCATATGCGGTGTTCCCTTGCTTCGTGGTTCCCCGGGTGCTCTCCCGCGGAGGATGCAACGGCGGAGGCCTTAACCTCTCGCCGTTCCCTTTGGTGTACTACTCTACCCGCCTAGCGTGGGGCAGATCAAAGCCTGTGGAGCAGATCCGCGACAGGAGTCGGCAGTTCCGGGTCCTGGTCCTCGCGGTGACGGGCGTACCAGTCGTCCAGTGCCTCGTGCCCCTCGGCCGCCGCCTCGAGCGCGGCCTCCGGCGTCGCGCCCCACTCGGCGACGTCCTCGCCGAACTCCTGCTCCACCGTGGCCGCGTCTCGTCGGCCGAGTGCCTCGGTGATCTCCTCCCAGCCGGCGCCGCCCAGAGCCTCGGCGAGGGTGACGAGGTCGACGATCTGATTGGCCAGCTCCCGCAGGCGGCGGGCCTCCCGGATGCGCTCCGTCGGGCTGGCGGGCTGGGCGGTGGATGCGACGGCGAGCCGGGCGAGGTCGGACAGGTCGCGGGCGGCGCGGGCGGTGGCGATCCGGGCCAGGATCTCCGGTGTCATGAAGAGGGTCCGATCATGCGGGCGGCGGGCACCCCGTAGTGGGGGCCCGCCGCTTCGGTACGGGTAGAGGCAGGATGCCTTACGCGTCGACCGGCGTCCTCGCCTGGGCGAAGGCCCCGAAGACGGCGTCGGGCGTGGCAGGCTGTGGGAGCTGAATGCCCCAGGCCGCAGCAACCTCCTTGATGACGCGGGCACGGACCTTGCGGCCGTTGCCCTCGCTCTGGCCGAGGGTCTCCGCGATGGCGGCGCCGGTCAGAGGCCCGTCGAACGCGTCCCGGTGGCCTCCCTCGAGGACCATCTCGATGACGACCCGCAGATCCTCCTCGGTGCTCCACTCGGGGACCTCGAACGGCTCGGTCTCCTTGACCGGGGCCGGTTCGGGGGCGGGCACGGTCGCGCTGACGGCGCGCGGCCGCGGCGCCGCCGCGGGGACAGCGGCCGCGGGTACGGCGGGGGCGGGGACAGCGGCCGCAGGGACGGCGGGGGTGGGGGTGGGGACAGCGGCCGCGGGTACGGCGGGGTCAGGGACCGTCTCGACGGTGACCGCGAACACCCCAGTCGGCTCGATGCCCGCAGCCCGGAGTCCTTCCGGGATCGACTCATCCAGCGGCACGCCGACCCGGGCCAGACGGAGCGGCATCAGCGCCTCCACCGGAGCCTTGCGCCTCCAGGCCCGACCGAACCGGCTCCGCAGCAGGGCCTCGTAGGCGAGACGCTTCTGCTCGAGGCCGAGGACCTCGTCGTAGGACGTGAGCTCCCACAGCTTCATGCGGCGCCACAGGAGGAAGGTGGTCGTGGGAGCGAGGAACCAGCGGGCCCACCGGACCTTGTCCATCTGCCGGCGGCGCCCGGTGGCGGCGCCGATGCGTACGGCGTAGATGTGCGCGGCGATTTCGGAGACAGCGACCCACAGCAAGGCCATGGCGCCGTGCGCGACCTTCGACCACAGGGAATTACCGGACGCGACGTTCAGGGCGCAGGTGACCAGGCTCAGCACCCAGGGGACGAGCCGCGCCCACCACAAGGGCATGCCCGTGCGGATCAGGAAGAGGTACGCCCCGGTGAACACGGGGATGGCCGTGTCGATGGAGGTGGGCAGCACCCAGGGGTCGGTGAAGCCCCACACCGCAGCCTTGGCGGACACCGCGTCGAACGAAGCGTAGAAACCCAGGCCGCCGACGGCCGCGCCGCCGAACGCGGTCGCGGCGGCACCGTACTTCTCCCAGCGGGTGAGGGGAGGGACGCCGGAGTTGCCGGGCATCTTGGGCTCGATGTCGTCGGGGGTGCGACGGGTCAACAACTTCAAGGCCGGTCCTTTCGTTCGGGTCACGCCCCGGCCGGCTTATGCTCTTGGCCACCCGGGTCGACCAAACGATATAGCGTCCTCCGCCTCGTGTGCCTATATCGAACGCTCACGCCCCATCAGTAAGCAGCACATACCGGCCTTTTCGGGTGTATGGTCACCAGTCGAGCGGCTCCGCGGGCTTTCGGCGGTCGGGGCCGAGGATCTTCGCAACGTGCGCCGAAGACTCAAGCCGGGACAGCAGCCGCTCCCCCAGGATGTCGACGACACCCATGGCCTGACTTCCGGGCTGTCGGCGGCTGCGAAGGTTCGTGGTGTACGCCGTCGGCCGTCCGGCTGAGATGCGGGAGTCGATCAGGTCGATGGTCTCCTTGCGGGCGAACTCCGTAGCCGTGACGTCCATCTCGCCGCACAGCTCGTCGAGGACCAGGAGGTCGCACTCGACGAAACGCTTGCGGACCTCCCACGCCTTCAAATTGTGTGGAGCAGAGTCCGGGCGACGCCACGTCAGGTACGTTGCATGCTTCAAGAACAGGACGGACAGCCCCCGCTCGGCCGCCTCGTTCCCGAGCGCGCTCACCCCGGCCGTCTTTCCGCTCCCGATGTTCCCCGGAATGATCATGTTCAGGACTTCGGGTCGTGCGCCGGCCCTCTTGGCCTCCACCAGCGAGTCGAGCCAGTTCTCCAGCGTCTTCGGCTTCTGGTTCTGGTCGAGGTGGTTGAAGCGGAACGCCAAGTACTCATCGTGGGCGGCGTCCCGCATGCTGTTCTGCCAGGCGTTCCGTCGTGCGCGAGCTTGCGGCACTGCCACGTCCTCCCAGAGTCCGTCCTCGGGCGCCGGCTGGGCCGGTACTCCGAGCTTCGACATGTCGGCCCCGTTGGCCTCCAGCACCTTGTAGAGGTGCATGTTCATCACGGCCGAGAGGGGGTTCAAGCCGCGCTCCGAGGGAGCGGTGGCCAGTTGGACGTCGGCCGATGCACGGACCTGAATCTCAGTGCTGCGCGACGCCAGGCTCTCGACTGCGAAGGTGCTGTTCGACACCGGATCTCCTTACGGCCGGGCGATGACACCGAAGGTGGCGTCGTCGCTGTCGTCGGATGCGTCGGCCGCGGGGGTGCTCGCGGGGGCGCTCGACTGCTCCCCCCAGGCGGCGGCGTCGCTGTACGGCGTGCGGCCGTTCGGCTGGCTCGGGACGATGTGATTTGACGCGATGCCCAGCGCCTTCTGCCACTGCTGGGGACTCGGCAGGTGCTGACGAGCGTTCTGCAGAGCGGAGGCGCACTGCTTCTGCGTGTACCCGGCCTCGAGCGCCCTGCGGACCATGGCGCGCATCGCGAGGTAGCCGTTGGTCTTACCGACGAACGCGCCGAGGTGCGTCTTGGCGTGTTCCCACCACCACTTCGCCACCTCCTCGGCGGCAGCGTCCAGGCGGGTCTTCTCCTCCTCCTTCTGCTGCGCGGCCTGGGCCTTCTCCGCGTCGTCGGCAGCCTTCTGCGCACTGGTGCGGCGCGGGCGGCGGGCCTTCTTCGGCGCCGCGGCCGCCGTGTCCTTCACGGCGGCGGGGGCCAGTGCCTCCCCGGAGGGGTGCTCCTCCTCCGGCTCGGGTTCCGCCGGCGGCTCCTCACCGAGGTCGAGGTCGGGCTCGAAGCCGTCGCTGCCATACGTGCCGTCCGGGTACTCCACCAGGAACGAGCCGTCCGGCTGCTCGACTACGGGGACGGCAGGATTCGACTTGGTGCTGAAAATCTCGTGGTCCTTGACCCACTGCTCCACGGGCTGCTCGGAGACCGCGGTGCCCATGACGAACTTGCCGTCGAGGAGTCGCCGCCGCTCCATCCGGTAGTAGCCGAGGGAAGCGAGCTTGTTCAGGACCTTACGGATGGCCTCGCGCCCTTCGCGGCCCTCTCCCTTGGAGAGCTGGTCGGAGCGGACCTGCCACCCTTCCTTCTGGTCGAGGAGGTAGACGAGCACGCCGAGCTCGCGGTAGCTCAGGCGCACGTCGCGGACGGTCCTGGATCCGACGTGAACGTAGGGGGGCCGGTTGACACGAACCGCGGTGGGGCTGGACAGGCGGCTCATGCGGAGACCTCGCTGGTGTAGTCGGCCAGGCAGAACGAAGTGCGGTGCGTGGGGTGGCCCTCGCGGCGTATGTAGCTGCGCTCCCGTTCCACGACGCCCGCGGAGACCAGCTCGGCCAGGGCGCTGCGGACCTCGTGGGACGTCAGGTCGAGGCCAGCGCAGAGCGCGGCGACCTCGACCCACTCGCCTTCGGTGTGGTTGACCCTGAGCTGGAAATGAATGCGGTGCGCGCGGTCGGACAGCCGCGGGCGGGTGGTGGTGCTGGTGGTCATCGTGCTGGCCCCTGTGGAGTGGGGCCCGGCCGCCGGGGGCCGGGCCCGTGCGGTCTCGTTACGCCTTGCTCGCGCCGGGCTGCTGGCCCGGCAGCAACTCGGGCGTCGCCCGCAGAAGCTCGTTGAGCGCCCCGCTCTGGTAGGCGGCGAGGAGGACCTCTTTGCCGATGTTCCGCCCGTGGAGCTTCTTCCACGTCCAGGTGACCGTGCCGGTGGGGGTCCCGCCCGGCACGAACTTGATCCCCGGGATCTCCTCGCCGGTGCCGGAGTTGTAGATCTTCCCGTCGGGGCCGAGGACGGCGGCCTTGAGGACCGCAGACTCGAACGATTCACGGCGCCGGACGACGATCTCGATCTCGCCCTTGGACTCCGCGTAGCGGTCGAACACAGCCTCGTCGTCAACCACGAACCTGTCGCTGGTCTTGTTGACCCTGTAGCGGCCGACCTCGCCGCCGCCCGGGACGATGACCGTCAGGTCCGAGCGCTGCTCTTCCACGAAGCCCTTGATCAGGGGACTCTTCGCCGCGTCAACCTTCGGCGTGATGACGTCCTTCTGGTGTTCCTGCATCGCGCGGGCGAGCACGGACACGAGCGCCAGGTCCGTGAGCTTGACCTCGGCGGTCTCCTCGACCGTGGCGTCGTCAGTGACGTCGTTCGACATCTGAGTTCCTCTCCTTCCCCGGACGCCGCGGCCCAGGGATTTCGGTCCTCCCGGGGCTGGGCATCTCGGGGCGTCATGTAGAGGTACGTCGCGCGCCGAAATTTGTTACACCTAGCCGCAGGTAGCTGGGTTGCTCTCCCAACTGACTCGAACAGTACACCAAGGGGAACGATGCGCAAGCACGCGACGTAAGCCGCGTGTCCGCCTACGTTCCTCGCGGTTCTGCACCGCCCGGTGACGTCACCGGATGAGGCAGAACCCCGGCTCCGCCTCATCCGGAACGAGGGCGGAACCGACCTGGCGGCGGGCGAGGGACGGCCATGACGGCATGCCCTGCTTGCGAGGCGGGGCGCCGCGGTTGAAGTCCGCGGGCTCGCAGCCCTCACCCGTCGCCGGCCACCGACGCATGGGAGAGGACCACACCGCCGTGACCGAGACGATCGCCAGGCCGCCACGCTTCATCGGGTACGTGCCGCTCACCGATCTGTCGCCCGCAGACCGCAACCCGAAGCGCCACGAGCTCGAGCTCATGATCGCGTCGATCGACATGCACGGCCTGGTGGAGATCCCCGTCGTCGACGAACGCACCCAGAAGACCCTCCACGGCCACGGCCGTCGGGAGTCACTGATCGAGATGCAGTCCCGCGGCATGAGCGCCCCCGGCGGCATCGTCATCGACGAGGACGGCGGCTGGCTCGTCCCCGTCCTGCGCGGCTGGGCCTCGGAGCACGACGCCGAGGCCGAGGCCCTGGCCATCAAGCTGAACAGACTCCCCGGCGAGGGCGGATGGGACCCGCGCGAACTCGCCGAGATCCTCGAAGACCTCGCCACCGGCGACGCAGACCTCTTCGACTCCCTGGCCATCCCGCACGACGAGATCGACCAGCTCCTGCGCCAGGTCGACCCCGAGACCCTCCCCGGCGGCCACCGCGAGGCCGAGACCCCCGTGCTCCACCTCCCCGACGACGGAGACCACGACATCGGCCTCAGCCCTGACGACGAGGGCCGTGCCGCACACACGACCTGCCCGGCCTGCGGGCACCTGTTCACGACCGGCCGCTGACCGCCCTCCGAGGAAGACGATGCCCCGACGCAAGGCACGCCGGTCCCAGAACCCCGCCGGCCGCCCGCGCCTGCTCTCCGAAGAGGTCGAGCAGCGCCTCGTCAGCGCGTCACGCACCGGCGTCGCCGTCGAGCTGGCCGCCGAAATGGCCGGGGTCTCCCGCTCCAGCTTCCTCGCCTGGATGGCCCGCGGCCGCGCCGAGGTCGAGGCGCGCGAGACCGGCGAGGAACCCGACCCCGTCGAGGACGAGTACGCCGCCCTGTACGAGAAGGTCCGCACCGCCCGCGCCACGGCGGCGGCCCGCGCCATGATGAACATCCGCAGGGTCGCCGACGGCGGCATCGTCACCAAGACCACCACCCGCCAGTACCGCGACGGCGTGACCGGCGAGATCGTCACCGAGACCGTCGAAGACCGGACCCCTCCGGACTGGCGCGCCGATGCCTGGTACCTCGAGCGCCAGCACCGCGAGCAGTACGGCAAGGACGCCGTCGTCGCCGTCGAGATCACCGGCCTGGGCGACATCCCCCAGGGCGACGACGAGGGACCTGTCGACCTCTCAGCGCTTGCCGAGCGCCTGGACAAGTCGCTGCACTCGGTCGAGTATCCGCCTGAACTGGAGTCCGGTGACGTCGTCGACGCCGAAGTCGTCGACTGAACTACGTACGGCCCCAACCCTCCGTCGGGGCCGTCCTGCCTTTCACGGCGCGACGGTAACCACCTCCGCCCTGCACGGTGCCTTCCCCTGATCACCCAACGGAGGGCACCACCCCATGATCACGATCATCCCCCGAGACACCTGGGGCGCTTCGCCCTGGGAGGGCACCCCGAACACCGTCCCGCTCGCGAGCCGAACCGAGTTCTACGTCCACTACGACGGTGCACACCAGATCACCCGCACCGGCTACGCCGTCCCGCGCGCCATCGAGGCCGTCCACATCCGCCAGAAGTGGGCGGGCATCGGCTACAACTTCGTGGTCGACCAGGCCGGCACGATCTACGAGGGCCGCGGCTGGACCCTCCAGGGCGCCCACTGCCCCGGACACAACGTCTCCGGCCTCAGCGTCCAGATCGCCATCGGTGGCGACCAGGAGCCCAGCGCCGCGGCCCTCGCCGCGTGCCGCGCCCTGTACGAGGAGGCGTGCCGGCGAACCGGCCGGGCCCTGGCCAAGCGGGGCCACAAGGACGGCTTCGCCACCGACTGCCCCGGCCCGAAGCTCTACGCCTGGGTCAAGGCCGGTATGCCCGCAGGCGGATACCGGCCGGCCCCGAACCCCGGCGGGTCCCTGCCGGGCGGCACCGGCGCGCAGCCGTCCCGGAAGCAGGTCACCTTCGGCGGCCTGACGTACGGCTACGGCGCGAAGGGTGACCACGTCACCCGCGTCGGCCAGGCCCTGGTGAAGGCCGGGTTCGGCACGCACTACACCAGCGGGCCCGGCCCGGTGTGGACGGACGCCGACACCAAGAACTACGCGGCGTTCCAGCGGTCGCTCGGCTACTCCGGCACGGCGGCCGACGGCGTCCCGGGCGAGGCGTCGCTCAAGAAGCTGCTCGGCACCATCCCGACCAAGGTCACGGCCAAGCCGGTCCCGCCGTTCCCCGGCCGCGACAAGTTCGGCCCCGGCGAGAGCAACGCGCACATCACCCTCCTCGGGCAGCAGCTCGTCCGGAAGGGCTACGGCAAGCACTACACCAGCGGCCCCGGCCCCCGCTGGTCGGACGCGGACCGCCAGAACGTCGCTGAGTTCCAGCGTGCACACACCGAGCTGGCCAAGGCCGCGGACGGCCTGCCCGGCCCCCAGACCTGGAAGATCCTCTTCTCCTGACCTCCCCGGCCGGCCCGCGGCCGCGGGCCGGCCCCTTCCCGAAAGGCCCTTCGTGGCAGGCGAGACCGTCATCACCGTCGTCGGCAACCTGGTCGACGACCCCGAACTCCGATTCACCCCCTCGGGCGCCGCTGTGGCCAAGTTCCGCGTCGCCTCGACCCCCCGCACCTTCGACCGGCAGACCAACGAGTGGAAGGACGGCGAGAGCCTGTTCCTGACGTGCGCCGTGTGGCGCCAGGCCGCCGAAAACGTGGCCGAGTCCCTCCAGCGAGGGATGCGTGTCATCGTCCAGGGGCGCCTCAAGCAGCGGTCTTACGAGGACCGCGAGGGTGTGAAGCGCACCGTCTACGAACTGGACGTCGAGGAGGTCGGCGCCAGCCTCAAGAACGCGACCACGAAGGTCACCAAGACCAGCGGCTCCGGGCAGCGACATGCACCCGAGGCCGGGCAGGGCCCGGCGGCAGACCCGTGGGCCAAGGAGCCGCCGTTCTGACTCGGCACAGCGAAGGGCCCCGGACAGATGTCCGGGGCCCTTTCGGGTTGGTTCAGGCGGCGACGGTCCAGGCGGAGTCCAGGATCAGCAAGTCGTCGCCCTGGTCGTCCGGTGCGGGCGCACTTTCGTCGGGCTGCTGCGGGACCTCGACCGGGGTCTCCTCCGCAGGCGGCGGCGTCTCGTCGCCGGGCGGTGCCGGCGTCTCCTCGCCGGGCGGTGCCGGGGTCTCCTCGCCGGGCGCTGGTTCCTCCCCACTCGGGTCAGGCTCGGGCGTCTCCCCCGCTGGCGGGGCCGGCGGCGTGGGCGTGCTCGGGGCCGGCTCCACCGGGGTCGGGACCGGAGTCGGCGGGGTCGGCTTCGGGGTCTCGGCCGTCGGCGGTGGCGGAGTTGTCGGTGGAGGGCTCGTCGGAGGAAGGGGCGCCGGGGGTGTCGTCGGCGGCGGCGTCACCGGAGGCGTGGGTGTCGGCTCCGACGGTGTGACCGGCGTTGAGGGTGTCGGCGACGGATCAGTCGTCGGCGGACGGGTCGGCGACGTCGGCGGGAACGTGCGCTCCTCGGTCGGGGACTCCGTCGTCGAAGTCTCCGTCGTCGGCGGCGTCTCGATGCCGGCGGCCAACGCCACTATGTCGTCGTCCGCAGGCTCGTACACCCCCGGAGAGGAGCCGAGCCCGAGCACCAGGCGCGCCGCCATCATGGCCGGACCGTCTTCGGACTTCGAGGAGACGTTCGCGATGATGTCGCGGACGGCGTCCTTGGTGATCCCCAGCGTGCCCAGGGTCAGCGCGGCCAGCCGCGAAGGCAGCGGCGAGGGTCCGCTCGCCATGGCGGGACCCGGACCCGGGCCCCGGCTTCTGTCGCGGTCGGCTTTCTCCAGGAGCAGCTTGTACTCGTCGATCCGCGCCATGTCGGTGCCCCACAGGACGTACCGGCCGTGCCGCTTGATGTTCGGGTACATGCCCTGGGACCCATCCTGGCGGGCCCAGGTGTCCGCGTACTCGCTGTCGTAGAAGATCCGCAGGCCGATGCGCTCGCTGCCGTAGGAGAAGGTGAAGATCGTGCTGTCGGGGCCGGTCGCCGCCTTCGTGGACATCACCATGCCGTCAGCGTCTGTGCACTCGGCGGCGAGCGGGCTGATCGTCGCGCACTCGATGTCGTTGGACCCGGCGAAGAACTCGAACTTCGAGTCGCGGAACGGGGCCGCCATGGCGCCGATGCTCGGGGAAGCGGACGGGCTGACATCGGGGGCCGCCGCCGTGATCCTCGTCGAATCGCTGTCGCCGAACTGGACGTAGCGGCCCAGCGCCCAGCTTGCCGTCAGTGCAGGCAGGATGGCAGCGATCAGCGCCAGGTTCCGGCGCCGCCTGCCCGCGAGGAGTCCCTTGGCCACGTCGTCCGCCGGCATCTCGACGGGCGGACGCTCCACGCTGGGCGGGGCGGGCGTGCTGACGCCGAGCAGGTCGTCGAGATCGCGGAACTCCGGGCACTGCTCACGGATCATCCGCTCGGCGGCCTCGACGGTGATGCCCGGCAGCACGTTGCGCACGTTGTCCCGCGCGGAGCTGAATGACTGGCCCTCGCGCAGCATGAGCGTGCGCACGCCGTTGAGGTCCCACAGCGCCGCGTCGGCCGGGAAGGGCCCGACGACGATGTCGAGCTTGTTGGTGGGGCTGGTCAACTCTGGGGGTCCTTGGCCTTGCGAGCGAGTATTTCCTTCATCACCGCGGCGGTCTCTTCCACGCGCTCTGGGGTGAGCTCCTCAAGGTCGGAGATCACAACCTGGCCGCCGCCGGGCAGCTCGATCTCGGTGCGGTGCAGAGGGAGGTCATCCAGGCCGTCGTCGGTGCCGGCATCATCGCGGGCTTCCAGCGGATTCAAGGTCCGCATGAAGACCGCCATCATGGCGTCGTGCGTCTGCCGGATACGGGCCGGGTCGCGGGTGTACCCGGGGGCGAGGGCACCGGCGGCCGCTACTGCGCGCCGTGTCTCGGCGTCGTGAGGGAGAGGACCGCCTTCGAGGGCGCGCTCCAGGCGCTCGCCGGCTTTGTCAGCGCGTCGTTGGAACATGGTGAGGCGCCCCTTCTCGTGTGGTCTGGACCCGTACGCCAACGACTTTCCCGCGGCCCGCTGCGATGGTGAGGAGCTCCTCCACCAGTTCGGCGGCTGAGTCCCCCTCCGGCAGCACCTTGGCCAGTCGGCGCAATGACCGTACCGTCAACGTTCGTACTGCACCCTCACTCTTGCCCATGATCTGCGCAGTATGCGTGGGGCTGCATCCGTCGAAGAACCGGAGCCGCAGGCAGGTGCGCTGATCGGGCTTGAGGGCGTTCATGTGCGCGGAGACGGCTTCGGCGAGTTGGCGGCGCTCGACCTGCTGCGGGATCGACAGGCCGGGGCGCGGGCGGTCGAGCTGGAGGTGGTCGGCCTGCAGGACCTCGGTGGGGCGGCGCTGCTCCCTGCGGAGGTGGTCGACCGCGGCGTTGCGCGTGATGGTCGTCATCCAGGCCAGGAGGTTGGTCCCGGGCCGGTAGCGTCCGAGGTTTTGCGCCACCTTGAACCAGACCTCTTGGGCGAGGTCCTCGGCGGTGTGCGGGTCGCGGATGTACTGCCGGACCCAGCCGTACACGGTGGAGTTCAGACGCTGGTAGAGCTCGCTCATCGCGGCGGGTGCGTCGTCCCCGCCGGCGGTCGCACGGGCGATGAGCTGGTCGAAGGTTGCTTCTGGTTCGGTCACGGCCGTGTGTCCCCCCATGTGCCGTCGCGGTGCCCCACGTGCGGTTCGGACTGCCTTGAACTAAGGGAGGATCGTCTTCCGCTATGGCGCGCGAGAAGCATAACCGTCCATCATGCGCCAGTCACCGTACCGTTGGCCAATGGTCCATTCCCCTTGGTGTGCTGTAATCTGCCGGCTGCAGGCGGACGGCGGGGGAGCACCCGGCGCACGCCAGACCAGAAGAGGAGTGCGACCATGCTGACCTTGCCCGTCCCTGCCGCTGCGCCGGTCGACGTCTACGACGCTCTGATGCGCTTCCCTCTGAGGGAGTGGATCCCGGTGCCGGCTGCGGCCGAGCATGTGGAGGGCGTGGGGCTTCCTCGTGAAACGTTGCGGCTCGTGATCCGCACGGGCCGGCGCCGTGGTCTGCTGCGTACGCGGCGCGTGGACGACGCGGTGGGGTTCTACGTGATGCGGATCGACTCTTGCCGAGAGGCTGCGGCACCGCCCGAGTGATTCCTTGGATAACGGGCCAGGGCGCCCCTCCCTCCTAGCCAGCCGCGCCGCGAGGCGCCCGGCCTGTGCGCGCGAAAAGCACCAAGGAGGAGGGGGTGCCCTGGCCCGTTATCCAGAGAGCTCTGCTGGGTAGTAGCGTGGCACGTCCTGACCTGTCGACGTGGGTAGGAGCCGCGCCGTGTCCGTCCCGTTCACCGAGATGTCCGACCCCCTGGTGGAACGGGTCCGCGCGGCCCGCGAGCACGGAGACGACACAGCCGCGAGACAGGCGCTCAAGGAGCTCCTCGCCCTCTACGCGCGGCTCGGCGAACGCCTGGTCGGCACCGTTGAGGAACAGAACGAGTACATCGTGCCGCGGCACCTGGGCTTCCTCCCCGCGGTCCTGCAGTCCCTCGGCGTACGGTCGGGCGACTTTCCCGAACCCCCCGGCCGCCGGCGCCCGCCCTCCCCTCCCCCGGCGCTGGATGTCGAGCGCATCGCCGATCGCTTCGCCCTGATCGGCAACGGCCGCGGCAGCGAGGACCAGGGCGAGGACGCCCCCGGCCGGTTCGACGTGGCGTACCGGCCGCAGGACAACGTGGTCGTCGGCGGTGTCCCGCAGAACTTCGCCGTCATCGACACCGAGGGAAGCAACCTGCCGGTCGCCTGGTACGAGTGCCGCGACTGGGCCGAGGCCATCGCAGCCATGGCCAACAGCATCCGCCGGGCCGCCTGACGGCCTGTATGCTCCTCGCCAGAGCAGTCCCTACCCCTCCGGCGAGGAAGGGGTAGGAAGATGAGGGGCGGCAACCGGGCCAGGTTGCCGCCCCTCTGCATGCCGGCCCCGAACCCGCTCCAGGCCGTGGCTCACACGGCGGCGTACGGCTCCTCAGGGGCGGGCAGGGCCGTCTCCCAGTGGCTCCCCCGGTCCTCGATCAGTTCCCGTGCCGCGGTGATCTCCTCGACCTGCGCAGCGAGCGCCTCGCCCACCACCAGCGGCCCGGCCGCCTCGCACAGCATGCTGAGCTCCTGTGACGTGGACAACACCCTGTCCGGCCGCGCGTCGGCCATCCCCCGGGCACGCTTCGGCCTCTTGCTCACCCCGGGCCGGACGTGCTGGCGGACCGACCGGCGGAGCTCCTCCTGGCGATCCCATTTCTGCGCCTGCTCGAGGCGGCGCGCGGCCATCCAGGCGTCGTAGCGGTCCTCGGCAGCCGGGGCCTCGCGGTAAGGAACCACCGACCCGTCAGGAAGGAACAGGAGACCGCCGTTGACGCGGCGGCGTACCTCGGAGGCAACGTAGGCGGCCAGATTCTGCGGGCGCAGGGGGACAGTCCAGCGGCCGAGCTCCCGGGCGATCTCCGGCCCGGCCCACCCGGCGTCGAAGAACGGGCGCAGGGCGTACGCGAACTGGCGCACGCACGAGCCCTGAGCCCACCAGGTGTGGAGCTGGATCATCCGGGCCTCCGCCATGGCGGAGGCTGCCTGCTGCGCAGTCCAGCCCGTGGAGCCCTTGGTCTTGCCGATCTTGGGCGATTTCCGGGATCCGGCTGCGCCCTGGCGCGGCCTGTCTTTGCTTTCCCCACGACGATAGGTGCAGCTGGTACCTCTACGAGGTACCAGCGGAGAAGGGGTGCACGAACTCCCGCTCTCCACAGGGTTTTCCACAGCCTGACCTGCGGCTTTCTCCGTGCGCTCCCGAACCTCGGCGACAGCACGCTCCCGGCCGGCTCCGGTCACGCCGATGACCCGGGCGGCGTAGCCCTCGCCGCCGATCCGGTGCCCCATGGAGTCGTCCCAGGCCCGCGGAACGACCAGGGCGTAGACCGTGGCCGAGCGGCGGAAGCCGTCCCCCGGGGCAACCTCGGCCCCGTGCCGCGTGCGCAGGGAGTTGCGACGGGAGCTGCCCCGCTCGACCCATGCCAGCAGCCCGAGCTCGCGCAGGATCTGGACGTGCAGCGCGATGCACCGCTTGGACAGTCCGAGGCGCCTGATCATGCCGGCCTGGCAGTACGCGACGGTGCCGCCTTCCCACATGCGGGCCGCCAGGTCCTGGGCGATCCTGACGGTGGTGCTGCCCGCGCCCGCGCGGAAGCCGGCGCCCACCATGAAGCGCACCGCGCGCAGCCAGTCCCTGCGGCTGGTCATTCTGCGCGAGCGAGTACCAGTGATCCACTGGTCAGATTCGGTCGAAATCGGAGCGAACGACGGTGTCGATTCGGGGATTTGTCGGCGTGCCGCCGGGTCAGGCTGGCAGCGCACGCGGGCATGCGGCATCATTACCTCGTGCTTAGGGCCCGCCCGAGGGCACAAAAAAGCCTTCGTTCCGGCGGGGGTCTGCTGAGACCGGTTGAACCGCACAGCTGTGCGGGGAGCCAACGGACCGCGTCAACGGTCCGAGTAGAGAAGTGGCCGGCTGCTCGACGCCACATCGAGCGAACGGCCTGGACTGCTGGTAGAGGACTCCGTGCCACCGGAGTCATCGGATCGCAGTCCGCGCAGTGGCTAGGTCATGACGGCCTCCGCAAGGAGAGATTCGGGAAGGTCAGGGATGCACGGAGCAGCGAGCCCGTAAGGCGCCTCCACGGAGGGGGAGCAGAACAGACCACCACGAACACCCACAGACACACGAAGGCCCACCGGACGCCGGCGAGACACTCGCCGCCCGGTGGGCCCTTCTGTTGCTGCGTCCCGCAGGTGTGCGGGTACATTGGTGCTCAAGAGACCGATCCTCTGTTGTAGGTCTCCAGGAAGATGCCTCGCATCGCTCGCTGCAAAGGTTTGCCGCCTTGACTTGCAGCAGAGCCGCGGGGCTCTTCCTGTTTCTATGTGGTCTTGTGGTCGTCGCCGTCCGGGGCTTCGGAAGATCCAGACCGCGGCGCTGGGGCCAGCGTAGACCTTCTAAGGGCTTCTACGTGCGGATCTGGCGGCCCGTCTGCCTGGCCGTGTCGGCCACGCGTTGGGGGTGCGATCACCATATCGGCTGGTTCCGACGCTCCCCTGTGGTGCCGGTTCGACCTGGCGTTCTCACACGGCGACTGCGGCCCAGGTGATTCGGCCGCCGTGGTCGCCGGCGTACTGGCCGAACTCGGCCGCCAGCCGGTGCACCGTGTACAGGCCGGGCTCGATCTCCGGCCGCGGCAACTCGCAGTGCATGTCTCCGACCGAGATGGTCACGTGGAAACCGTCGAACGCGACCCGCCCCACGAGGGCGTCGCCTGCCGCGTATCGGGCAGTGACGTCGACGAGCTCGGTGAGCACCGCAGCGGCCGGCTCGAAGGCCGCGAGCGAGCCCTTACGCCTCTCCAGGAAGAGGGGCAGCGCCATGCGCAGCAGGGCGTCGGCCCGTTCCATCGCCTGCGCCGGCGTTGCCTCCAGGCCGATGACGAAGTCGAAGCTGTCCTCGGCGGCCAGGGGCCAGGTTGAGCCGCTGGTGGTGTCGGATGCTACGGCGCCGATGCTGTCAGCTGCGGTGGCGCCGTTCTCTGCCGGAATGATCGTCACGGATGTCCGTCCCCTCGAAGACATATCGAATAATAGTTCGAATGGGTTCGTCTGTGGGTCCCTGGACGGGTGGGGGCCGATCCTGTAGGGAGGCCGCGCGGGAGGTGAGGTCGTCACCTCCCGCGCGGCAACTAAGAGAGGGCGGGCCCACTCTTAGGGGTGATTCATCCCCATTCGGGGTCCATCAGTGCTGCCGCCTTCGGTGCGCTGCCCCACTCCGGGTCGAGTTCGGTCGTGGGGAGCGGTGCGACACGGCCCCACTCCGGGTCGGCCAGGATGACCTTCGGGGTGGAGGTGCCCCACTCCGGGTCAGCCAGAACGGAGGAGGCGCCGCCGACGCCTGCTATCAGCAGGGCGGTGGCCGCGATGACGCCGGCGAGGCCGGTCAGTACGGTGTGCCGCAGATTCTTCATGGTCTCCACTTTCTCGGGGGCTGCTCGAACACGTCTCGGTCGTATCAGACTCCCCCGCGCAACGTCTTCACGTTGCCGAAGGCGTGACTGAGTTCATCGCCTCGAGCCCCCGTGCGTCACCACTGGTTAACGCCAAGTGGAGTCGACGAACTTTCGGAACCGAGCTTGATTGATTCGGACTTCAAGAATCAAGCTAGATGGCGTGCGCGTGCACGCATTTCCTGAACAAGCAAGGGGCGGGATGGCATGGACTACCGCAAAGCGGACAACACTTCGTCAAGTCTGATCGGCGGCCTGTCAGCTGTCGCACGCACTCTCTACGCCTTGCTCGCGGACGGCGCCGAACGTATCGAGCCAGGCACGCCGGGGCTCGAGGAACTCCTCGCGCGAGGCCTCATCGTCGCCAACCAGTGGAAGGCCGACCACTACGTCCTGCTGGAGAGCAGCGATGTGCTACGCCGTCAGGTCGAGATCGAGCTCCGCGCAGTGCAGGCCCGGGTCGCCCGCGTCCTCGAGACAGCCCGACTCGTCGAGGAGCTCCCCCGGCGCCCGACCTCGGAGGAAGGCGGCATGAAGTTCCTCGCCACCCTTGAGGAGTGCCGCGAGGCGGTTGTGGAGATCACGCACGGCGTCAGGGCTTCGATCTGGACCGCGCAGCCAGTCGAGCGCACCCCGAAGACGATGGAGAAGTCGACCCCTCGCGACCTCGACAACTTGGTCAAAGGGGTCAAATACCGAACGATCTACCTCGACAGTGCGCGCCATCAGCCGCACCAACGCACCTGGGCGGAGAAGGTCACCGAGCTCGGCGGCGAAGTGCGCACCTTGCCCGGCGGCTTCCAGCGCATGGTCATCGTCGACGGAAAGGAAGCGAACGGCCGCGCCATCATCTCCGACCACCGCCCCGGCCCTGGCTACCTCAGCCGGAACACAGGTTGGCTCGTAACGAACGCCGGCATGGTCGCCCAGCTCGTCGCCGTCTACGAAGAGCAGTGGAACCGCGCCGACCCCTGGACCGGCGGCTACGCCCGATTCGCCAGCAGCGTGGGCTTCACGTCCGACGACGAGAAGATCCTGCGGGGTCTCCTCGAACGGCGCACCCACGAGTCCATCGCGGGTGAACTCGGCGTCGACCTTCGGACCATCACCAACAGGCTCGGCCGGATCTACAAGAGCCTGGGCCTGAATGGCGGCGACAAGTTCTCACTGGGAATGGCCTACGAGCGACACCTGGCGCAGCGCCAGGAGCGGCCGCAAGCCGCCGACCAGTAGGCCGCGGCATTCCAAGATCATTCTTGCCCAATTGGGCAAGAGCCCCGGACCCCGTACGAGTGACGGGCGGGGCCCTACCACGTGCACTCTCCGCGCCGATAAGGCATTGCTGCCCGAAACGGAACGGCAGTCTGACTATCGTCCCTCCCATGACAACGAACACCCCGCCCCCCTGGGCGCTCGCTCCACACCCGCGCTACGCGTACCTGATGGACCGCGTGCGCGCCCTGCGGGAAGAGTCCGGCCGAGCCATCGTCATCGCGATGTGCAACCAGAAGGGGGGCGTCGGCAAGACCACACACACCATCAACCTCGCCGGCGCCCTCGCCGAGTTCGGCAAAAGGGTCCTGGTGAACGACTGCGACCCGCAGGCCAACACGACCAGCGGCTTCAAGGCGAAGCGCCCCAACCCCACGGGCTTCACCCAGCGGACAGCCATCCTCGAAACAGCAGACGCCCACCCGCTCATCGTCCAGACGAGGGTGCCGAACATTCACCTTCTGCCCGCGAGCATCGACATGGCGATGCTCTCGGCAGATCTGCGAGCGACCGGCATGGGTCTCCCCCTGCACCGCCGCATGCTGGAGCAGTTCAGGGACGAGTACGACGTGATCCTCCTGGACATGCGGCCGGCCCTGGACACCGACACCGAAGGGCAGATTGCCGCGTCGGACTTTTCGATCATCAACGTCGACGTCGACGAATGGTCCATGGAAGGCGTCGGCTACCAGCTTGCCCAGCAGGAGAAGGCCCTCAAGCTCGTCGACCGCGTGGGCGAGCACGAGGCTCTGGGCCTGATCATCGGCCGTGTCACCAAGCCCATGGGCGCCTTCGACCGGGTGGTCTACGACGCACTGTGCGCGCACCCGACCCTGCCCGTCCTCGGCGAGGTCCCCATCCGGTCTGCTGACCTCAAGGAAGCTCGCCACGACGGCCTTCCCATCGTCCAGTACCGGCCCAAGGCCGACACTGCTGGCTTCTTCCGGGAGATCGCCGAGCGCTCGGGGCTGGTGAAGGCAGCATGACCAAGGCACCAAAGGCGCCCAAGTTCCACGTGGGGTGGGGCGACACCGAGTCGGACACTCTCGTCACAGCCCAGGAGCTCGAGGTCGCCGAAGCCTCCAGCCACCAGGCGAGCACGACCGCCGTCGAGGAGCGCATCGCCGAAGCTGTCAGGGAAGCACAGCCGGGGCTGCACAAGATCCCCGACCCAGTCCTGCCCGAGGGCGACGGCCCCCTCACGCCCGCCGAGGAGAAGCGACTCCGCGACTGCCAGGGCGGCGTGGCGCTCGGCAACGACGCGTGGTTCATCCAGGGCAAGGCCCTCGACACCATCGCCGTCGGCCGCCTCTTCCGGACCACGCCGCACAAACTCGAGCCCGAGCGCTGCTACGCGTCGATCGAGGAGTGGGCGCCCCTCGAGGCCGGCATCCCCCTCAACTCGCTGAGCAAGCTCCGCGCCGGCTGGGCGATCGGAGAGGTCCTCGCCGCCCGCGGCTACCCCGCCATCCCGGGCCAGGTCCGCGAGCTCGTCCCGGTGAAGAACCAGTTCAACCTCAACGCCGCCATCGCGGTGTACGTCTTGGTCGCCGACAGCGTCGGGGCCAACAAGGTCACGGCAGAGCGGCTCCGCGACATCGTGAAGCTCCTCCCCGTCAAGCTCGAGCTCGACGAGGACGACGACGTCGACGCCCTGGCGAAAACCATCAAGGGGGTCCTCGTCGACGAGGTCGAGCCGGTCGTCTCCCGCGCGATCCCGCCGGCGGTGACCCGGGCCGTCGACAAGCAGTCCCTTCGGATCGCGGACGCCCTCAACCGATCCCGCATCCCGCGCACGGAGGTCACCCTGCACCTGATGCAGGCGTTCACCGACCAGGAGGACACCACGGTCTTCGACGCCGTCCTGGAGCGTATGAAGCAGGCGGAGAAGGACGCCAAGCAGGCCGCGAAGAAGGCTCTCGGGTAGTCACTCCCGCGGACAGCGCGAAGGCCCGGCCAAGGGTAGTGGCCGGGCCTTCGCGTATGAACCTCCCGTGCAGCATAGGGCAGTTGCCTGCCGCGGGCCCGGTCACACCGGCCGCAGGCCCGCCCGGGGCGCAGTCAGGCTCACGCGCCACCGAGTCAGCTTGTTCGCCGGCTCCCAGCGCGGGCCGTCCGGGCTCGGCACGCTTACGGCGCGCTCCGGCCGGTCGCCCGGCAGGTCCCACCGGCTCACCGTCATGGTGGGATCGACGAGGGCCTCGACGAGGGGCCACACCTGGAACGGAACCGACTGCCCGAACTTGGCGGCCAGCTCCTGCGTGTCCTCCTCGTTCCCTACCCTCTGCACGAGTCCTTGGAGGACGGAGTCGAGCCCCTTGCCCGCCAGCTCCCGGCTCGACGCGAGCAGCGTCGGACGGTCGAGCAGCACGGGGTGGGGCTCGAGCCCGTCCCAGGTGCCGTCCATGTCCACGACCAGCCGGAGCTCAGGACGCCCGTTGTTCGCGTCGTGCTCCAGGTGGATGAACACGCCCAGCGGCCACCCCAGCGGCCCCGTCTCTGTGGGCCGGTCCGCGGGGGGAAGCGCCACGTACACGCAGTGCTGGGGCAGGTGCGCGGCGAACCGTTCCAGGCCCAGCCGAGGATCGGTGGGCACCCCCTCCGCCTGCCACAGCCGGTCGACGTGGACCTGCTGCGCGTCCGGCTCGAGCCAGTACACGCCCTTCGTCAGCCGCCAAGCCGACAGCGCCCCGATCCGCCCCATGTCCGCCATGCGCGAGTCGCCGGCCGTCAGGCGGTTCGCCCCGCCACCCGAGGCCACGGCGTACGACGCGCCCAACGGGAGCCAGCACCAGTCCGGCCAGTCCATCAGGCCCGGTGAGCCCTTCTGCCGCGCGAATCGGTTGAGCTGAGCGAACCCGTCCGGGTACCGCTTGCGAACCTCCGTCAGGTACCGCGTGGTCCGCTTCTCGGCGAGCTTGAGCACCGTCTCGGCGTCGTCGCCAGCCTGGGGGATCAGACCACGGCCTACCTTGCCCATCACTTCCTCATCTCTCGTTGGATACCGCAGCTCTATCGCACACCACCGACAGGCGGGGCGGCCTTGTGTCAGCCCGTAGAGCGCGCAGAGCACGCAGGGGTGACCCACTCTCGGGATGCGCCTGAAGACGGCGCAGAACCGGGCTCAGGCCCGTTGGGAACCCCCGCGTTGGCGGGGAAGGCGGCCGCGCAGTGGACGCGGGCCGTGGAACGCACGATAGCCGGAAGAACGGCCGACCGGGGCTTCTCTACGAACGGTGGTACTGGCGGGCGTGGGCGCCTTGTTCGTTGGACATCTCGGTGTAGCAGTCGACACCGCACGCGAGACCGACCGACGCGGCCATCCAGCCACCGCCCTCCGGCTCGGCGATGCCGCAGTGGTCACAGTGGCGCACATCGTCAGCGGGGCACGGCGTCGTCCGCCCCGCGCGCGCCGGCGACCACCGCCAGGCCCGGGCCCGCGGCGGCGCCGCCTCGTAGCGGTACCGCTGGTACTCGGCGCGCGCGTCGGGGAGTCGGAAGAACCGGCCGCCACGCTCGTCGACCTCGTCCTCCCGGCCGCGGCCGCCGTACACCGACACCTCCCACCAGCACGCCAGCTCACCGTCCGACAGCCGTACGGTGACCGCGTCCAGCCGCATACGCGTGCCGGTCGGATCAAGGCCCTTGTCGAAGGGGGTGGTTCGGCTGAGCGTCTCGACGACGTCGAGGGTCTCCACGCGCCGCTGCGTCTCCTCGGCCGCGGCCTTCTCCAGGCGGCCCTGTTCTGCGGCCGCCGCCTTCCGCTTGGCCGCTGCCGCCTCGCGCTTCTTCGCCCGCTTCTCCTCCTCGGCCTTCGCCTGGGCCCGCTGTGCCGCGTCGGCGGCCCGGTTCTCGGCCGCCTGCCGCACGTACTCCTCGTACGACACCTGGCCCTCGCAGGGCAGGGTGTGCCGAACCTCCCACCGGCCGGCGTCCTCGCGGACCATGACCGTGGTGGCCGTACCCGGCGCGACCGACACCGAGCACAGCCCGCAGGCGGTGCCCGGCTCCGCGTGCCGCGCGGGACAGCGCTGCCGGTGCTCGACCTCGGCGTCGGGCCCACGCCCCACGAGCACGCCGGCACCCACCGCGAGGCTGCCACCGCACCAGCGGCACGACCCGGCCTTGAAGTTCGGCCGACCCGGGCCCGGGTCCACGACCACGACGTCCAGGTCCTCAACCGGCGGGTGAGCGGCGAGGTGCTTGCGGATCTGCCCGAGACCGGCCGCCCCGAACGCGCCCTTCGCCGTCTTGAAGTGCCGCGTCCACAGAACCTTGAGCCCGCCGTCCTCGAGGACCAGGTGCAGGGACACCGCGGCGTCCATGAGCGGGTACCGCTTCCCGCCGTAGTAGGTCTCCCCCCAACCCGTGATGCTCTCGTCGACGACCAGGAGCAGCACACCGGGCGGCACATCGACGGAGGCGCCGTGTCCGACCTCCGGACCGTGCACGGCCTGCTCACCCGTGCCGTCCCCCACACCCGTCACAATCCAGCGCTTCGACGCATGGACGTCGGCACCGTCCGGCACGACCGGCACCGTCACCAGCGCGCTCACTGCTCTCCGCCCGGGGTGGGGGCCAGCTCGTATACGTCCTTCTCCACCTCAACGAGGTAGCCACCCTGCTGGAGCGACTTGAGACGGGCCTTGGCGTGGCTGGAGGGCCTGGCCTCGCGCTTCGGGTGCACCTTCAGGTAGGCGTACCAGTCCGCGGCTCGACGCCAGTCCCACCGGCCGCCCTGCTCCCGGATGCCGTTCAGGAGCAGGTCCTGCTCCTCCAGTGCGTCATCCCTGTGGGAGTTCTTCTCCGGCGCCGAGAGCGCCAGGACGGCGTGCGTGAGGGCTGTGAGGAGGGCGTGGGTGCGCTCCTGCCCCTCGACGGTCTGCGCGTCACGGAGCGCTGCCTCGGCCGCGGAACGGGCCCGATCCTTGTTCACTGGGCTCTCTCCTTCGAAGTCGTGCACATCAGATTGCCCGGCCGGGCTGACACCCCGGGCCGATCACGCGGTTTCCATTCCGTCCAGCCGTACTCACCGTCCACGGTGCGGAGTCCGGTAGTGGTGCTCCATGGTCCCTCGGCGGTGCGGGAGGACGGACGCGACGATCGCGGCCCAGTCGACGGCCTGGTGCTGGAGCTCGGCGGTCGGGTTCCGCTCCCAGTCGGGCGCACCGACGTTCTCCTGGAGCAGGGCCTCGGCCAGGCACTCGCCGCACACTCCCGCGGCCTCGCTCTGGTACCGAAGCAGGGTCTCCTCGCGGTCGGGGTGCAGATGCATGTGCCGCCACGACGCCTCGACGAGGAGACGAGGCCAGTCGACGGCGACGGCGACGGCGACGCGCTCGAGGATCGCAGCCATCGCGTCCGTGACGTCGTCGTACGGCTCGACGGGCATGGTGGCGATCTCGCCGAAGCGGTAATGGTGCCGCGGGCCGATGACGTCCTGGCGAAGGACCTCGACGACTGCCTTCCTGTTGGGCATGGAGTGCTTCCGTTCCTGGGGCCGCGGGCCGGGTGCGCCGCGGCGGTCGGCGTGGGGGTGGGCGGCTACAGCGGCGGCCGGCGGCGGGCGTACTCGGAGCGGTCGGCCACCCAGCGGCGGCTGTTCGGCTTCCGGCGGCGGTGCGCGCGGTACTGCATGGCGGTGCCTCTCTCGGTGTGTGGTGGTCAAGCGGCGTGGGTGTCGTCGCGAACGATGCGGAGGTGACGCGGGCGGGCGGCGCGCTTGGCCTCCCGGACGCGCTCCCGGTTCCTCTCCGACCGCTCGTCCGGCAGGCGCCAACCGTGCTGCGCCTCTTCGAGGGCGGCGCGGCGGGCGGCCTGCTGGGAGGCAGTCGACGCGGCGGCGGGCGGGCGCACCTCGCTCTCAGTGCGGGGGCCGCCGAAAGTCCCCGTGGGGATTCCTTCGGCCATGAGGCGCTCGTACGGCGTCATCTCGCACTCCTGACGGGTAGGGCAGGCGGATCCGGGGCCGGTCCGCATGAAGGAACGTCGCGACCCCGGAAGCTGTGTCAGAACAGGGAGGACTGGCCCGCGGCCTCGACGGCGCCGCGCTCCTCCGCGGCCGGTCCGCGCGGCCCGGGGACCTGTTACGGAGTGGCGTCCGGCGCGGCGCTGCGACCAGGGACGCCCTCGACGACGCGGATCTGGTCCATCGCCGTCCGCAGTTCCTCGGCGCCCCGAATGTGAATCCGGGACCAACGCGCGTGGTCGTCGATGTCGGCGGGGATACGGAGGATCTCGCCGTTCCGACCGGTGGCCGTGGTCATCAGGTGGTAGACGAATCCGCTGGCGGTCTCCCCGGCCTCGATGTGGTCGGCCAGGTACTCGTAGCGGCTGGTCCGTTCGGGGTTGATCTTGTGCCAGGTGCGCCCCGGCAGGCTCGGCGGCGGGACGTCCGACGTGGGGGTGGTGTTGGTCTCGGTAGACACGGTGGGCTCTCCTCTGTGGCTTCGGGGGGAGGGCGGGGCGCAGCGGCGCTGCGCCCCGGCAGGGCGTCGACTCAGCGGGCGTCGTAGACCACGGAGCCGCCGACCGTGATCTGCAAGGGGACGTTGCCCGTCGGGCTGAGCAGGTCGTCCGGGATGTCGCCGGTGTCCGGGTGGACGGAGACGACGAACTGGCCGCGCTCGGCATCGACGTAGGCGTGGACCGCGAGCCCTCCTACTCGGAGCGCCTTGGTCTTGGCGCTGTCGTCGTCCTCGAGGTACGCCGCGCGGTTCAGCTCCTGGGCGCGCTGCTCGGCCTGCGCCTCGGCCGGCTGCTCCATGCCGCACTGGTAGGTGCCGCCCACGGCCGCGCAGGTGCACGTGGGCTCGTTGCAGCAGTACGTGTATCCGTCGTGGACGTCGTCGTGGTCGACGAGGTGGCCGCAGCCGGTGCAGTGCTGGACGGGCAGAAACACCCGGTAGTCCGGCTCGACCAGCTCGTGACGGGTGTACTGGCGGCCCTCGGGGCGACGCGCGCGATCCCAGGTGATGACGTTCCCGCGGTCGCCGTACGCGGTGACGGTGCCGAACCGGCCGTCGGCGTTGCGCTGAACGCGGGTGCTCCAGGGGAGGAAAGAGGTCGTGACGGTGCTCATCGTCGTAGGTCCTTCTATGAGTGCCGGAGGGGGCGACGGGGCCGGGGGCGCAGCGTGGGCCGCGCCCCCGGCGGGAGGCAGGGTCAGGCGTCGCCGAGGAACCGCTCGGCGGCCTCGCCCGGCGTGAGCTCCTCGCCGTCCGGGAGGCGCCACCGCAGGGCGCCCGTGCTGTCGTTGACCATCTGGCCGGGGGCGCCGGACTCCCGAAGGCGCGTGGGGATCGACTTCCGGGTGTATCCGGCAGTGACCGTGATGGTCCGGCCGCCCGTCTTGTGGACGCTGACGACGCGGGGCGCCGGGAACTGGGGCACAGCCGAGGACGGCTCCGCGGGGCGAGCGCGCATGAAGACCAGACCGCCCGACCCGGGGGATGCGGCCTGCACCTTCGGGTCCTGCTCGGCCACCTGGACGGCGTGGTCGAAGTTGGTCGCCTCCACCTGCGTAATCAGGTTGCCCTCGCGGTCCTTAACGGACCACCAGCCGACAAGTCCGGAGGCATCGGCCTCCACGGCGGCCCGGATCTCCGAGGGGAGCTCAGAGGTACGCAGGCGGCGGTAGGACAGGCCCCCGAGCCGCTTTGCGACCGCAGCGGTCTGGGGGTCCTTCTCGACCTCGGCGCGGGCGCCCTCCACGGTCTCGGCCCGTACGACGGTCACCTCCTGGCTCTTGTCGTCCGTGACGGTCCAGTAGTCGGTGGGGATGCCTTCGGGCGCCGGGGGCAGCTCGGGCAGCTCCTCCAGCCGGGCGAGCGGGACGTGCAGCGGCTTGCCGCCCTGCTTGACGCTGAGGACCTCGACGGCGCCGTTCTCGTCCGGTCCGGAGTTCAGGAGGACGACGTCCTGCTCCGTGCCGTCTTCCGGCAGGTACAGGAGGGCCGAACCGACGGTGAACGGCACGACGGCGGTGGTGTCCCCAGTGGCGGCCGGCGGCTCCGCCTGCTTCGGCGGCAGGATGCGGAAGCTGTGTCCGTCGGCGGCGGTGATGGTCTCGCCGTCCGTCAGGGCCTTGACGCTGTCCTCGTAGCGGGTCGGGTTGGCGGCCGTGTTGCCGAGTCCGTGTTCGCGCAGCTTGTTGGTGCCGAAGTAGGACGGGTGGCCATCCCGGGCGGAGCCCGAGAAGGCGGCCGCAATGGTGGCGCCGTAGCTGACGGTGACCCACTGGCCGTGTTCGGGCGCGCGGACCTGGGCGCGGTAGGTGTGGGTGGGCGCGTCCCAGCCGAGCGGGCGGTGGAGGTTCTCCGGCACGCGGGCGACCATGCTCGTCTTCTTGACCCGGCGGGTGTGCTCCTCGCCGCTCACGGTGTCGACCTGCGTGATGTTGAGGAACTGGGCGGAGGCGTTCTCGATCTTCGTGATCTGGGTGGTGCCGCCGTAGTTGTACATGAGCTGGTCACCGACGATCAGTTCGTGCGCTTCGACGGCGGGCACGCGTCCCATGCCCTGGAGGTGGATGGTTCCGGTCGCGGCGTCGATGCTCTTGGACATGCGGGTACTCCTCGGTGAGGTGTGGCGAGATGGGGGAGGGTGCCGGGGCGCGGCGCGTACGGTCGCGCCCCGGCGAGAGGGGACCAGACGGTCAGATGACGTCGGTCTCGTCGTAGAACCGGGTCAGGCCGCCCATGAGCCGCGCCAGCGGGAGCGTCACGCCCAGGTCCTGGCGGGCGTACTCGCTGCGGACCAGGCGCTCGTACTCCGCCTCGGCGATCGCGCGGTGCTGGTGGTCCACGACCTTCTTGACGGTGCGGGAGTCGTAGGTGACCGCGTACCGGGTCTCGGCGCTGCCGGGCTCCGTGTAAGTGGTGACGTGGATGTCGAGCACGGCCGCGCCCCGGTCGGTGAGGCGGCTGTGCCGAATGCGGCTGCCCTCCCTGACGGCGAGCACGTACAGGCCGCGCGCGTCGTCGTGGATGTCGACCGGGCGCCAGACGAGCCGGCCCGGGTCCTTGGCCAGGTTCTGGATGGTGCGGAGCGCGCCGTACTCCCGCGCAAGTCGGACGGACGATTTCAAGGCATAGGTACCGTGCATGGTTCCTCGCTTCGTGGTCTCGGCGGGTGCTCTCCCGCCTTCAAGAAGAGTAGTACACCAAGGGGAACGGAGCAAGGGGGGAGTCATGCTCTATCGGGTGGATGATGGGTCGCGTCTCCCTGGGTGTACTGCTTAGCTGATCAGGGTTACGTTCCCGATCGTCCGGGCCCGACGGATCGGCGGCGCTCCCCCCGTCCGCCGACGCGGCTTCGTCTCCGGCAACTCCCGCACCGGCACGCCCACCGTCCCGTCCCGGCCCGTCATGAGGGTGAACCGCTCCTCGAACTTCGGCCGCTGCTTGTCGTGCACCCCGGCCGGCGCAGCCACCAGGTACGCGGACGCCGTGGGGAACGTGTCTCCCTCGGTCAGGTAGTGGGCCCGCTCCACCCCGGAATGCTCCCCGCGCTCCAGGCGCATGCCGTGCTCGGCGGCCATCGCCCACACGTACGCCTCGGCCCCGGCCCGGTCGCCCTCGAACACGGTGCGCACCGAGCGCCAGGCCTGGCCTTTCTGCGCCTCGCCCCGGCAGCCTCGCCGCCCCCAGCACCACGGGTGCCCATCGGAGTGGGTTGGGTGCTTCTGGACGCAGTGTTCCGTGCGGGGCTGACGGCACCACCACTGCGGCGCCCGGCAGGAGCTGCCGTGCCACTTCCGGCAGTCCGCCGTGCGCGCGGCGTGGTAGATGCGCCGGACCTCGTACACCGCGTGCGGCGCCGCTGCCAGGGAGCGGGCGAACGCGTCCATCACGGCCGCGTTCTGCCCGTCCTCCGTCAGCCGGCCCCGCAGCGACGTCGTCCCGTACAGGGCCACGCGCTCGTTTAGGGCCTGGGAGACGTACTCCATGCGCAGGACGTCCGCCGCGATCCTCGGGTGCGCCCGCAGCCGCTCCTCGTGGGCCCCGCGGGATGCGCACACCCCGGAGAACGGGCACATGGCGCAGTAGCTCTTCCGGATCGGCTCGCCGAACCGCTCGAGGACGTACGCCTCCACCGCGGCCCGGTCCATCGCCGCGTGGATCAGCGGGTAGTGCGGCTGGCAGATGGTGCGCCCCGCGGCCGCGTTCAGCCCGTCCTGGATCCGGGAGTCCTTCTCCGCCCGGCCGAGCTCCCCCGCGTGGTAGCCGATGACCCGCCGGAACCAGCGGCCGCCGAACTCCGCCGCGGCCCACGCGTCCAGGCACCAGCCCTTGAACTTGATGGAGCACGTCCGCTGCCCGTTCGCCATCTGGGGGACCGTCCCGGCCGCCCGAAGCTCATCAGACAGCCGCCACGGCCCCTGGGCGTAGATCCGGCGCGGGCTCCGGGAGTCGTCCAGGATCACGACCCCGTCGGCGTCCTCCGGTCCGCCCCGCGCGATCTGCACCAGGCGCACCCGGGCGGCCCGAAGGAGCGGGAGCACCAGGCGCTCCACGTAGTCGAGGGAGTCGGGCCACTCGTCGCCGGTGACCGCGTGCACGACCACCAGGTCGGACAGGTCCGCGCGGAGCCCGTACCGCTCCGGCTCGGCGAGGAACTGGCCCAGGATCGCGGTGGAGTCCGCGCCGAGCCCGTACGACAGGACCGTGACACCGGACGGCCCGAACGCGGCGGGGACGGCCGGCGGGCTGACCGGGACGTCGAACAGGGCAGAGGAGGACATGGGCTGAGCCTTCGTGAGAGCGGCGTACGGCACGCCGGGGCACCCAGGGGGCGGCCGCGGGCCTACGGGCCGGGAGAGGGGCGTACAGGGGCCCGGCGGCACCCCTTGGGGAGGAGCGCCGCCGGGGCGGGATGGAACGGGACCTACGCGTCGTTCCGCTTCGCGTTCTCCGCGAGCGCCTCGCCGTGCGCGGCCTCCACCAGGCGCCGCATCGCCTCCCGGGTGGCCTCCCGCATCTCCCCGTAGGACGAGATCAGCCGCAGGTACGTCCCGTGGAACCCGCGCCCGTGCTCCACGATCCACCCGGCCCGGTCGAACAGGCCCGCGTACCGTTCCAACTGCTCACGCCACATGTCGCCGTTGGCGTACACGGCGCTGAGCGCCACCAGGTCGTGATTCGTCCGGAACCGGAAGCCCTCGCGCCCGTCGGCCCACTCGGAGTGTCCGGCCCCGGCGAGGATCCGGCGCGCCTGCTCCTCGGTCACCGCGTGCCTGGCCGCGGCGAGCGCCTCCATCCGGGTCGCATGGATCCGCTCCTCACGGGACCCGGCCGTGAAGTACTTGATCCGGCCCGTCTCCCGCGGCTCCACGGGCGGCACAGCCGGGCGCAGCTCCCGCACCTGGCACTTCCGTACGCCGTACGTCTTCCCGTCCTCGTCGGGCTTCACAGCGCGCACGCCGTACCCGCTGCCGTTCCAGCCCACGATCGTGCCCTCGTACTCCGGCAGGACGAACGTGCGACGGGACAGGTGCTGGTACCAGGTGCCCCGGACGATGACCCGCTGCCCGTCCTCGTACCGCTCCGCCTCCGGCTTGACCACCATCACGGACTCCGCGCCCGTCGCGGGCCGCAGCTCCACCACGCCCCGGACGTCGTGGTAGTCGATGCGCACGCTGTGCCCGTCCTCGCCGGGGATCACCTCGACCGGGGGACGGGTGTACGCGTCGAATCCGCCCGCCGCACGCTGCAACCTGCCCTGCTCCCGGGCGTAGTCGACCTCCTGCACCGCCTTGGGCGATCGGATCCGCTCCGGGGTCCCGCCGTTCACCGTCCGCATGTGGTAGCCGTTACCGGCCAGGTCCGTGACCGTCCTCGACAGAATCATCAGGGGTTCCTCTCTCATCGTGGTACCGGCGTGCTCTCGCCGGGGGATTGGGGCGCCATGGCCCCGCTTACGTCCTGCACCGACCCCAGAGGGCAGGCAGGCAGATCGATCGGGCGACTGCGCCGGCTCAGAGGCCGCGCCACCACCGAACCAGTCGGCACGGGCGGCGACGCTGCTCATGGCGCGCCCCGCGCTCGTACGCCCGGACCATCGCGGCGACCGTCTCCGGGGACGGCGACAGGTGCCACTGCACGGTGACCGTGAGGCCCTCCCGCAGCTCGGCGTGCGGCCGCTCCAGGAACAGCGTCGCGCCGTCGTTCTTGAGACGCCACGTCAGCCACACCCGCCCGGTGTCGTACCTCCGCACGTACACCTCTCCGGGACGGGCGGACGGCAGATCCAGGAGAGCGGACACCGCATCGGTGAACACCACGAACGCCTCGAACGGGGAACCGGCCGGGAGGTGACCAGCGAGCCAAGACGGCTGAGACATGAGGGGCAAGAACCTTCCTGGGAGCGCCCCGCAGCGCCCCGACGCCGAGGAGGGCCAAGGGGACGCCGAGAGAGCGGGAGAGCGGGGTTTCTGGACTTTCTGGACCGTTCACACGCGCGCGTGTGCGCGAGGGGCGTGCGGGCCCCTGGTCGGCGCCGCCCGGCCGATCCGAACCGGGCGGCGCCGTGGCGGGTCAGACGCGGCGGTCGTTCTCGTACTCGACGGGGACGTCGACCTTGAACATGGGGCCGATGAGGCGGCGGGCGCTCTCGGCCGGGTCCAGGCGGCCGTCCTTCCGCGTGAACTTCACGACCAGCGGCGGGTGGGCGGGGAGGAACCCGAAGGGGGCGTTGACCCCGGCGGTGATCACGGCCGTGACGGTCCAGCCGCTGCCCCTGTCGGAGCGGCAGCGGACGCGGACCACGGCCGGGCCGTACTCCGTGCCGATCAGCTCGTCGGAGGTGCTGCCGTAGGCGTTGTAGGCGCGGGCGGCCGCGCGGATCGCGGTGTCCGTGGCGGGCAGGTCCGTGCCGTGCATCCGGTGAGCGCGGGGGGCCACGGCCAGGATCGCGGCGCGGGCGCGGGTGACGGCGTCGCGGGCCTGGTCGTACGCGGCGTTCCGTTCGGCGAGTGAGCCGGCGGTCTTGATCAGCGGCCATGCGGCGTCTGCGGCGACGGCGGCCGCGTGGATCTGGGCGTGGAGGCGGCGGGGCGCTGCGCGGCGCAGCTCCTCCAGCTGGTGGGCGACGTCCTGGATATCGGAGGGCGCCAGGGAGGTGGCGTGCATGACGCTCTCGTAGGCCGCGTGGGCGGCGAACAGCGGGGCGGCGGCCACGGGGGGCGTGCTGGCGGCGATGGCGTCCCTGATGGCCGGGTAGAGCTTCGGGCGGGGCGGCTTGGTGCAGTGCTGGAACGCGTCGCGCAGCGCGTCGTCCGTGGGGGTGTCGGTGCCCTGCTCGGCCCACCACTTCCCGGCGTACGCGTGGGCGCGCCGCTGGTCCTTCTCGGCGGCCCGCTGCCGCTCCTCCGGGGTGAGAGACCGGCCGCCGGTGCACGGGCCGTCACCGTTGCTGGCGTACGGGGTGGAGCAGCCGGGGCACAGGTCGGCGGAGCAGTCGGCGATCAGGGAGGCCGGGATGTACCGGGCGGCCTGGTACCCGTTGGACACGTAGACGGTGCCGTCGGTGTCCACGGACACCCGGGCGTGGGCCGAGGACTTGCGGACGTAGGCGGTGGCGCCGATCACGTCCGCCCGGGTCAGGTGCGCGCGGTTGTCGTGGTTCGGGAGCTGCCACGCACCCCCGTTGCGCTCCTGGGCGACGTACGCGTCGTGAGCGACGGCGTCCCGGGTGGGCACCCCGGCGGGGCCGACGGACTCGCCCGGCATGTCGGTGAGGACGGACCCGTCGACGGGGATGGGGTCGGTGGCCAGGACGACGGACGCGGGGCGGGCGGCGGGGGCGGTGGTGAGGTCGGCGGCGGTGGCGGGGCGGAGTTCCACGGTGCCGCGCTCGGCGTCCCGGTAGACGATGCGGGCGCGGCTCCCGGCGGCGGACATCTCGCGGACGTGCCGCTGGCCCGGCTTCATCATCGCGTCGTTCATCTCGGCGAGCGCGTCGCGGGTGGAGATGATCTGCGGGGTGCCGCCGTCAACGGTGCGGACGTGGCGCCGCTCGTCGACGGGGGTGGCCGGTGCGCCGGCGGTCTGGTCGACGAGAGGGACGTAGCTGCGGCCGTTGTCCGTGTGGATGGTCCCGGTCTCGTCCTGGTGGCATCCCCAGCCCTTGGCGCGGCGGGTCTTGACGACGTGGCGGACGTTGTCGGCAGGAAGGCCCGGGTGGACCTGGCGGCCGTCGACGTGCACGGTGTGCGGGGCGTCGACGACCTCTTCGGGCAGGGGCGCGGTGGCGCGGGCGTGCGTGGTGGACTCGTGGCCGAGGAACTCGACGGCGTCGCGGACTTCGCGGAGGGTGCGCAGCTTGCGGGAGCTGGTGGGGTCGAAGCGGGTGGCGTCGTCGAGGCGGCCGCGGGAGCCCTTCCGGCCGCTGCGGGTCCACAGGAGCGTGAGGGTCTCGGCGGCGATGAGCCGGCCCAGCTCCGTACCGGCGTAGGCGGGCGGGACGGGGATGGAGATGCGCACGACGTGGCTGGTGAACCCGTCGTCGGTGGTCTTGGTCTGGACGTCGACGGTCAGGTCGAAGGCGTAGGCGAGTTCCAGCAGTTCGTCAGCGTTCGCGATGCCGGTCGTGGGCTTGGCAGCGGACATGGGGGCGCTCCTTCGTTCGTGGTCCGGCCGGGATGCTCTTCCCGACCCCGCCTTAGTGGCGTGCCCTGAACGTACAGCCCAACATTGAAGCGCGCAACCCAGGGGAACAAGTGGAATGCTGCCGTGCGTAATTCATGGGCACTGAGCTGCGAGTTTCATGGAATCTTCCGTGATGGGGTTGCGTGGCATTCCCCTTGGTGTACTGTTCGTCTCAGCGGTTCACCCCGCAGCCCCGGAGAGCACCGGGGCCAGACCACAAGCGAAGGACACACGCCATGGCCGTCAGCCTCGACAAGACCCCGCAGCTCCTGTTCTTCCTCGCCGTCGTCACCGACGCGGGCACCGACCGGGCGGAGGTCCACTCGCTGCTCCTCACCCGGGACGCCGATTACGACTCCCAGGTCGACTACATGCACGTCCAGCGCGACATGGTCGACGGCGGAGAGCTGGTGTGCGTCGTCGCTGGGGACCGCAGCGAGGCGTACCGCGAGGCCCGGCGCGGCGACTGCAACGAGGAACTGATGAGCCGCTGGATCGACCAGGAACGCCTCCGCGCGGGCCTGTAGGCCCCCACACAGACCGCACCGCCCGCCGCCACCCCCCGGCGGGCGGTGCGCCCCGCCCCTGAGCCGGCGCACAGCCGGAACGGGCGCAGGGCGCACCGCCCCCGCCCCGGAGAGCACCGGGGCCGACCACGACCGAGGAGCACCATGGACCCCGTCCTCACCCCCGCCGACGTGACCATGACCACCGATCACGCGGGCCGCGCGTACGCCGTCGTCCCCGACGAGGTCGCCCGCCTCCTGGCCCTCGCCTCCCGCAAGGGCATCGACACCGAAGCGCGCGGCATCTGCTTCGAGTCCGACCCGCACCCGGCGGACTCCTGGACCGCCCGCACGGTCCGCACGATCTTCGAGGCTGTACTCGCCTCCCCGGAAACCACCGAGGACGTCCACGCCCACGGCCTGTGGCTGTACCGCAAGTGGGACGGCGGCACCTTCTACGGCTCCATCGTCGGTACGTCCGGATGGGACGCGGACACCCGCTGGTGGCGCGACTACGCGAACACCCGGGACCTGCGCGTCAGCGGCTCCGCCAACATCGCCAGCAAGGACCGGCGTCACGTCGCTGGCACGTGCACCTTCAGCACCTGACCCGCCCCGCACCGCCCCCGCCCCGGAGAGCACCGGGGCCGACCACGACCGAAGGAGCGCACCCATGTCCGTGACCCTCGCCAGGGACACCCGCCCGTTCTTCGTCCTCCTCTCCACCGACAAGGACCACGTCCGCACCGTGGCGCACGTCGCCGCCGCCCCCTGCGACGTCCGGCCGTTCACCGAGGAACACGAGGAGTGGATGGAGACCGCGATGCACACCGCCCGCGAAGTCGTCGCCGTGTACGCCACCGACTATGAGTCCGCCCGCGAGATCGCCCTCGACGACACCCGTCCCAGCGCGATCGTCCGCCACCCCGCGTACGGCCTCCAGGGCATGCCGCGCACCGCGCCCCAGTACGCGGCGAGCATGAAGACCCCCCGTGAGGCGGCCGAGTGGCAGATGGGCGCCGACTACCTGCGCCGCCTCCTCCTCGCCGTCCTCGCCATCGACGGAAGCCGGGCGTGGGCCGAGGGCCGGACCGTACACGCCGAATCCCCCTCCCAGCGCGGAACGGTCACCTGGGAGTTCAACCCCGCCGACTGACCCGCCCGCACCGCCCGCCACCCCGGCGGGCGGTGCGCCCCGCCCCCGAACCGGCCCCGCCGGCGCGGGCGCAGGGCGCACCGCCGCCCACGGCCCCGGAGAGCACCGGGGCCGCCGACCACGAAGCAAGGAGCGCACCATGCGCCGTCTCCCCCGTCCCATCCGTCTGTGGGCCCGTACGCCCCGCCTGGCGTCCCTCCTGGCCGCCGGTGCCACCGTGGCCATGTTCGGCGCCCTGGCGGCCATCGGGACGTCCGACGCGACCCCGGCCGACTTCCTGCCCCCGCAGGACCGTCCCGCCACCCGGGCCGACGTCGCCGCCGCCTACCGCGACGGATGGGCCGCCGGGCGGATCGGCGACGACAACGGCGACGGCCGCGTCGACGAGGACGAGACCGGGTGGGACTGCCGCACGATGGGCAACGGCCTGTGCGGCTCCGACGTCCCGGCCGAGTGCGAGCAGGCCGGGGAGACGCTCCAGCTCTGCGTGGCCATCGCCTCCCGCCCGCCGTACGGCTGGACCAACCCCGACGGCTCCCAGGTCGACAACCCCGACGGCCGGACCCTGCTCCGCGACTTGGACGAGACGCCCGGCACCCCGGAGTGGGCCGACGCGCTCCAGGCCCTGGACGCCGAGTACCGCGAGCACGCCCCCCGCCGCTGAACCACCCCGCCCGGGGCGCCCGCTGCGCCCCGGGCTCAACCCGGACCGCGCCCGAGACAGGAGAGACCCCGTGACGACCCCCAGCAGCTCCCCGCGCCCCGACTGGCGAGACATGGACCCCGCCGCCTTCGACCGGGCCGTGCCCGCCGCGCCCCTCGCTCTGGTCGACTCCCGGGCCGTCGCCCGGCGCATCCCGGCCGTCCCGGACCGGTTCGGGACCGAGGCTCTGTTCGGGGACGCGCCGAGCAGCCGCCGCGCCGCTCGCCGCCGTGGGCCGGCTGTCACGGCGGACCCCCAGCCTGACGGTCTGTTCGACCTGTAGAGAGCAGTACACCAGTGGGAGCGCATGCGGCCGTGTGGCGAGGGTCGTATGTGCTCCCACCTGCACATATGAAGCCCTGTCGGATCTTGTCTTGTGCCACTGGTTCCCCTTGGTGTACTGTTCTTCTTGTTGGCGGAGAGCACCGCCGACACAGACCACACAGCGAAGGAACACACCATGGCCACTACCAAGACCCACAACGCCGACAGCCGCCGCGCCGCCCTCCGCACCCGGACCCGCGAAAACCGCGCCGCCGCCCGCACCCGCCGCGCCGCCCTCATCGCCGCCCACCGCGTCCGCACCGCCGCCCGCTCCCTCTACACCCACGTCCTCGCCACCGGCGCCACCGCCGCCACCGCGAAGGGCATGGTCAGCAGCCTCCGCGACCACGCGAAGAAGAACGCCATCAAGGGCCTCCGCGCCCGCTCCCGCCGCACCTCCGGCGGCTTCCTCCGCAAGGCCACCACCGTCTTCCGCTACACCCGCGCTCAGGTCGCCGCGATCGTCGCCACCTACAAGCCGCGCAAGGCCGAGTACAAGGCCGCCCGCGCCGCCCTCATCGCCGCCTGACCCACCCCCATACCGCCGGGGCGCGGCACCCCCTCCCCCTGCCGCGCCCCGGCCCCTCTCGCACCGAAGACGGAGACACCCGTGATCACCACGCCGCGCGCCACCCCGTACGCCCAGGCCGCCCAGCGCGCCCGCGTCATCGCCGAGACCGCCCTCGACCGCTTCGCCGGGCCCGGCACCATCCAGGTCCTCGTCCGGATCTCCGGACTCCTGGAGGCCGCCGCGCTGTTCCTCGACGACGAGCAGCCGGGCCCGTACGTGTCCGTTCCCGTGGAGGCCACCGAGGCGCTGTGGAAGGCCGACACGCTCGCCGAGGAGCACCCGGACACCCGCTTCCCCGAGGGCTTCACCAACTACGTGCTCCACGCTCTCACCGGCCGTCCGCTGCCCTTCCCGGCCCCGCTGCACCCCGTCTCCGACCGCATGGTGCTCCGTGAGATCGACCTGCGGAACCGGCTCTCCCAGCTCCACGCCGACACCGAGCAGCAGGCCGCCCGCCCCGACGAGTGGCTGCGCGCCGTCCTGACGACGTGGCAGAAGCACATGCGCCTCGCCACCGAGGTCCGCGTCGACAACGCCCGCCCCTGCAACCAGTCCTGACCTGCCCCATCGGGCGGGCCTGTCACAGAACCGGCCCGCCCGACGTACTACCCGGCGAGAGCACGCCGGGCCCGACCACACACGGAGGAACCACCATGCCCACGACGACCCTTGTCGGCCCCGACGCCGACCATCTCGCCTCCGTCCGGACGGCGCTGGACGTCTTCACCCGCGACGGGGACGACCAGGTCGCCACGCTGCGCCTGCATCGTGCGCTCGGCGCCATGGCCGCCCGCACGGGCACGTACGACAGCCTGGACGCCGAACCGGCCGGGCACTGGCTCGATGCCTACTGGGTCGCGTTCGACGCGCAGGACTTGCTGAGGGGCGTCAGGACCGCACAGGCCGGGGGTGTCTCGCTCACCGCCGATGATGTACGCGCCGTCAGCCAGCGCGTCACCCGCGCCATGGACGTGTTCGAGGACGCCGCGTCCAAGGCCCCGGCCCCCGGTCTGCCCGTCGACGAGCACGGCCGCTACAGCCCCGCCCCGGGCACCGAGTACCCGTTCAGCGTCTCCGACATCGCCCGCGCCACGGCCGCCCTCCTCGGCCCGGACTGGACGGCCGAGTCCGGGTACTACGGCGTCACCGGCACGGTCTCCGGGCCCTACGTCACCACCTTCACGTTCCAGGTCGACTACGAGGGCGACCTCGAAATCGTGTACGGGGACCCCGTCGTGGACGACAACTGGCCCGAGATGCCCGAGCTGCCGGACGACGTGGACTTCACCGACAGCGGGGTCTACCTCGTGGGCGCCTGCGCCCCCGACGGGCTTGACTCGCACGCCGAGCGTTCCGCCGCCGTCATCCGCGCCGTCACCGGCCGCTGACCGGCCCTCTGCTGCCGCGCTCCGGGGCCTGGACGCCCGAGCCGCCCCGGGGCGCGGCCCCACCCCTACTTCCAGAACGGACTGCGCCATGACCACCATCGCCGCCCCCGCCCCCGCCGCCGTCGACCTCACCGGACACCCGGCCGTCGAGGAGATGGCCCGGGACCTGCTCGTCGCCACGCCGAACACCCTCGTCGCCCTGGAGCGCGAGGACGGCGGCCCCACCGCCCTGTTCATGGCCGCCGCCCGGGACCGGTTCGCCGAGCGCACCGGTGAGCACGGGCAGCGCATGGGCGACGTCGCACACGCCGTGCTCGCCCGCCTCCGGGAACTGCGCCCCACCTCCTGAACCGCCCCGCGCCCCGTGGGCCGGCTGCCTGGCCCCGGGGCGCGCCCCATGACCCGAAAGGACCCACACCCATGGCGATTCTGCTGCTCGGCCGCTGGGACCACGGCGGCAACCTCCTGGTCGAGGACTCGCAGGAGTTCGAGGACAACGACGACGAGGGCATGAACGCCGCCGCCACCGAGGACGACAAGGGCGGCATGGCCTGGGCCGCGTCGTTCCTCGTGGACAACCACAGCCGCGCCGTTCAGTGCGCGTACGAGGAGTACGTCCGCGACGAGGACGGCGACCTGATCGACGAGGTCGAGGGCTTCCAGCCCACCACCGACTGACCCCACCCACTCACCCAGATTGGACCCCGCTCCGATGGCCACGATCCCGCTGCCCGTCGACCTGACGCAGCTCCCCGACAAGGCGTTGCAGGAGCTTCGCCGCGCAGCCGCAGACGAGCTGAAAGACCGCAACGCGGCCGCGCTCCCAGGAACCGTGCTGAACGCACTCACGGCCGATCTCCTGGACGTTGAGGTCCCCCGCATCGTCCTCGCCGAGTTCACCACCGCCCAGCACGAGAACGGTTACTACTGGTGCGACTTCGCCGTCGAGGTGACGTTCGACGACGGCAGCACCCGGACGCTCGACCTCAGCGAGCACTCCGCGCTCGACGAAGCGCTCGTCGATCACGCGTCCTGGCACGAGGCCACGATCAACGGCGGTTCCTCGCTTCGGTTCGCCCCGGGGCTGCCCGCCCTGATCTACAAGAGCTGACCCCGGGTCGGGGGCGCGCGACACAAGCGCCCCCGACCCGGCTTCCTACCGGCCGGAGAGCACCGCGCCGGGACAGACCACGAACCGAAGGACCCCACCCATGGCTACTGCCACGCCCACCATCCCCGCCGTCGCCCGGCTCCTCGCCTTGGCGCTACCCGCTCGCCGGGGCGAGCCCTGGACCGTCGAGGCGCTCACCGCGCCCGGCGCGCCCACCGTGCTGTCCAGCGGCTCCCGGCGGCTCGTCGTACAGGCCGACGGTTCCCGAGTCGAGGTGCTCCCCGAGTCCGAGAGCTACCCGCGTCTGCCGGGCGCGGTCGCGGACCTGGCCGATGGCGAGACGGCGGCCGTCGAGGACCTGACCCGGCGTCTCCTGCGCATCGTGCTGGCGAAACTCGACGCGGCGCAGGCGCCCCGGGGGCCGTGGACGCCGGACTTCGCGGAGCGGGACCGCGCCCGCCGGGTGGGAGACCTGACCGAGCTGGGGCTCGCGCTCCTGGACTACGGGGTGATGCCCGGCCAGCACGAGCGGACCGACGGCACCGTCCTGGCGTGGCAGACCGCCGACGACGGCGTGTGGCAGGCGTACACGGTCACCGGCCACACGGGGGCCACCCTCCGGTATCAGGGTCCCCTGCGTGGCGTGTACGCCGTTCTCCCGTCCGTTCTGCGCCCCATCGACGCCCCCGCCCCCGTGACGTCAGCCGAGCCGGTGTCCCCGACGGTGTTCACCCGGTACCTGACGGACCGCTTCCCGCAGATGCGGCCCGTGTGCGGCGACGACGTCGAGTCCGGCGGGGGCCAGGAGCCGTCCGCGTCGGTCGGCCTGCCGGACTCCCCCAGCGGGGAGCACGCGAACGACCCGGTCGACGACCACACGACGGTGTGCGCCGAGTTCTCCGTCGGCTTCGACCTGCTGCTCTCCGCCGTCCGGCACCTGGCCTGACCCTCCCCCTGCCGTGCCGCGCCCCGGAGCTCCGGGGCGCGGCTCCCTCGAAAGGCCCCGCCATGACCCCGCCCCTCACCGCACCGACCCGCGCAGCCGGCACAGCGCTGACGCTCGCCGAGGACATCGCCACGCTCCTGCCCGCGCGCGGCGGCACCGTGTGGACCACCGAGCCGTACTCCGCGTGGTGGACCGCCAAGCACCCCGCCGCCCGCCTGGTCCACGGCCACCGCGCCCTCGTCGTCGTCGCCCGCCCCTGGGACACCCAGGTTGGATGGCAACTCCCCGACCGCGAGCCGTACACGCCGGACGTGACCCTGCCTCACGTGGCCGCCGGACCGATCGCCTGCGAGGTCCTGCGCCAGGTGCTCCCCGTCCTCGACGACCAGGCCGCCGCCACCGTGACGGACCCGGCCCGCGCGCGGCACACCCTCCTCGCCGAGATCAGCACCGCGATACGCGCCCAGGGCGCCGCGACGTACGAGCGAGCCGGACTCCTGGTGAACACCGGGACGGTCTCGTGGGGGTCGGGCGGCGCCCGCTACTCGGCCACCCTCAACGGCTCCAACCCGGTGTGCGACGTCCAGATCACCGGCCCGGTGCACGCCGTCGAGAAGGCCGTCGTGCACTTCCTGCCCGCCACGCCCGGCGAACGGCGCCCGGGATTCCCCGTCGACCAGGTCCGCGGCCTCCTCCCGCGCCGCCTGGCCGCGTCCCTGGCGCCCCACACCTGCGTCGAGCAGACCGAGCAGGGCGGCATCGCGTTCGGCCCCAAGAAGGGCGGCCCGTACGGCTATGCGGCCCCGGCCGCCGACCCCGCCGCCCGCGTGCGGGACACGACTCCGGCGTCCGTCGACATCCACGGTGTCGGCATCGACCTCCTGCTCTCCCTCGCCCCGCTCCTTGCCCGCTGAAGGGACCGCCCCCGCCGTGACCACCGCCCCGAACCCCATGGCCACCTTCAAGGCCGCCGCCGACCATGCGGCCGCCGCCGCCCGGCTGGTGCTCCCCGTCATCGCCGCCACGCTCCACGCCCAGTTCCCGACCGGCGCCCATCTCGTCCTCAGCCGCTCCCGGAGCGACGAGGGCGGAGGCCTGTCCCTGGACTCGGTCCGGAACGCCGACGGCACGGTGCTGCGGAACTTCGACGCCGGTTGGGCCTCGCACGTCGTCGTGGCCGCCAACGGCTCGACGTGGTCCCAGATCGTGCAACCCGGCATGACGCCGATGCCCGCCGCGCCCTCGGAGCTGGCGTCCCTGTGGGGGGACGTCGACCACCGCGACCCGTACGCGCTCGTCGGGCTCATTGCCCGGCTCGACGCCCAGGTGCCGCACGGGCTCTTCGACCCGATGCCCGAGGAGCACCTGACAGACGAGGAGTTCGAGGAGCAGGAGGACGGCGGGCCGTCCCTGCTGTGGCTTCCCCTTGCCCCGCTGCCCACCCTCTGACCCACGGTGCGCCCCGCAGGCTCCTGGCCGAGCACACCGGCATGTGCGACCGCAGCACCTGAGGACCGCCCACCAATCAACAAGCGCGCCACCCACGGGAACGGGTGGCGTGTTTCCCCTTTCCCCGCAACTATTGATTCCCCTTGGTGTACTGTTCGTGGTGTTGGTGGAGAGCACCGCCGACGAGGACCACGAAGAAGAGGAACACCAGATGCGGACTCTGCCCCCGGCCATCGCCACCGCCGTCCACGTCGCCACCCTCGCCCGTAAGGCCGGACGCCCCATCCCTCCGAAGGTGTACGCCGTCCTCCAGGCCGCCGCCGCCCCGTGGCCCGCCGAATGGCTGCTCGCTCCCCTGCCCGGCGACCCGATCCGCGTGGTGGAGCTGTTCGCCGGCCCCGGCGGCTGGTCCGAGGGCATCGCCGCCGTCCTGGGCGTCAAGGTCGACGCCGTCGGCGTGGACATCTCGTCCGACGCGTGCGCGACCGCCCGCGCCGCTGGGCACCGCCGAATCTGCGCCGACATCACCACCCTCGACCCCGAGCACATCGCGCTGCGCTACACCGTGGCGGTCATCATCAGCCCGCCTTGCCCCACCTTCTCCCCGGCGGGGAAGTTGACCGGCCTGGACGCCGCGAACATCGAGATCATGTGCGACGCCATCTCCTACGTCGGCGAAGCCGCCGGGTTCCTCCCGATGGAAGAGCTCTACGACTTCCACGATGAGGAGGACTACGACGAGCACGGCCAGTGCCCGTGTGGCGCTGAGGAGGGCTGCCGCGCCCCGTACGCCCCCCGCTCCGGCGCCACCTGGAACGAGGTCCGCGCCCTGGCCGCCGGGGTGAGCGACCCCCGCATCGCGCTGATGCTGGAGGTCGTGATCTGGCCGATGGCTCTCCAGGCCGCCGGTGCGCCGATCCAGTGGATGGCCATGGAGCAGTCCAGCAACCTGCCGGAGGACATCCTCGACTACCTGTCCGGGGAGTTCCGTGGAGCAGACTGGTACTACACCAGCAACGAGATCCTCGAAGCCGCCGACTACGGCCTGCCGTCCCGCCGTAAGCGCGTTTACATGATCGCTTCCCGTCACGTGGCCCCCGCCCCGGTCCGCCGCATCCGACCGCTCCCCTCGACGGCCATGGCCCAGGCCCTCGGCTGGGAGCCCGGCGAGCGCGTCAACACCCGTGGCAACCGGCCCATCGACCCCACGACCGGCCGCGCCAAGGGCGGGAACGCGTTCTCCGCCGACGGCCCGTCCTGGTGCCTCACCGGCAAGTCCCGCACATGGAAGCGTGAGAGCGACGGCCTCCGCCTCACCGAGTCGGAGGCCGGTCTCCTCGTCGGATTCCGTCGCTCCTACCCCTGGCAGGGCTCCCGCACCTCCGCCTTCCAGCAGGCCGCCGACGTCGTCTCCCCCGTCATGGCCGCGATCGTCCTGTCCGGCATGTTCGGAGCCCTCGGCGAGGCCCTAGTACGCGACTACCTCGCCCAGCTCTACGACATGGACGACATGATGGGGCCAGACGACTACTGCCTCGCCACGTAGAGGCGCTCCCGGCCCCCGCCCACCCGGCGGGGGCCGTTGCCGTTCCCAGCGCTTCCGTGGGGGCGTCAGCCTGCCTGCACCCAGTTCCCGGTCCAGCCCACTTCCACGCTCAGCTTCCACGGCTTGTGCCCCTTGGCCTCGCAATCGATCCAGAGCCGCAGGTTCTCCGAGTCCGGGTGGTCATGCCGCCAACGCTGCGCGCCCTCCGCACCCTCGTACCAGAACGGGGCCAGAGAGGGATCCAGTGCAAGACGATGCTCGTCGTGCACGTCCAGGGTGAACGGGCCCAGCGTGCGCCCGAGGGGATCGGCATCGTCCGTTCCCGGACGGAAGCGGAACGGCCCGAAGATGACTTCCGCGCGCTGCTCGGCCGTGGGGCCTGCGCCGAGCACCGGGTCGTTGCTGCGGTCCCGGTCGTTGCGGATGGTGAGCCGCACAGCGTCCAGCCGGCCCAGACCGACCGGGCCGTTGAAGCGCACGTCGAGCCCCTCCAGGCGGCCGTCCTGCCCCACGATCCTTGCGGCGAACTGCGGCGTCAGCTCCGTGTGCCAACGGTCCCGTTCGATCTGGGCCACCGATTCGGCGGTGCCGTGAGCCCGCTGCGCCGTCTTCCAAGAGGCGAACGCGGATATGCCGCTGAACAGAGCTGCGGCGGCTGCGATGGAGGTGTCTGCGATACCCATGCGCGACGGTATCGCGATGCCGCCCACCGCCCCGCTGCGCCCGGCTGTCAGTGGCAGGTGGCACCCTGGGCGGGCCCGGCAGCGTCCAGCCGATGCCGCTGCCGGGCGGACAAGCCCAGAGGAGCCCCCTCATGCAGAGCTACCGCCTCACCTGGACCACGCCGGACGGCGAGCCGAAGGTGTCCGCCGTCTCGTTCAGCGCCACCGCCGCCGAGAGGTACCGGCCGTCCTACGCGGCCCGCGCGGGCGTCCCCGTCGAGATCGTCCTGGTCGACCCGCATGAGGGTCTCCGCCGCTGACCGGAAAGCATCAGTCGCACTGGGCTGACACTGCCATTCTGAACGTCGAGCACCTTCCTGAGGAGCAGCACATGACGCAGAGGCACAACCACAGTCCGGCTGACATCACCCCCGGGACGATCACCCTGTGCGCGACGAAGGAGGTGGCCGGGGGGCTCCAGTGGGCGCACCTGCCCGTGGACCGAGGCCTGTGGGCCGAGGAGGAGTTGCGAGAGGGCTTCCGCACCCGGGTACGGCGCGCGGTGGGCAGCTCATCGGCGCCGGTCGAGGAGATCGAGATCGTCCCGGTCAAGCCCGGCGAGTAGGGCGCGCTACGCGTCCCGGGGAGGCAGGGGGCCGATCCCGCCCCACCGCTCCTTGGCCTCGCTGACGTCCATGCCGAGCGCCCCGGCGATCTCATCCCACGTGTTTCCCCGACCGAGCGCCCGGCCGATGCCCATCATCACGTCGGCCTCGGCGCTGGTGGAGAGCCCGAACGCGAGGCCAAGCGCGCCCAGCGGGTCGCCGAACTCGTCCTCGTAGGCGTCGCATTCGGTGAGCGCCTGGTCGAAGACCCGGAGAGCGTGATGCATGTGCTCGGGCGGCCCGTCAGGCCCGTAGCGGCGCTCCTCGTACGACAGGGGCTCTTCTTCTTCTTCCACGGTTGTCATACCGGGTGAACGAGCGAACGCGGGAACGGGCACGACGCGGCGCAGCCAGCGATGTCAGCGGCTCGAACTAGTCTCCGACCCATGAGCACCGCCGCCCCCGCCTCCGCTCCCGCCGAGGAGCAGCCGTTCGACCCCACCGCCTTCCCCGCCGACCTGCGCGCCGCGCGGCTCCGTGCGAACGCCCTGTACGCCGAGCAGCACACCTTCTCCGCCCGTCTCCCGTGGTCCAGGGAGCCGCACCCCGGATGGGAGCCCGTGTTGAACAAGAACAACAACACGGTCATCGCCCCCGGCCGCGAGGCGTCTCCCGGCTGGGACGCGGACGATGCGGCTGCGTACGACCGGCTCGGCGTGGAGCTGCGCGAGGTGACTGCGGCCATCCAGATGCACCCCTGGTGGGCCACCTGCCGAGAGAACGGAGTCACCGGCCTCGACATCGTCCAGGCGCGCCAGGCCCTCAAGGCCCTCACGGACGCTGCGCCCCTCCAGCAGGACGACGTCGAGAAGACCGCCTGAGCGGGCGGTCCTGTCCTCCGGCACCCCAGAGCACCTAGGGGGTGAAGGGCGCGCCCACTCAGGGCCGCCCGCCCCGCGAGGAGGCCCCCATGGAACGCCCCATCCGCACGTACCAGGTGACGAACCCCAGCGTGCTGTTCACCCCCAGCACCCGCATCACCTTCCGCAGCACCCGCCCGGCGGGCGCGACCGTCACGATCCCCGTCGGCGGCCGCCGCCTCGAGGTGCTGCTCACCGACGTGCCGGTCTACGGCGGCATGTTCGCCGCCGAGCTCCAGGTCACGTACCTGTAGCCGTACCGCTCTGCGGGCCCTCCGGCGGCCGGCGGCGCGGCGCATGGGGCATGTTCCCCTGGCGCCGCTCGTCGGCCGTCCTGGACGGCCCGGAGCCGCTGCCGTGGCTCACCCGCACCCCGGGCTGGGGCCACTCGTACGTCGCGGACGTGACCATCGTGGTCCCGCGCAGGTCCACGTCGACCTGGTAGCGCACCGTGCCGTCCGGGTAGTCGTGCCGGGCCGCGACCGGGGCATAGCGCCAACGCCCGGCGGACCACACCTCGAGCGCGGGCCGGTCGCCCTTCGGCCACGTCCACACCTGCGGGGGCGGGCCGTCCTCCGGGCGCCACGGGCGGGACTGCTCGGGCTCTGGAATCGCGCTCATACCTTGAGGGTAGGCACCGCTCTTCCGTGCGCGGGGCCGGGGAAGAGCTGCTCCAGGAATGGTTGGTGGCGGACCGGGCGACGTAAGGCGGCCGCATCAGGGACTGTCCGGCCGTCCCGTTCCCCGTACCGAAGGATCACCCCGTGTCCGACTCTGTCCCCTCCCCGAAGGCCGTCTGCACGAAGGTGGAGCCGTGTTCGCCGTGTACGCGCTTTACGCGTCTCCTCGCCGCCTACGCCGCCACCGTTCTGGTCTTGATCGCCACCGTGCTCTCCGTGCTTGTTGCCCACGTCCGTGAGCACGAGACGGGCCCGACGCCCGGCCCGTCCCCGACCGTCTCGACGCCTGGCCCCCGGCCGACGACCACGCGCCCGCAGCCGACGACGGCTCCCCCGACCACCGCCCCGCCGGCGACGACCCCTCCGCCGACGTCGGAGCCGACCAGCACGCCCTGCGGCATCTTCGACCCCGAGTGCCCGCCGGGCGGCACGGACGGCGGCACCGTCCAGGGCGTCGGCGACTGATCTCCCGCGGCCCACGACCAAGATCTCAAAAACGTGGGTTAAGCCCCCCCCTGCGCCCCGGCTCGAGGACTTCCCGGCCGGGGCGCAGCTGTGCCCGCTCCCGTGACCGGCCAGTAACCAGGTGCGGACACAAAACCTTCACACCATGCAGGGTGCGCTCCTGCCCGCGGCACGCTTCGCGGCCGTCGCCCGGCGGCCCCGTTCCTCGGGCGGAAGGGAGCAGCTCGTGCAGCCGCACGTCATAGAGGCACTCGACTACTGGCGGACCACCTGGGAGGAGCAGCAGTCCGCTGCGCAGGAAGCGTTCACCGCGGCGTTCCCCGCCCTCGACACGGCCGATCCACGGTGCCGGTGCTACGGCCCGACCCTGCGCTGGGAGAAGCCGGGAGAGGGCTCGGGGAAGGTGTGCCTGGACGATCACGGGCGCGCCACGATCGAGTTCGAGGACGTCGACAAGGCCGCCGTCGGCAAGGCCATGGAAGAGGTCTGGGGCGTCGACTGGTTCGACGAAGGCCCCGGCGGGTTCGCCCAGGCCGAGCCTGGCGAGTACACGTACGAGGATGAGTCCACGTATGCGGAGTACTACATCAAGGTCCACGACAACGGTCTCGCCACCGTCGCGGTCTCGTACGTGAAGGTCGAGGACATCGTCACGCACCTTGAGGCCCTTGAGCGGGCGCTCGCCGAGCAGCGCACGGACTGACCTGGGTGGGAGGAGAGGTGACGTGGTGCCCCGGATCCGTATCGCGTCACCTCACTCGCCCGGCAGAATCGTGGGCATGGAGCCCATCCTCGCCTTCGCCGCCGCGCTCGCGGTCTCCGCCGCCGGCGTGGCCGCGGCCCGCGTCATCGCCCGCCCCCGCGCGGCGCTCGCCGTGCGGACCCCCGGCCGGACCGTCGACGTCGAGGGGTGGCGGCAGGCCCACGTGGCGCGTATCGAGACGTACGCGGAGTTCGCCGCGGCGGCCGACCGGATCGGCGCCGTCGTCGAGATGTGGCCCGCACTCCCCCAAGAGGTCCGGCACGACCAGCGCGCGGCCGCGGCTGCGCACCTGCGGGACCTTGAGCAGCGTCGCGCCCGGCTCGTCCTCCACGGTGGGCCCGTCTTCCAGGCCGCTGCCGGCGAGCTCGTCGATGCCTGCACACGGCTCGTGGACGCCCTGGACGTCGACGCTCCTTCCGGCCCTGTCACCACGGCACAGCGCGCGCTCGCGGCGCCGTTCCTGCGCGCGGGCCGGGAGCACCTGGACGCCGAGGCCCGGCAGCACTTCGGGGCGTAGGCCGCGGGCGCAGCCTCTCCCTGAGGCTCTGGCCGCCCGTCCTGTGCCACGTGCGAAGGGGGCACAGGACCGGGCACCCACCGACACCCGTCCTGTAGGGCGTCGCTGTGACCGTACGGAACAGGACCCGGCTGCGCACCCGCTGACGGCCCGCCGGGTGACGACGACAGGTGAGGTGACGCGGCCAGAGCAGGAATCGCGCGTCACCTCACCTCACGAGGCACGGTAGCCGTGCCGTCCCCGTTCTCCGAGTCGTTCAGCCAGCGTGAACACCATCGACGAGCACGCCGACGCTGTCGCGGAGGCGGCGAGCGTGCTGGCAGACGCCGGGCCCTGGAGCGACATGGCCATGTACGACGTCCTCGCCGCCGTGGAGATCCTCAGCCGGGCCGCTGGTGATCGCCTGGCCCCGGCGGTGGCCGACCATCTCCGTGCCGCTGCGGCGTCCGCCACTGCTGCCCGGAGCCAGCTCGAGGGCTCCGCACCGGAACGGCCTCGGAGGCCTGCCGCTCGTCCGGGCCGTCGGCGAGGGCTCGGCCCCGGCGCGCTCACCGCTCTCCAGCGCCCCCTGTAGCTACGCGAGACCGGGCGCCAGGCCCACCAGGCGACGTAAGGCGCGGCCGCCCGTCACTCTCCCCGCCTCGCCCCCGGGCGCGCCCACCAGGGCCGTGAACACCGCGGCCCGGCGCCCGGGGGCAGGCGAGGAGAGCACTGCTGTGAAGGCGCGACGGCGCACAGGGCCCACCGACGTGGTGAAGGCCCTCGTCTACGACCGGGACGGCGGCGCGTGCGTGCGCTGCGGTACCCGTGAGCACCTGACGATCCACCACCGCGTGAACCGCGGCATGGGCGGCGCCAGGGAGGCGTGGATCAACCAGGCGCACAACCTGCTGCTCGTCTGCACGGTGTGCAACGGCTGGTTCGAGGACAACCCCCGGCAGTCGTACGAGGCCGGGTGGAAGGTCCGCCGGCCGGAGCTCCCGAGCGAGGTCCTGGTCCGCTACGCCGACGGCCACGAGTACCTGCTCACCCCGGATGGCGTGCGGGCCGCCACCGTGGCGGCGGTGGCCCGATGAAGCGCCGCCTGTGGGCCGCCCGCGGCCGAGAGAAGTACCTCCCGCTCCGGCGCCCCTGGCGGGCGCCCCGCCGGTCATCGGCCAGGACCGACTCGAGTTGGCTCGCGTCCTCCCTTGAGGGGCTCATCGAGGGCCTCCTCGACGCCCTGTTCTCGTGGGGGCGGCGATGAAGTTCCTCAGGCGTGAACCGTGCCGTATCCGGTCGTGGCTCGATGCAGGGCTGGAGTGCCAGCGGCCGCAGAAGCACAGGGGCCCGCACCGGGCGTCCCCGGCCGACACGGATCCGATGCACCGCTCGTGGACGGGGAGCGGCATGTACGAGTGGCGCCCCGGCACGGCGCGGCACTGGCAGCACCGTCTCGACGAGTATGTGGGCCTCGCGATCGGCGTGGCGTACACCTCCGTCCTGATGGCGTTCTCCCTGCTGCAGCAGGCGCTCATCGTGGTCGTCCTGTACGCGGTGATGCAGACCCGTCAGCCGCACTTCGTGGACCTCGGCCGGTTCTCCGCAGGGATCTGGCCCGAGCCGCGTCGAGGAGGGTCGACCTCGTTCCTCGCCATCGGCTGGGGGATCGACGGCGGCGGGCGGGCGCCGCACCGCTCGGGTCTGTGGATCACTCTGGGCGGGGTGACCGTGGGCGCGTTCGCCTTGATGACGCGGGACGAGTGGGCCCAGTGGACGGCGTACAAGGCGCAGGGGTCCCCGTACGCCCCGGAGAACTTCGAGCGCTTCCTCAAGGACGGTGACCAGTGAGCCCTCGGATCACAGTGCGGCGCCGCATCCGGGCTCCGCGGTATCTGCGGCTCGGGCTGTACCGGGCATGGATGGCCCGGATCCCGCAGAGCCCGCCCCTCGGCTTCGGCCGGATCGCGACCACGGACACCCCCGAGGCTCCGGCGCCGGGGCAGACGGTCGTGAACGATGGGAACGGCTGGGTCCTGGTTGTCGCCGGCGTCGGGTTCGCCGTCATCCGGTGCAGGTCGGTGCCCGTGCGGTAGGCGCGCCCCTGACAAGACTGTTCCCCTTGGTGTACTGTTCTCGCCGATGCGGAGGCATGGGGTTCCCCCAGTCGCCGCGCCGGCGCACACCGCGCCACATCGGATGGAGAACAGCCACCATGTCCAAGGCTGATTTCAAGTTCGGCCCGCGGATCGCGGCCCCTGACTACGCGAAGATCACCACAGACGCACAGCAGCAGGTCCTCAAGGAGCTCGGCCTCGACCGGCCCGAGAACGTGGTCGCCATGGCGCGCCCCGACCTCCTGCTCGAGAAGGCCTCTCAGATCGTCCAGCAGGCAGACGCCGAGCTCGGCCTGCACCTCGCTGAGCGAGACAAGGCCATCGGACACCTGTGGTTCTACGAGCAGCGCCTCGGTCTGGCCAAGTCCGCCGGCCTGACGCACACCGGCTACCGCAATGTCCTCTCCGTCGTTCTGCACGGCAACAAGAAGCAGCCCGTCGGGGACTTCCGGACCGTCCCGGAACTCGTCGCGGCTGCCGAGGCCGCCGGCGTCGAGCGCGTCGACAACGCGGAGCAGAAGCTCCTCGAGGCCGCCCCGATCGTGGTCGCGGCTCGGGCGCGCAGGGAGACGGCCATCCGCTACCAGCACGACGCGGTCCTCGCCCTGCTGCGCCCGCCCTACAAGTGGTCGACCGACAAGATCGCCGACCTCGCGGGCATCGACCGGAAGCTGGTCCTGCGACAGAAGTACGCGGCCGAGAAGCGCGAGACCGCATAGAGACCCCTGCACCACCCGAGACCGGCCCCAGCAGCACTGGGGCCGGTCTCTTTGCTGTAAAACCGCTGGTCACACCGGGGCCCAGGAATCGGGCTCCGGTACTTGTGCATCACCGGGGCCCAGGAACCGGGCCCCGGTTTCCCGGGCGCCGGTCTTCCGGGCGCCGACAGACCGGGTTCCGGAAACCTGGGCCCCTTTAGTAACAAGATCAAGCACCACCATTAAGTAGGTTCCGATGCCTTCGCTTCGCTCAGGCATCGGCGCGTTCCGGGTGGCCTTAGCGCTCGAGCGGGACAAGACGCAGCGGCGGCACGAGGGCGGGGGTGTCACAGAAATCGACGGTCCGACGTTCCCCCTCACATGACGCAGCGATCCATGCCCCCGCGCACGATGCTCCCGCCCAACCTGAACCGGCACCTCTACGAGGTCCAACGCCGCGCCGCCCAGGAAGAAGGCAGGGAGATGCCGCCGTGGTGGCGCCTTAACGCAGAGCAGCGAGCAGCCATCGAGAACGCTCTGAACCTCTTCCGCGAGGCCATCCGCGCCTCCGAGGAGGAGCAGGACCTCGTCGGCAGCTACAACGCCAGCGCCCCCTCCACGCCGCCAGCCCCGGAACCGCCCGCCGCTGAGACATCGACGACCGGCCCCTGCACCTGCCCCGGCTGTAGCACAGCCGCCGCGATCACCCAGGCGCTCCGCACGGCCTTCGCGTCGAGCGGCATGACCGTCTCCGAACCGCCGCCGGGGGGCTTCAGTCCGCTCTCGGTCCGCGTCGTCCCCCTCGACGCCCGCCGCTGGGGGATACCGCTGTCCGAAGAGGAGAAGGCCCGGCTCGAGGCCGTCGCGAACGGCGTGCTCGGCCCGACACTCATCGCCGCGAGCATCGACCCCGCCATCCTCGAGGGGCGGGCGCCCCGCGGCCCCCGCGTCGACCGGGTGGAGTTCGGCCCCACCGAGGCCTCCCAGGGCCAGGGCGCGCCCCCGGCCGTGACCCGGCAGGACGTCCTCAACTGGTTCAACGACGTCCTCGAGGACGGGGAGCGCCAGGAGCCGGTCCTGTCGTTCGACCTGCAGCCGATCCGGCTCGAGGGCAGCCTCACGACCGAGGTCGAGAACTTCCGCGCCAACCCGCGCCTCTTCGGCTTCCCGCACGGGAGGGTGTAACAAATTCGGGCCGCCGACGTACTACATGTGCGGCCGACCTACTGCCCCAACATTTCCACCGGGGCGAGGGAACCTGGCCACATCCCCCGAAGCCGGGGTGACGCCCTGAACATCCATCCCCGGGTGCGAGGGCCTCACCCCGGCACAGACTTCCGGCACGGGCGTCACCCCTGACAGGCAGCGGGTGACACGTTGTTCATGCGACTGCCGGAACCGCGGCCTGGTCGACGGTCTGGGCATGGACCCCTCGGCCAGGCCGCGACACTAGATCCCGGCGAGCGGCACCTTCCCCGGCATGTCCCGCACGCAGCCCCCGCCGACCCGCCTCCGCGTGGCCCCTTCCCGCAGGGAGCTGCAGAAGGCGCGGAAACCCGGCGTCGTCTCCCGCGACGCCGCCAACGTCGCCGACATCCTCCTCCGTGCGCCCGCCGCCGCCCGACGCCGGGCCTTCAAGCACGACGTGAGCGTCCGCGAGCGCCCGTACGTGATGCGGGAGGTCGAGCGGGCCACCGGCTCGATGTACGGCCTGTGGCAGGACACGCCCTCCGGCTTCATCGAGGACGTCCTCGGAGAGAGCATCTGGTCCCGCCAGCGGGAGATCGTCGACGCCGTCCCGTTCCACAAGCGCACCGCCGTCCCCGCCGGCTTCGGCGTCGGGAAGACCTGGATCGCTGGCCGGCTCGTCGCGTGGGCCGGGTCGGTCAACGCCCCTGGAACGATGGTCATCGTCACCACCGCGACCCGGTTCCGGCAGGTCCGAAATCAGTTGTGGCCGCACATCCGGAAGACCGTCGCCCGCGCGGGCCTGCCCGGCTACTGCGACACCACCCAGTGGAAGATCCCCGACCAGTGGGGCAACGACGTCATCGTCGCCTACGGCTTCACGGCGCCCGAGAACGACGAAGCCGCCATGCAGGGCATCCACGGCACCCCGAAGCTCCTCATCGTCGTCGACGAGGCCGGCGGTATCGCCCGGACCATCGGCAACGGCACGAACAACCTGCTGACCGGTGACGCCCGCATGCTGGCCATCGGCAACCCGGCCATGGACGACCCCCGTTCCTGGTTCGAGGGCCTGTGCGAGGAAGGCGAGGACCCGGAAGAGCCCGGCACCATCACCATCCCCATCGCGACGTTCGCCTCCCCCGCCATCACCAAGGAGCGCGTCCCGTACTGCAACGACTGCCCCGACGGCGTGCCCCAGCACTCCCTTGCCATCCACCTGCCCGACCAGGAGTGGGTGGACCGCACCATCCGGGAGTACGGGCCCGACCACCCGTACGTCATCGCGAAGGTCCACGCGAAGTTCCCCAAGGGCGGCGGAGGCCTCACGATCCCCGTCACCTGGGTCGAGGCGGCGCAGCAGAGCGACGACCCGACCGGGCCCGGCTGGCACCGCCTGTGCGACCTCGGCCTCGAGGAGGAGACCGCCACCCACACGGTGAAGGAAGGCGCCTGGATCCGCCTCGGCGTCGACGTCGCGGCCGACGGCGGCGATGAATTCGTCATCACCCGCATCGTCGGAGACGTCATCGAGAGCCGCTACAGCTCTTCCGGCACCATGAACGACGACCAGGTCCTCCTCGCCGAGAAGGTCCTCGAGGAGATCGCCGCCGCGCAACGCCTCGCCGTCGCACTCCGCTCCCCGCACCCCGTCCGCGTCAAGGTCGACCAGAACGGCATCGGCCACGGCGTGGTGTCCATGCTCAAGCGCTGGGCCGACACCGGCCGCCACCAGGCGCAGATCGTCGGCGTCATGGTGTCCGAGTCCCCCACCCAGGACGACCCCGGCGCCGTCATGCGCCCGTACCGCAAACGCGACGAGATGTGGCTCGCCACCAGAGGCCTGCTCCAGCCCGACCCGTCCACTGGCCTCGGCCGCCTCCGGCTCCGCGTCGACCGGCAGACCGGCATCCAGCTCTCCACCCCCCGCCTCGGCTCCAACGCCGCCGGCTACTCCGTCGTCGAGTCGAAGAGGGCCATGAAGCAGCGCGGCATGAAGTCCCCCGACCGCGCCGACGCTGCCCTGCTCACCGTGTACGAGCCTGAGCCGATCAACCCGCCGCGCCGCCGGGGTCTGCTGAACTAGCCGGCCCGATTTCGGGCACCGGATACGGAATCCGCAGCTCACAGTGCAAACTCTCTGCCATGAGTTTGACCGCACTCCGCCATGGCGACGAGGGCGACCGCCCCACCCCCGCGGTCGCCCTCGTTGCCGTACCCGGGACGCCGCTGGCCCTCCGCGAGCTCGAGCGGGTCCTCGACGTCTTCCGGACCGTGAACCGCAAGGCCAAGGACGTCGTCTCGGACTCCCGCCTGCAACAGCTCGAATGGGTCGCCGGCGAGCTTGCCATCGCGCTGCCCCTGGGCCTCAGCGAGACCGCGGGCGACTCCCTTGCCGACCTTCTCGCCCCCGAAGCCGTCGAGGCGTACCTGCTGTACGGCCGCGGCGGGTTCCTGCGTACCACCGCAACGGTGAGCACCGACCCGACCAGTTACGACACCTCCGAGCGGATCCGGATCTTCTGTCTCGAGGCCTTCGCCCGCCAGGCCGGACATCCGTTCCTCGCCCCCGATCTCCCCGCGTGGAGGACGCGCCCCACGGTCTCCCCGTACCTGGCCGACCTCATCACCCGGCATCTTGAGCTCGAGGCCGGCGAAGCCGCAGGGTGGACCGAGTCCGACCGGCCCGACGTCCTCGTGCGCGGCCTGGCGATGTGGGCCGTCATGCGCGACGTCCTCCCGCGCCTCGGAGAGATCGAGTCCATGCTCCTCGAGGACCTCGACCTGGCCGCGAGGCAGCCCACCCTGTCCCTCATCCGGCAGCCCCAGGGCGGCCTGCGCGGGAAGATGCCGGAGCCCGAGATCGTCGCCCTCAGCCCGGACACCGTTCGCCGCCTGAACGACTGGCTTACCCGACGCTCCCGCCTGATCGAGCGGCTCGAGGGCGGCACCCCGCGGCACCTGTGGCTGTCCTGCCCGCCCAGTGCCGACTTCGGCGTCCCGATCCTGCGGCGCGGCATCAGCAAGTGGTACAAGAAAATCGCCGACGCCGTGCAGGACAAGCAGGACGCCGAGGGAGTCGCGGAGGCCGATCTCGTCCCCACCCGCTGGGAGACGATGCGGCGCACGCTCCTCGCGCAGCGCCAGTCCCTCGATGTTGCCCATCGAGGGACCCGCAGTTGATCCGTACACTGCGTGGTCCCATAGGGTTCGCCAGTGACTTTCAACCCTGAGATAACCCTGGGCGACATCCTTGCCACCGCGCTGACGCTGGCGGCCCTCGGGTACGCCCTGTGGCAGGGCATCGGTGCCCGCCGGGACCTCATCGCCGAGCGGCGCGCGGACTTCTACCTGGGCGAACTGATGACCATCTCAATCGCCATGGGCGCCGACCCGATTGAACAGGCTAGGACTCAGGACATCAGGCTGCGACTCAAGATCCTTCCCGAGGACTATCTGCCGGTCCTACGACGCATCGCAGACAGTCCTCACACCCTGCAGTGGCTGGACGCGGAGCGGATGGGTGAGCCTGGGCTCACGTCGTCGATGCAACTGCGGGACTACGCACGGAAGCGAATCACTGACGACATCTCGGAGGCCGTCGACCACGCCCTGGGTAAGCGCCCGACGGTCTGAGAAGCGATGGTTGCTGCCGCGGGTGCCGCAGAGGCCGTTGAGGGACCCCAGGACGCTGGTACGGTCGCCAAATGGATGTCGACCAGGCCCAATCCCTACCAGTGCCGCTGACGGCCGCTCAGCAGGCCCAGGTGCGGGCTGCTGCGGCGTCCACGGGCAAGCCCGTTGACGTCTTCCTGCGAGACGCGGTCCTCGAGGCCGCGTACGACCCGTTCCTCGACGCCCTTGAGCAGGCCGTCAACACCATCATCCGCCAGGCTGACCAGATCCAACACAACTACGCACGCTGAGCCCGCCAGCCCCGTAAGCTGCCCGGCATGGCCGATCTGACCACCCTTGCCAACGCCTACGACCGCGAGCGGGTGCGACCGTGAGCAACGTTGACGACCTTCTCGGGCCCGGGTTCGGGCGCATCGTGAAGGCACGTAAGGGCTTGGAAGACGCCTGCCGAAGCGTGGTCGAGATGGCCCAGGACGTTGATGACTTCGGCCCGATGGGGACTCAGGAGCTACCGGCCGCTGTCGCGGCGCTCCAGTCCTCTGAGTATCTTGACGAGGACGAATCGGCTGCCCGCTGGGTCTCTCGTGCCTTCACCGCCATGCCCACGAGCCTGATGTCCACGGGCATGGCCGGCCTGGCGTTCGGTGGAGCGGTGCTGATGATGCGCGCCGCACTGCTTGAACTCGACGAGGCCGTCGCCGCCGTCGACAACCTTCCCGGCCCGACTTCCCCCGGCGGCACGTTCTCCGCCTGACCGGCCACCTTGAAAGGCACCACCATGGCCCCTTCCTGGGACGACCATCTGCTTGCGTGCATCGATGACGACTACGACCGCGAGTACGGCGACGAGGGCGGCCGGTTCGCGGCGTACGTCCGCAAGAACATCAAGGACTTCCGGGACGCCTGGAGCGACGACGAGGCCCCCCACGAGGACCCCCGCCGCTTCGCCCTTGCCGCATGGCGGGTGGCAACCGGGCCCGTGATGGCACCCGGGTACGTACGGCTCCGCCCCGATCTTCACGGGGTACGCCTGCACATCGACGAATGGGACGGCGCGCTCTACGCCGACGTCACGTTCCCGCTTCCGCAGCACTTCCTCAAGGGCCCGCGCATTCCGTACGAGTGGCGAGACTGGGAGAACGACGACTTCGGATTCGGCGACTACCGATCCATGGTGGAGCCGAGACTCGAAAACGCGGTCACGCCGGCCGTCCTGACGACCACCGTCGTCCGGATCACGGGACGCCACTGGGAGCTGGTCAAGCCGACCGCGTACGAGGGGCCCACCCTCGTTCAGGAAGCGCGGCGCGCCCTGAACTCCATCGTCGATCACATCAACCGTGAGGCCGGCCCTCAGGTCGCGTCGATCCTCAATGGGGCGTAGCCAGAGGCTCCTGGACGGCACCGTTCCAGCTCTAGACTCGGCACTACTGACCGAAGGAGAGAGGCCGTGACAGCACAGCCCGAACACCATGACGTCGTGCCGCCCATGCGTACGCTCGCTGACCTGCGGAACGCCCTGCGCGTCTGGGGTCTCCCCGGTGACGCGGACACGTTCGAGAAGGAACTGGCGGAGGCCGACCTGGACGACCTCACGCGCGTCCGCGAGATTACTCAGGCGTATCGGCACAGGGTCCTGCTCCGGTGCGATCCGGAGGGGATGGCCGCCCTGATGCGCAGCACCGAAGACGTGAACGATGAGCTGCGCCGCAAGATGACCGAGGCAGGGACTCGGTGACCCACGCGTTCTACAGCGACGCCGCGGAGAAGATCCTGCGGTCCGATCTGAGCACGACCGAGCGGGCGGTCGTCATGTCGCTGCGCGCCTCGCTGGAGGAAGACCCCACCCCCAGCCACGCCCGCGGACTTCCGGACGCCGATCCTCGCTCCGAGTCCTACGCCATCGACCTCCTTCCCGAGGAGACCGGCGGCCGCGGCCTCACCGTGGTCTACCGCTACAGCCAGGACCTGGACGCCGTGCTGATCCTTTGGCTCATCGCCGGCCCCTGACCCCGGCCAGCGAGACGTCCCGGCGCAGCGCCAGGACCAGGCAGGTGCCTGCCAGCCTCGGGCGAGGTTGTGATCCACAGTGCGCTGTCAGCGCCAGGCACTACCGTGCTGCCATGCCACGACCCCAACCGGCCGACCTGTGGGACGTGCTGAACCCACGTCAGCGCATCTATCTCACAGCCATCTACAGCGCGGATCAGGGCGCGGAGGCCCGCAACAAGGGCGGCGCGTTCGACTGGGGCCACGGGCCGCCGGCCAGCGAATGGCGGTGGCAGACCTTCTGCCTCAAGGCGTCGAAGGAGTTCGTAGGGCGTACGAGCATTCAGTACGAGCTCGCCAGAAAGGGCGAGCATGACCAGGGAGCCGGGTCCAGTCTGGCCGCACTCCGCCGGCGCGCGCTGATCGAGCTCATGGAGGACTACGTCGAGGTCTTCCCGCTCGGCATGGTGCCCCGAGTCCGGGTGAAGCTGACAACCCTCGGTCGCGCCACAGCCCGCGCAGGCCTTGGGCACACCGCGCCGAAGAGTCCTCCGCGCGGCATGCTCTCCGAATGGCTCTGGTCCAACCTCGTCCGCCTCTACCGGGCCGGGCCCGGCGGGATGGCAACCAACGTGCCACGCGGCACCCCGCAAGAGGAACGCCCGCCATCCGAGAAGGCCCGGCTCTTCCTCGAACGCGACCGGCGCCACGGCAAGGAGCCGTTCATCGAGACCAAGCGGATCCCGACCGGGGAGCCGTACGAGAGCCCGGTGTACGCCGGGCACATGATTTACCCGTCTGAGCAGCGCATTTTCCTCACGGAGGCGGGCCAGGCGCACTACGAGCAGCACGTCCGATGCTATGCCGAGCTCTGGCCGGACGTTGATGCTCCGGTCCCGAACAAGTTGCCCGACACCGCGCATGCAAGCCTCGACGACCACAAGGTCCGCAAGCCCCGCGGCCTCCTCGACCGCGCGCCGTACGTGCTTCTGGTCGCGATCGTCCACAACGACCTGGAGGGAGAGCTCTGGCTGCGTCGGCAAGGCCCCCAGGGGTGGAAGGCGGAGCTGGAGAAACTGCCGTCCGGCATCACCCACCCCCACCTGGTGACCCGCAGCACCGCCGCGCCCACCAAGTTGCTGCAGCACCGTGGCGGCCCGCTCGCCGCCGAGACCTCGGTGCCCCACTGGCTCGACCCGGACGCCCACAGGCGCACCGGCGCGCTGCGCATCCTGCACGTGACCGACGCCGGCCGCGCGCACTACGCCACCCACCTGGAGACCTACCGAGGCCTGTACGGCGACGTCGACACCCCAGACGCCCCAGCGGAGTGGAGCACAATCTCCACAGCACACGACCCGGACGGAGACCAGTGATCACCACCGAGCCCAACCCGTACTGGGGGATCGTCACCGGCCGCGCCGAAGAGGTCTGGGAAGCCCACTGCACGCCGGATGCCGACATCACCTCCGGCATGCGCGTCTACCTCCGGCACGCCGAGGAGTTCGGGCTCCTCCAGGCCACCCACATCGCCCAGATCTGCCTCCTGGCCGTCGTCCACGACGACGCCCCGCCCGCTACCCGCCGGCCGGACGGCACCGTAGACATCGACCGACTCGTTCCGGCCGCCGACGCCGACGCGCACACCAGGAACGAGGCCGCCGAGTACCTCGTCACCATGGTCGGCCTCGGGTTCTCTCAGGCGCTGGAAGCCGCCGAGCAGCAGATCGCGGCCTCCGCGCAGGTACGGGCCACCATCCAGACCATCCTCGACGGAGCCCTCCACGGCCTCCCAGGGCGCGAGCGCGCCCTCAACGCCCTCTGGGACCTCCGCGACGACGAACGGGCCCTGTGCGGCGTCCTGGCGCTCACGGGCGCCGCCCTGCAGGCCGTACGCCAGCCCTAGAAACGAGGAGGCCCCCGGACACGCGCCGGGGGCCTCCTCGCTCACTACTGGGTCGGGTGCGCGTCCAGCCAATCCGCCAACTTGTGCGCCGAGCCCAGGACATCCGGCCGGTTCGTCGTCGGCGACGTCGCCCCGAGATCCTTCCCCACCCCGATGCCCTTCTCCATGGTGTCGATCAGCGCGTACGCCTCCGACCAGAACGCCGGCCCCGCCTTGTCGGCATTCGCAGCCGTCCGCAGCTCCCGGGCCGGCTCCATTACGGCCTGCATCTGATCCCAGCACGTGTCCGGCGCCGCCTCGAGACAGCCGCCGTCCGTATCGAACTTGGTGACCGCGGCCTGGAACGCGGCGGACGCGTCCTTCACGCTCGGCGCCGGGGCCGCCGACGCGGGCGCCTTCCCCGAGGTGCTGTCGTCGTTCGAGCCGCAGCCGCTCACGGCCGCCACAGTCACGGCCAGGACCAGTCCGCCGGCCGTCTTCCCCCACATGTGTCTCCCCATGACGGGGGATCATCGCACGCACCCTCACGATGCGTTCCACAACCAAGATCGCAAAAATGTGTGTTACCCGGAGTTCTCCCAGGTCGTGACGCCCATGAAACGACTGGAGGGCCCCGGCCGCTGGCCGGGACCCTCCAGATTCCGCAGGCTCACATCCGCGTCGACGAACGTCCGCCCCAGCTGTTGATGTTCGTCACGTTCACCGTCTTCCCCGGCCGGCTGGAGGGCGACATCTTCCAGGCGAGGAGCAGCAGGGCGATCGCCACGACCGCGCTCCCGGCGCCCGCGGCCGCGCTGACGAGCCGTCCGGCCCCGGTGAGGAGCTCCCCCGCGCCCCAGCCCGTGACGCCCGCGCCGACGCCGCCCGCGAGCATGCGCTGCGCGAGCGGGTCGAGGAGCGGCTGCGGGGTCAGGTCCCGGGCAGGCGTGGGCGCGATCGGCTGCAGGGCGGAGCGGCGTACCGCGACGGACCGGCTCGGGTCGTAGGGGTCCTGGATGTGGACGATCGGGTCGTGCTCGTCGCCGAGCTCCACGAGGCCCACGACCGGCTGGTGGACGGGCCTGGAGGGGGTCACGAACTGGCCGGACATGAGACGTTCTCCTTGCTGAATGCGGGGGCTTCGGGGACAGGTGTGTGCTGGGCCGCGGTGAGGACGTAGACGACCGCGCGGTCGCGCTTGCTGCTCTCTTCCACCCAGCCCGCGCCGACCCACTGCGAGAGCCAGGGGGCGATCGACGTGTGGTGATTGCAGATGCCGCGCCGGACGGCCTCGGGCTTGGTCAGGCCCTCCTGCCCGGCCTTCTCCAGGGCCTGCCAGAGCGGGAGCCGGTTCGACTCGATCCGCGACCCGTCCGGGTACGTCGGTACGACGTGCAGCACGGGCCGGCCGCCGCCCGGACCGCGGGGAGGCGTCGGGTCGGGGTCGGGATCCGGCTCGGGCGGAGCAGGGGGCGCGAGATGCGGGGGCAGGAGCGCCCCGGCGGGCAGGAACTTCAAGCTGGTGAGTCGGATCTGCTCGTCGCTGATCCAGTAGCAGCGGCCCTCCTCCGGCTCGGTGTAGCGCTCGGACGAGACCATCACCTTGCCCGGGGCGTCGAGCCAGTCCAGGCGCCAGCCCTGCCCGTACGCGCCCGTCCCGAAGATCATGTTGATCGGCGTCGGCTCGTTCACCGGCAGGCCGATGCGGGTGCCGTACTGCTGCCGGGCGTCGGTGCCCTTTCCCCCGAACGCCTGCTCGCTCGGGGACTGCGTCGCTGCGACGATGCGGATGCCCATGGCGCGGGACACCTGCATCAGGGTGAGCAGCTCCGTGACGACGTCCGGGGCCTGACGCAGGAGCTCGGCGAGCTCGTCGATGACGAGCACGATGTACTTGCCGTGCTCGCGGGTCCACTTCCGGACGCGCTCGCCGTTCGGGCCGCGCAGCGTGGACAGGTACTTCCCGCGCTCCACCATCTTGCTCTTGAGCCAGACCAGGACCTGGCGGGCGGTCTCCGGGTCGTCCGCGAGCGCGACCATGTTGTCCGCCCACGGGCCCAGCTCGAGCGCGCCGGGCTTCATATCGATGCCCGCGAGGTCGACGTCCTCGCACGCGACGAGGTTGGCCATCAGGACGTTCGTGGCCCCGGACTTGCCCATGTTCGTGCCGCCGGCCACCAGGACGTGCCCGGACAGCAGGTCGACGAGGATCTCCCGGCCGTCCGGATAGATCCCGATCGGGATGGGCTGCTCGATCGAGGAGACCCGTACGCCTGGCCATGGGATCGGCTCGGCGAGCGCGTCGGTCGTCTGCATCCGGACGTAGAGCTGGTTCCCCTGGGCGCCCTCCGCCAGGCGCAGCTTCCCGGGCAGGTCGAGGTTCGCCTGGAGCTGGGTCCGCTTCGCGATGACGGCCTGGGCGGAGGTGTTCTTGCCCGGAGGCAGGGTCACCACGGCGTGCCACCCGGTGTCGGTGAACACCAGGCGGGTGACGTCGACCGCGGGCGTGCCGAGGGCCCACAGGGCGCGGCGGAGCGCGGTCTCCTCCTCGGTGTCGCCGACGATGCCGGGCTCGGCGACGTTGACGCCCATGCTGTCCGGCAGAGGCTTCGTCTTCGCGGCCTTGATCTGCAGGTTGATGCGCTCGTGGCGGGTCTTGACCAGCCACGGCACGAACACGGCGTACGAAGCGATGGTGACGACGCCGCCGGCGATGAGGGACGGGACGGACGGACCGGTGATGGCGCCGATCGCCGTGTTCACCACAGTCCCCGCAGAGGCGACGCCGAGCGACGTGGCCACGGAGCTCTTGAACTTCAACCCGCCCCACGTCAGGGCGCCCGTCGCCGCCAGGCCGAGGCCGTACCCCGCGTACGCAGCCACGTCCATGCCGACGGCGTGGTGCACCCACCCGAGGCAGGTCATGCCGAAGGACACCGCGGCCGGGACCAGCTCGTAGCGCAGGCGCCCGCACGTACGGCACACCGCGGCGGCCATGCGGTGCGTGCGCCCATGGGTAGAGGCCGTGGCGGGGGCGGCCTGATCAGTAGGAGCCTGAGGGATGAACACGCCACGTCACCTCGAGAGGGACGTGGACGTGCGGGCAAGGGCAACGGTGCGCGAGGGCATCGGAAGTTCCTTCACTTCGTGGGTCTCGGCGGTGCTCTCCGCCGGGGTCTGGCCTGACGCCAGGTGTTCGGTTGTTGTGCTGGCCAGGAAGCCTACGGCGCTTCGGGCCCCAGGGTCGCCGGCTCGGTCGCCGTGTCGTGCCAGACGTAGCCCCACTCGTGCCGCGTGGTGATCGTCGTCTCCGGCGGCAGTTCGCGCGCAGCGATGGCTGTGACCGCAGTTCGCATGGCCTCCACGGCGGCCATGCGCCGGGCGGTGCGCACGTTGGTCGGGGTGCCCGGTGGGATCTCGAACTCGAAGGTCACCCGCAGCTTCCGCGGGGCTTTCTTCTCCGCCACCATCTCCCCCTCATGATCAGACACAGCCCTCATTGTGCCCGATTTCTCAGCGAGAGTGGTAGTTCTCGGTGAGAATGTTCCTAACTGCACGCTCCTCGCAGCAGTGGCCTCGCTATTTGCAGCAGAGTCGCTACGTTGTCGTGCACATCCGAGGTCCCCGGCAGGTCGATTCCGAGCCATTCACGGGCCAACTCCTCGGGCCAGTGCTGCCACACCACGAGAGCTCTGGCGTTGCCCTTCGTCACCCGTTCGAGTGAATTGGCTGGTGTGCAGGGGATAACCGGCACCCCCGGATCGTCAGGTACGTGAGACGGGGTGTTCATCGCGGCTCGCTCTCCACGCGGCCACGGCACAGGTGCTCCTTGCAGTTCCCGCACCGCAGGACACCGCCCCGGTGCGGGTGTTCCTCCACCCTCGTTGGGCCGCACGTCGGACAGTCGATGCCGATTCGCTGCCCGCGCAATTCCACGGCCGGCGCCGGTGGAGCACCGTGCGGCGTTGCCGCGTCCGCAGAGTCGCACCAGGTCAGCCAGACGCCTTCACGATCTGGTGCGGACTGGTGCCAGCAGCCGGGGTCGCGCTGGTTCAGGCCGCTGAGCTGCTTCGGGGCGTTCTTCTCGTCGTAGTGCCCGGCCGGCAGAGAGCACCGCAGCACTCCCCCGACGGCGTGCAGACAGGTTGCCGTGCACGCGGCGCACTCCGGGCACAGCACGGCCTTCGCCGTCTCTCGGCGACCCCGGTGGAGCGGATCCGGGACGACGCCGCTGCCCTGGCACGTCCCGCACGGCGCGGGCTCTCCCGTAGGCGTGGTGCCGGGAGGGAACGCGACCTCGAGCTTCACCAGGTCCGCATGCTGATCAGAGGTGCTGATCGAGTCGACCTGGCAGTGAAGCGTTGTCGTCTTCCAACCCTCCAGCGGCAGCTCGCCCGTGAGGAGGGCGGAAAGCTCCGCAGGCGCGAGCTCGCGGTTCCCCACGGGGTGCCTGCTCACTGGGTCTCCCCCCAGTAGCCCGGGAGCTCGCGGACAGCGATGCCGTCCCGCTCCGAGAGGCGGGTCACGCTCGGGTCCGCGCTCCAGACCGTCAGGTCGGCGAACCGGCGGCGGGCGGCACGGAGTCGCTCACGCTTCACCACGGCCCCCGGCCGGTAGTCGCCCTGGCAGCGCATCAGCAGTACGGCCGCCGGCACTTCGTTGTCACCGAGCCACGCCACGATGCGCTCGCCCAGCCGCCGGTCCCCGCCGGTCATGACGAGGACCGTCAGCCCGTCGCGGTGCGCGCGCCGGGCGTCCGCCACGATGCGCTTGTTGGGCGGGCACCCGAGGCTCGCCTCGTGGAAGCGGGCCGCGTCCTTCGCCAGGTGGCGGATGCTCCTGACGTTGATGAGCCCGCCCTCGAGGTCGATGACCAGGCCGGTCCGGGGCGGAGCGGCAGCCGTGGTCACACCGTCTCCCCGTTGTAGAGGCGGACGATCTTCACGGACTTGTCCGTGCAGTCGTAGCAGCCCGCACGGTTCCCGGTGCCGCATATCGCGGCCGCGACCGCGTCCGCCGCGCCGGTGCTCGCAATGTTCAGGAGGGCAGCGCTCTTCCGGGAACAACCGTCACAGGACTTCGTCTTGCCGGGCCGCTCACCGCAGGCGATCAGGGCGATCCGATCCTGGAGGGCAGTCAGGTCGCGCTCGGGCGCGAGAGTGGTACTCACAGGGACTCCTTCGGCTCGTTGCAGCCCTTCGGGGCGCGCGACTTGTGGTGGGTGACGACGCGGAGCTCGCTGCCGACCTGCTCGTAGGCGGTCATCTCCTGGCACGCGGTGCACCGGTAGGCGATGAACCGGCGCAGGGGGATGGTCTTCGAGGCCGGGTGCCCCTGACGGCCGCCGGCCATCTCGCCGGGGCCGGCGTCTCCGCACCACTCACAGGAGGGGTCGTAGTGGGAGAGAATCGGCGCCGTCTGCCACCCGGACCAGGTGATCGGGTGGCCCGCGTGCTCGGTGGGCAGGGGCGCCTCGGCGTACTTCACCGGGTCCGGGACGGCCCGCAGATGGCGGCCGCGCGGGTCCGGCGCGGCCGCGGGAAGCTGCTCGGCGACGCCCGCGGGGACGATCCGGGGCTTCTCCGGCTCCGGTTCGCCACGCAGGGCGCGCAGGCAGGCCGGGCACATGGACGACTCGGTGACGGGGCCGTCCCACGGCCGTAGACCCGTCTCGAGCTTGCACTCCAGGGGCACGGTGAACACGGGCGACGCCGGCGCCGGGATGCCCTCCTGCGCCACGTGCAGTTCCTGGCGGCACGCGGCCCGCGCGATCAGGCGCCCGGCCCACAGGGGCGCCACCGTCGACTCGACGGCGAGGGCGCTCACGGCTGCACCTGCGACTCGGCGACCCGGAGTGCGCCGGTGACGTGGGCCCACATGGTCGCCATACCGACGGCCCGGTCGCGGTACATCTCGAAGTCGTCGGCCAGCGCACGGTGATAGGACGCGTCGAGCATCTCGCGCTTGCCCTCGTACTGCTTCGCCTGCCCTCGGTACATGTCCACCTGCTTGAGGGCCAGCTCGGCAGCTTCCGCCCACCCCACGGCTTTCTCGGCGGCCTCCACCGCGGTGACACTCACCGGGCACGCCGGGTGAGGAGTTGGACCAGGCCGACGTGCCGGGGGTTCTGGCGGTGCAGGCTGCGCCGGGCCGCATGGACGCTGCGACGGGCGAGGCACAGGGACCCGGCCGGCACGTGGCATGTCGGGCAGGGCTCGGCGTACGCGCCGTGCAGGAACCGGGCGGCCGTCGCGTGTGCGGCGTCATGTGCAGCATCCGCAGCGGCGGACGGCCGGGGGCCAGCGAGGAGGGATATCTGGGCCATCACGCACCGACCTGGTCGGAAGGCAGGAAGTGCGGCCGGGAGCCCGCGGCGGGGAACGGGTGGTCGCGGTCCAGCATGTACTCCCACTGGCCGGTGCCGGGGTGAGGCTGCTTGAGCCTGCGGTAGCGGGCGACGCCGATCTCCAGGTCAGTGGAGTCGCCGCGTTCCGTGATCAGTTCGAGGGTCAGGAGCGGGCCGACCAGGGTGTCAGGAGCCTGCGGCGCCCGCGGGCCCCACAGGCCCAGACGTGCACCCTGGTGCGGGCCCTCGACGATCTGGACCTCGTGGATGTCCCGGTCGGGACCCGCCACCGCGGCGGAGGCATCGCGCACGCTGCGGGCCCACGCGTTGACGTCCGTCGCCGTCGGCGTCGGGATGAACCCCAGGACGCTGCGGAGGGCGGCGATCGTCGTGAGGAGCTCGGTGTACGCGGCGACGGGGAAGTGGTCGGTCCACTGGTCGCGGAGCAGAGAACACGCCGCCTTGTCGGCCATGTCCATCAGGTGCAGGTCGACGACGTCGCGGCCGAGGTGCGTCCCGCTGCGCGCGTACGCGTCGATGGTGAGGTCGATCGGAAGGGCCGGGGGGACGTGTGTCATGGGAGCCTGGACGGCAACGCTCGATGTGGTGCTCATGGGAGGGGCATCTCCTGGTGCAGGGGCGAGAGCGGGCCAGCTCTCAGTGTCAGTACGTCTAACCGGCCATTCCTGTTACGGTTTCTGCGTTTGCGCTGGTCACAGGCTTGGAAAGTTCGACGACCACGAGGGTCATTCGCGCGTACCCGGAGGCGACGGGCTCACCCATGACGGGGATGGGGCCCATCAGGAACTCGTGGTTGTCGTCCGGCAGCAGCCCGCCGTCCGTCACCAGGCCGTCGACGTACGCCTTCACCGTGTCGGCCCAGTTGCCCGGGTCCCGCTTCCGGTTCAGCGGCCGCGGGTGCAGCACGTAGAAGACCGCTGCGCGCTCGAGGCGGGGCAGACGCCGCGCCATCGCCACGCCGGCGGCATCCTTCCGGAGCTGCTTCCGGATCCGGTGCGCCGCCATGTGGTGCAGCCGCCCGTTGCTGGTGAGCAGCTTCTCCGCGTACGGCATGAGCAGCACCCAGTGCCGACGGACCCCCGACAGCCCGGCGAGCAGCGGCTCGACAGCGGGCGCGGGCGGCGTCGACGGGGGGCCCGGGTGCGCGGCGGACTTCTTCGCGGCCGTCTGCTTCCTCGGCTTCGCGGGGGCGGCCGACTGCACCCCTCCTCCGCGGCGTTCCTGCAGCTCAAGGAACTGCTTGGCGGTCATTCTGGCGACCACAGGATCACCCTTCCAGAGCTGCGGTACCGGCGTCGGTCAGCCGCCAACGCTGGCCAAAGCCGCCCCGTTGCGTCGCGCTGTTCGCCTCGTCGACGACCGCCCACCCCCTGCGCTGGACCTTCGCCGCCGCGGCGTCGACCTTTCGCCCCAGTGCCCCAGAGGCCACGCCGTGGCTGCGGACGCTGGTGTCCCGGACGGTCGGCTGCCTGCGGGCGGGCCGCACGGTGAACACCGCGCCGGACTGGATGAGGCGCAGCAGTGCGGCCTCGCTCGGCGTCGGCGGTGCCGGAGCGTCGAGCGTCCGTACCTTCTCCGCGTACTCGATGCACCGCTGGCAGGTGGCCGGCCGACCCTCGAGCGGCTCCCCCAGATGCAGGGGGTTCGTCCGGCCCACCGTCTCGCACAGGGCCCGGCCCGCAGCATGCCGACGGGAGCGCCCGGACAGCAGGTCGACCGCCGCGGTGACGTGCCGGAGCGAGCCGCCCACACCGCTGTGCCGGACGTTCTCCCGCACCGCGAGCTCCACGGCGGCCGCCCCCACGCCCAGCGCCCAACGCCGCTTCTCCGTCTCCGACTTGAGCGCGGCCAAGGTCGCCCGCCGCTGGCGTTGGGAAGCCTCCTCCGCGCGCGCCTGGACGACGAACTCCGGCAGCGCGGGGGTGAGGCCACGCTCGTCGGCGAGGACCAGAAGCCACCCGTCACGGGACGGAACACGGCCGAGACCGGGGAACGGGCGGCCGAGGACGGCGGTGCACCAGTCACCGCCGCGGCGCCCGATGGCGTCCTCCATTCGGGCGATGTCCTGCGGACCGATGAGGCCATCCCTGCGGCCCGCCTCGTGGAGCAGCTCCTCGTACTCCGGGTACGCGGGCGAGGGATCCGGCTGCGGGAGCGTGATGGTGACGACGTGACGATGCGGTCGCATCGGGATGTTCCTCTCTTCGTGGTGGTCGGCGGTGCTCTCCGCCGAATGGCGCCACAGGGCGCGTTCTACGGTCGCGCGGCGAGTGCGCTGCGAAAGGGGGCTGAGCGGAGAATCGTTCTCAGCGAAGAATCGAACAGGTCGAACGGGTTGGTCTGGCTACGCCTTCACGAGGGCGACGGCAGCGACCGAAGCGACCCAAGATCGCACCAACCACACGCGTACGGACGGGAATCCGCGCAGGATGAGGCCCGTAGCCACGAGCGTGAGCGTCAGGGAGAGGTGCGTGAGGGCCCAGCCGGCGACGGCGACCGCCACGCCGAGCAGCAACCCGAGGGTGCCGAGGACGGGCGGAACGAGGGTCGGGTGGGCGAGCGCCAGGAGCGCGGTGACAGAGGCGAGCACCTTCAACTTCCCCATGGTCAGCCGCCGTTCTCGATGTCGTCAGCGATCTCGAAGGCGCTGCGGGAGCCCCGGGGGCGGTTCGGGTTCCGGTCCGCCTTCTTCGCTCGCTCCAGGGCGCCGAGCCAGGCTCCGGTGTCGCGCCCGGCGGCGTCCTCCTCGAACGGGGTCGTCAGTAGTGCTGCGCCCGCCTCCCGAATCTCCTTGAGTGCGGCGCTGCGCTTCGTCAAGCCGTTGACGGCTCGGCCGATCCTGCGAGACATGAGTGTCCCTCTCGTTCGTGGTCCGGGCGGTGCTCTCCGCCCTTCGGGGTGAACTCTACGGGGTTACCCATGAGTAACCGACAATAACTCCAATTGTTGTCGGTAATCTTGGGGCAGCGTCAGTTCGGCGCCCAGAGGGGAGACAGCGGTGGGTCAACTGCGAGCGGTACACGACTTCCTCGCCAAGCGGATCACCGAGGAGACCGTGATCGCCCACAGGGTGGGGCCGAACCTCTACGAGGACTGGCCGGCGGTCTGGTTCCAGGGTGAAGGCGGCGACAACGACGAGTTCGAGACGCTCATCCTCGCGGGGCAGAAGAAGGGGGAACCCGACTTCGACGCAGGCACCAGGGAGCGGGCCAGGTTCGTCGTGCTCAACGACCCGGCCCACGTCGCCGACCTCCTCGGCTACCTGCGGTGGACCGTCGCGAACCACGAGCCGGTGGACCAGCCCGCAGAGCGAGGCGGCGAGACGATCGCTGTGGAGGTCTGCCCCATCGACGGCGCGGGAGGACGCCGAGGACACCGCCCGCCGGCTGCTGGCCCACGACCGCGCTCACGGCACCGGCCGCGGCGCCGTCCCGGCCACCGACTCACGGTGGGACGCCGAGGCCCGCGGCTACGTCCACCAGGAGCACGCCGCCACCGTGCTCGACGAACACCACCAGGAGATCCGCCGTGGTTGAGTACGGGCAGACGTACCTCGACGACGAGGAGCAGGCCGCGGCCGCACGCCAGGACAGCGGACGGCAAGCGCGGGGACCTCGAGCGCATCGAGGCCTACTACACCCTCCGGAGCCGGATCGGGGTGAGGGTGGCCATCGGTCTCCGGGTCCGGCACGGCGGCCAGGAGGGAACGATCGTCGGCACCGCCGGCCAGTACCTCCTCGTTCTGCACGACGGCGATACGGAGCCGAGAACCTGCCACCCGACCGCGAACATGGAGTACGCCACGGACAGCAACGCCTGGGTGAGAGCGACGCCGAGGCCTGACCCGTACGCGTCCGCACCGGCCGCCGTCGAGCCGGCCATGGAGCCGATCTCGGACGGCACCATGCCGTGCCCCGTACCTGCGCCCGAGACCGGACACCCGTGCGTAAAGCCGATCCCGAAGGGCTGGACGGCGGCTGAGGGGCACGGCGGCGGCCACTTCTGGCAGTCCCCGAGAGTGGCCGAGCTCGAGGCATGTGGCGCGCACTACGACCCCGGCTCGCTTCTGTCCGGGCAGGCCACACCCTGGCACGAGCCAAAGGACTGCACCCCCGCGTGCTGGAAGTGGAGCGACCGATGATGCCGGTACGGTGCCGTGACCACCGTCGGCTTACCGTGCTGTTCGGCCGTGAGTACGAGTGGTTCCTGGAGGGCGGCCGGCTGGTCCTTGAGCCGAACTTTTGGCAGCTCAACCGGCGTGGGCTGATCCGGCAGGGCATCCGGCCGTGGTTCGACCTGTGAGCGTTGACGCCTTCGACGACGAGATCGTCGACGCGGAGCTCGTCGAGGGCGAGGACGGAGCCGTGGCGGTCGTCGAGGAGCCCGCCCCGCGGCTGCTCGTCGACCAGCACACCATCCTGTACCCGGGTCAGGAGCTGCCGACGACAGCCGACGCGCCGAGGTACACGGACCTCGACCTTCGGGTCAGCCGGGAGACCGCCGCCCTGTTGAAGGCGACGGATCGGGCTGAGACGGGCCCGATGAAGGCGTTTCGAAAGTGGTGCGCGGAGCAGCGCGACGAGAACGCCGAGGAGGAGGACCAGGCGACGGGCCGTGTGCCGATGCCGTGCACCACGGCCACGTTCACCGAGTACTCCCGGCACCTGATGTCGAAGGGCCTCAAGGTCTCGACGATCAAGAACTACATGTCGCAGATCCGACGGGCGATGCCCGTCGGGAAGAAGCCCGACAGCAGCGAGTACCTCCAGCTCCTGGCGCTCTACCGGAAGGACAACAAGCGAGCGCTGCGGGTGAAGCAGGCGTTCCCGCTCACCCTGCCGTACGTCATGCCGATGATCGAGAAGGCCGAGGCCAGCGGGCGCCCGATCGGCATTCGCGACGCGGCCATCTTCGCCTTCGGGTACCGCTTCCTCGGCCGCAGCATCGAGGACGTTGACCTCCTGATCGAGGACGTGACGATCGCAGATGACCGGGTGGTCGTCTGGCTCGCCGAGGACAAGAACCACAAGGACGAGGCGCAGACGCTCATCCTGATGGACCGGGAGGACATCCAGCTCGTGCGCCGTCTTCGGCGCTGGCTGGAGCACCTGGCCAGCTTCGGCGTGACGGACGGACCGCTCTTCCGCCACCTGCTCATGAACGGGAAGCCGGCCAGCGCCGAGACCCGGGCGAAGAAGGCCCGTAAGCGCGGGGAGCACCTGCGCCCGCACGTGATCAACGAGCGGGTGAAGTACTGGTTCGCCGCGGCCGGCCTGGTCGGCGACGGCCGCCCGATCACCTCTCACGGCCTGCGCGCGGGCGGCGCGACGGATCTCGCCGAGGCCGAAGCCACCGACGAGGAACTCGAGGAGGCCGGCCGCTGGGCCAAGGGCTCGCCCATCCCTCGGAAGGTCTACGTGCGGCCCGCGAAGAACGGGAAGCGGGACCTCTTCGCCAAGGTGCCCGTGCACAAGCCCTCCGGCACCTGACGGACAGCGGGGTAGGAGGTAGCCTCGCTGAGCCCGATGGGTACAGATACACGAAGCGGCCCGGTCTCCCCCTCATACGGCGTGGGGGAGGCCGGGCCGCTCGGTACGTGGGCCGTCAGACGGAGAACTTGCCCTCCGCCACACAGGCCACGAACGTGGACCAGGCGGTCGGCGAGCTTTCGAACATGGGGCCGTCGCTCTGCTTCGAGTCACGGGTGCCGACGGTGCCGCGCTGCACGAGGTCGGCGACCTCGATGCAGGCGCCGCCGTTGCTGTCGCTGTACGAGGACTTGAACCAGGCGTTCTGAGGGGCCACCTCGGAGGCCTGCAGGTTAGTGCTGATGGCTCTTCCACCCTTGCGTGAGTTGGTACAGGAAGTCGGCCGTGTTGGCCGGTGCCAGTGCGCTTTCGCGCATGGCGTCGAACCCTCGGGCCGCCTTGGCGATGGCCCGCGGTGCATCCGTGACGGAGATGGTGTCCGGCAGGTCCGTCTGGACCACCGGATCCACCGTGTCAGGGAAGTCGAGAATGATGAAGTTCGACCTGGCGCGGTAGGTGACCACGTCGGCCGGGAGGATCTGGACGGTGACGTTGTCCAGCTTGCTGAGCTCTGCGATCTCGTCGCACTGGGCCCGCATTATGTCGTGGCCGCCGACGAGTCGACGGAGAGCCGCCTCGTCCATGATCACCCGAAGCTCAAGCGGGCTGTCCGAACGGGTGATCAGGTCCTTCCGCTCCATCCGCATGGCGACGTTGCTCTCGATGAACTCGCTGGTCGTCTCATCCACCGGCTTGGCGAGCTGGAACAGGGCGCGGGCGTAATCCTCGGTCTGGAGCATGCCGAAGACGACATCGGGCTGGAACGCGCGCATCACGGACGCGGCCTCCTCCAGGCCACGGTAGGTGGGCATCTTGGAGGGCATGTAGGCCTTGAAGGGCGTCCACGGGTCCTTGCTGAGGGACTCACGGTGAAGCTGGAGGAGTGTCTCCCGGTCCCCCTTGTCGATGACGTCATAGAGCGTCATCAGGTCCTCAAGGTCAGTCGTTCGGGGCAGGTCGATGTCGCCCGTTTCCACTCGACCGAGCTTCGTGTGGGAGAAGCCGAGCTGCTGACCCACATCCTCCTGAGTCAGGCCCTTCCGCTCACGGAGTCGGCGGAGCTCCCTGCCGAGTTCACGACGCCTGAACGTGGCCCCTCGCCGCGCTGCCAATGTGTGCCGTCCTCTCCTGCTACCTGTTGGTGCTCATCGAGACCTCTGTCCACCGTCGACGTGCTCCTGTTCCCCGAGTCTGCCACCCCTGTCCCCTGCTGCACATGCCCCTGTTGGTGCTCTGGCACATGCCAATTTTCGCTACGTTGCACATGCGCTTGCACATTAACTCTCACATGCAGGACGGTAGTTGAGCAACGGATCCGCAGCCCTCGGTGAAGGTCGGGCCGGCCCGTTCAGCACGCCGTCTCCTCCGGGTTCGCGCCGTTACCGGAGGCGACGGCGCCCCTCCCTCCCTACCGGCCGAGGCGGATCATGACGACGAGCCAGAGCACCACCCTCCGCGAGCGAGACCTCGCGGCCGTAACGACCATCGGTGAAGGTCCGGCTCTTGAGCTGTCTCTTGAGCGGCACCGCGCCCGCTCTGGCGGAATCGCGCAGGAGGACGCCGCCGGCATGCAGAAACTGCGTCGCACCCTCCGAGCGCGTCTCAACCACTGGGGCCAGCCCGATCTGGTGGATGACGCGGAGCTGCTCCTCACGGAGCTCGTGACCAACGCCTTCCGCCACGCGGGCGCCCCGACCGTGGACGTTCGGGTCTACCGACAGGGCGCGTTCATCCAGATCGAGGTGAACGACGGCTCCCCCTGCGGCCGTGTTCCGCGTCTCGCCAGCCCCTACGACGAGCACGGTCGCGGACTCTTCCTCGTCGACGCCCTGGCCCACGCCTGGGGCGTCAGCGACGACCGTACGACGACCTGGTGCACCCTCCCCCTGCCCCAAGGACACCCCGAGTTGAACCTCTCCCCCGCCGCGCCCGCGCCTGTCCGGCACGAGACCGCGTTACGCCTCCCCGCCGACGTCAGCGCCTTGACCCTGGCCGGCATCAAGGGCCGCACGACGCTCACGCTCCTGAACTGGTCCGGCAACCAGCACGCCGCAGTCAGCGTGCTGTACGTCCTGGTCCGCAACGCCCTGCAACACGGCTTCACCCCGGGACCGCAGCAGACCCTGACGATCAGGCTCGGCGTCACCGAGGCCCGCGAACTCCTCATCGACGTCGAGGACCCGAACCCGGCCTTCCCCGACTTCGACCAGGCCGTCGCCGGGGAGCGGGGCCTCGGCCTACCGGCCGCGAGGCACCTGGGGGCCGCTCTCAGTTGGAGCCCCAACAGGCCCGGGGAACCCGTCGGCAAGACGGTGCACGCGGTCATGCAGCCGGGCGAGGCAGACCTGTGAGCACTCCGCTCGCAGAGCTGCCCGTCGTGTCCAGCAGTGCCGAGCTGATGGACATCGCGATCAAGACGTTCGGCCCTCGCATGACGCCGGCCGCCGACATGGGAGACCTCGCCAGGCCGCTGCGCGCTCTCCTGAACGAGACGAACGGCCGCTCCAACCGCGTGCAGCTCGGCGACCGCTTCGACGTCGTCCTCACGCCCCGGACGACCGCCGCGGCCGCCCTGCTCGACGACATACAGCAGGGCTGCGGCCCAGTGATCGAGGACCCCCTGGCCGGAGAGTTCTACTGGCTCGTCCCGCCCGGGTCGGCAGAGCGGTGGGAGCCGCACCCGCGGGCCGTGTGCTTCGGCGCCGGGCACACGCTCACTCTGCCGCCCCTCCGTAAGACGGCTCCGCCCGGCCCGTACTGGTACCGCCGCCCGTACTGGTACAGCACCTCAATGCGCGACCGCCTCGTCCCCACCGCTCGACTCCGGGAACTGCTGGTGCTGCTCGAAACCGAGTCCGCACCGCCGCAGCCTCTTCCGGAACAGAGCAGCACCTCCTGAGACTCCGTGCCCGCTCGCGCGTCCCCGCGGCGGGCACGGTCACACCCCGCTGCCGGAGCGGATCCGGCTCCGGCAGCGGGGCTCCTTACCGCCTTCCGCCGCCGACTTGCAAGGACAAGCGAGTGCATCCGACAGTGCCGTACGTGGTCGCGTGGACAGGAGAGACCGTCATGGTCCCCGAGACCGTGGTCAGCGCACGTGGCGTCGCCTACGCCGACCCGACCCTGGACACGTTGCTCCGCCACCCGGACGGCATCCCGTGGGCGGCGTGTGGCGGGACCCCGACGGGAAGCCCCGCGTACGCGCAGGAGCTGCACCCGAAGCGGCAGCGAGCGGCAATGGAAGGCCCGCAGTGCGCCGGGTGCGGCTATGAGCCGGCACGCGACGAACGTGGGACGCTGTGGCTTCTGCCCCTCCTGGACGACGCGGCGGACACGGTGTGGGAGGGCGTGCACACTGTCACCCCGCCCATGTGCGAGATCTGCAAGACGAAGGCCACGCGGTTCTGTCCCCGGCTGCGCGAAGGTCACGTCGAGCTGCGCGTCCAGGAGGCCGAGAAGGTCGGCGTCCGGGGAACGCTGTATCCCCGTCCCGGCATGCCCGGGGAGCCCGACCCCGACGCCCTCGTTCTGTTCGACACCCCGGATGAGGCGTTCGTGATCGCCCGCGGCCTCGTGCGCGAGCTGCGCGGCGTCACCGTGGTCGCCTTCTCCGCGCCGACCACTTAGACCCTGGTCGGCGGCCCGGATGCCGTTCGGCCGGGCCGCCGACCAGCACAAGCCCCCGGCGCGGGAGCCTGACCGATTCGTTCCCCCGTAGGCCAGTTCCCCGCGCCGGGCCATACGTCTGCCGAAGGAAGTTCCATGTGCCAGCACCGCCCGCCGTGTCCGACCGCCGACTCCCCTGACCGGGGTGCAGCCCGCATCCAGGTCACGTTTCCCGAGCAAGGGTGGAGCCGACTGTGCAACGGTGTCACGCTCTTCGACGACACCGGGGAGCTGCTGCCCGGCGGGGAGACCGTTCGTCCGCACCGTCCCGCGGAGGCCGCGGCATGAGCACGACGTACGACGAGATGCCCGACACGCAGCGCCAGCACCTGCGCCGTCGGGCCGCGCTGCTTCACCAGCTCCGCCAGCACCTGGCCGGTTACGAGTTCGGCGCGGACTTACCCACGGCCGCCCTCCTCGCGAGGACTCTGGGCCTCAACGTCTGGGAGGTCGGCCCCGCGCTGATGCATCTCGACACCTACGGCGAGATCGTCTACCGCGGAGGCCCACGGTCGGGCCGCTCCTACCGTCTGCGAAGCGACGAGCAGCACCCCGACGACGTCGCCCTCGACCGCGACGTACGCGAAAAGATAAAGAGCGGCCACTACCAGCAGGGCGCCCCGCTGCCGACCGGGATACTCGCCGACCGGTACGGCCTGACGCCCCCGCAGTTCCTCCGCGCATGCCGGCGGCTGCTCGCGGACCGCCTCATTGCGCATGACGAGAACGGCCCCTTCGGGCCTGGCCTGTACGTGGTGCGACGGGAGGCCCCGACCGGAAGGCCCTTGACCGTCTAAGCACTCCGGGACGGAGAACGCATCCAGTGGCGCGCTTCCGTCCCCCCTCTGTACTACCTGGCACAACAGCACGGCGATCTGAGACCTCTGAGAGCACGGCCGAGTCGGGAGGAGGCGGTGTCGGTGGGCACGCCGGGAGAGTCGGAACTCAAGCGAGCACGGTTGGAGAAGAACCTCACGCTGGAGGAGGCGGTCACGGAGCTGAACGCGATCACGGGCGGGACGAGCGACACCAGCCAGCTCAGCGCGTGGGAGTCGGGACGGCGGCGTACGGGGCTGCGGAACCGGCGCGGTCTGGTCGAGCTGTACGGCAAGCCGAGTGAGATCCTGTTCGCCCACCAGGACGGACAGAACGGTGTTGCCCAGGCCCTGCATCAGGCGCAGGGCACGCTCGTGACACGGTGGGCCGACCTGGTGGAGGCGATGACCTCGGTAGTGGCCGGCGCGCGCGAGCACCTGGTGGTGACGGGAAGCCGGAGCCGCGAGAAGGCGTACCTGGACGCGATCGAGACGGCCGTCGCACAGAGCCCGGACCTGGTGCACACCCGCGTGCTCTACGGGCCGCCGCGCCATCCGGAGCTCGCCGAGCACTTGGTGCGGCTCCTGGAGCTGAGGGATCCGGCCGAGCGCCGCAACGGGGTCCGGACGCTGAGCATCGGATATGTCGAGCGCGGGGAGACCCTGGAGCGGTTCTTCGTGGCGTCGGAGAAACACGCTGTGGTGCCGCTGCCGTCCTTGCACAGCGCGGACGGGTTCGACTGCGGCATCGTCCTCAGCGGTGAGGCCGCGGCCGGCCTGGTCCACCACGGGCGAGAAGCGTGCGCGGCGGCGCGGTTGCTGGGCACGATACGGGACGTGCGGGAGTTGCCCGTGCGTCGTAGATAGGGAAGTTGGGGTGGGAAGGACATGACCAGTAGTCCTAGGGAGGCCGGTCAGGGCGAGACGATGCGGTCGGTGGTGAGGCTCGCGCATGACCTGATCCGCCGGCCGAGCCGTGGCGGGATCGACGACTACGGTCCCGTCCTCGGTGTCCTGGAGGAGTGGCTGACCGCCCGCGCGGTGCCGCACCGGCGCCTGCATGACAGCGCGGGCGCGCTGGTCGGGCTCCTGGTCGAGGTCGCCGGCGACCGGCCAGGCCCGTGGTGGACGCTCGACGCCTGCGTGGACACCGCACCGTACGGCGACAGCACCCGCTGGTCGTTCCACCCCACCTGTGGGCATGTGAGGGACGGGTGGCTGCTGGGGCGGGGTGCGGCGGACTCGAAGCTCGCCGCCGCGATGTACTGCCACATCGCCGCCGACCTTGCCGTCCGCCGGCACGCGTTCGCGGGCGGTCTCGCTGTGCTCCTGGACGTCGACGAGCACACCGGCAACTTCGGCGGCGCCCGCGCCTACCTCGCAGACTCCGACGCCGTCCGTCCGGCCGGGGTGATCATCGGGTATCCCGGTATGGACGAGGTCGTCGTCGGCGGCCGCGGCCTGTGGCGTGCCACGATCAACGTTCACGCGCCGTCCGGGCACTCCGGATCCAGTCGCACCGTCACCAGCGCCGTCACCCGCGCCGCGCGCCTGGTCGGCCTGCTCGACGCCGCCGAGCTGCCGGGCCCTGACGGCACCTCCGGGTTCCCTCTCGGGCCGAAGCTCACCGTCACCGCCTTCCACGGCGGCGAGGGCTTCTCCGTGACCCCCGACCGGGTCGACATCAACGTCGACGTCCGCACCACCCCCTGCTTCGACGCGCACGACGCCGAGACCCTTGTCCGCAAGGCCGCCGTCGAGCTCGACGCCGAACTGCCCGTCCCCGCGCCTACAAGGGTGACCGAGGTCGCGTCCTGGCCGGCGTTCCGGCTGGAGGAGGACAAGCAGCCGGCCGCCGCACTGCTGTCCGCGGCCCGAGCGGCGGGGCTCGACGTCCGGGCGAAGACCGCGGGCCCGTCGAACATCGGCAATCTCCTCGCCGGTCACGGCATCCCCGCCACGGCCGGGTTCGGCGTCCCCTACGAGGGCCTGCATGGCATCGACGAGCGCGCCTCCCTGGCTGAGCTCCCTGATGTCTACGCCATCCACCAGCGGGCCGTGGAGACGCTGCTGAAGGTGCGCTGACCACTGCCTACCTTTCCCCCAGGAAGTCACCAGCTCTTGCTCTACAGAGGGCAGCCCGTACCCGGTCTGATGGACGTGCACCGTTCACGGGGAGACTCCCCTGACACCGAGGAGGCCGGCCATGGCCGAGCAGACCACCACCACCCCCGCCGTCGACTTCGCGGCCGAGGTCAACACCCACGACGTCGCCGAGCTCACCCTCGG
>NZ_JBEOST010000024.1:0-19368 GCF_040303145.1 Streptomyces sp. NPDC096079
GACCATGTGGAAGCTGGAGGCCATGCGGCACGCCCTGGGTGACGTGCCGCTGACCGTGACCAGTGGAGTCCGCTCGTACGCCTGCAACAGCCCGGCCGGGACGGCGGGCGCGCCGCGTGCTGAACCGCGCGAACGGCCGTCGCCGTTCTCCCGGGCACAGCAGCCCGCCGACCGGAGGACCTCCACGCCATGGCCATCAACCCGCCGGAAGGGATCGCCGACTTCCTCGCCTTCGTGTCGGGCATGGAGTGGCCCGAGGCCGACGAGGACCACATGCGGCGGGTGGCCGAGCACTACGCCTCCGTCGCCGAGGACCTGGAGACGCTGTCCGGGTACGTCATCGAGCTCATCCCGATCGTCAAGAACGACTTCGAGGGCGAGGCCGCCGACGCGTTCCTCCTCACCATGCGGGACCTCACGGGCCAGACGGCGGGCGCGAACCAGCTGGAGCAGACGGCGGAGCTGTCGCGTCAGCTGTCCGACGTGGCGCTGAAGGTCGCCAACCAGGTCGAGTACACGAAGATCATGGCCATCCTCCAGCTCGTGCAGCTGCTGGCCGAGATCCTGTTCGCCACCCTCTTCTCCGCCTTCACCTTCGGCGCGGTGTGGGGGCCCGTGTCGGCGCTCTTCGCCGCGACCCGCGAGGGCCTCCACCAGCTCTTCCGCTGGCTGCTCCAGACGATCATCAGCCAGACCTTCATCGGCATCGTCGGCGGTGTCTTCCAGGACACGGTGATCCAGCTCTACCAGCTCAGCGTGGGCCACACGTCGAGCTGGAACACGGAGTCGCTGCTCGACTCCGTCAAGCAGGGCGCGCTGAGCGGCGTGGTCGCCGGTCCGCTGGAGATCCTGTCCCACTACGGTGGCAAGATCCTCGGCCGGCTCCTCGGCGGCAAGCCGCCGGCCTCGATCATCAGCAAGCGCGTCGACGACGTCCTCAACAAGATCGACGACAAGCTCGACGACGTCACGCCGAACCCGAAGCCCGATGTGCCGCCGGGCGGTGCGGGCAAGCCGGGCGGTCCGGAGGGCCCGAAGGCGAAGGAGGACCTGCCGTCGTCCCCGCCCAACACGCCGCCGAAGGACGTGACCCCTCCGCCGGTCCCGCCGAAGAAGACCGAGGCGGCCCCACCGTCGGTCCCGCCCAAGAGCGACGTGGCCCCGCCGGTCCCGCCGAAGACCGGCGACGGCCTCGTGTCCCCGCCCGCCACCGGCCGGCCGAAGACGGAGACTCCGGTCGGCGGCGGGGCCAAGGACAAGCCGACCGCCCCCTCGACAGGGAAGACGGGCGCCCCGGCCACCGGCAAGGGCGAGGTGCCGACCACTGGCAAGGGCGAGGTGCCCGGCGCGGGCAAGGGCGAAGTGCCCGGCGCGGGCAAGGGCGACGTCCCGACCACCGGCAAGGGCGAAGTGCCCGGCGCGGGCAAGCCAGACGTCCCCAACGCCGGCAAGCACGACGTCCCGACCACGGGCAAGGGCGAAGTGCCCGGCGCGGAGAAGCCCGAGGTTCCGAACGCGCACAGGACGGAGAGCGGCGACACGGCCGGCGCGGGTGCGGGCAAGGCGGGCTCCGGGGACGTGCCCACGGCGGGCGCGGGTTCCAAGGTGCCCGACGCGTCGGACGCGTCGGGGTCCGCCGGCCGCACCGCGGGCGACGTGGAGAACCCGCTGGACGACCTCCTGTCCACACCGGAGGCCCGCTCGGCCTTCGCCAAGGACATCGGCGAGCTCTTCGGCGGGGTCACCCGCAACCTGGAGACCGGGTTCATGCGGCACGGCGCCGGCAGCATCGCGGACTCGTTCGCCGAGAAGATGGGCGAGGTGTTCAAGAAGCACCTCAAGCACGAGGGCGCCGAGCAGGCCGGCAAGGACTTCGGCAAGATGCTGACCCAGAAGTGGGGGCGGGCCGGGGCCGACCACGCCGACCTTCCCAAGCTGCTCACCGAGGCGATGGGCGATCTGGGCAAGCTGGCGCCGCTCAGGAACCTCGCGGACTCGATGCCGAACCTGTTCGCCCGCTCCGAGCACAGCAACGCCCTCGCCCGCATCTTCAAGCAGGAGAACCCGCTCCAGGGCAATCCGATGTACCAGCTCGGCGGGGCCGTCGCCTCCCTCCTCAACGAGGGAACGAGCGAGATGCTCAGCGAGGGCTTCTACAACATGATCTTCGGGGACGGCACGTTCTCGGTGAGTGGCGGCCCGTTCGCCTCCGGCGTGGCCATGGGCGCGCTGAGCGCCGGCCTGCACCGGGCGTTCGAGCCGGTCATGGTGAAGTACCAGAACTGGGTCCTCACGCACCAGCACGCCGACAACCCCACCGACAGCAAGTACTTCGGGCTGCTGCACCCCATCAACATCGCCTCGTTCGTGTCGAACATGACGGGCAACCCGGCGCCGTGGCCGGTCCCCCGCCCCACCGCGGGGAGCGAGGAGACCAGCTTCAAGCAGGACATGAAGGACATGGTGAAGTGGGTCTTCTCCCACCCCATCAGCGGCACCCCCTTCTTCTCCGACCTGCCCCAGCGGCCCGACGCGACGGCCGACGGCGACGGCGACGCCTTCACGCCGCTCGACCTGGACCCCGGGCCGTCGTTCGCCGAAGAGATCGCCAAGGACCCGCGGTTCCGCACCGAATCGGACGGCGACCTGACCTCGGACGGGAAGGACGACGACGTCCTGACCGTGGAGGAGGACGCCGGCGACGCCGCCGTCACCGCACCGCCCCGGGCCACCGTCTCCTCGGACCTCTCCTCTCTGCTGGGCGACGACACGGAGGTCCCGGCCCCCGCGCCGGCGAGCAGGCCCGTCACCCTGAGCAGCGGCGACCGGTTCAGCGCCGCCCTGTCCCAGGACGACGACGTCCCGGCACAGGCGCAGTCGCAGTCGCAGTCGCAGTCGCAGTCGCAGTCGCAGTCGCAGGTGACGACCGAGGCCTCCTCCCGCTACGACTGGGATCACCTCGACATGCCGAGTGCCGACGAGCTCATGTACCTCGACGTCGGCGACGGCGACGGTGCCAACGTCGGGGGCACGGACGGCACGGGCACCCGCGCCGACGACGACAACACCCGTACGCCCTCGGACGACACGTCCGACAACGACGACAACAGCAGCAACAACAACCGCGACAACGACGACACCCCGTCCGACCCGCCCGTCCGGGACATCCCCTCCGGCATCGCCATGGGCGTCCTCAGCCCCGCCCAGGCCACCGCCCTCCAGGCGATCCCGAAGCGCCCCGGCGTGTTCGTCGTCGGCATGCACACCGACCCGGACGCCCCGAACGACCCGACCGCCGTCCTCAAGGCGCTCACCGACGCCCACGACGCGGGCCGGCTCGACGGCGTCAGCGAGATCCAGTTCACCGCCTGCAACCTCGCCGCGCCCGTGCACGAGAGCACGGTCAGGACCGTGATGAGCGGTCTGTGGAAGCACCGCGCCGCGACCGGCGCCGCCTCCCCCGACCCGCTCACCGCCCGCGCCGCCGACGCACCCGTCTGGTACGTGCCCGCCACCGGCGGCGACACGGAGGGCGGCGGCCACCTCCTCACCGCCCAGCACATCGGCCTCACGCCCGACGGGAAGATCGCCGTCGTGGACCGGGGCGCCTGGCACGTGTACGGCGACAGCGGCGACCCGGAGCACACGCCCCTCCGTACGACCCCCGCTCCGGACGCCCTCCCCGACGACGCGGTCGCCTTCCTGTTCCGCACCCCCAAGGTCGACACGGTGCACCCGGACGCGGTCAAGTTCGGAGACGGAGACGGAGACGACCGCCCGCCGGTCGACAAGGGCAAGGGCAGGGCCGAGGACGACGACGATCCCCCGCTGACCGGCAACGGCGAGGGGCCCAGCACCCGCCGGCCACGGCGACCCGACAACGACCAGGAGGACCCGCCCTCCTGGGCCCCTGACGCCTCGCTCGACGACATGGACCGCATCTACTACGCGGACGCGTCGGTCCAGTACGAGAAGAAGCTCGCCGCCTACCTGGCCCGGCGAACGGACGTCAAGGACCTCGCCAAGGAGCTGTCCCGCGTCCTCTGGGACAAGCTCCGGCATGTGGAGGACATCCACAAGCTGGGCACGAACAGCAACGAGTCGTCCGGTGCCGTAGGAACCGACCGGGCGGCCCTGAAGAAGGTCGTGCAGGAAGGGAACCTGCGGGAACGCATGGCCCTGTTCTTCAACGCCATCTCCACGAAGACCCTCGGCACCAGGATCGGCTACACCCCGTCCCCGCCCGCCTCCATCACCGCCGAGCGCGTCGACCGGAAGGACAATCCCCGGTTCGTCAAGTACCGCGAGCTCACCCGCGCGTTGCCCGACCGGTGGCAAGAGGTCTCCGCCATGCCGGACGGGACCGAGGCGGAGAAGGAGGCCAAGAAGAAGGAGCGGGAGGAACTCGAGGAGCTCGACCGCTCGTGGAGGCAGCTGGCCGCCGATCTGAAGAGCTTCAAGGAAGCGGACATCGTGCCCCGCCTGAGCGAGCGTGAGAGGCCGCTCGCCCTCAACACGGAGAAGAAGGTGCGGTGGATCCCCGGCGGGGCCCGCTATCGCCTGACGACGGACTTCCTGTACAAGAAGCAGACCCAGGAGCACCTGGCCACGGCCGGCACGTCGGGTTCGGGCTTCATGTTCCACCGGTACCTCCAGCTGATGATCGACCGCGGATGGTTCCACGACGCCGACCAGCGGCCCAACCCGAAGATCAACCACCGGACGCTGCGGCTCGCCATCATCGCCGCCTTCCTCAACCAGGGACACCACACCCTGCCCGAGGTCATGGCGGGCTCCGCCGCCTTCGTCGACTACTACCGGGCGAAGCACCCCGGCCGGCAGCTGCCGCCCGACATCGAGGCCCTTCAGGCGCCGGCGCCCGGCCGGGACTACTACCGCAGCATGCGCCTCGTACACGAGGAGGACCTGCGCAGGCACGTCGCGGACGAGGGGAGGTTCCCCGACGAGATCGCCGACGAGAAGATGGCGGAACTGCGCCGGTGGTACGTCGCGCAGGAGGAGGAGGCCGGGCACGCCGAGAGCACCGCCACGGACATGGACATGGACGTCGACGAGCCCGTGTCCCAGCCCCAGTCCGGTTCCTCCCGCAGGAAGAGGGACTCGGACGGCGACGTCGTCATGCAGGACCCCAGCAAGCGTCCCCGTCGCGGCGGCGACGACAGCGACGACGACAACGGCGACACGGCCGCGAACGTCCCCGAGAACTCCCCCCACACCCTGCCGGGCCTGCAGCGGCCGGAGGAGGCGGTCCCGGACGAACGGCCGGTCACGGCCGACCGGTGGGCGCCGTGGCGGTGGGCACCGGGCCGGGAGGACGTACCGCCGCCCGCACGGGTCCGTACCGAGCGCTTCGACCCGGCGGCGGACCCGGACGCCGCCGGCCCCTTCCCGGGCACCGCGGATCGGCGGAACGGGAACGGGACGCTCGCGGGCCGGCGGACGCTGATCCGCGCGGACGTCGAGCGGTTCGTCGTGCCCGAGGACGGTGACGGCGCGCCAGGCGGGCCCGTCCGGCTGGTGCGGGTGACACTGCCGGTGGCCGTCGACGCCTCCTTCTCGGCGGCGGACGCGGCCGCGCTGCGCGCCCGGATGCAGGGGCTGCTGGACAGCCACGTCAACCTGGGCTTCCGGCTGCCGCGCAGCAGCGACCAACTCCACATGGAGGTGGACCTGGTCCCGGCCCCCCGAGGAGGCGCGGACGTGGTGCGGGTGACCCGGGACGGCGGACCCGACACCCGGTCCGACCAGCTGAACCTGCGGCTGCACGCCGACGACTCCGATCCGGACGTGCGCGGCCGCGACGACGCCATGCTGCTGCACGAGCTGCTGCACTACGCGGGGCTGCCGGACCGCTACCACGACGCGGAGACGCTGTTCCGGCACACGCCCGACCGGGCCGACGCGTCCGGGGTCATGGCGACGTCCGTCCTGCCCGACGGGACCCTGCCCCACCGCTACCTCGGGGCCGTCGAGGACGCCACGGAGTCCGGCTCCGTCCTCCACGACAACGAGGGTCCGGGGTCCTGGAGCATGCCGTCGCCCTCCCCCGTACGGGACATCCCGGCCGGGATCGCCGTCGGCGCCCTCTCCCCCGCCCAAGCCGCCTCGCTGCGCGCGCTCCCCGAGCGCCCCGGCGTCTTCGTCGTCGGCACCCACACCGACCCGAACGCCCCGCACGACCCGGCCGTCCTCCTCAAGGCGCTCACCGACGCCCACGACGAGGGCCGGCTCGACGGCGTCACCGAGATCAGGTTCACCGGGTGCGACCTGGCCTCCCCCGTCCACGGGTCCACCGTGAGGACGGTGATGAGCGGTCTGTGGAAGCACCGCGCCGAGAACGGCGAGGAAGGCCCGCTCACCGCTCTCGCCGCCGACGCGCCGGTCTGGTACGTGCCCGGCGGCGAGGGGGTGTTCACCGCCCGCCACGTCGGCGTGACCGCTGACGGCCGGATGACCGTCCTCGGCGGCGCCGACTGGCACCGCTTCACCGACACCGGCGCCCCCGACCACACCGCGGAGACCACCCCCGTCGGCGACGACGGGGCTCCCGCCCACGCGGTGCGCCTCACGGACGGCGACGAGACCGGCCCGGAGCACGAGGACGCGGTGCGGTTCGGCGACGACACCGACGGCGAGGACGAGGCCGTCGCGGTCAGCATGCTGGTGGACGGCCTGCCCGACCTCAAGAAGCGGATCGTCTCCTTCGCCAAGGGGGAGAAGACCCTCGGTCCCCAGGACGAGAAGGAGCTCCGGAACCTCGCGGCGGAGCTCTTCCCCGAACTGCTCCGCCACGCCGACGATCCCTCCCTGGGTGAGCTGCGCGTCGAGATCGTCGCGGCGGGCAACAATCTGCTGCCGGGCGCCGCACAGAAGACCGGCTGGCAGCGCGCCCAGGCCGTCTCGCACCTGCTGAAGGACGAGATCCACCAGCTGGCACGGGGCCTGTGGCGGGAGAACGACATCAGCAAGGCCAAGGCGGAGTTGGCGGCCAGCCTGGCGCAGTTCACCCTCGTCTCCCGAGGCCGCACCGGTCTCCAGGGACTCGACGACTCGGGCGAAGGATCACGGACGGCCCTGCGCCGCCGGGCCACCGCGTCCGCCGAGGTCACGTACGAGAGCGCGTACCGTCCCCAGCTCACGCTGTCCGTGGAGACGACCGCCCAGGCGGTGGACCTGTTCCGGCGGATGGCGGACCGTCCCGTGGCCGAGCGCACGGCGGTCTCCCTCGACGATCTGACCGGTCCCCGGATCTTCTGGAAGTCCACGTCCGACCTCCCCGACAACCACAACCTGGTCATCCAGGTGCAGACGGCGCAGGGCGGCGGCCAGCGCCACCTGACGGGAAGCATGTCGATCTTCACCCCCGGCACGCTCGTCCACGTGGCCTCCTTCGAGCGGACGGACTCCGGCCGCTTCCTGGTGACCCTGCTGGAGGTCGGCCCGGACACCGTGTGGCCGCCCGAGGGACCGGAGCGGGGCGAGCCGGTCCTCGGCCTGCCCGGTGTCGGCTACCCGGGCCCGAACAGGCCCTTCGACTCCACCCTGAAATACGTCAAGGAGGCCCTGAAGCCGAAGGACGGCGAGGGCAAGGGCAGGAAGAACGGCAAGGAGAGGGAACCCCAGACGACGGCCGATGACAACCGGAAGCCCGGGACGGAGGCCGAATCGAGCGCGAGCGCGAGCGCGCGGCCGAACCCGGGTCCGGAAGCGAACCCGCAGGCCGCGCCCCAGACCTCGGGCCACTACGAGTTCCAGCAGGCGTACTACATCCACCGCGGAGAGGTGGACGTGGAGATGGAGGACGGCGAGCCGTACGTCCGCTTCTACACCACGGTGGTCAGCCGGGACACGGTGACGGCCCACGAGGAGCCCCACGAGTTCACCGCCGAGCACAAGGACGTCCAGCAGCACAAGGACACCGGCGAGGTCGTCGTGGCCACGGGGGACAAGCCGGGCGGAACCCTCTGGGTCGGCATGGGCACCCCCGCGCGGGCCATCGGCTGGGCCATGAAGTACCAGGCACAGTTCCCGGACAAGCAGCCGCTCATCCGATCCTTCCTCGTCCCCCTGCACGTCTACCAGCAGATCACGTCGGCCTCGGTTCCGGAGCACGACGCCGGCTCGCTCGGGCACCCCTACCGGGGCAGCGCGTCCCTCACGCCCGAGGGCCTGCGCGATCCCGAGGAGAATCCCGAGAGCGAGGTCGAGAGGATCTACCGGGACCGGTGGCACAGCCAGGCACAGGGCTCGGCTCCCGTCCCGATCCCCGACCACAAGGAGACCGACACGTCCGACGGCGCCGACGAGGACCCCGCGCCCAGCGCCGACCGGCCCCTCGCCGGACGGCCCCTCAACACCGACCAGTCGGGCGAGCGCAACCAGTTCGGCGTGCGGGGCGAGAACCTCCTCCTGCTGCGCCGGAGCATCCGGCCGAACTCCCTGATCACGTACTACGGCAACAGGGAGGAGACCGGCCTGACCCCCGACGAGTACACGGGGGACTTCCGGGACGGCGAGGCGGTCCACGTCGACGTGCTGCGCGACCGCCTCGGCATCCCGCCCGTGGACGCGCCGCAGCTGAAGGAGCGGTACAACCCCTGGGTCCAGAACGCGGGGCACGTCAACTCCCCCGACGTCCTCCGGGGGATCTCCGGCCAGCTGCGGCAGTTCCACGAGACGTGGCAACAGTCCCGGCAGCGGCCCGCCGAGCGCAGGGTGGGACACCTTCTGGAGCCCGACATGCCCCCGGAGCCCTACGGCAACCGGCCCAACCTGTCCTTCGGCAGGCGGCTCGAGGACCTCAAGAAGTTCCTGGGCGACTACCGGGCGCACCTGAAGGACCCGCAGGGCGAGCCGGTCTCCCTGGACTTCCTCGGCAAGCCCGACCCGGAACTGGCGTCCCCCGCCGACTTCCACGCCCGTGACGTCGTGGAGACGTTCATGAAGAACACGGTCCTGCCCTGGGCCTCCCACGCCGAGATCGGACTCGTCCTCTCCCTCCAGAGCCAGGAGGTCAAGGCCGACCTCAACATCACCGACTCGCCCCTCGTCCACGACTTCGACGACATGCGGCGACGGCAGCCGGAGGAGGCCCACCTCCAGCGCCAGGTGGGCAAGGACCTCACCGAGCTGTGGCGGGAGGGCACGTCCCTGCACCGGGTGATCGACCGCCTGATCCGGGACTACCCCGAACTCGACCCCCTCTACAAGGAGATCTGCGCGACGAGCGAGGGATACACCTTCTTCCAGCACGCGCAGATGGTCCTCGGCCAGTACCTCAAGCTCGCCCACCGCGACCGGGACAGCGCGGAGCGGCTGGTGCCCGTGGACGCGGTCGTCAAGGCGATCCTCTTCCACGACATCGAGAAGGCCAACTCGAAGCTGATGTACGGGGGCGACGGGAAGTCCAGGGCCAAGAGGGCGGAGCTCCACGACCACGAGGCCGAGCACCGGGGGGCCGTCGAGGTCATGAACCGGTACCGCTACCTCTGGGGCGACATCGACAAGGACCCGGACGCCAGACTGGCGTACCGGGCGGCCGTCATGATGGTCGACTCGGACCCCTTCGGCTTCTACTACCGGGACAAGCACCACTTCCTCCGGCCGAAGGGCTCCGACGAGGAAGCCAAGGCCGAGAGCAGCGGTCTCAACCGCGACGTGACCTTCCACTGGATCGTGGAGTCGTACATGAGGCTGCGGGGGCGGGACACGGTGACGTCCGACGGCGACGTGCGCCGCCTGGCCGAGCTGAGCACGGAGGACACCGAGGACATCCGCCGGCTCTTCCACGAGTTCCACCAGTACTACCAGGCGGACTTCTCCTCCTACACGACCTACAGCAAGTACGTCAGCTACAAGGAGCCGCGGTCCACCCCGGAGGAGAGGGAGCGGGCCGCCGAGAACGCCAGGCTCACTCGGCGGCGGGCCGAGGATGACGCGGAGCGCGAGAAGCAGGGGCTCGACCCCCTGCCGAAGCTGCCCCCTGCGCCCTCTTTCCGGATCTCGTCCCGCGAGCTCGACGCGGTGAAGTCCGGTCAGAAGACCTTCACCGAGCTCTTCGCTCCCGTGCCGGAGAACAGGAAGCTCGTGCTGAACCCGGACAACCCCTACGGCACCGGCCCCAAGACCGCCGAGACGTCCCCGGTGCGGGGCAAGTCCTCGCTGCGGTTCGTCTTCGCGGACCTGGAGAAGCACTACGGCATCGCGACCATGTTCGACGAGCCGGAGGGCATCTCCCCCCACAGGGACTACGAGGGCATGTACCACGAGCTCGCGAAGATGTTCGAGAGCGAGGAGAGCTTCAGGGAGCACTACCAGCGCGTCGGCGGGGAGCGGATGCGCCAGGAGGCGAAGTACCTCGGCGACGAGAAGAACGCGATGAAGGGCGACTCCGAGCCGTCCGCCCCGAAGAAGGAGAAGAAGGTCACCAACCTGCTGGACCAGGACGACGCGGGAGACCTCTTCATCGAGTTCGGGAACGAGCGGCCCTCCGCCCCCGCCCCCCTCCCCACGTCTGCCGACGCCGTCGACGACGCCCCCGCCACCGTCCGGACCTCCGACGAGCGGATCGGCGAACTCGTCAGGGCCCTCGCCCTCTCCCACCAGGGCAACGACACCCGCCACCTCGTCGACCCCGACGCCGGCGACGCCGAGGCGGACCGGGTCCGCGGTGTCGTCGGACGCTTCCCCCGGGACGACCGGTTCTTCACGCTCGCCAGCCACATCACGGGGAACGACGGGGCGCCCGTCTGGCGCGGGCAGCGGGTCGCGCCCGGCGAACTGGCCGTCGTGCTGTCCCGGCTGGCCGACGAGGGGGTGTGGGACACCGCGAAGCCGCTGCGGTTCGCCGCCTGCGGGCTGGGCGCGGACGTGGAGCGCTCGTACGCCGCCGACACGCTGCGGGAGCTGCGAAAGCTGCGGCCCGGACTGCCGCTCACCGCGTACGCCCCCCGGTCCGCGCTGTGGTTCGTCCCCTCGGTGACCGGCACGGACCCGGCGGGCACGGGACACACGGTCGTGGCCCAGAAGGTCGTCTGGGGGCCGGACGGAACGCCTCGGCTCACCCCCGACCACTGGGTCCGTCTGTCCCTGCCGGCAGACGGGGACGGCACGGTCGAGGCCACCCTTCTCGGCGCCCACATGCCGCCGGACGGCCTGCTGCCCCCCGGCGACGTGCCGGTGACGACTCCGGCACCGGACGGCTACCTCGTCGACGACGGCTCCATGGAGGAGACGGAGGAGAGGAAGGAGACGGAGGAGACGGAGGAGACGGAGGAGACGGAGGAGACGGCAGGCACGGCCGAGACGACCGAGTCTCCCACCCCCGGTTCCTTCGTCCTGTCCTCGTGGACCTGACCGCGCTGACACGCCGGTGGATCTGAACCGGTCCCGGTGTGCCGTACGTTCCCCCGGGAGCTCACGGAACGCCGGGCCGCTCCGGCCCGCCCAGAATCCCAGGACAGGAACCCGCCATGACCGACCCCGAGCCCCGGCCGGAGTTCCGGCTCGCCTCCGTCTTCGACCACGCGGACCCGGTGACGGGGCCGGGCTTCGCCACGGACCACCCGGTGGTCGAGGACCCCGAGCTGCACGCCCTGCTGCTGGAGCGGCTTGCGGCCGGGACGCCCGTGCTCGCGACGCCGGTCCTGATGGACGACGTCCTCGACGCCTCCCGGGTCGCGGAGGTGCCGCTCACCTTCCGTACGGACGGGCGGTGGGTGTGGACGGACGCCGTCACGTACTACCTGGACCACTACGCGCTCGCCCCCGACCCGGAGCTGCTGGCGCACCTGGGCGACCCCGGCTACACGGCACCCGGCCCCCTCGGGCAGGACGTCGTCGAGCGCGCCGCCGCCTTCGTCCTGACCCCGGCGCCGGAGGGGACCGAGGTTCATCCGCTGGGCTGACCGGAGTGGTGAACCACGGAGCGGCGCCGGTCCGTTCGTACGTGCGCGGAGGGTTCGCGACGACCGAGGGGAATGACGGTGGACGACAACGAGGTGCGGACCGGACGAGCCGCCGGGCAGGACGCGGGATCCATCAGCCTGCCCGCGGTCGCCTGGCAGCAGACGGGCGAGGAGCCGGAGGGCGAGCCCGGACGCAAGCCGGAGGCAGAACCCGGCGGGGAGCCGGACGGAGAGGCCGGAGGCGTGCCGGTCGCGGGACCCGTGGCACCGGAACCGGTCCCGGATGCCGTCGCCGAGCCGGAGACCCCGGCCACGCCCCCGGCCGCTTCTTCCGGCGCCGCCCCGGCCGTGCCCGTCACCGGCGAGAGCGGGAGCGATGCCGGGGCCGGCACGGGAACGACCGGCGAAGAAGAAGCTCCGGAAAGCGCCTCCGGGGACGGCGCGCAGGCCGCCTCCGACGCGGACGGCCTCGCCGCGCAGGCCGTCGGAGCCGCCGGGACGGCGGCGCGGGCCGAGCCCCGGCCCGCACGGCGGCTGTCGAAGCCGATGATCGCGGCGGCGGCCACCTCGGGCGTGGTCCTGATGGGCGTGCCGCTGCTGCTCTCGCAGCTCGGCGGCGGCAGCGGTTCGGGGCCGGGGTCCGTACCGCCGCGGCCCACCGGGTACAGCCAGGCCGACGGCGGCCCCGGAGGCTTCGTACCGCGGGCGGACGCACCGGAGAAGGGCTCCACGCTGCCCGGCACCCTCGCACCGGGGACGACGAACGCCCCGGGGAAGACGTCCCCGGTCGCGGGGAAGGGCCCCCTGGCCACGAGTGTCGCCGGGATCGGTGCCGGAGTGGGCGCGGGCCCGGCGCCCACCTCCACCCGGGCGCCCGGTGCCGGACAGAGCCCGGACCCGACCTCCGCCCCCGGAGGCGGTTCCGCGCCGACCAAGGTCCCGGCCGCGCCCCGGGAGACCACAGCCGCCCCGCAGAAGCCGGCCACCCAGGCGCCCCCGCCCCCTCCGGCGAAGGCTCGGTACGCGGCCCTGGCGGGGCCGAGCTGCGCCGGCAGCGGTGCGAGTTTCACGTACAGCGGCTGGTTCACGGACGGCAAGGAGGGCTGGCAGAAGTTCAGCTCCGGCGGTCACGCGGGCGACGGCTGCAACGGCAGCTTCCTCTCGCTGCCGATGTCCGGGAAAACGGGCTCGGACGCCGGGAACGCGCTGCGCTGGACCTTCCGCACCGGCGCCGTCACCTCCGGCACCTGCCAGGTCTCGGTGCACATCCCGAACAACAGCGACATCAAGGTGGTCGGCGGCAGACCGGCCTACTACACGGTGCACGCGGGAGCCACGGGCAACGATCCGATCCTGCGGTCCTTCAACGTCGACCAGCCGTCCCGGCGGGGCCAGTGGGTGAGCGCGGGCGACGTCCGCATCACCGGCGGCGTGCTGACGGTGAAGCTGCACGACCGGGGCCTGGACTGGTCCGGTTCGCAGCAGACCTACGCCCATCACGCGGGCGACGCCGCCCGTGTCCAGTGCACCTCCGCCTGAAAGGGATCATCCACGCATGTCGCGCCATGTGCTGACCGTGAGCGCCGAGGCGCAGCACGACCGCCCGTCCGCCGGCGGCCCGTACCGCACGATCGGAGCCGCTCTGGAGGCCGCGCGCAGCGGCGCGGTGATCTCGGTGCGCCCGGGGCGGTACGAGGAGAACCTGGTCGTCACCAAGATGGTGACCATCACCGCCGAGGACCCGAACGGGACCGTGCGGATCGTGCCGCCCCGGGGAACGGTGGTGCAGGTGGTGGCCGAGGCGGTGCAGCTGACGGGGCTGCTGCTCCAGGGCCTGGACGACGAACTGCCCGTCGTGGACGTGCCGCGCGGACAGGCGGCGCTCCAGGACTGCGAGGTGGTGGGGAACGCCTGGACGGCCCTGCTGACCCGGCAGCAGGGTTCGCTGGCGATGCGGGGCTGCCGGGTGACCAACCCGGGCGGGGCGGGGATCGTGGAGACCTCCACGGGCACCAGCGTGATCGACGGCTGTGTGGTGGAGCACCTGGGGACCTCGGCGGTGGTCATCGGAGAGGGGGCCAATCCGACCTTCCGCAACTGCGTGCTGCGCGATGCCCGGGGCAACGGGGTGTGCGCGAACGGCGAGGGCCGGGGGCTGATCGAGGACTGCGAGATCTCGGCCACCGACAAGCCGGCCATCGCCCTGGAGGAGAACAGCTCCACCCGAGTGGTGCGGACCTCGGTGCGGGACTGCCTCCTCGGCGTGTACATCAGTTCCAAGGAGCGGGTGGTCCTGGAGGACTGCTCGGTGTCCGCGACGAAGGTGCACGGAATAGCGCTCGCCGAGGGCACCGATCCGTTGCTGAGCCGCTGCCGGGTCTCCCGGACCAAGGGCAACGGCGTCCATGTGACGGGGCGTTCGCGCGGCACGTTCGAGGAGTGCGAGGTCACCGCGGCCGAAGGCACCGGCATCTGGGTGGAGGAGTCCTCGGGCCCCTCGTTCAAGCGGTGCGCGGTGCGGGACGCGAAGGAGGCCGGAGTCCAGCTGACCGGCGACAGCGCCCCGGACTTCGACCGGCTCACGGTGCGCGGCGGCGCGGCGGCGGGGGTGCGCGTGCTGGAGGGGGCGAACCCGATGCTGCGGCGTCTCCAGGTGTCGGACGTGGCCGGGGCGGGGGTGGAGGTGACCCGGGGCGGCCGGGGCCGCCTGGAGGGTTCGGAGATCTCGGCCACCGGGCAGGCGGGGGTGCGGATCGCCGACGGCGGCGACGCGTACGTCGGCACCACCACGGTCCGGGAGACCAGTGCGGCCGGCGTGTCGGTCGGCGGAGGCGGGGTGGCGACGCTGCGGGACTGCGAGGTCGCCGACGCACCGCAGGAAGGGGTGCTGGTCGAGGACGGCGGGGAGCTGACGGCGGCCCGGACCCGGGTGCGGTCCTGCCGGCGGCACGGATTCCGGGTCGCGGTGGGCGGCCGGGCCGCGCTGAACCGCTGCGAGGCGGTGGACAACACCGGCGACGGCATCCGGGTGGACTCCACGGAGGCGGTACGCGTGCACGACTGCACGGTCTCCGGGAACGGCGGCTCGGGCGTGCGTCAGCTCACGCCGTCGGCGCGGCTCGCGGTGGAGAACCTGACCAGCACGGAGAACGAGCTGCCGGACTCGTACGGGGAGTCGGCGGCCGAGGCCGGCGGGCCGGGGCCGGCGGCGGACGGGCCGCGCGGGGCGGAGGTCCGCGAGGGCGCTCCGGACGGTTCCGCCCGCGAGGGCGCGGTGGCGGCGGCGCCCGCCGCGTCGCGCCGGCCGGACGGGCCGCTGGAGGCGCTCGACGCGCTGGTGGGCCTGGACGGGGTGAAGGAACAGGTCGCCACCCTCGTCAACCTCAACAAGCTGGCCCGGCGAAGGGAGTTGGCGGGGATGCCCGCGCTGCCGATGAGCCGCCACCTGATCTTCGCGGGGCCGCCCGGCACCGGCAAGACGACGGTGGCCCGGCTGTACGGTTCGATCCTCGCCGAGTTGGACGTCCTGCCGTCGGGCCATCTGGTGGAGGTGGCGCGGGCGGACCTGGTGGCGTCGATCATCGGCGGGACGGCGATCAAGACGACGGAGGTCTTCCAGCAGGCGCTGGGGGGCGTGCTGTTCATCGACGAGGCGTACACCCTGTCGCAAGGGACGGGCGGCAGCGGCCCGGACTTCGGCCGGGAGGCCATCGACACGCTGGTGAAGCTGATGGAGGACCACCGCGACGAGGTCGTGGTCATCGTCGCCGGGTACTCGGAGGAGATGCGGGGCTTCCTCGACTCCAACCCGGGCCTGGCGTCCCGGTTCAGCCGCACGGTGGAGTTCGTGAACTACGCGGACGACGAGCTGACCACGATCGTGGCGCTGTCCGCCGCCTCGCACGGTTACCAGCTCGCCGACGGCACCCGCGAGGCGCTGACGCTGCACTTCGAGACCATGACGAAGGGCGCCGACTTCGGCAACGGCCGGGCGGCGCGGAAGGTGTTCGAGGAGATGGTGGACCGGCAGGCGTCCCGGCTGGCCGCGCTGCCCGAGATCGGCAACACCGATCTGGCGCTGCTCAAGCCGGAGGACGTGGGTGCGGAGGCCGCCAGGGCGGTCGCGGCGTCCGGTGCACCGGAGGAGCGCAGGACGGAACTCCTCGACGAACTGCGGGCGATGATCGGCCTGCCCGCCGCCAAGGAGCAGGTCGAGGATCTGGTCAATCTGATCAAGCAGGTCAACCGGCGCAAGGAGGCCGGGCTCCCGACCGCCACGATCAGTCATCACGTGGTCTTCTCGGGCCCGCCCGGCACCGGCAAGACGACGGTGGCCCGGCTGTACGGGCAGCTGCTCGCCGAGCTGGGCGTACTGCCGGGCGGTCAGCTGGTGGAGACGGCGCGGGCGGATCTCGTGGGTCGGTTCGTGGGCCACACCGCGCAGTTGACGAAGGACGCCTTCGACCGGGCGCGCGGTGGCGTGCTGTTCATCGACGAGGCGTACACCCTGACGCCACGCGGCGGCACGGGCAGCGACTTCGGACAGGAGGCGGTCGACACCCTCATGAAGCTGATGGAGGACCACCGCGACGAGGTCGTGGTCATCGTCGCCGGGTACGCCGACGAGATGCAGGGCTTCCTGGACTCCAACCCGGGCCTGGCGTCCCGCTTCTCCCGTTCGGTCGTCTTCGAGCACTACACCGACGAGGAACTGGTACGGATCGTGGAGGCGTTGTCCGACAAGGCGGGGTACGTGTGCCCGCCGGAGACGCTGGCGGTGCTGGGCGAGTTGTTCGCGGCGGTGCCGCGCGACCGGAACTTCGGCAACGGCCGCTTCGCCCGCCAGGTCCTGGAGACCATGATCACCCGGCAGGCGGGCCGGCTCAGCCGGCTCGATGTCGACGACGTGGCCGAGCTGAGCCTGCTGCTGCCTCAGGACGTGCCCTGGGACCGGGTGCCGGACGGTGTCGCGTGAGGCGGAGCGGGGCGGCGGTTCTCTCGACGGCTCTGCTGTGCGGGGCCCTGGTCCTGCTGCCGGTGAGTGCGGCGGCCGTGCCGGGCCCGGGCGGCGGGACCGGCGCCGAGGCGGTGGCCGGCACGGTGGGCACGGATCCCGCCTCGCTGCCCGCTGTCACGCAGCGGCTCCCGGGCGACACCTGCCGCGAGAAGTCGGACCGGAAGGTCGCCGGACTCCCCTGGCCCCAGGCGCTGCTGCGCCCGGACACGGTCTGGCCGCTGTCCGAAGGGGCCGGGGTGACGGTGGCCGTGGTGGGCTCGGGGGTGGACGACGCCGCCGGGCTGCTGGGCGACCGGCTGAGGCGGACCCCGCGCCTCTTCGACGGCGGGGGCACGGCTGCGGACTGCGTCGGTCACGGCACCTTCACGGCCGGTCTGATCGCGGCGGCCCGCACCCCGGGCGCCGGTTTCGCGGGGATCGCGCCCCAGGCTCGGATCCTCGACGTGCCGGTCACCGACCGGCGGGGGAACACCACCCCCGAACTCCTCGCCCGGGGCATCCGGGCGGCCGTCGGCGGCGGCGCCCGGGTGATCGCCGTGGTGGCGGTGGCGGGCACGGACAGCCCGGCCCTGCGGAGCGCCGTGCGGTACGCGGTCGCCGAGGGCGCCGTCGTGATCGCCCCGGCCGCCCCGGACGGGGCGAAGGGACCCGCGTACCCCGCGGCCCTTCCGCAGGTGGTGGCGGTGGCGGCGACCGGCCCCGGCGGGAAGGCGTCCGGGCAGGCCCCCGAGGGCCGGGTCGACCTGACGGCGCCCGGCGAGGCCGTGATGGGCCCCGGGCCGGGCGGCCGGGGCAGTTTCACCGCCTCCGGGCCGAGCTACGCGGCGGCGCTGGTGGCCGGGACTGCGGCCCTCGTCCTGGACCGCCGACCGGAATTGAGCGCCGAGGCCCTGGTCCACCGGCTCCGCGCCACCACGACGGGTCCTGGCGAGCCGATGCCGGACCGGACGCGGGGGTACGGCTCGGTCGACCCGATCGCCGCCGTGACGGCCGTGCTCCCCGAGGAGGGCGGCGGCGCGGCGGTCCGGGCGGCTGCCCCCGGCGTGGTGATGCCGACCGCGCCAGGACGTTCCGCCGCAGGGTCCGCCGGATGGGTGGCGGCCGGTTCCACGGCGGTGCTGGCGGGGGTGGCGGGGGCGTCCGCCGTACTGCAACGGGGCCGCCGGCGGGGGTGGCGGCCGGGCGGCTACCGCGCCCCGGAGGCCGTGAGCGGCGGCGGGCCGGAGCCGTTCCCGCCCTCCTAGGCCTGCCCGTCAGGGACTCCGTTCGGACGCACGGGCGCGGTCCGCGGCGCGTACGGGGCGGGCCGGTGCCACCCACCCGGTACCGCCTGCACTGCACACCGGTCAGAGGATTAGGGAGGCGTTACCGGACAGCCCTCGGTCACATCCGAATCATTAGCCATGCGTTAGTCACGATTGCCAAGGTCGTTCCGACCAGTCCGGCGTGCCCAGAACCGTCGGCAGATCGGTGCCGCCGTCCGCTACCCCCGAGTCGCCGACGCGCGGCGGGGAGGAACGACCGGGGTGACAAGGCACGAAGGCGGGGCCGACGGCGCGGTCCGCGCGGGAGCGGGACCGGACATCCACGCGGGGGCGCGGCCCCGCCCCACCATGGACCGCGACACTCTGGCGGAGCTCCACCGGCTGCACGCCTCCGCCCTGTTGCGCGCCCTGCTCCGTTTCACCAGCGGGGACCGGGGCAAGGCCGAGGACATGCTCCAGGAGACCTTCCTGCGCGCCTGGCAGAACCCCCAGGCTCTCGTCCGGGGTCCGGAGCACGGTCGGCCCTGGCTGTTCACCGTCGCCCGCCGGATCTCCATCGACCACTTCCGGGCGCAGTCCGCCCGGGTGAAGGAGCTGGGCGACGAGACGCCGGAGGACCGTGCGGGCCCCGACGACCCGTACGAGGAGATCGTGACCGCGCAGGCCGTCGGCGACGCGCTCGCCGAACTGCCCGAGCACCAAAGGGAGGTGCTGGTGGAGCTGCACCTCAACGACCGGTCCACCACGGACGCGGCCGCCGTGCTCGGCATCCCGTCGGGCACCGTCAAGTCCCGGAACTTCTACGCGGTGCGGGCACTGCGTCCCGTCCTCGAGCGGCACGGTCTCGCCCCGGCGGGCCGCCCGCTCCGCCCCGTCTGAACCGGGCGTGCCCGCCGGGCCGTTCCTCCGGGCGACCGACGAGAGGGGACCGAGGTGGTCACCGTCGTAGCCAGGAACGACATGGACGCGCCCGAACACTGGACGGACGCGCCCGACTACGGCCCCGGGCACTGGCGCGCGAGGCGGAACGAAGCCCCGCCGGCAGCGCCGCCGGAGCCGGCCCCGGGGGCGGAGCCCGAACCGACGGCCGAGCCCGCCCCGGCGGAGCCCGTCACGACGGCGGCGCCCACCCCGGCGCAGCCCGTACCGGCGGCAGAGG